>NZ_JBGBYL010000009.1:0-357048 GCF_041260495.1 Paenibacillus sp. RC84
CCACGCGTACCCATCCCGAACACGACCGTTAAGCCTTCCAGCGCCGATGGTACTTGGACCGAAGGGTCCTGGGAGAGTAGGACGTTGCCAAGCAAGAGCCCACTTAACGGTGGGCTTTTCTTATCCTTTTATCGTGTTTCTACCTATTATATAGGTGTTACATATGGGCCCTTAGCTCAGCTGGTTAGAGCGCACCCCTGATAAGGGTGAGGTCGGTGGTTCGAGTCCACTAGGGCCCACCACTTACGAAATTGCCCCTCAAAAAAATGCTTGACGAATTTCGCAAGACAAGTTAGAATTTTTTCTGCAGCACCAAAATGGGGCCATAGCTCAGCTGGGAGAGCGCATCGCTGGCAGCGATGAGGTCAGGGGTTCGATCCCCCTTGGCTCCACCATCTTATTCCCTGATAGCTCAGTTGGTAGAGCACTCGACTGTTAATCGAGTTGTCACAGGTTCGAGTCCTGTTCGGGGAGCCATACATATAACCAAGAGCCGAGAGGCTCTTTTTTTGATGTTTTCAAAAGGAGGCATAGTCGAATCTTACCAGGAAACTATGCCCCTTGTGAGGGCTAATCGAACGGTAGGACAAGTCTATCGGCGACCACCGTCATGTGGATGCCACACCGCTCGCTAGGAGCTGCGAAGAAGTATCTGGCGGCTGGTTAAGGCGAGCGGAAGATCGAGCAAGCCGGCCAACTGCGCGCTGCTCTATATTCATACATGTCCATTCTGCAAGCAGCTGTTTCTCTGACTCTTAGGGGAGCGGCTTTTTGCTTTTCAGTGATAATAATAAATAAAAGTTCTTTTTAGCGGATTATAAAAATATAGTGAAATAAACCTTTGTGTAAGCGCTTAAAAATTTTGTCTGAAGCAGCCTACTGTATCCAAAAATAAGGAGGGCAAGCCATGGCAGACGGAAGAAGAAAGAAGTGGAGTGTCACGGCGGTTTTGTTAAGTTCGGCGTTGTTGTTCGGATGTTCCGGCCAGAGCGTAAAAACGACACCGGGACCGACCCAGACGGGAAAGGATGCGGGAAATTCCCCGGCCGCTAAAAAAACGATAACCATTACTTATAGAGACGATGGAATTGGCGAACAGGGAGCTCTGTTTAAATGGATCAAGGAAGTGGCGTCCAGTTATCCGGATAAAAGCGTGGAAATCAAGCCGACCCCGATTCAGGCGTCCGAGGGAGATTATTTTGCCAAGATAGCCTTGGCACTGAAATCGAAAGATACGGCACCGGATATTGTGACGGAGGACACGTTCATTCTGAACTCGGATGCGAGTGCGGGCTACCTGGAACCGTTGGATGACAGGTTGAAGGGATGGGAAGATTGGACGAACGGCTCTTTTATCGAAGCTATGAAAAAAGGGGTAACGGCAAGCGACGGCAAGGTGTATGGGGTCCCTTACAACACGGATTCGAGGGGACTGTGGTACAACAAGGAGATTTTCAAAAAAGCCGGACTTCCCGAGAATTGGCAGCCTAAAAACTGGGATGAGGTTTTGAACGCGGCAAGGACAATTAAAGAGAAAGCGCCGGATGTGGTTCCGATCTGGATGAATATGGGCAAGGCGACGGGAGAAGCGACTTCGATGCAGACTTACGAAATGCTTCTCTATGGTACCGGTGAGAGGTTGTACGACGATACGAGCGGGAAATGGATCGTGAAGAGCCAGGGGATTCTGGATGCGCTCGGTTTTATCGAAACGGTGACGAAAGAAAAGCTCGGACCGCCGCTGTCCAAAGTGCTGAACGGCCAAGCCGGAAACACGGCTACGCGTGAATATTTGCCGAAAGGCAAGCTCGCGATCTCGCTCGACGGGTCCTGGATCACCGGCAATTATCTGGAGGGCGGGGCGGCACCGTGGCCGGCTTATAAAGATGTGCTCGGGTTTGCGCCCATGCCGACAAGCAAAGGCCAGGCCCCGGGTTCGATCACGCTAGCCGGAGGATGGGCCTTGTCGATTCCCAGCAATGCGCAGCATAAAGACGAGGCATGGAATTTTATTAAATATGCTCTGAATAAAGAGAATACGCAGAAGCTCGTGATCGCTTCGGGCAATATAACGGTCCGGGCAGACGTAGCGAAAGACCCGGGCTACACGAAAATGCCGTTTAATGAGCTGGCAACGGAATATTTGAAGAATGCCGAGTTTAGGCCCGCGCAGGATAAATACCCGGAAGTGTCGACTCAGATTCAAACGATGGTCGAATCGGTGGCAACGGGGACAGCGCCCTCGGCTGCTTTAAATAAATATACGCAGGATGTGACCCGTATTGCAGGCGCGGAGCATATCACGGAAAAGTAAATGACAGGCTGCCTGCTCAGGCACATTCGGAAGACGGCAGGGAGGACGGGAAAGAAGCGGATGACTGCCGTCATGCGACATCACTCATCCGTCATGCGACGCCACTCATCGCGCCGGCTGCCTGGACCAAGCTTGAGCAGGGTTTTTGTACCGTTAAAGTACGGGAGGGAGATGCGGATGAGTAGTGTGGCGGTCCAAGATCTTTATAGGAAAAAACGAACCTCTTCGTGGTTTTATTTTTTGCTTCCTTCGATAGCGATTATGCTGGTGTTTTTTATTTATCCGATTTTGCTGACCTTTTATTATTCCTTTACGAATCTGGCGTTGACGGGGGAAGCCGCGAAAGAACTGAAGTTTACCGGCTTCGATAACTATGTGCGGATGTTTCAAGATCCTACGGTCCGGATCAGCATCTGGAATACGCTCGTTTTTCTGATCGGATCGGCCGTTATCGGCCAGCAGGTGCTGGGCTTTCTGGTTGCGCTTTTGATGAAACACAAAAATAAGCATTTCCGGCGGGTGATCGGAACCATCGTGCTGGCAGGCTGGGTGACCCCGGAAATCGTTTGCGCTTTATGTTTGTACAGCTTTTTCGGGGATGAGGGGACTTTGAATGCCATCTTGGCGTTTTTCGGTATTCCGGTCGTTACATGGCTGTATACCGTTCCGATGATTACGATTATTCTGGCGAACATCTGGCACGGGACGGCGTTTTCCATGCTCGTCTTTCAAGCGGCGCTGGATGACGTGCCCGCGGAGATCGAAGAAGCGGCCGTTGTTGACGGTGCGTCGAAGTGGCAGATCTTGACGAGAATTATTTTGCCCCTTATAAAAGGAACCTTGACCACCAATATGATGCTGGTTACTTTGCAGACTTTGGGCGTATTCGGGCTCATCTACGCGATGACCGGAGGAGGACCGGGAACCTCGACGACAACCCTGCCTATTTTTATGTACAACCAGGCGTTCGTGAATTATCAGCTCGGGTACGGGACGGCTATATCGCTGCTCCTGCTGCTTCTCGGCATTATCCTCAGCCTGTTCTATATCCGTGCGATGAAAGAGTAAACTTACAAGGGAGAACACCGTATGAATACGAGCCAGCGTAAATGGATGTATCGCATTTTGCCCTATACGATTCTTGTTTTCATCGGCATCTGTTTTATTCTGCCCCTTTTGTGGGTTCTGGTGGCATCTGTCGATTCTAACGCGATGCAGTCGCTTAAGATCCCCACGCGGCTGACTGGGACGAATTATGCGGAGGTGATCGCCAATCCGGAAAATCAGCGGGCCTATATGATCGGCCTCATCATGTCTCTGGGCCAAGCCGTACTCGTCGTTATTCTGGCCCTGCTTGCGGCTTACCCGTTGTCCCGCTATCAATTAAAGTATAAAAAACCGTTTATGCTTACCGTGTTGTTCATGACTTCGCTTCCGATTACGGCGGTTATGGTTCCGGTGTATCAATTGTTCCTGACCACCAAGCTGTATGACAATATTTTCGGCGTCATCTTATTTTTCGCGGCTTCGTCCATGCCGTACGGCATCTGGATGCTGAAGAACTTCATGGACTCGGTGCCGAGCGAGCTGGAAGAAGCGGCCTGGATTGACGGAGCGTCCGTGTTTACAGGCATCCGCAAGGTGGTGGCGCCGCTGATGGTTCCCGGCATTTGCACGGTAGCGATTTTTACGTTTTCGGGAAGCTGGGGGAACTTCTTCGTTCCGTATATCCTTCTGCAATCTCCTGAAAACTTCCCGGTGTCCTTGAAGTTGTATCAGTTTTTCGGGCAATACGGGATGGCCGACTACGGCAAATTAGCGGCATTTTCGGTCCTATATGCCGTTCCGTCCGTCATTCTGTATATGCTGTCCCAGAGATTCATGTCGAAAGGATTCGGGCTGCAGGGAGGAACTAAAGGATAAGAGGACCGGCCGCAGCGGCCGCTCACAAGCGAGACCGGATCTTATAAGCATTGGCATTTAAAAGTAACCGTCTTAGAGGCAGATCGCCTCCGGGCGGTTTTTTTATTTGGTAGGAATAAAGGAAAGCAGTGAACAAAAAGACGAATCTGCGCATACAAAATGGCACCTTTAGAGCCTCCGGCTAAAAACCGCGGCGCAGCAGGTGCAAAATGACACGAAGATACCAACAAGCGTCGGTGTGGGGATTCTCCTCTTTCCGGTACAATTTTATGTAAACGCTCTCTTCATGAGCAGGAACTACGAATCCAAGGAGCAACGGGGGGCTGCAACTATGAATTTTGATCTGTCTGTGGTGCCATTCAGCCGCTTTGGTTCCTATTTCGCCCTATCGAGGCTGCCGCAAAGCGAAAAGCGCAGCGAAGGGCTTTACGTACGAATGATCCGCGGGGGCGACGAGCAGGCCGGTGTTCTGTTCGGCATTACCCCCATTGATCCGAAGAGCAGGGAAGCGCTGACCGATTACAGGGTGGAAGCTTCCCCGGTCAAGGTTCGTCTGGAAAGCGGGATGGGCTGGATCGAATGGTGCATTCCGGAGCCGGACTGCATTCGCGTCAGAGGCGAAGGGATCGGACTGAAGCTGACCGCGGAGCTAAGCGCTTACGATTACGCCCTTCCTTATCAGGAAAGAGGATGGGAGCTTAACAGCTTTTCGCGGGAGGTCCGGATTCTGCTTTCGCCGCTGCTCGGCCATTTCGAGCCGGATGTGGTCTGGGGCGGACTCCGTGCCAAGCATATTGCTTTCGTGATGGTTCCCGGCGGAGAAAGTCAGTCGTTCGATCTGTCTCTCGAAGAATACCGGACAGTCCCGGGACAGCGCGGCGCATATTCTTACGAAGAGGCCGAGGCTATGGCGGGCCAGGACTGGGAACAGTGGCTCTCCCGCACGATTCGGACTCCTGAGGACTGGGAGGAAGCGCGGACGCTTGCCGCGTACATTACATGGTCCTGCGTCGTACGCGCGGACGGCTATTTATCCCGTCCCGCGATGTACATGTCGAAGAACTGGATGACGAACATATGGAGCTGGGATCACTGCTTCAATGCGATGGCGCTGGCCGGGACGAACCCGGATTTAGCCTGGGATCAGTTTGCGATATTTTTTGACCGGCAGGATGAAAGCGGGATGCTGCCGGACTTTTTAAACGATAAATATGCGCTCTGGAACTGCTGCAAACCGCCCATTCACGGGTGGACATTGGATTGGATGATGAAAAATTCGTCGGCGGTCACGGATGAGCGGCTTCGGGAAATTTACGAACCGCTCGGCAAATGGACGACGTGGTGGTTCCGGTACCGCGATGACGACGGAGACGGAATTCCGCAGTACAATCACGGCAATGACAGCGGCTGGGACAACAGCACGGCGTTCCTGACGGATATTCCCGTGGAGAGCCCGGATCTTTCGGCGTTTCTCGTCATCCAGATGGAAGTATTGGCCGTCGCGGCGCAGAGGCTTGGCCTGGATGAAGAGTCCGAGCGCTGGTCGGCCCGGGCAACCGAGCTGCTTCAAAAGCTGATCGGGCACTTCTGGGACGAGAAAGAGGGGCGCTTCACGGCTATGCGTTCCGGTACCCACGAGCGTTCGGCCGGAGACAGCCTGCTGTCGTTCGTCCCGATCGTGCTGGGCAGCCGGCTCCCCGGCCCTATCCGCGAGAAGGTGATCGCGGATTTGAAGCAGCCGGACCGGTTCTTGACCGGCAACGGGCTGGCGACGGAGAGCACGTCCAGCCCGTACTACGCGCCGGACGGTTACTGGCGCGGCCCGATCTGGGCCCCTTCCACGATGCTGATCGTGGAAGGGCTTCGCGGAGCGGGCGACGAGGAATTTGCCTCGGAGGTGGCCCGCAAGTTCTGCCGCATGGCGGCGAAGTCCGGTATGGCGGAGAATTTCGACGCCGTAACCGGTGAGGGGCTGCGCGACCGGGCGTTCACGTGGACGTCGAGCGTTTTCCTTCTGCTGGCCGGCAGATGCAGGGAAGAAGAGATGGTTGCCGGGGCGTCCGCAGGCAGTCCGGAGCAGTAAGGATGGCTGCCTCGCGCCTCAGTGACAGTTAAAACGGGAACGGAAAGAGCGATACAAGCGCGAAAGCGATCAGGCACGAAAGCACGAAAGCATATCAAGCACGAAGCAAACCAAGGGGGCAAATCAGATGACAACGAACACTTCTCCGCTGGATTTAACCGGAAAGACGGCCTTGGTGACGGGAGCCGCTTCGGGAATCGGTTTTGCGGCCGCTCAAACAATGGCAGCTAACGGGGCCAAGGTGATGCTGCTGGACATGAACGAAACCGGCGGGCGCGAAGCCGAACGTCTCCTTACGGAACAAGGGCATTTCGCCCGTTATATTCCGTGCGACGTTACGCAATCGGAAGACTGCCAAGCGGCAGTCGAAGCGGCGGTCCGGGAGACGGGCCGGATCGACATCGTTTTCAACAACGCGGGCGTGATCCGGCGGAAAACCGTTGTGGAACTGACGGAAGAACAGTGGGATCTCGTGATCGACGTTTCCTTGAAAGGGACCTTCCTTTTGTCCAAATACGCGATCCCGGTAATGGAAAAAAACGGCGGCGGAAGCATTATCAACACGGGATCGGGCTGGGGGCTGAAAGGCGGCGACCAGGCGGCCGCTTACTGCGCGGCCAAGGCAGGCGTGGTGAACCTGACTCGCGGAATGGCGATTGACCACGGCCCTGCCGGAATCCGGGTGAACTGCGTCTGCCCGGGGGATACGGATACGCCGCTTCTGCGCGACGAAGCCAAGCAGCTGCGCCGGGACGAGGCAAGCTTCCTCGTAGCTTCCGCGGAGCGTCCGCTGAACAGGCTGGGGACGCCTCAGGATATCGCCGACGCGGTGCTGTTCCTGGCAAGCGGGATGTCCGCGTGGGTTACCGGCTCGGTTCTCGTGGTGGACGGCGGAGGTTTGGCGTAAGCTTTTTTTGCGGCAAAGAATTTGCAGAATTGAGCTAGAGAGCCTGGGGGCGGGCAGATCTGGGGACAGCGATGAGCAGGTAAGTCTGTAACACGTGCAGATCTGGGACAGCGATAAACAGGTGAGTCTGTAACACGGGCAGATCTGGGACAGCGATAAGCAGGTGAGTCTGTAACACGGAGAGATCTGGACAACGATAAGCAGTAAGTCCGTGACACGTGAAGATGCCGGAACAGCAGTAATCCGGTAAGTTTGCAGCATGGGCAGATGCCTGAACATCGACTGATCCGTATGATCTGTGACACTGGCATAGAAAAAAAACTTTTGCGATTAGATATCACACCTGAGCAATTTTTGACCGGCAAGTTACCCCTAACTTTTTCATCACGATTCTACTATTCCATCATTCAGCACACACAGGGAGGTTTACCGATGGCAACCAGGCAGTCTTCATCCCATCCATATATACCGAACACGGTATCCGACGTACAAAAGGACATGCTCCAAGTGATCGGAGCGGCTACTATCGAAGAGCTGTACCGTATGGTACCGGAATCTTTGCGCTACCGCGACACGCTTCAAATCGGGCCGGCTTTGAACGAATACGAGCTGCAGCGCCACATCGAAACGCTGCTGAACCGCAATCTTCACGCGCGGGAGCGGCTCAACTTCCTCGGGGCGGGCTGCTGGCAGCATTATGTGCCTGCAGTGTGCGACGAGATCAGCCAGCGTTCGGAGTTCGTGACCGCGTATGCGGGAGAGCCGTACGAGGACCACGGGCGCTTTCAGGCGCTGTTCGAGTATCAGAGCCTTCTGGCCGAGCTGGTCGACATGGACGTCGTCAATGTGCCGACGTTCGATTGGGCCCAGGCGGCCTCCACCGCTCTTCGCATGGCGGCGCGCATGAACGGCCGCAGCGAGGTATTGCTGCCGGCGACGACCCATCCGGACCGCCTGCTTATCATCCGCAACTACCTGTCGCCGCAAATCCGCTGCACCCTCGTCGGCTGCGACCCCGCGACAGGACTGCTGGATTT
This sequence comes from Paenibacillus sp. RC84, assembly GCF_041260495.1. Lineage (NCBI taxonomy): Bacteria > Bacillati > Bacillota > Bacilli > Caryophanales > Paenibacillaceae > Paenibacillus > Paenibacillus sp. RC84. The sequence continues at coordinate 8,265 of NZ_JBGBYL010000009.1, forward strand.
GGGCGATCTGCAGAGCAAGCTGGGCCCGGATACTGCGGCCGTCTATATCGAGAACCCTTCCTACCTCGGTCACATCGAGGTCCAGGGGGAGGCGATCGGCAAGCTCGCGAAGGAAGCGGGCGCCGTATTTGCGGTCGGCGTGGACCCGATCTCGCTGGGCGTCCTGAAGCCGCCTTCCCGCTATAGCGCGGACCTTGTCTGCGGCGACCTGCAGCCTCTCGGCATCCGCATGAACTACGGCGGAGGCCAGGCCGGTTTCATCGCATCGCGTGACGAAGAAGCTTACGTGATGGAATACCCGTCACGCCTGTTCGGCATAGCGCCGACTTCGGTGGAAGGCGAGTACGGCTTCGGGGACGTGGCGTATGAGCGGACTTCTTTTGCGAAGCGGGAAAAAGGGAAAGAGTCCGTCGGCACGCAGACCGCGCTATGGGGGATCACGGCAGGCGTCTATCTGGCACTGATGGGGCCGCAGGGAATGCTTGAGGTGGGCCAGACCATCGTTCAGCAGGCGGAATATGCCAAGAAGCGGTTGTCCGAGATCGAGGGAGTCAGCATGAAATTCAACGTGTCCACGTTTAAGGAATTTGTCGTTGACTTTAATTCAACCGGCAAAAGCGTGGCGGAGATTAATAAGCTTCTGCTTGAGCAGGGTATTTTCGGAGGCAAGGACTTGTCCGCCGAGTTTGCGCAATGGGGACAATGCGCGCTCTACTGTGTAACGGAAATCCACACGAAGCAGGATATCGATACCCTCGCGGAGGCGCTGAAAAAAGTGCTGGGAAGGGCCTGACGATCCTCTGTTAAGAAGCGGCGGAGAAGATACCGGAGGAATGAGGCGCGTGTACGGCAAGCGATCCGGAAAAGCACCGCTTATAAAACCAGATTATAAGACTAACCAACAGTACCGGCCGGTAGAACCAACCGATAGTACCAACTATCGAAACCGGTTAATGGAACCAAGCAATGGAACCAAGCAATAGCCAAGCAATAGAACTAACCCATAGAATCAACCACCAATGAGAGGGGATATCGGCACCATGATCAAACGAATCGAACGAAACAGCAAGGTCCGCAAGTTCCATCAGGCGAAATGGGATGAGCCTGTCATATTCGAACTGCACCGTCCGGGCGAGCGGGGGATTCTGGTACCGGCGGCGGAGCCGGAGGTGGAAGCCGAGGTGGGCGACGGCCTGTCCGCCCTGCCTGCGTCCATGCGCAGAGAGACGGCACCGGCCCTTCCCGAGATCGGCCAGGCCAAGGTGCTGCGGCACTATCTGCGTCTGTCGCAGGAAACGCTGGGGTCCGATTTCAACGTTGAAATCGGTCAAGGCACCTGCACCATGAAGTACATTCCACGGATCAACGAGATGCTTATCCGCAGCCCCAAAATGATGGACCTTCATCCGCTGCAGGATGCGGACACGGTTCAGGGCATGCTCGAAGTCTATCACGGCCTCGACTTGGCGATGAGAGAAATATCGGGCTTGGACCGGTTCTCCTTCCAGCCGAGCAGCGGTACGCAGGCGCTTTTCGCCATGGCGTCCATCGTCCGGGCGTATCACGATGCGAACGGGGAAGGGGAGAAGCGCGACGAGATTATCACGACGATCTTCTCTCATCCGTCCCAGGCCGCAACCGCCGCGGTAAAAGGGTACAAAATCATCACGCTGTACCCGGACAAGGACGGCTTCCCGGATCTGGAGGCGCTGAAAAACGCGGTGTCCGAGAGGACGGCAGGTTTTGTCGTGGCGAACCCCGAGGATACCGGAATCTTCAATCCCCGGATCCGTGAGTTTACGGACGTCGTGCATGAAGCGGGCGGAATCTGCTTCTACGATCAGGCCAACGCGAACGGGCTGCTCGGTATTGCGCGGGCGAAAGAAGCGGGCTTCGATATGTGCTTCTTCAACCTGCACAAGACGTTCGCGGCGCCTCATATGTGCGGCGGACCCGCAACCGGAGCACTCGGCGTGACGGCACAGCTGGCGCCGTTCCTGCCGGGTCCCGTCGTGGAATACGACGGCAGCCGCTACAGCCTGAGCGTGGAAACCCCGGAAAGCATCGGCAAAGTGCGGATGTTCCACGGCGTGGCTCAAACGGTACTCCGCTCGTATGCCTGGATTCGCGCGCTGGGGCCCGAAGGGCTGCTGGACGTGGCTCAAACAGCGGTACTCAACAACAACTATTTGTACGCGAACATTCTGAAAATCAGAGGCGCCAGCGCCCCTTATGTGGAAGGCGGACGCCTGGAGCAGGTACGCTACAGTTGGGAACAGCTGACGAAGGAGACCGGCGTGACGACGGAGGATGTTCAGCGCAGGATGTGCGACTTCGGGCTGCATTACTGGACCAGTCATCATCCGTATATCGTTCCGCAGCCTTTCACATTGGAGCCGACGGAATCGTACTCCAAAGAAGATCTTGACGAGTACCTGGATGCGCTGCGCCATATTTCGCAGGAAGCGTACGAAAATCCGGAGATCGTGAAAAGCGCCCCCCACAACAGCACCGTCCACCGCATCGACGAATCCAGCTTCGACGATCCCAAAGAGTGGTGCATCACATGGCGGGCCTATCTCAAAAAAACCGAGCCGGCCGGGGCCGCCCGCTAAAAGGTCCCGCGCACGGAAGCGGAGCTCCGTACTGACTACGTTCAGACAGCGGACCCTGCTGGGTTATATTTCAAATTCCATAGAGCGCGGGGAGGCATGTGCACACAGCCTTCCCGTGCTATAATCATTTTACGGAAGCGCTTACTTTACTGCATGCGGGGGAGATTACGTTGTTTAGACACCTGGGCCTACTGCCGATTCGTTTACGCCGGAGCCTGCAGGGAAAGCTGGTGCTGCTGATTTTGCTGGTCGCCATTATCCCTCTGTTGTCTCTGGGCTATGTGCTGTATACCAAGTCATCGCAGACGATAAACGAGCAGTTCGGGCGTTACGGGGAAAATACGGTATCCCAGCTGCAGGTGCAGATCGATTCGACGTTGGCTCAGATGAAATATACCGTCGGAGATATTTTGTCCTACCTGCTGGATCCCAATTTTACGGTTCTGCATGAGGAGATTCCGACGACTTATTTGGGCTTCAAAGAAGAGCAGCAGCTCGAACAGTATTTAAAAGCCCATAAAACGCTGGATACGAAAGGTATTTTTATCCTGACGAAGTCCGGCTATTATTACGGCGAGCGCATCGCCAATACGGATCTCGTGGAGGAAAGCCCCTGGTTCGGCGAGGAGCGCACGGGGTACCGGTTCAGCATTTACGAGCCCAAGCAGTACAGCGGCACCTCCAACATTCCGGGCGAAAAAGTGATCGGCCTGCTTTTCCAGATTCACAATCAGGTCGGGGCGTTGGAGGATGCAAAGGTGCTGATCGAAGTAAAAGCCGAAAAGCTGCTGGATATGTTCCACGAGTACGAGCGGGATACGGGCGCTTTCCTGACCATATCGGATCAAGGGCGCATTCTGTATCAGACGGCGAAGGCCTATACAAAACGTGACGACGATGTCGTCTGGACGAAGCAGTCGGAGGAGACCGATTGGAAGATCGAAGTGCGGACGCCTTACCACCAGTTTTACCAGTCGTCTCTGCTCGTTCGGACATTTACGTTTACGGCCGTCAGCTTGTCCATTCTGTTGGCTTTCGTTCTGGCGTACTTCAGTTCGCTGCGTTTCCTTAGGCGGATTAAAAAAATGAAAAATTCCATCCGGGACGTCTCGCTCGGGCGCCTGGATACCCGGATCGTCGTCGATTCCGAAGATGAAATCGGGCGTTTGGGCCGCAGCTTCAACCACATGGTTGTCCAGCTGCAGGATTTGTTCGGAGAGGTCAAACGCGTGGAGCGGCAGAAAAAAGAAGCGGAGCTCCGGGCGCTCCACCATCAGATCAATCCCCATCTGCTGATCAATACGCTCGCTTCCATCCAGTGGAAAGCGCGGATAGCGGGCAACGCCGAGGTGCAGCAGATGATTCTGCATTTGACCAAGGTACTCGACGGTAACCTAAACTACACACGTGAACTGGTAACCTTGAAGGAGGAGCTGGATGTGATTCATCATTACATGAATCTCCAGGAATACCGGTTCGGCCATGTGTTCAGCTATCGCATCGATACGGGGGAGATCCCCCTGGACCGGGTCCGCATTCCGCGGATGACTCTGCAGCCTTTGGTGGAAAATATTTTTTTTCATGCGTTCGAGGACGGGGCGGGCACGATCGAAATCAAAGTGCGTGAGCAGGGAGACGCGATCCGGCTGAGTGTGTGCGACGACGGCAAGGGAATGGAACCCGATGCGGCACGGCAGCTTCTGGCCGATCCCGGAGATGCGGTCGGCCGGAAGAAACGCAGCATCGGCATCTATAACGTCGATCAGCGGATCAAGCTGCATTTCGGCGATAAATTCGGGCTGGATGTAGAGTCGGAGCCGGAAAAAGGAACATGCATCGGGATTAGGCTTCCGAAGGAGGAGGAAACGGGATGAGCGATACGACTATACGCGTACTGATTGCCGACGATGAGGTGATTATCCGCAGGGGGCTGATCAGCACGGTGCCCTGGGAACGCTACGGGATGGAAGTTGTGGCGGATGCGCCGAACGGGACCCGGGCCTGGGAGGCTTTCCTGGAGCACGAGCCGGAGGTGGTCATTACGGACATCGTGATGCCCGGGATGACGGGAATCGAGCTGATCCGCAAGATCAAGGAGTGCGCCCCTCAGACAAAAGCGCTGCTGCTCAGCTGCCACCGCGATTTCGAATACGCTAAGCAGGGCATCAAGTACGGCGCGTCCGGCTATCTGCTCAAAACCGATTTCAGCGATGAGGAGCTGGGAGATTACCTGGAAGGCTTCCGCAGCGAGCTCCGCAGGCCCGGTCGACAGGCGCCCGCACAGTCCGGCGGAGCCGAGGCATCCGCCGCGGACAAATCCGCAGGCGTGGAAGGAGCGCTCCGCGAATGGCTGCACGGCATCCGGGACCGCTTTCCCGCCGAGCTGGAGAGGCTGCTCGAAGGGCAGTGGCGGTGGATGCGCGAGCCGACGGTGCCTTACCTGATCGGCTGCGGAGGCCCGGCGTCGGCCGAAGCGGAAGTGCCCGGCGCCACGGCCGTACCGGGCCCCGCCACCTGCGCCGCGCGCTTGGCGGCCGGGCTCGCCTCCGCGGGCCTCTGCGCGGCGGCCGCCCTCAGCGGGCAGCATGTGCTGCTGCTCGTCCCGCAGGAAGAGCGGCAGGCGTGGAACGCCCGCCTGTGCGCGCGCAAAGCGGCGGACCCGCAGCTGCGCTGGACCGAGGGCGCGGCGTTCTCCGGCGCGTCCGGCTGGCTGGCGGAGGTGCGCCGCCTGCACGGCCGCATCGAGCTGGAGACGCGTCACCGCGTGCCCATCGGCGAGTGGCCCGAGCCGATTGCGGCGGCGGTGCGCCTGATCGTCGAGCAGGCGGATTCGCAGCTCTCCGTCGCGGAAGCGGCCCATGAGGTCGGCCTGAGCCGCAGCCATTTCAGCACGCTCTTCAAGCGCGTGGTGGGCGAAAGCTTCGTCGCGTTCACCTGCCGCACGAAGCTGGGCATCGCTTCGGAGCTGCTCGCCTCCTCGAAGCTGACGGTGCAGGACATCGCGGACCGGGTGGGCATGCCGGATGCGAAATATTTCAGCAAATGGTTCAAGCGCTGCACGGGTCAGACCCCGAGTCATTACCGCACGGAGCGGCGGATGACGGACGCTCGCTAGCCGGCTCTGCCAGTGCGGTTTCCCGGAAGGGAAGCCTTCTTTTTTTCCACGGTAACGGATCGCCGGATAAAAACACCCCCTCGCGCCGGACGTATTGGCACCTTCCTCGGGAGCTGCCCGGAGAGCGGGCAAAGCGGCACTTTTTTTCGGACATTCTTCCGTTTTGAAAACGCTTTATTTGCCGTAAACTGAAGTCAATTCAACGCATTCATCTCATCACACCTAAGATGTTTATGGGGGGACCTTTATGAAAAAGACGCTCGTTCTCGCGCTTACCGGATCGATGGTTACCGCTCTTGCCCTCTCGGGCTGCGGCTCCAAGCAGGGAGAAGCCCAGGGGGGAGGAAACTCCGGCGCCGACGGCGGCAAGGTGACGCTGCGCTTCGCGACCTGGGATACCGGAGATCTGCTCAAAATCCAGGAAACGATCGCCAAAAACTTCGAAGCCAAGCATCCGAACGTCAAGGTGCAGGTGGAAGCCTACGGAGACGGATTCGATCAGAAGCTGGCCGCTTCCATCGGAGCCAACAATGCGCCGGATGTGATGTACATGTGGGATTTTCCGACGTATTACAAAAACCTCGAACCTTTGGATGAGCGGATGAAAAGCGATACGACGCTGAAGCAGGACGATTTTTACCCGGGACTGCTCAATTACGTCAAAATCGATGGAACCGCTTACGGAATACCGGCAGGGTTTACGACCAGGGTGATGTATTACAACAAAAAGCTGTTTGACGAAGCGGGCGTTCCTCAGCCTAAAGAAGGCTGGACGTGGGACGAATTTAAAAGCGCAGCCCAGAAGCTGACGAATCCGGCCAAAAAGCAGTACGGCTTCGGAGTCCGCGCGGAGAACGATCCGTACGATCTTCAGGGCATCGTCTGGAGCAACGGCGGCAGCTTTATCTCGGATGACGGCAAAACGATCGAAGGCTACATGAACGGCAAGCCGGCGGTCGAAGCGATCGGCATGATCGGCGACCTCGTCAAGTCCAAGACGGCCGTGATCGTGGGCGGCAAGAACCAGCAGTCGGGGGACGACATTTTCAAAGCGGGTAAAATCGCCATGTGGGAGAGTGGCATCTGGCCGCTGGACGGCTTCAAGGAAGCGAAGGTCGATGTCGGAACGGTTTCCATGCCGGTCTTCCCGGGCAAGCCGGTTAAAGGCGTAATCGCCGAATCCGCGGTCTCGATGTCCAAAAACTCCAAGCACAAGGAAGAAGCGTGGGAGTTTATCAAATATTACGCTTCCGAGGAAGCGATCAAGCTGCGGACAAGCGACCTTCCGGTGCGCAAAAGTATCGTGGAAGGCAATAAACTTGATCAGGACCCGGTGTATAAGGCGTTCTACACGATGCTCGAAGCGAGCGACAACACCCCGGCTTTCCTGCTCAGCCCGAAATGGAACGAAGTCAACCGCAACTTAACGTCGGCCATCAACGCGATTATGCTTGGACAAAACGCCCAGGATTCGATGGATACGGCCGTGCGCGATTCGCAAAAGTTTTTCAAATAACCCGTTAGGGAAACGGAAGTGAGCCCATGCAACCGAACACCTTGCAGCTTCAAAAAGGCGTGCGGCGCAGCATCTGGAGAAGAGGCAGGCTAACCCCCTTCCTCTTCATTCTTCCCTGGATGATCGGGTTCGTGGCTTTTACGCTCGGACCCCTCCTGTTTTCGCTCGTCATTTCCTTTTACGATTGGCCCATAGTCGGCGAACGAACCTTTGTCGGCTTCCAAAACTATGTGAATATGTTCACAAATGATCCTTTGTTCTGGCATTCCCTGGGCGTAACGGTCCGGTTTGCCGCCATATTCGTGCCGCTGAATCTCGCTATCGCTCTTCTGCTGGCTGTTCTGCTCAATCAGAACGTCCGGGGAAGCGGTATTTTCCGCACCGTGTTCTACCTGCCTTCCGTCATCTCGGGCGTTGCTCTGGCGATGATCTGGGCCTGGGTGTACAGCGGGGAATACGGGATTCTCAATTATTTCCTGTCCCTGGTCGGAATTACCGGACCGGATTGGCTGCGTGAGCCGAACTGGTCGATGATCGCGATGGTCGCCGCAAGCCTGTGGGCGCAGGGGTCCATGATGCTGATCTTCCTCGCGGGGCTGAAAAATATCCCCGGCGATCTGTACGAAGCCGCCGAACTGGACGGTGCGGGCGCGTTCAAGCGGTTTATCCGCATCACGCTTCCCATGCTGGGTCCGACCCTGCTTTTCAACCTGATTACGTCGATTATCGCCGCTTTCCAGCAGCTTACGCTCGCGTTGACGCTTACGGGCGGCGGGCCGCTGAATTCGACTTACTTTTACGCGATGTATGTGTACGAGAACGCTTTTAAATATTTCAAAATGGGTTATTCCGCAGCCAACGCCTGGGTCATGTTCGTGATTGTGCTGGCGCTGACGATGATGGTCTTCCGCTCTACCTCCATGTTCGTCTATTACGAGGGTGAACTGAAGAAGAACAAAGCCCGGAAAACGAAGCGCAAAGCGCTGTAAAGACGATTGCGAGGTGAAGACATGAAGAAAGTACTCACATATGCCCTGCTGCTGTTTTTCTCGCTGCTGTTCCTGATGCCGTTCTTCTGGCTGGTTACGACGGCTCTGAAAAGCCCGGAAGAGGTTTACATGTATCCGCCCAAATGGATCCCGTCCGAGCTTCACTGGGAAAACTTCGCGAAGGCGTGGACCATTCAGCCTTTTAATGTGTTTCTGAAAAATTCCCTGACCGTCACCGTGCTGTGCAACATCGGCCAACTGATCTCGTCCTCGCTGGTTGCCTACGGATTTGCGCGGTTCCGCTTTAAGGGCCGGGACGCCCTGTTCATGGTCGTGCTCGCCACGATGATGATTCCGTGGGACGTGACGATGATCCCGCTATACATGGAGTTTAATTTCCTGGGCTGGATCAATACGCTGAAGCCTTTGATCGTCCCGTCCTGGTTCGGCTCGGCGTTTTACATTTTCCTGCTGAGGCAGTTTATTATGACCATTCCGACGGAGCTTGAAGAGGCGGCGAAAATCGACGGGGCGGGGGATCTGAAAATTTTTACGAAAATCATCATCCCCTTGATGTTTCCGGCGCTCGTGCTCGTCAGCGTCTTTAATATGCTGGACACGTGGAACGATTATCTCGGGCCGCTCATTTTCCTGAACGATGCGAGCATGTATACGCTGACGCTCGGTCTGGCGCAGTTTAAAGGGATGTTCGGCGTCGACATGACTTCGGTTATGGCCGTAACGACGATCATCTGTCTGCCTCCGCTTGCGGTGTTCTTCCTTGCCCAGCGGTATATCGTGGAAGGCATTTCGATGACGGGCATCAAGTAGCAGTAAGCAGTAAGTAAGGAAGTTAACTTGGGAGTTTCGGACAGCAAGGGGATTGGACAGATGTGTTTAGTTTTCGCAGCAGCAATACAAGCATGACAATCGGAGTCAGGCGGTTTCTGGCGACGGAAGCGCTGTATGGGATCGGAATCGGGCTGTATTCGCTGGCCCTGAATCTTCACCTGCTGGCGCTCGGCGCAAGCGGCGGCCAGATCGCGAGCATTTCCGCCGTGGGCATTCTCATCATGGGAATCGGCGCACTGCCCGCTGGTATGCTTGCGGGAAAAATCGGCCGCAAGCCCATGCTGCTGGCGGGCTCGATGCTCGTTGCCGCGGGAGCGGCCCTATTCGCAACCGGACGCAGCCTGCCGGTCTGGTATGCGGCCCAGGCGGTTGCGTCAGCCGGATTTATGTGTATCGAGACCACGGAAATCCAGCTCTTGTTCCGGTACTGCCGATCCCGCCGTGAGGAGAGCCGGGCTTTTCACGGGATGTTCGCGGTGTTCACCGCATTCACGGGACTCGGCAACCTGGTCGGGGGCATACTCTCCCGGGCGGACGCTTCGGCCGCAGGCCACGCCCCGTCGCTCTATGCTTCCGCCGTGTGCATCGCGGTGCTGTCTCTGCTGCGCTTGCGGCTTCTTCCGGCGGAACGGGCGGCGGGCGGCAGCGGCGGAGAGAGTTCGCCGGGGATGGGCGGTCCCGGAGCCGGTGACCGTCCGGGACCCGCGGGATCGGATGCATCCGGGAGCGGATTGCGTCCCGGAGCCGAAGCCGCTGCGGGAGCCGCAAACGGCAGCTGCGATGCGGCAGAAGCTGACAGCAGGGGCCGTGACATCACGGACAACGGCCCCGGAGACAGTGACCGCAGGGAACCGGCGGCAGCGGATGCATCCGGCCGCGCAGCGCGTGGCGCCGAGGAGAAGCACGCATCGGGCGATTGCCCGGCGAAGCCGTCCGTATCACGCGGGAGGCGACCTGCGGGACGCGTGCCGCGTTTGCCGCAGGGAATCCGCAGGCTGCTTCGCAACCGGTCGCTCTGGCTGCTCGCCGCCAACGCCTGCCTGATCGGATTTGTTTTCTCGTTCATCGGCCCGTTCATGAACGTGTATCTGAAGTTCCGGGCGGCATGGGAAGACGATCTGATTTCATACGTGTATACGGTCAACGGGCTTGTGCTGTTTGCCGCTTCGCTGGCCGCTCCCAAAATCATGGAGCGCTGGGGAGCGAAAGCCGCCTTTACAGGCGCGTTCCTCGGAAACGCGGGGCTGGCTCTTCTGCTCCTGATCGCGCAGCCGGCGCCGGTATTTGCGGCCCTGCTCGTTCTCCGCAGCGGAAGCTTTTCGCTGCTCGGCAATCTGGTCGACAGCGAAACCATGTCTTCGCTGCGAGAAGAGGACCGCAATCTGTACGCGGGAATGCGGGCGGTTTTCCGCTGTGTCGGATCGTCTTTGTCGACGATGACGGCGGGTTTTTTTATGAATGCAGGCGATTACCACACTCCGTTTCTCATTGCGGGCGTGCTGCTGATCGTGAATTTTATGTATTTCCGCAGCCGTGTGCTGCCTTTAATCATCAAACGGGACGACAATCTAAGGGGTAAGCCCCAAGCAGGAGGAGCATAGACATGAAGGAACTACATTTGCAGCGCCGGGATTGGGAAAATCTCGACGTGCTGGAGCGGGACCGTCTGCCGGCCCGGGCCAGTTTTATTCCCTACGGAGAAGAAAAAGAGGCTCTTACTTACGCCGGAGAGCGTTCGGACCGGACGCTGCTTCTTAACGGCACGTGGGCTTTCCGGTACACCGGCTCGCCCGAGGAAGCACCGGTCGGTTTTTATGAGCCGGAGTTCGACGCGTCCGCCTGGGACCGGCTTCCTGTGCCGAGCTGCTGGCAGCTGCACGGGTACGGCGCTCCCCATTACACGGATTTGTACTATCCGTTCCCGGTTGACCCTCCGCGTGTGCCTGCGGACAATCCTACAGGCAGCTACCTGAGAGAATTTACCCTGCCGGACGATTGGACGGATAAGGACATTGTTATCGGGTTTCACGGAGTAGACAGCGCCTATAACGTCTGGCTGAACGGGGAGTATGTCGGGTACAGCGAAGGGAGCAGGCTGACGACGGAATTCGATTTGACGCCTTTTATCCGCAGCGGACGGAATGTTCTTGCCGTGCAGGTATATCAGTGGTCGGCCGGAAGTTACCTGGAAGACCAGGATATGTGGTGGCTCAGCGGTATATTCCGCGATGTCGTCCTTACGGCCCGGCCCAAGCTGCATCTGCAAAATATCCGGGTACACGCCGGGCTGGATGAAGCATGCAGGCACGGACTTCTCCGTCTGGCTGTGACGGTAGTCGAAGCCGCAGGATGCGCTGCGCGGATCGGCGGCCAAACCGGCGAACATAACGGCACGCAAACCGGCGCACAAATCGGGGCCCGGAACGGTTCTCAGACCTGGACGGTGTCAGCGGCAGACACGGCTAGACGTCCATTCACTTTAGCCTGGAAGCTCCAGAACCGTGAGGGGAACCTTATCGTCTCAGGGGAAGAAATCGGGCTCGCAAACAGTGGGAAAACGGACGAAATCGCCGGAACGGAGAAGGAACGGTCATTTACGATTGAAGCGGAAATCAAGGAACCCCGCAAATGGTCCGCGGAAACGCCTTATTTGTATGACTTGATCGTCACTCTGCTGGACGAAGAGGGAGAAGTGCTGGAAACGACAGCGCTGAAAACCGGTTTCCGCCGCATCGAGGTCAAAGGCGGCCTCATGCTCGTTAACGGGAAAGCGATTCGTCTGCGCGGAGTGAACCGTCACGACCATCACCCCGATACAGGCAGAACCGTCACACCGGAAACGATGGAGAAGGACCTCCGGATGATGAAGCAGCACAACATCAATGCGGTGCGGACGGCTCACTACCCGAACGACCCGCGCTTTTACGACCTGTGCGACCGGTACGGCCTGTATGTCATGGACGAAACCGATCTGGAGACGCACGGCTTCGAACTGATCGGGGACGCTAACCGGCTTAGCGCCGATCCGGCGTGGGAGCATGCCTATGTGGACAGGATGCGGAGAATGGTTATGCGCGACGAAAATCATCCTTCGATTATCATGTGGTCACTCGGCAATGAATCGGGCTTCGGCTGTAATCATGAGGCGATGTACAAGTGGTGCCGCTCCTACGATTCAACGAGACTCGTTCATTACGAAGGAGACCGCGAAGGAAAAGCCTGCGATGTGTTCAGTACCATGTACTCCTCCCCTGAGAAAATGCGCGGGTTCGGGGAAATGAAGGACCTGGACAAACCGCATATCTTATGCGAATATGCCCATGCCATGGGGAACGGCCCCGGCGGGCTCGAGCACTATGAGGAGCTTTTCAGAACGTATCCTAGGCTTCAGGGAGGATTCATCTGGGAGTGGATCGATCACGGACTGCGACGGAAAATAGCGGACGGCCGCGAATATTTCGCTTACGGCGGGGATTACGGCGATCAGCCGAACAACGGCAACTTTTGTATCGACGGACTCGTAACGCCGGACCGCACGCCGTCTCCGGGTCTGATGGAATACAAGAAAACGATTGAACCGGTATCGGTAGAGATCGCAGGATGGGAGCCGGGCAAAAACGAAGGAGCCGCCGAGCTGATTATCCGGAACCATTACGATTTTATCTCGCTTCAAAACTTCCGCTGCACGTGGAAGCTGGAGGCGGACGGCCGCCTCGTCGGCGGGGGCCCGGCCGAGCTGCCGGACCTGGACGCCGGAGAAGAGGGAACTCTCCGTATTCCCTTTCCTGTGCCAGTGGCAACTGAAGGAGATCCGGCCGAGTACTGGCTGACCGTGCGCATCGTGCTGGCCTCCCCGGCTGCTTGGGCGGAGGAAGGCCACGAGATTGCGTGGGCGCAGTTTCCGCTTCATGCCTGCTCCGAAGAGGCGGCAGGAGCGGCGATAGATTCCGCCGCCGAATGCCCCGTAGGAGCTTCAGAAGGCCAAATGCCGGCTTCACCAGCACACGGAGGAGAAGGATCTGCGGCGGATAACGCGGCCGCTCCAGCAGGCGTACCCGGAGCGGCGCTTGGGCATCAAGAGCCAGCCCCGGCAGAAGCCGCGGCCGCCATCCGAGTCGAAGAAGCGGACCGCCTGCTCACCTTGACGGGAGCGGACTTCACGCTCGTCTTCGACCGGGGCCGCGGGCGCATCGCCTCCTGGCGGAACGCGGGCACCCCGGTGATCGCCGAAGGCGGCGGACCGCGGCTCGCCTTGTGGCGCGCACCGATCGACAACGACATGTACGTTGTCGCCGACTGGCGCAAGGCGTGCGTGCACATGGCGGCCGACGATGTGCGCGGCAGCGGCTGGGAGCGGCTCGCGGACGGCTCCGTGCGCGTGAACGTCTCCATCCGCACGGCGCCGCCCGTGTACGCCTGGGGCTTCTCCTGCACGTGGGCCTACACCGTTCGTCCCGATGGGACGGTGGATTTGACCGTGCAGGGAGAACCGGACGGCACGCCGCCGGAGATGCTGCCCCGCATCGGCCTGCGGATGGAGCTGCCCGGCAGCACGGACCGCGTGACCTGGTACGGGCTCGGTCCGGGGGAATCTTACCCGGACAGCAGACAAGCCGCGCGGATGGGCTTGTACGACGCCGCGGTCGACGACCTGCGCTTTCCGTACGTCAAGCCGCAGGAAAGCGGCAACCGCTCCGATGTGCGCTGGGCGTATATGCGCGGCGTGCAGGGCTCCGGGCTTCTGGCGGCCGGGCAGCCGTCCTTTGACTTCGGTGCCAGTCGCTACACGCCGGAGGATCTGGAAGCGGCCTCCCACGAGTGCGATCTCGTTCCGCGCGATTATGTCACGCTTCATCTGGATTACAAGCAGAACGGGCTGGGCAGCAACAGCTGCGGGCCGAAGCAGCTTCCGCCGCATGTGCTGGAGCCGCAAGCTTTTCAGTTTGCGGTAAGGCTCAAGCCTGTATCTGGCGATGCGCATCCTGCACAGACAGCGGCTGCGCTTCGTTCCGGCGGCATAAGCTGAGCAAGAACCCCTTCAAACCAAACACGTCCGATGCTCCTGTGAGCAAGGGCGTGTTTTTTGTAAAGCTTTAACCGTTAAGGGGCATGCACATGCTATCCACTCTCAGAATAAGTGGGGTTTGGCCGAATACCGCGTAGTGCCGCAACGCCGCCTGTGAATCGCGCACTTTAGAAGAATAGAGAGTCATGCCCTCGTATACGAATTTATGTTCTTGTATCACGGCGTTTATTTACATCTAGTGACCCGGATACGTCCTGCCAATTTTCAGGCGTGACCTCTGGAACCCTTGATTTCACTGGAAAAACGGCGGGTTTAATCGTCAAAAACAGCTTGCCCATATAGCGGAAATTTCTAGAATATTTTGGATAGAAGAAAAAGCTTGTAATCTTTTAAATTTCTGATACAATAATCCTTGTCGCCAAAAAAGACAAACATCAAGGCCCGTTGGTCAAGGGGTTAAGACACCTCCCTTTCACGGAGGTAACAGGGGTTCGAATCCCCTACGGGTCATTCTATTCCTACTAGAAGATATGGACGCTTAGCTCAGCTGGGAGAGCATCTGCCTTACAAGCAGAGGGTCGGCGGTTCGATCCCGTCAGCGTCCACCATCCAGATTTTATGAGTCCGACAATCATAATTTTTCTGGAACTGGGGAATACTACTTGGAGCTGTGGTGTAGAGGCCTAACATGCCTGCCTGTCACGCAGGAGACCGCGGGTTCGAATCCCGTCAGCTCCGCCATTTAAGTTTCACAACCGTTCATCGATCCCGCATATTCCGATTGGGTTGGTGCAAACCATGCAAGGCTCGGTAGCTCAGTCGGTAGAGCAGAGGACTGAAAATCCTCGTGTCGGCGGTTCGATTCCGTCCCGAGCCACCATTTAGACAACTTTATATGCCGTTGTAGCTCAATTGGTAGAGCAACTGACTTGTAATCAGTAGGTTGGGGGTTCAAGTCCTCTCGACGGCACCAGTTTCATGGAGGCTTAGCGAAGTGGCCAAACGCAGCAGACTGTAAATCTGTTCTCTGACGAGTTCGGTGGTTCGAATCCATCAGCCTCCACCAGTTTTTAAGAGCCATTAGCTCAGTTGGTAGAGCACCTGACTTTTAATCAGGGTGTCGAAGGTTCGAGTCCTTCATGGCTCACTTTTCAAGTGTCTTATGCGGTCGTGGTGGAACGGCAGACACGCTATCTTGAGGGGGTAGTGCCCAATGGGCGTGAGGGTTCAAATCCCTCCGACCGCACCATCAAATCCTCATGCGGACGTGGCGGAATTGGCAGACGCGCTAGATTCAGGTTCTAGTGGTGTAACAGCCGTGGAGGTTCGAGTCCTCTCGTCCGCATCACGCATCAACGAAAGGTTTCTGATCTGCTTTTTCTGGCAGAACAGGAACCTTTTTTATTATTCATTATCTTTAAGTTGGTGCTCATTACCCAAGAAATATCATGCATCCTTAAAATAAGAGTCAGCAAGCCGGGTGGCAATAAAGGTTTTTATTCCTGATTGCTCCAGGCTTTTTTTTGTTTTACATTAACAATGTGCATTTTCAAACAAATTGCGTAAACGTTTTAACAAAGAATTGGTCAAAAAAGGAAGTTTTAAACGAGGGGAAACAACGGGTTAATCGTTTCTAGTTTTTTGAGGAATGGCTGATAGCTGGATTCTAATAAAAGTCGTATGATTTTTCCTGAGGTTCTCTCAAGACCAATGAAAATCTTGATTTTATGTAA
The DNA here is from genome assembly GCF_041260495.1 of Paenibacillus sp. RC84. Taxonomy (NCBI): domain Bacteria; kingdom Bacillati; phylum Bacillota; class Bacilli; order Caryophanales; family Paenibacillaceae; genus Paenibacillus; species Paenibacillus sp. RC84. The sequence goes on from NZ_JBGBYL010000009.1 coordinate 24,111, forward strand.
GAATATATGACGTATTTACAAGGTTTTAATGAGAATTCAGTTAAATACCGAATAAATACATGACACAAAAGGTTATGTATTAAAGATGTAAACGTTTTATTCTTTTTGTTTTTATAAAAAAACTATTGTAATCTTATTGGGAACGTACTAGAATAAAACTAGAAATTGCGTAACCGTTTACATTAATTAAATGATAGATTATATTCATAGCTCTTATTGTCAAAGGAAAAATATTGAGAAAACGTTATGACATTAAACTAATGGAAGGGGGGTGGCTAAGACGAACAAGGAAATTACAATTAAGGACGTGGCCAAGCAAGCAAATGTATCTGTAGCTACGGTATCCCGAGTGATGAATGGACGGGATCGCGTAAGTGAAGCCACTCGCAAGAAAATACTCAAAATAGTCGAAGAGATGAACTTTGTGCCGAATACGATGGCGGCATCGATGGTCAATAAAAAAACCAACATGCTCTCCGTCGTGGTGCCGGAGATTCAGAATCCCTTTTACACTGCAGTCATTGGCGGTATGGTAGAGGTAGCCAAGAAGGAAGGCTTCTTCACTCTAGTCGTCGCTACGAATAATGACGAGGCGGAGGAGGAAGAATTTTTTGAAAGCTTCCTAGGGAAAAATGTTGATGGGATTATCTTAATCGGTACGCATAAGGATGCAGATTTTTACCGGAATATTCGCAAGCCAACTATCCTTGTAGACCGTTATATCAACGATTGCGGCCACGACGGTGTCTTAATCGATAATTTCCGCGGCGCTTACGAAGCGACCAAGCACTTCTTGGACTATGGTCATGAACGCATTGCCATTATAGATGGGGCGCATGATTTTAACGACGGCAAGGACCGTTATTGGGGTTATCATCAAGCCATGCATGAGAGCGGCTTGACACCCGATCCTACCTATCATAAGCAGGGGAATTGGCTGGAAGAGGATGGCTACCGATTTACGATGGAGCTTTTGCAATCTGAGCAGCCACCGACAGCTATATTTGCGGCTAATAACGTCATCTGCACGGGTGCGATTAAAGCGATACGCGATTTGAAACTCCGAATCGGAGAGGATATATCTTTAATTGGGTTTGATGAGAACGAGCTTGCTCAATTCGTGCAGCCAAGAGTGACCGTGGTTAGCAGACCGACAAGAGAGATGGGAATTCAAGCGGCGGAGATGCTCATTCAAAAAATCAAGGGAAAGCCTAAAGAACAGACGAAGCTGAAGAAAATGATATTGGATGTTGAATTGAAGAAATTCGGCTCAGTCAAAAGACTGAAGGCGTAATACTGGGGGGAGAGCCATGGCGAAGATCTTGGTAGTGGGCAGCATGAATATGGACATCGTCACACAGGTTGAACGTCACCCGATTCCCGGCGAAACGATACAGGGCAACGAGACCCGTTTCTTCATTGGAGGCAAAGGGGCTAATCAGGCGGTTGCCGCTTCTCGCTCTGGAGTTTCGGTCGCTATGGCCGGTGGACTGGGCTTGGATTCATTTGGCGCCGACATACGCAGGGGATTGGCGGAGGATAAAATTAATCTTGATTATGTTGCCGATCAGCCCTGTATGACGGGGCTTGCCTTGATTACAGTAGATGAGGCTGGCGAGAACAACATTATATTATCCTCCGGCGCTAATGGAAGATATGGCACGGAAGAGATTGACCAATTGGATCTTTCAGGTTTTGACGTCATCTTGCTGCAAAATGAAATATCATCGGCAGCCAATCAAAGGGTGCTGGATAAAGCGGCAGAGAAGCATATTCCGGTATTTATGAATCCGGCTCCAATTGACGGGTTTGACCGGAGCCAACTGCGCAAGGTTGCTTTCCTCATTCTGAATGAGGTCGAGGCGGAGGTGCTGAGCGGCATACGTATTGAAGGAAGCAGCCAAGCGCTGGAGGCTGGGAAGAAACTGCTGAAAGACGGCATTCCTCATCTTATTATTACTTTGGGGAGCAAAGGGTCTATCTATATGGATCAATCGGGAAGTCAAATCACATTTCCCGCATTTTCAGTTGACGCAGTGGATACGACAGCGGCAGGAGACACCTTCATTGGAGCATTCGCAGCTAAATATGTAACGGGAGCGGAGCTGCATGATTGCCTGCGCTACGCGACAGCGGCATCGGCGCTGGCTGTAGCTCAACCAGGCGCTCAGAGCTCGATTCCGACAGATGATCAGGTACAGTCGTTTCTTACGGCATAGAACAATAGGTCAATAAGGCCGCTATAAAAAGGCAATATACGGGGTTTCTTTCCTGGAAAGGGACACCTGTAGTCTCGTGCTTTGATGATTTAACGCTTAGTCTTGTTAAAGTTATCCAAAAAGCAGCTGGGTAAGGTGAATAGGAGGTCTAAAGATGAGGCATCCGGTTTTGAAAATGGAAGGCATCAGCAAAGAGTTCCCGGGGGTCAAAGCGTTATCCGATGTTAGCTTTGAGCTGTATCCGGGCGAAGTTCATGCGCTTATGGGGGAAAACGGAGCAGGAAAGTCTACACTGATGAAAATTTTGTCCGGCGTATATTCACCGACGCAAGGAACAATCAGACTGAAGGGCAAGGAAGTAACATTCGGCAACCCGCTCGATGCCCAACGGCAAGGCGTGTCCATTATCCATCAGGAATTCAATTTGTTTTCCAATCTGACAGCCGCGGAAAATATATTTATCGACCGCCCGGAAATGGTCGGCAGATTCGGACGGATACAATGGTCCAAAATGTATGACGAGGCGCAGCGTTTGGTTGATTCGATAGGAGGAGGTGAAATTGATGTCCGCAAGGAGGTCCGGCATCTCGGAGTCCACAGCCAGCAAGTAATCGAGATTGCGAAAGCGCTTTCTTTTCAGGCGGATGTGCTCATAATGGATGAACCGTCGGCGGCGCTCCCGGAAAACGAAGTGAAAAAAATGTTCGACGTGGTTAACCGGCTTCGGGCGCAAGGCGTTGCCATCGTGTATGTCTCCCACCGCATGAAGGAAATATTTGAAATTGCGGATAAGGTAACGGTATTGAGGGATGGAGCCAAGATTGATACCCGAGGAATCGAAGAGGTTACCGAACAGAACTTGATTCAAATGATGGTGGGCAAAGAGGTTGGCCAGTTATACCCGGTAAGAGAGCAGAAGCACGGACAAGAGGTTGTGCTGAAGGTGGAGCAGTTGTCGCTCGATTCCGCGCACCGTGTATCTTTTGAGCTGCGAAAGGGAGAGATCTTAGGGCTGTTCGGCGTTCCGGGTTCGGGCACGCATACGATTGCCGAGCGTTTATTCGGTCTAAGGCGGGGTACGGGTGACATCATTGTTCATGGCACAGCGGTGAAAATCAGTAGCCCGAGCCAGGCCAAAGCGAAGAAGATTGCTTACGTTCCGCCGGATCGTCACCGTCAAGGCATCATAAAACCGATGTCAATCCGGCAAAATCTATCGCTCCCGATGCTGCCCCAGCTTTCAAAGTACACGGTGCTGGACGAGGCGCGAATTAAAGAGATGAGCGGGGAGTATATGGAGAAGCTTCGGATTAAAGCACCCAGTGACGGACAAAGCGTAGATTTTCTGAGTGGCGGCAATCAGCAGAAGGTCGTGATTGGCAAATGGCTTGCAGCGAACCCAGATATTCTTATTCTGGAAGAGCCGACTCGGGGAGTTGACGTCGGAGCGAAGGCGGAGATCTACAATATCATTCATCAACTGGCTCAGGAAGGCTTGAGCATCCTGCTGATTTCGTCCGAAATGCCGGAGGTGATTGGTCTCAGCGATCGGATCTTGGTGCTATACAAAGGCACAATCGTTCATGAATTTGCACATGGTGAGGCAGACCAGGAACAATTGCTGCAGCGTGCTTCACATCCGCTCCCGGAAGGAGGCCTCTTATGAAACGCCTGCTAAATGTGCATGAAGCGCCTATTATCTTATTTACCATTCTCGTCACGCTGTTGTTTTCAATCATTTCACCTGACTTTTTGCAATTCGAAAATATAAGGCTGATTGTGGATCAGAACATCTCCATGTTTATTGTGTCGATAGGGATGACGATGGTCATTCTTCTGGGGGGCATGGATTTATCGGTCGGCTCCGTGCTGGCCGTGACAGCAACATCTGTCGGGTTGTTCCTAAGCTATGGCATTCATCCATGGCTTGCAGCCGCTATGGGGATATGCATCGGGGTGCTATGCGGCATGGTCAACGGCTATTTCATCGCTGTAAGGAAGATACCGGACATCATCGTCACCCTGGCCACCATGTACATCTTCAGGGGCATTGCGGTAGGCATCAGCGGGGGGACCTGGATGACGAACTTTCCAGAAGGATTTCGATTCTTCGAACAAGGATATTTGCTCGGTATTTCCTTTCCGCTGCTGACAGCCGTCATTCTCATAGCGGTCTTCATCTATTTAATGAAATTCACCCGCGTGGGCCGAAGAATCTACTCGATTGGAGGGAACGGTCCGGCAGCCAAGCTTGCGGGAATCAGCGTAGCCCGAACCAAGTTTAAGGTTTATGTATTAACCGGCTTGCTGGTCGGGATCGCCTCCGTTATCTTCGCAGCAAAGGTAGGAAGTGTGCAAGCCTCGACAGCAGGCAGCGGTTTGGCGTTTGAAGTCATGGCAGCCGTTCTTATCGGCGGGGGAAGTATATTCGGGGGCGTCGGTACTATAGCCGGAACGATGCTGGGTGTACTCTTTATGGGCATCGTTAAAAACGGGCTCATTATATCCAAGGTTTCTCCGTTCTGGGTTGATGCCGCAACTGGTTTTCTGATTATTCTGGCAATTGTTATTAACACGCTGCAGCGTATACGGCAAAACAAAGGAAAAGAGGGGGATTTGGTATGAGTGCATGGACAAGCCGGTTCCCGCTTAGGGGTAATAAGCTAATCGTTCAAATGCTGCTGTTGCTCGTCATTATCGTGCTGTTCAGCTTCTTGTCTCCCTATTTCCTGACCGTCAACAACTTTATGAATGTGCTGAACCAGATGGTTGAAGTAGGGCTGATCGCCATTCCGATGACCATGATCATCATATCCGGTGCGATGGATCTATCGGTTGGCTCCATTCTGGCTTTCTCCGCTGTATGTATGGGAGTCGCGTATGAGCGGGGGATCGATATATGGATCAGTATGATCATTGGACTGCTGGCCGGCTTGCTGTGCGGGGCCGTTAATGGCTATCTGATCGCGAGACACCGCATGCAGGCTATTGTCGTCACCATTGGCATGCTCGTGATGCTGCGGGGGCTGGTCTACGTGATCAATCAGGGGAGACCCATAAGCGGTTTTCCGGATGCTTTCTACTTTATGGGCCAGCAATATATCGGCGTTGTTCCGGTTAATGCGATTTTCCTTGTGGTGATGTTCCTGCTGGCCAGCTTTGTAATGAAAAAAACCAGATTCAGCACCTATGTGTACGGGATTGGCAACAATGAAGAGGTTGTCCGCTATTCCGGCATCTCGGTCGTACGCATCCGGTTTATCCTGTTTATGCTTAGCGGATTGTTTTCGGCCTTGGCGGGTATATTTCTGGTGTCGCGTCTGGCAAGCGCAGAGGCGACATCGGGTACCAATATAGAGCTGGACGTGATTACAGCGACTTTGATAGGAGGCACACATATTTTTGGGGGGAGGGGAAGTCTTTCAGGCACATTTGTCGGGCTGCTGATCATTGTGTTTTTGCGTAATGGTTTGAATCTGTTAGGTGTATCCGTGCTTTATCAGGCAGTCATTTTAGGAGCGCTGCTTCTGCTTGCTGTAGGAAATAAAAAATTCAATGGAGAGTGAAACCTATGAAAAAGCTAGCATTGACGTTACTGACGGGTGTATTGGCTCTGAATTTGGCAGCATGCGGAAGTACAAGCGGGAACCAAACGGATAACGGAGGCAAACCGAACCAGGGAGCTGCCGGCTCAAAAACTTACTTTATGAATCCAAAGTCCATCGGCCCTGCTTATTGGGCGGCGGCTGAAAAGGGTGCCAAGAAGGCGGCAGCCGATTTGAAGGTAGAAGTTCTGTTCAATGCGCCGACAGAGGCGGATTCCTCCAAGCAAATTAATATGATTCAGGATATGCTGACCCGCAAAGTAAGCGGCATCGGCGTATCGCCTAATGATGCGAAAGCGGTAGGCCCTGTGTTCAAAAAAGCGGCAGGTCAAGGCGTCAACATTGTGACTTGGGACAGCGATGCGCCGGGTACAGATCGCCAATATTATGTAGCTCCGGCCACTGACCAAGAAGTGGGGGAGCTTCTGGCCAAAACGATCGGAGAAGAAATCGGCGGCAAAGGACAGGTAGCGTTCATGGTAGCCGGTCTTGGCTCACAAAACCAGATTGCGAAATCCAATGCGGCTAAAGCCTATTTTACAGCCAAGTATCCGGATATTAAGGTCGTAACGACTGTTGCGAGCGACGACGATCAACAGAAGGCGTATGCCAATGCGCAAAACCTGCTTCAAACTTACCCTGATCTGAAAGGCATTATCGGATTTGCAGGCGGCGAACCTACGGCTGCTGCAGAGGTAGTAGAGCAAGCTGTAAAGGCAGGCACTTTAAAGAAAAACCAAGTTGCCATTACAGGCATTGCCGTGCCGAGCGTCGTGAAAAATTATATCAAGAACGGCACGATCAAAACGGATATTATTTGGGATCCGGGCAAGCTGGCTTATGTAACGGTCTATATTATGGACCAGCTGGCTCAAGGCAAGGAAATCAAGGACGGCATGGAGATTCCGACGATAGGGACTGTGAAAGTAAACGGACAAAGTGTGTTTATTGGCACGCTTGAAGTCACGAACGATAATGTGGACAGCTTTGATTTCTAATAACACCCCTGTTAGGAGGCGGCTTTAATGGAGTATAAGGTGCAGATAGAAGAGTTGACGGAGGAGGCTTTTGCTCCCTATGGCAAAGTAGTGGATATGCCGGCGATTGATCCCTCCAAATCCGGGGACGGGTGGGATTGCTGGAGCTATGTGCAAATGCTGGACGTATGGGAGCCAATCGGATTTGGCCTTGTGGTCACCAAGCGGCGCGAATTTGCCGTAAAGGCAATGGAGAGGCATGTCAGCCGTGAAGAGCTGCTGCTTACCTTTGATCGTGAGATTGTACAGCCTGTAGCATTGTGCATGGACATCGACGATCCTGATGAAAGTCCTGACCCATCCACCGTCAAGTGCTTTCGAATTAAGCCTGGACAAGCTATCGTCATCCATCGGGGGGTCTGGCATAGTCCGGCTTACCCGGCTGCGGACGATGCCCGTTATATGTTCGGCATTGAGAAGAAGAAGGATAAATTCGGCGATGAAATGATTAATCCGTGGGTTGATTTTATTAACGGAAGCACCGTTCGATTCGAATAAGCGAGCAGGCATGGCTCCTGATACGCTTGCTTACGGCAGTTGCGGATTCATGCTGTATCAGGAGAGTGCAGCCAAAAGGAGAGAGAGAGATGAACCAAGAACAGAGAGTGATGGAATGGATCGAGAATCATCAAGATGAAATTATTCATTTTTTACAGCAGCTCATTCAAATTCCGAGCGTCAACCCCTGGTTTTTCGAGGAACCGGCGCCATCCAAAGAGAAGGACCTTCAACAATTTATTGCCGGCAAGCTGGGGAAGCTCGGCGCGGACATCGAAATCTGGGAGCCCGTAGCCGATGAGCTGAAGCAATATGAAGGCATGGCAGGCTATTATCCAGGAAGAGATTTTACGGGCAGGCCCAATCTGGCGGCTACGTTTGGCAAAGGAACGGAAGGCAAGTCCATGCTCTTGTTTGGTCATATTGACGTCGTCATGGCAGGCTCAAAATGGACGGTCGATCCGTTCGAGGGCCAAGTTATCGATGGGAAGATGTACGGCCGCGGCACCGTTGATATGAAGGGCGGAGTCGCAGCCATGATTATGGCTGTCGAAGCCATACTTCGCAGCGGGTTTAAGCTTAAAGGGCCGGTTATCGTCGGCACGGTTGTCGATGAGGAAGCGGGAGGCATGGGGGCACTTGATTTTATCCACCATGGCTATCGAGCGGATGCTTGCATTTTAACGGAACCGACCTCGCTGACGATTGCCCCTCTTTGCCGCGGGATTTTATGGGGAAAAATCAAGATCCAAGGTCGCAGCGGCCATATTGAGATGCCGCAAGCGGATTGGCGGGACGGCGGCGCGGTTGATGCGGTTAAGAAAGCGAGATATATTCTGGAGCATCTGGACCGCTTGAATGAGAAATGGGCTGTCAGCAAGACCCATCCATACTTGTCGATCCCTTGTCAGGTGCATGTCGCTCAATTAAACGCTGGGGAATACCCGACCTCCTTCGCGAATGAGGCGGAAATCGTATTCAATGCGCAATACTTGCCTTTGGAGCGGGACGAGAAGCTTGTAGGCGGCAAAGTAAAAAAGGAATTGACTGATTTTCTACGCGAGGTATCGGAATCGGATCCTTGGCTTTGTGAGCATAAGCCGGAAATCGAATGGCTGGTGGATGCCGATTGTGCAGAAACGGATGTAGCACATCCCTTTGTTCAGACTTGTGTACAATCCTTGAAGGCCATTGGAGAGGAAGGCAAAATCGAAGGACTGGGCTTCCATACCGATATGGGCTGGCCGGTGAACGTAGGCATTCCTACCGTTAATTTTGGACCTGGCGACCCCAGCCTTGCCCATCATAGCGACGAATTTACACCTGTCGATGAAGTGATTCAAGCGGTCAAGATGATTGCCAAAACGATTGTGGACTGGTGTGAAATCGAGGAAGCGTAAAAATGGGAACAAGACGGCCTGTAGGTGTAGGGCCTGGTGATATAAAAAATACGGAGGTGCTTGAACTGATGAAGATCTTGTTTGTTGGCGAATCCTGGGTTGTGCATATGATTCATACGAAAGGGTATGACAGTTTTACCTCGACCAAGTACGAGGAGGGAGCAACCTATTTGCTGTCCTGTCTGCGCCAGGAGGGAATTGACGTCACCTACATGCCTGCGCATGAAGTGCAGGTACGCTTTCCTCAATCGCTGGAAGAGCTCAAAACCTATGATGCGATTGTGCTGAGTGACGTAGGTGCAAACACATTCCTGCTCCAAAATCCAACCTTCTATCAAATGCAAATCATTCCGAACGCCCTTGAGCTTGTGAAGCAGTATGTCGCTGAAGGAGGTGGCCTGCTGATGGTTGGCGGTTACCTGACCTTCATGGGGATAGAAGGAAAAGCCAATTATAGAAATACGATATTGGCCGATGTGCTGCCGGTTGTCATGATGGATAAAGATGATCGGGTAGAGATGCCGAGCGGCTTCTCGCCTGTCGTATCGCAGCCGCATCCATTGGTAAACGATTTGGGAGAATGGCCTAGGCTGCTAGGTTATAATAAGTTGTCCGCTAAGCCGGGAGCAAAGGAACTGCTAAGCCATGAAGGCGATGCTATTCTGACGCTTGGAACTTATGGCCAGGGAAAGACGGTGGCGTTTGCAAGCGATTGTTCGCCGCACTGGGGATCGTTGGAGTTTATGAATTGGGAGCACTATTCGGCCTTTTGGTCCAAGCTTATTAAGTATCTGAAATAATGGAGCAGTGAACATTCCCATACGCCAAAACAGAACCTGCTGGCTCGAGGCTAGCAGGTTCTAGTGGTGTAACAGCCGTGGAGGTTCGAGTCCTCTCGTCCGCATCACGCATTAACAACGAAGAAAGCCTTGAGCAATCAAGGCTTTCTTTGTTTTTTTATTAAAGAGCAGGAATGTGGCAAAGAGGTTTGTTTTGTTCGTTTTCGTTTGAATGAACATTTTCATACCTAAAAGGAAGTCCTTTCTGCTATAATGAAGAGGGAACGGAATCTTTTTAATTAACCAATCCGAACAAGGAGCTTTCTCCGATTACGGATTCAAGAATGAGATACAAACCTGTACGGAGTGATTCCATAAGGAAAAGCTTTTTCTGCGCATGATAGTGCGGACAAGGGATCGTTTTTCAGGGGAATAAAGGAAGCTAGCATGGGCCGGGTGCCGCCTGCGGACGATGCCTGAGCCTGCGAGAATCTAACGGTCGAGGTGGATGAACGATGGAGCAAGGCAATGTGCAGTCCCCTATTTATCCGGATGTGGTGACTTTCGGGGAGTCGATGGCTCTACTGATGCCGGATTCGGGAAAAGGAATTGAGTATTCACCGCAGCTGACCGCTTCGTTCGGCGGAGCCGAAAGCAATGTGGCGATCGGTCTTGCGCGGCTCGGGCATCGTGTCGGGTGGTTCGGACGCTTGGGAAAAGATCCTTTCGGCCGGATGGTGCTCAAAAAAATACGCGGCGAAGGCGTGGACGTCTCCAGGGCCGTGTTATCGTCCGAGGCGCCGACGGGTTTGATGCTGCGGGAAGCGGTATCGGGCAAAGCCTCCGTTTACTACTACCGCAAAAATTCGGCCATGAGTCTGATGAAGCCGGGCGATCTCGCTGAAGATTATATAGCCGGGGCCAAAATTCTGCATGTAACCGGCATTACGCCCGCGCTAAGCGATAGCTGCAAAGAAGCGGTGATCGCCGCCGTCCGCACGGCCAAAAGGCATGGGGTGAAAGTCTGCTTCGATCCGAACTTGCGGCTTAAGCTCTGGGGGATCGGGGAAGCCAGAGAGACTTTGCTGGCCCTTGCGGAGGAGGCCGATTATTTTCTTCCGGGTCTGGACGAGCTTCAGCTCCTTTACGAAACGGAAGATTTCGACGGGATTGTCGAAAGGCTGAGTAAGCTTCGTGCCGTGACCGTGCTTAAAGGCGGGGACGATGAAACGTTCCTGATCGAAGGCGGCCGCGTGTCCTCCGTTCCTTTTGTCAAAGCGGAGCGGGTGGTCGATACGATTGGAGCAGGGGACGGCTTCTGTGCAGGCTTCCTATCCGGCATTCTGCAGGGGAAGAGCCACCTGGAAGCGGTGGAGCTGGGAAGTCTGCTCGGTTCGCTGGTCGTTCAGGCTCCGGGAGACTGGGAAGGCCTCCCGACGCGTGAGGAAGTCGATGCCGTGCTTCAGGGAAGCCGTCATATCGAGCGCTGAGCGCTGCGTTGTCTTGCCGTTAAGACTGATTGAGGTTCATACGTCGAATCAGATAGAAGGCGTATCCGCCGCCTCTTACTTGCGGAAACTGATTTTACCGACAGAGAGAGGATGAACTGACCCATGAAAAAAATACAGCTGATTCAAAAAATTACGGAACAGGGCGTAGTCGCCGTTCTGAGAGGCAAGACGCCGGACGAAGTCGTCGAAGCCGCCGAACAGGCCATCGAAGGCGGCATCAAAGTCATCGAAGTGACGATGACGGTGCCTTTTGCGCTCCAAGCCATTGAAAAGCTGGCCAAAACATACAGCAGTACGGCGCAGGACGCCTCCAAATTCGCCATTATCGGCGTAGGTACCGTTCTGGACCCGGAAACGGCGAGAGCGGCCATTCTGAGCGGCTCGGAGTTCGTGGTGGGGCCTTCCCTGAATCCCGCGACCGTGGCGCTCTGCAACCGGTACCGCGTGCCGGTAATGCCGGGCACGATGACCGTCAAAGAGATCCAGGAAGCGCTGGAGCTCGGCGTGGATATCGTGAAGCTGTTTCCGGGCAACTTGTACGAGCCGTCCGTGATCAAGGCCATCAAGGGGCCTCTGCCGCAGGCAAACATCATGCCGACCGGGGGCGTATCCCTGGACAATCTCGCCGATTGGATCAAAGCGGGTGCCGTCGCTGTCGGGATCGGATCGGATCTGACGACGGAAGCGTCCAAAACCGGCGATTTCAGCCTGATCGCGAAGAAAGCGGCCCAGTACACGCAGGCTTTCAAAGAGGCTAAAGCGGCTCTTTCCTGAGAGTAGCGGACGAGGCGGACGTTCGGTGTGTGATTGACCACCGCGTCTTATGCGACCCACACCGCGCACTGGGAGCTGCGCGCGGTGTGAAAAGAGAAGAGGGCAATGGGCTAGGCGAGCCATTCAGGTAAAGAGGAAGGATCGGAGAAGTCGACTCCGGTCCTTCTTTTTATGTGCGGAAATGAGGGTTTTTCCTTGTTTATAGGGGGTGTAAAAAATTGGATTGAAATTTGAGTAGAAAAAGGATTGAGTTTTCATGAATTATTTGTTATGATATCTCTTGTCGATTCGGAAATGTTTCGAACGAAAAGTTTGCGGAAGTGGCTCAGCGGTAGAGCATCGCCTTGCCAAGGCGAGGGTCGCGGGTTCGATTCCCGTCTTCCGCTCCAACCACCTTTGCGGGTGTAGTTCAATGGTAGAACTCCAGCCTTCCAAGCTGGTAGCGTGGGTTCGATTCCCATCACCCGCTTACAAAGATTCAGAAAAAGCAGTCTCCTTTACGGAGGCTGCTTTTTCTTGTGGCCGAGATGGATACAGCGTCCAGCCCTACTAGAACCGGGCACAGCGATACCTGGCTTTTTTATTGCCCTTCCATCCCTCTGCCAATCATGCAACATTTACCTTCCTGTGCCGTTTAACTGGTTAAGAAAGTTACAAGGGGGTATCTTATGCGGCGGAACAAATGGTTAGCGGTGTCCAGCGGACTCGTTATATTAGCTATAGCTGTGGCCGGGGCCGCCTCGCTTTGGCTGCCTTCAGCCGAGCTTACCCCGGAGAAAGTGGTTCTCAACTGGAAAGGCCGCATCATCGAGGTGCCGCAAGCGGATTCCCGGTATCAACGTCTGATAGACGATGCCGAGAAAGTGATAGAATCTACCGGGAAGGGGCCCTGCAAGTGTACGGCCGAACTGACCGGGGATGTGCCGGACAAGCCCGGGCTGCTTCTTATGCTGCCGCCCGGTCAGTCGGTCCGCATTAGGAAGGAGCTGCCGGTCGCCACGGCAGTCCATGATGTCCGCAGGCTCTACGTACCGTTTCAAGACGGCGGAGATTCTCCCCGAATGGAGTTAGATAGCGGGGTGTATGAAGTGGACAGAGAGAGCGTGGCTGCCCTTAAAAAGACCGCCGCCGAGGCTGCCCGAAACTTAACCGGGGGATAAGGTAGGCCGGGAAGCGGAGCTGTGATACGATAGGCGGTGAAGAAGATGGAAACGGCCGGAGAAGGACAGCGGACATCCATTTCGGATCGGCAAAGCAGAGACGGCCCGGAACGGAGAGAAGACGAATTTCCCTGAAAGGATTCAAGGAGGCGGAGAATGACTGGAAAAAGACGATCGCGCGGCAGAAAGTGGCTTCTGGCGCTGGCGATCTTTATACTCGCCGCCGGAATTGCGGCGGCGTTCTATCTGCGGCCGTACGGGCCGGACCGCACGGCGGTCGAAGCCATGCGAAGCGGTGGCGGTGTTACCGTTACAGACAGCAAGGATGTAACGGTCTACGAAGGCGCAGAGCCGAAGGAGCCGGGCGTGATCTTCTACCCGGGCGGCCTGGTGAAGCCGGAGAGCTACGCGCCTCTGGCCCGGGAGCTGGCTCAGCGCGGGCACCGCACGGTGGTCGTCAAAATGCCGCTGAATTTGGCGGTATTGGGAGGCGGCCGTGCCTCGGAAGTGATGGCGGCCCGTCCCGGGGAGTCCTTCGTCATCGGAGGGCACTCGCTCGGCGGCGTGATGGCGGCCCGTTATGCGGCGGAGCATCCGGAAGGGCTGCGGGGCGTGTTTTTCCTGGCGTCGTACGCCGATGACAAAGGAAGCCTCCGGGACAAAGGGCTTCCGGTTCTCTCCGTGACCGGTTCGGAGGACGGCGTTCTGAACCGCGACAGCTTCGAGAAGAACAAGAAGAACCTGCCGGAGGACGCCAAGCTTTTGACCCTGCCGGGAGGCAACCACGGCCAATTCGGCAGTTACGGCCCTCAGAAGGGCGACCATGCGGCTTCGATCTCACCGGAGGAACAGACTCGCCGGACGGCCGAAGCGATTACTGACTGGATGACCGGAATCCGGGAGAAGGGGAAGAACTGACACGTGACAAACGATAACAACGGGCAAAAAAAGCGGCTTAACCCGGAAATGCTCCGCCTGCTCCGCTTCGGGGCAGTAGGGGTCGGCAATACGGCGGTGGACTGGGCCGTGTTCTGGCTGCTGTTCTCGGGTCTGCACCTGCATTACGGAGCGGCTCAGACGGTCTCGTACTTGTGCGGAACCTTGAACAGCTACCTCTGGAACCGGAAATGGACGTTTGCCAGCAAAGAACCGGTGCGGGTATCGGAGGCACTGAAGTTCCTGATGGTCAACGGACTGTGTCTGGGGCTGTCCTATCTGCTGCTCTATGTATGCAGCGATGTGCTGGGATGGAACATGCTGTTTAGCAAGCTGACGGTGACGGTTCTGCTGCTTCTGGTGAATTACGCCGCCAGTAAATGGTGGGTTTTCGCCCCGGGCGAAAAGCGCAAGGAAGGCGAATCATTTGAGCCTTAATTCGGACAGAAAATTCGCCGGATTTTAGACCAGACGGCGGAGGATTTTTGCAGTATAATGGACCTGAACTTCTGTAACGGATAAAAGATTTCTTCTTTTGTCCGTCTTCTTTTACCCAACGCGTAAGCGCAACCATTTTGCTGACGAAGCCGGAAAACAGCACCGGCTCAAAGGAGAGCTACCGACGTGCAGGCCAAGACCCGCTCCTGGAACCGTTTTACCCCGACCCGTAAACATCTTTGGATCGCGACTCTCGAAGGGGCTCCGGCCACGGTAGTTCAAACCCTTCTCAACGGTCCGTTCCTGACGGGTTATTTGCTTTATCTCGGCGCAACGTCCGCACAGATCGGACTTGTGCTCGCCATGACGACGATCGTGAACGCCGGTCAGATCCTGATGGCTTTTTTCATGCAGAGATGGAAAAACCGGAAGCTGCAGATTCTCATCTTCGGAGGGCTTCACCGGATTCTGTGGGCGGCAACGGGATTGATTCCGCTATTGCTGGACCGTGATTTGTGGATTCCGGCTTACATCGCCTTGTATACGTCGGCTTTTCTTTCGAACGCCTTCGGGGGTGTGGTCTGGTCCACGCTGATGGCCGATATGGTGCCGTCTTCGGTGAGGGCCCGTTATTTCGGCATCCGGAACATGATGCTGAACGCTCTCGGAGCTCTGTGCCTGTTTGCGGGCGGACAAATACTCGACAAGCTCGGTAACGAGGCGGGATTTGAGGTTCTTTACCTGGTGATCGGCACGGCTGCTGTGCTCAATGTAATCGCTTACCTATTTTATCCGAATCCGCCATTCGAGCCTTCCGCGGAAAGCGGGCTCCTGCCCATGCTTACGCGCCCTATGAAAGATACTTCGTATATCAGGGCGACGGCGTTCCTGTCGTTCTGGCTGTTTTTGCAGGGGATTGCGGTGCCGCTCTTCTCATATGTCATGTTGAAGCTGCTGCAGGTAAGCTATGAGACGATTTCCGTGCTGACGGTGCTGCAGACGGCTGTGATGATGATTTCTTTCTACGTCTGGGGAAATCTTAACGCGCGGTGGAGCAACCGGCGGCTTCTGTTCTGGACGCTCCCGCTTCTGTCGCTGTCGTGTCTGCTGTGGGGGATGCTCGCCTGGCTACCGGCCCTTCCGGTGCTGATTGCGGTTCACATCCTGCTTGGAGCGGGGACCGGAGGATTCAACCAACTGGCTTTCAATTTCATTATCGGGGATACGCCTAGGGGCGAGCGGCCGATGTTTATCGCCATGTACAACACCTTGACGGGACTGGCGGCTTTCCTGGGGCCTCTGCTCGGGGGCATGCTGTACGAAAAGGTGGAAGGGCTGCCGCTCTGGGTTCAGCAGTACGGAATTGCCGCAGGAACGGGTACGGTTATGCTCGTCCTGGCTCTGACCCTGGGGCGCAGAGTGCTGCTGGAGCGGCAGAGCCGCAGGACAAAGACGGAGACGCCGGATAAAAGCATGCCGGTTTAGCTCCGCACATACAGCCTTGGACCGGAAGAGTGCGGCGCGCCGTGCTCTTTTTTTGTTTACGGAAGCGGAAGGTCCATTGTATCGGCACCCGGAACCCTCTACAATAAGAGCATAAGAACTCGTTGGGAGACTAAAATGGAAGCATGGATACAAAAGATCGAACGGGAGCTTCTGCCCGGCCTCGACTTTGAAAGCGAAAATCCCTATGACCCCGTCGTGGTACATAAACTTCCCGCCCCCTGGCAGTTAGTCGGTGCGGGTAATTACGCGGCTGTCGTCTCGCATCCGGACATGCCCGGGCTGGTCGTTAAAGTATACGCCCCCGGAAGAGACGGCTGGGAAGACGAGGTCGAAGTCTACCGCAAGCTGGGCGAGCACCCCGCGTACTCACGCTGCCATTATGCGAAAAAGCCCTACCTCATCCTGAAACGGATGAACGGGAGGACGCTGTACGATTGCATCCGTTCGGGGATACGGATACCGGAGCGGGTCATTCTCGATATCGAAGAAGCGTGTGAATATGCGCGCAGGCTGGGTCTGGTGCCGCAGGATCTGCATGCCAAGAATGTCATGATGGAAGACGGACGGGGAAAAGTGCTGGATGTTTCCGATTTTCTGGACGACACGCCGGATACGATGTGGGAGGATATGAAGAAAGCCTACTACCGCCTGTATCTGCCGCTTCTGTCCAAGCACCCCATTCCGATGCCGGACACGCTTCTGAACGGCGTACGCAAAAGCTACCGCTGGCTCCGTCGCAACTCCTCTTAGGAGGAAGCGGGATGCGCCTGCGCCGGTTTATTCTCCGCCGGTGAGAAAAGCGCTCCCGGTACTGCGCGGCATACAGCCGGACGCCCGGCATACGTAAAAGCCGCACCCTTAACAAACGGGTGCGGCTTTTGTGGCTCCGTGGCGGAGGCCCGGGTCCGCGTCAGCGGCCGGCAGTGAAGGCTGCGCGCGGGCTTTTTCCATGCAAGAATAGGAGCTTACATGACGTCCCGGCGGCGGAACACCGTCCAGGTGAGCACGTTAAAGACGATAAAGTAAGCGGCCAGCACGAGGATCGAGAAGGTCATCGTCATGCCCGGAACAAGAGGCTGGCCGTGCAGGTAGCGGGTCAAATCCATGTTGGAGAACAACAGGTATTTGCTCCAGTCGTACCGGCTCAGAATCATGCTGACCGTGTTGCCCAGGAACATGATGCAGAGTGAGATCCCGATCGCAAGCGAGTTGCTGCGGAACAAGGTGGAGATCATGAAGGCGAGCGTGACGATCATGATCAACTCTACGCATTTGAACCCGTAGGTGCTCAGCATGTCGGTGATGATGTTTTTCTCGACGATGGCTCCCATGCTGTTCAGCTCCAGAACGGTCGGGCTTGTTCCCGCACCTCCGTAAAGCACCAGGTTAATGACCAGGGCCGAAGCGAATAACACGAGCAGCATGAAGATGGAGAACTGGAAGCCTGCCGCGTATTTGGCGAACACGATCTTCGATCTCGATACGGGCCGGATCAGCAGCAACTTGATCGTTCCGCTCGAGAATTCACCGGACATGGCGTCGGCGGAGACGACCACGGTGAAGACGGTAATAACCGCGATCAGGCTGGACATGGAGCCGACGGCCTGCCATACGGCAGCCTGATTCGGTGATATATCCCGGTTCAGATGTTCCTGGGCCAGCTTGATCTGCTGATCCAGATCGGCCGCGTTGTCCGGGAAGTCCGCTTTGGTCTTCTCCAATTGCTCGATGCGCTGAGTCTGCACCTGGCGCCAGTCCGCGCTGTTCATGCCTCTGGAGTCGTAGTGGATCAGGAACGAAATCAGCCCCACCAGTCCGACAAGCAGAATGACCATAATCCAAGTTGTCAGCCGGCGGTAAATTTTCATATTTTCATTACGAATGAGGTTAAGCAATTTGATCACTTCCCGTTATCTGCAAGAATTTGTCTTCGAGCGATTGCGTGAGCGGCTTCATCGCGTACAGGCGAAGACCCGCCTGGATGAGCAGAGCGCCGATGTCAGCGGCTCTTTCGCGTCCGATCGTGAGCTCGATGCCGTTCGGATGCGGAGTCACGTGCAGGTGCGGATCAATTTCCTGCACCACAGCCTGCGCCGTCGCCGGATCGTTAACTTCGAAGAAGTAGGACGTCTCCTTCGGCGCAGCCCCTTCTCCGCGCAGATCCTGCACGTCGACGAGCTTGCCCTGCTGGATGATGGCGACACGGTCGCACATCAGCTCCATCTCCGACAGCAGGTGACTGGAGACGACGATGGCGATGCCTTCTTCGCGGGCCAGCCGGCGAAGGTAGTCGCGCAGCTCCCGGATGCCTGCCGGGTCGAGACCGTTCGTCGGCTCGTCGAGAATGAGCAGGGACGGCCGGTGCAGCAGGGCCTGAGCGACGCCGAGCCGCTGGCGCATGCCGAGCGAGTAGGTTTTGACCTTCTCTTTGATGCGGTTTTTCAGCCCGACCAGCTCGACGACTTCGTCGATTCTCGACTGCGGGATGCCGCCCGGAAACATGCGGGCGTAATGCACGAGGTTGTTCTGCCCCGAGAGGAATTTGTACATCTCGGGATTCTCCACAATGGCGCCCACGTGCTTGATGGCGTCTTCGAAGCGGTTCTGGATCGACTGTCCGTGGATCACGATGTCGCCTTTGTTCATTTTCATCAGACCGACGATCATGCGGATCAGCGTCGTTTTACCGGCCCCGTTCGGTCCCAGAAATCCGAAGACTTCGCCGGGATACACTTCGAAAGACAGGTCCTGGATAATCTTTTTGCCGCGTATCGTCTTGTTGACGCCGCGTATTTCCAATACGGGTTGATTGTTCATTTTTTTCTCTACCTCCAAAAAATCCGTAATCCGTTATCACTCGTGCAGTGCTCTCGGTTTCTCATTATATAGACCGTTCGTGTCCGGTCACACCGACTCAGGTCTAGGTTTGCTGCCCGACCTTGGTACAAAAAAGTCCCCGACCCCGCTCGACCAAATGGAGAATTTATTTGCTATAATAGGCATACCCATCAAATTGTAACCGTATACAAATTAAAGCAGGCGGGGCGGGGGCATCGCTAAAACCGGATTTTTTGGAGGAGGAGCAACGTGAAGAAATGGGCCCCGTCCAAGTGGACCGTCGGCCTCGCCGTGCTGTTTGCGCTGTTCGTGCTGCTGCTCGGCAGGTTTGCTTATACAAACGCCCAGATCAACGGGATTGTCCGGGACATACAGGACCGCGGCCATACGCCGGTTCCAGGCGGAAAGACGAAACATGTGGTTATGATCTCCCAGGAGCTGGACAACCCTTTCTGGCGGACGATTGAGAAAGGCGCGAAGGACGCCGCGGAGCAATACAACATCAAGCTGGAGTACAGTGGTCCTTACCGCAACGATATTGAAGAGCAGACGGAGCTTTTCGGCAAGGCGATCGCCGGTAAGCCGGACGGGATTCTCATCCAGGGAATCCGCAGCGAAGCTTACAACAAGCTGATCGACAAGGCCGTCGAACAAGGAATCGCCGTTCTGACCGTCGATACGGACAGCCCGGACAGCCGCAGGCTGAGCTATGTCGGCACCGACAATGTGGAATCCGGACGGCAGTTGGGCGAGCTTGTGGCAAAAGCTTACGAAGGCCGCAGCGCGTCCATCGGCATGGTGATCGGCAGCTATGAGGCCGGCAACCAGCAGCAGCGGCTGGAAGGTTTTCGGTCGGTTGTGGACGCCGAGCCAAATCTCAAAATCGTGGAGGTCGGCGTCTCCAACATCTCCCGCATCCAGGCGACCCAGACCGCGGAGCACATGCTGCGCAGCAGGGAAGGCATCGATGTGATGGTCGGCACGAGCGCGCTGGATGCGCTCGGTATTTTGCAGGCGTCCAAAAGCTTGAATAAACAGGAGCAGGTCCGCATTTTCGGATTCGATGACCTGACGGAGACGCGCGAAGCGCTGGCCCGCAAGGAAATTGAAGCGTCGGTGATCCAGAAGCCGTATACGATGGGCTTCCAGTCGGTCGAAATGCTGAACCGCTATTTTCAGGGGGAAACGCTGCCCGATGCTGCTTTTACCCGAATAGATATCTTGAATCCGCAAAATGCGGGAGTGGCGGTGGCGCCGTGAGTATCCGCATGAAGCTGTTCCTGTTTATTCCGGCCCTTGTCATATTGATGAATTCGGTTACGTTTTTTATTTATCAGAGCGGACGGACGGTTCAGGAGAGTTACCATTTGACGATGGACCGGATTTTGCTGTACAAGGAAATCGCCCATAAAACGGAAGAAAGCTTGCGGTCCCTCAGCAGTTATCTGATCGACCTGAACGGAGAAGGCCGCGGAGCTTTCGTCGCGCTCCAAGACGAGCTGCGCAGCCTCCAGGGCAAGCTGGAGGCGGACGCCAGAAGCGAGGAGGACAGCTTCGCGCGGAGAAATTACGCGAATATGCTCGGCAGCTATCTGGCCGCGGCGGATTCCGTTCTTACGGCGGTTGAGAGCACGGATATGCAGCGGTATCTCCAGAGATACGAGGAAGCGGACAAAACCGCGGGCTATATCAAAGCGGAACACCAGAACCTGGTGGATCTGGAGCTGAGCTTCTACCAGCCGCTTTATAAGCAGATGCTGCTTAAAACGGGCGAAATGAACATGCTCGGCCAGACGCTTGTTGCGGTGAACATGCTGCTGAGTCTGGTTTTCGCCATCTGGCTGTCCCAGAGCATTACAAAGCCGATCGGACGTCTGGTGCACGCCGCCAGGCAGATGTCCAAAGGCAATCTGGATGCGGCCCCGCCGCCCGTGCAGAACGAAGACGAGATCGGCATCCTGACGCTCGCTTTCGGGCATATGCAGGTCAATTTGAAGGAACTCATCGCGAAGAATCAGGCCAATATGGAGAAGGACAGACTTGTCAAAGAGCTGGAGATAAAAGCGCTGCAAAGCCAGATCAATCCCCACTTCCTGTTCAATACGCTGAACGTGTTGTCCAAGCTGGCCCTTCTGGAAGGAGCCGAGAAAACAAGCGACCTGACAGTGTCGGTGTCCAATCTGCTCCGCTATAATCTCCGCAAGCTGGATCAGCCGGTCAGCCTTCGCGAGGAAGTCGATCACGCGCGGGAGTATTTCGCGATCCAGCAGTCCCGTTTCCGGGATCGGATCTCGTTCGAGACGGACATAGACGAGCGGGCGCTGGATCAGCAGATTCCGTGCCTCACGCTTCAGCCGCTGCTGGAAAATGCCTTCATGCACGGGATCGAAAGCATGGAGGAGGGAGCTTTCATCCGGCTCGGCATCAAGAAGGCCGGAGAGAACATTCGCGTCACCGTGGCGGACAACGGAGCGGGGATGGATGAGCAAACCCGGCTTCATTTGCTCCGTTACGGATCGGAGTCCGCTGACGGGGCGGGGTTTGCTGCGCGTGAAGGGAACTTCTCACCCGGAGGAGGGGAGGGTTCGCCGCTGGCGGAGGCAGCCGCCGGGTATGAACGCAGCCGCGCGGGCAGGAAACCGTCCACGGGCCTCGGGACGCAAAATGTATTCCGGCGTTTGCAGCTTTTTTACGGAAGGGACGGATTAATTGAGATTGAGAGTGTTCCCGGAAAAGGCACGACCGTGGTGCTTACACTTCCGGAAATGACCGGACAGCGTGCCGGGACAAGGGGGAATGCCTATGTACCGCTTGCTGATCGCGGATGACGAAGCGCTGGAAAGAGAAGGGCTGGAGTGGATGATATCGCGCTCCATGCCCGGCGTATTCGAGGTGATACATGCCGAAAACGGGCGAACGGCCATTCAGCGAGCCGAGCAGCATCGGCCGGATATCGTGCTGATGGATATTAAAATGCCGGGAATCGAAGGGCTGGAAGCGCTGCGCCGCATAAAAGACATACATCCCCGGATGAAGCTTGTGCTCGTCACGGCTTATGATTATTTCTCGTACGCCAAGCAGGCCCTGGAGATCGGAGTCCGGGATTATATATTGAAACCCGCGAAGCGGGAGCAGATGATTGGACTCCTGACTTCACTTGTGCAAGAATTAAAAGAAGAGCATGTGCGCCGGGAAGAAGAACTGAAGACCACGGAAAAACTGGCCCGTCTGGAACCGTTGGCGGAGAGCGAACTGGCTATGCATCTGATGCGGGAGCGGACTTCGGAAACCGGAGAGAGCGATCTGCTGGAGCTGCTGGCCCTGCCCGCCGATCCTTCGGGTTACGCGCTGGTTCTTTCATTCGAGGAAGAGGAGCCGCATCGCGTAAGCGGCGGACCGGGACTCTGGGGAGGCGGCGGAGAGAACGGGGACACCGCTTCCCGGAAGCATATGTACGACGCGGTCAAAAGCTGGTGCCGCTCACGTTACACGTGCGTGGTCAGCCCGCTTATGGGCCGTCACCTGGCTGTTTTTGTGATGCGCCCCGGTGAGAGCGAAGAGAGCGGCGGCGCCGGCTGGTCTTCGCATAACGAGCCGAAGAGTGTTTCGGCAGAAGAAGGCGCGCGGGCCTGCGGTGAAGCCGCAGCCTTTGGGGCCGCCGAGCCTGCCGCAGCCGCAAGCAAGCTGCACGGCTACGTGAGCGGCCGGCTTGGGCGGCGGGCGACCGTCGGCGCCGGCAGAGCGCATCACGGCCTGACCGGGCTGCGCCGGTCCTACGCCGAAGCCTGCGCCGCCGCTATAAACGCGGACGAATCTGCGTTTGTCCGCGTTTATGACGGCGAGTCCGCAGGAGGCGGCCCGCCGGTCCCGGCCGGAAACGCCGCGGCGGGTCACGGCGCTCCGGGCGAGCTGGAGCTTGCCGCGCAGAGGCTGCTGAGCGAGCGCGAAGAGCGCACGACCTCCGTGCTGAAGGAGGCCAAGGATTGGATCGACGCACACTTCGTCGAAGAGATTACGCTGGAGCAGGCGGCGGAGCGGGTGCATCTGAGCCTCCATTATTTCAGCAAAATGTTCAAGCGGCATATGGGGGAGACGTTCATCGATTATGTCACCCGCCTGCGTATCGAAAGGGCCAAAGAGCTCATGAAGAACGACGAGCTGAGTCTGAAGGAAGTCTGCTTCGAGGTCGGCTATAAGGACCCCAACTACTTCAGCCGGGTATTCCGCAAAGTAACCGGGATATCCCCGACCGGATACCGGGGTCGTTAGCTCCGTGTGGTTTTCTGCGGCTGACGACCGTCATGAGACGCCCCGCCGAGCTTGGAGATCGCGGCGTGCGAAGGAATACATCGGCGGCCCGGCAGCAAACCGAGCAAGCTGCGCAACCTGCGCAACTTGCGTGCTAAAGCAGGATTTTTTGACAAGTATACACTCATAGAATGGAAGAGGACTTATGTATTCTTATATAGAAGAAACTTACACGGGTACGGATTTCAGCGGGCGCGATTTGGGAGAGGGAGAGCTGCGGAACTGCACGTTCGAACGATGCCGCTTTATCGGCACCCGTCTGGAAGAAGCCTGGACCGAGAGCTGTCAATTTATCGACTGTGACTTCTCCGGAGCGCAGTTCAACGCCTCCTCGCATAAGCGGAGCGCTTTTACCAACTGCCGGTTCCGGGGAGCCAATTTTTTTGTCGCCAAATTTGAGGAGTGTAAGATGATCGGCTCCGATTTTAACGAGGCTTCTCTGGACGGAATTACGATTGCCGGGGGAGACTGGTCTTACACGAATTTGCGTTTTGCGAATTTATCGAAGCAGGACATGAAGGGAATCCGGCTGGTCGAAGCCGATTTATATTCCTGCAACCTGGAAAAGGCCGATTTGAGGGACGCCGATCTCACAAGGGCGAGAATGGGCAAATCCCGGATGCAGGGGGCGGACCTGCGCGGAGCTCTAATGGACGGGGTCGATTTTATGTCGCTCGATATAAAAGGGGCCCGCATGGACGCCCATCAGGGAGCGGCTTTCCTGCGCGCATATGGAGCCAAAGTGGACGATTAGACCGGGAAAAATGAAGGAAACGGGCCGATTCGCGCCTTTCGGTTCCTTCCTCGATATGCGGCGGAAAGTCAGGCCGTGAAGGACGGCAGCTGCGGCGTGTGCCACTCGGTACGCATGCTTCCATGAGAGAAAGAATCATTCGCCGCCGCGTCACGTTTGCCAAATATAGACCTAGACGCTTGTTCACAGACCGGGAAGGCGGAAGCCGCCCGGCGAAATCCATTCCGTTTGATAGCGGGATGGATTTTTTTGTGGAGATGAGGACCTGGCAGCGCAAAATAATGCTGATTTTTGAAAACAGACAGAGAGTGCTATCACAAACCGCAAATCATTCCAGAACCCGCACAAACTTGTGCAGATGATTCCGCAGCCGATGGCCGTCAGCCCATGCTACGATATTTATGTAAGCGGATACAACGACGATGCGGCTCATAAATATAAGGAAAAAGGGGATCGATCCTATGAAACGCAAGATGGTCACCGTACTCTCCGTCATGACGATAGGTACGACACTGCT
Organism: Paenibacillus sp. RC84; assembly: GCF_041260495.1. Taxonomy (NCBI): domain Bacteria; kingdom Bacillati; phylum Bacillota; class Bacilli; order Caryophanales; family Paenibacillaceae; genus Paenibacillus; species Paenibacillus sp. RC84. Next base: position 48,391 of record NZ_JBGBYL010000009.1, read on the forward strand.
CGCAGGCTGCGGGTCCGGAGAAAGCGGCGGGAACGGAGCGCAGACAACGCCCGGAGCGTCTTCACCGGCCCCGTCGGCAGCGGCAGCCGGCGCCAAGAAAGTGGAAATTTTCAGCTGGTGGACAGGTGCCGGCGAAGAAGCGGGCCTTAAAGGGCTCATTGATCTTTTTAAAACGAAGAACAAGGACATTGAGCTGGTCAACGCGGCCGTAGCGGGCGGCGCAGGCACGAATGCCAAAGCGGTGCTTGCCAGCCGGATGCAGGGCGGCGATCCTCCCGGTACGTTCCAGGTGCACGGAGGCGCCGAGCTGAATACGGGCTGGGTGGCGGCCGGTAAGATGGAAGCGCTGAACGATCTGTACGACAAGGAAGGCTGGAAGGATAAATTCCCGAAAGATCTGATCGACCTTGTGAGCAAGGACGGCAGCATTTATTCGGTTCCGGTGAACATCCATCGCGGCAACGTCCTCTTTTACAATAAAAAAATATTCGACGAAAACGGCCTGAAGGCGCCGAAGACGTTCGACGAGTTTATCCAGGCGGCCGACGCGCTGAAAGCGAAAGGCATCACTCCGCTGGCGCTGGGCGATAAAGAGCCTTGGACAGCCACGATGATTTTCGAAAACGTGCTGCTCGGCACGCTCGGTCCGGACGACTACAAGAAGCTGTGGACGGGTGAGATTTCCTTCGAGGACGCCAAAGTGAAGCAGTCGCTGGAAACGTTCAAGAAGATGCTTACTTACACGAACAAAGACCACGCCGCCCGCAACTGGCAGGATGCGGCCCAGCTCGTGGCGAAGGGCGAAGCCGCCATGAATATCATGGGCGACTGGGCGAAGGGCTACTTCACCACCGATCTGAAGCTGAAGGCCAATGAAGATTTCGGCTGGGCGGCGACGCCGAACACCGAGAACAGCTTCATGGTCATTACGGACACCTTCGGTTTGCCGAAGGGCGTGAAAGATCCGGAAGCCGTGAAGGAATTCCTGAAGGTGCTGGGCTCCGTCGAAGGACAGGACGTCTTCAATCCGCTGAAGGGCTCGATCCCGGCGCGCACCGATGCCGATACGGGCAAGTATGACGCCTACGGCAAGCAGACGATCGAAGAGTTCAAGAAGAGCAAGCTCACGCCGAGCATGGCGCACGGCTCAGCGGCTCCGGAAGGCTTCGTGACTCAAGCCAACCAGGCGATGACCATCTTCGTCACGAAAGGCGATGTGGAACAAACGGCCAAGATGCTGCAGCAGGCCGCAGCCGCGAGCGGTATGAAAAAATAACGAAAACGGTCAGGTGGGCGACCATCTGACCTTCTTTTTCCGGAAGGAGGCTGGAGGCTGTGCAAACGGAATCGGCGGTGCGTGTGCCCGCAGAGACAGAGCGGGGTGTGAAGCCCCGGCGCAAGCGGAAAGGCGGCAGGTGGGTGCCGTTTCTTATGGTGCTGCCGTCTTTTGCCGCTATCCTGGTGTTCGTCTACGGCTTTATCGCCTGGACGGGATACGTATCTTTGTCCAATTGGAATACACTGGTGAAGGATTTATCCTTCGCGGGTTTAAGCAACTTCAAATTTCTGTTCGGCGATTTCCGTTTTCAGTCGGATCTCCGCAACACGCTGATGTTTACCGTCCTGTTTATCGCGGCCACGATGGCGATCGGGATTTTCCTGGCGATGATGGTGGACGCGAAAATTAAAGCGGAGGCTCTGTTCCGCAACATTTTTATTTTCCCGATGGCGCTCTCGTTTGTGGTAACCGGAGTCGTCTGGCAGTGGATTCTCAATCCGTCGACGGGGGTGAACCTCATCCTGAAGTCTTTCGGAGTGACGGACCCCCCGAAGTGGTACACAAGCACGGAAATCGTGCCGAGCATCGCCTGGGGACTGATCGACTTCGGCCTGCCGCTGGCCCTGATTGCCGTTGTCATTGCCGCGGTATGGCAGATGTCCGGCTTTACGATGGCGATGTATCTCGCCGGGCTGCGCGCGATTCCGGACGAGCTGCGGGAAGCGGCGCGGATGGACGGGGCTGCGGAGCGGCAGGTGTTCACAAGAATCATTTTGCCGCAGCTGCGGCCCGTTACGGTGAGCGTCGTGATCATTCTCGGGCACATTTCACTCAAAATCTTCGATCTCATCTTCGCGATGACCGGCCCTGGGGCGATGTTCCTGACTGACGTGCCGGGTGTCTACATGTTTGAGACGACCTTCCGCGGCAATCATTACGCCCAGGGGGCTGCCATCGCCATTATCATGCTCCTGTTCGTATCGCTGCTGATCGTTCCGTATCTCTTCTCGAGTCTGAAAAAGGAGGAAGGCTGATGCGTCTCGCGCAGATCAACCGTTCGCTGCTCTATATGCTGCTCGCCGTCATGGCCTGCCTTTACCTGGTGCCGATCTACGTGCTCGGGGTGACCAGCTTCAAAGGCTTGAACGAGATTACGCTCGATCAGATGTGGAGGCTGCCGTCTCATCCGGATTTCTCGGGTTATAAGACCGCTTTCGACAAGCTTGCGCCGAATTTCCTGAACAGCCTGTATCTTGCCGTACCGGCGACACTACTGTCCGCTCTGCTCGGATCGCTTAACGGCTACGTGCTGTCCAAGTGGCAGTTCCGCGGATCGAACACCCTGTTTGCCCTGATGCTGTTCGGCATGTTTATCCCGTACCAGAGCATTCTCATTCCGCTCATTCAGTTCCTGCAGACGATTCACCTGTACAATTCGATTCCCGGCCTTATCCTTGTCCATGTCGTGTACGGTCTGCCTATCTGCACCCTGATCTTCCGCAATTTCTACGCGGGCGTGCCGGGCGAAATCATGGAAGCGGCGAAGATCGACGGCACCGGCTTCTTCGGGGTGTACCGCTATATTATTATGCCGCTGTCCATTACCGGCTTCGTAGTCGTCGGCATCTGGCAGTTCACGAACATCTGGAACGAGTTCCTGTTCGCGGTGACACTGACTTCCCAGAAGCAGCAGCCCGTCATGGTCGCTCTGCAAAATTTGTCGGGAAGCCAGATCGTGCAGTGGAACGTGCAGATGGCCGGAGCCATTCTGGCGGCCCTTCCGACTTTGCTCGTCTATATTTTCCTCGGCAAATATTTTGTTCGCGGCCTGCTTGCGGGCTCTATTAAAGGCTGAGCGCGAGACCGCTTGGCGGCAGCAAAAGTCTGCGTCCTTTACTTAGAAGGATGCGGGCTTTTTGTGTATCCGGCGAGGAAGGGGGAAAAGACCGGATGCCGGGCAGGCGAACAAGCAGAGAGGAAGCGGGGAGCAGGGGACAGGTTTCCCTTGAACCTTAAGTCCCAAATTTTAGTAAATATCCGAACCTCAGGCAGTTGTTTTCCAAAAGGTTTGATGATACAATTTGTATCGTATGACGAGAGTGAGGGAGGACCTTTCTTGAAGAAAAAAACCAAATGGAAAATCGCTGCGCTCAGTGTTCTCGTAATCGGGGTTTCGGCCAGCGGCTGGGCTTACTGGAGCCTGGACCCGTCCAGGCATTTCGAGAATCAGGATATCCCCGTACTGGCACAGCCGCAAACCGCCGAAGGGGCAACGCCCGAACCGGTTCAGGAACCGCCCAAACCGGACATGAAGTCGTTTAACATCCTGATTCTCGGTGTCGATTCACGAAGCGGGGAGCCTTCCCGCAGCGACGTCATGATGGCGGTTCATGTCGTACCGACCGAGCGCAAGGTCAATATCTTGTCCCTGCCCCGGGATACGCGCGTGCCCGTTAAGGGAGTCGGTTTGACGAAGCTGAATCATGCGCACATCGTGGGAGAGTCGAAGGGAGGCAACCAGCAGGGAACGCTTACGGCCACGCAGACGGTCAGCGATTTTCTCGGCGTGCCGATCAACTATTATGCCAAAACGAATTTCGAAGGATTCAAGCGTATTGTCGACAAAGTCGGAGGCGTAGACCTTACGCTGGAGAAAGACCTGCATCTGAAATGGCAGAAAACGACGATTCCGAAAGGGCAGCAGCATTTCGACGGAGACACGGCCCTGAAAGTCGTACGGGAACGCTACGGAGCGGAAGGAGGAGAATTCGGACGGCAGGAAGAGCAATCCAAAGTTCTTCGTTCCATTGCCATCGAACTGTTAAAGCCGGATAAAATCCCGCAGCTGGCGACGCTCCTGCCTTCCTTGCGCAAGGACATTCTCGATACGAATTTCTCGGATTCCGATCTGATCAGCCTCGCCTGGCTTTTCAAAGGGGTCGGCCAGGACAACTTCCGTTACACTCAGCTTCCGGGGCACAGCGGACGTGATGAAGACCCGCTTGTCGGCTCTAATTTGTACTACTGGATTCCCGATTCCGAGGCCGTCAAAAAAATAAAAGAAGATTTATTTTAGATATTATGATACAATTCGTACCAAAATGTAGTCTTTAGACCTAGATACAAAGATTCATTCCCGCAGGCGGACATGAGGATTAAGTAATGATAAAAGATCGCCAAAGGGACTAGGCATACGAAATGTGGTGTGCTATAATGCCCTTGATACAAAATGTATCATACCATGGGTTAACTAATTTAATGGAGGGATTTCTTACATGCAAGTGGCCCAACCTATTCGTGACCCCGAAAAAATTACAGAACTTCAGGACGTCCTGAAGAATCATTCCATGCGGGACTGGCTTCTTTTTACGATCGGCATTAATTCGGGTCTGCATCTCAACGATATCTTGAGACTCCGAGTAAAAGACGTGAAAGACCGCAATGAAATCAGCATCACCGAGGAGAAAACCGGCAAGAGCAAATCGTTCTGGATCGATGACGCCTTGAAGTCCTACATCGGCGAGTATGTGCAGTATATGGACGACGAGGACTATATGTTTCCTTCGCAAAAAACGGGCAAACCGATCAAGCGCATCCGCGTCTACCGGATATTAAACGAAGCCGCCAAACGGGTGGGATTGCAGGACATCGGCACGCATACGCTGCGGAAGACATTCGGGTACCATTACTATCAGCGTACGAAGAATATTTCCGTCCTTCGCGACTTGTTTAACCATTCGGCTCCTTCCGTAACTTTTAAATACATCGGCATCGATAAAAGAAACAGCGGTTGAGCGTTTACTTTTCATTACTCCGGAGGCTCCGAAAAGAGTCGGAAAGACCTGCGACAGCAGATAATCCGGTAATGTATGCGGTTACATAAAAGATCCCGGCTAAACAAAGAATCGACACCCGGGATGGAGGAGTCGAAAGGTTTGAAAAGGATACAAAATGTGCTTGACACAGATACAAGATGTATCATAAATTAAATTCATGAGCAAAACGCTTCGGTATGATTACCATTTCGGAACCGGTGAGGGTGCCATAAAAATGACGGATGAAATTGTTATCGATCTGCATAAACTAGTGGACCAGCTGAACTTGAACCCGGCTATACTAAGCTCGTTTCAGACGAGAGGTCCGGGAGACGGAACCGATCCGCCTACTCCGACATCGAACGTTCCGCCCTCACGAAAGCGATAAAACGCTTGGCTTCTTCGGCAGTCAACTTGCGGCCGTCAATGGACAGCGCGAATTTTTCCAGAATCTTATCGTCGGAAAGCTCCAGGCTGTTCACGAAGTCTCTTACATCTTCGTCGAGCACCGCATGCGGGTTGGTCGTTCTTCCGAGCAGATAGTCGGCGGACACTTTGAAAAAGGTCGCGATTTTGTTCATCGTTTCGAAATCCGGCTCGCGCCGGCTCGTCTCGTAATGCGATAATGCTGCGCGTGATATGCCGAGTTTGTTGGCCAGCTCTTCTTGAGTCAAAGCATGCTTTTCTCGCAGTTGAGCAATGCGATCCCCATGTTTATTCATCTTAGAATTCCTCTCATTCCACTAGAAAGTAATAACCAGTATAACCACGTCGGCCAATCGTTTAAACCGGTATCACCTAACAACCGCTCGCTTGAATTGGGCTCAATCGGTTACCCGTCAGAGATTACATTGAAAGGTCGATATACTGAAATTATAAATTTTTTGATACAAAATGCAACTATTTGTCGATAAAATGTTTCTCCACAGGCCGTAATAAACCCTTTTTTTACCCCGTTTTTACCTTAATTTAAAGAACTTTATACATTATATTCGGTGGTTACCCACTTATGTAATGTTTGGGATTGTATCATAATTTGAGATGGAAAGCATACGCTAACTATCATCCTATCGTCCCAAGCCCGGGTTACTTCTGCCCACTCATGAAAAAATGAAGGCAGACTTTCATGAAAATTTCATGAAAATCACGCAAAACTTAACCGGTCCAGACCGGAATCCGGATGAAGGAGGCGGCCATATGTACACGGATCTGCACTGCCACATCCTTCCGGGGCTGGACGACGGCGCTCCGGATCTGGAGGCCGCGCTGACGATGGCGGAGCACGCCGCGGCGTCGGGCATCAGCCGTGTCGTGGCAACGCCTCATCACGGCGGTGCCTACGACAACGAAGCCCCGGCCGTGCGGGAGGCCGTGGAGCTCCTGCAGCAGGCGCTGGACCGCCGGGGCATCGCCCTGACCGTCCTGCCCGGACACGAGATCCGCGTCTACGACCGGCTTCTCGATGACCTGCTGGACGGCCGGCTCTGCACCCTCGGCGGTTCCCGCTATCTGCTGCTGGAGCTCCCCGGCGGCCGCGTGCCGGACGGCTTCGCCGAGCTGCTCCACGAGCTGGGAGTGCGCGGAATCGTCCCGATTCTCGCGCACCCCGAGCGGAGCGGCGAGATCCAGCGCCGGCCGGAGCTGCTGCGCGAGTGGATGGACGGCGGCCTGCTGCTCCAGGTGACGGCGGGAGCCCTCACCGGGGAGTACGGCCGCCGGATGCAGGCATTCGCGCTGAGCCTGTGCCGCGCTAATGCGGTCCATTTCCTGGCCTCCGACGCACACGACGTCGTCGTCAGGAAATGGCACCTCGCGGACGCGTACGCGCTCGCAGCCCGGAAGGTGGGGCCGGAACAGGTCGCGGCCTACCGGGCTAACGCGGAATATGTCGCGCGTGACGAAGTCATTGTGCCGGCTGTTCCGGCCCATAACATGTCGCTATCGCGGGCCCTGTGGCCCTGGCCTTTCAATATTCGAGTTAAAGGGTAGGAATTGGTCATTTTTCGCTTGACAAGATACATATCGTATCATAAAGTTAATGTTGTAGATACGAATTGTATCGGTTTGGTGTGAAACGGATACTCGTTGTAGCAGAGTCCCTTTCATAAATAATTATCCGCAAGGAGTGAAGCTAGTGAAGAAGGCGTATATCGCACCGACTGTTTTAAAACATCAGCAGATCGTTTTCGAGACCAAGCCGTCCAAGCCGCATCCGTGCGATAACGGCGGTCACACAGGCAGTCCGACATGTAAATGACACAGCCGCTCATCCGATTTATGAACGACCTGTATGTGGTTCACGGTGCATTCTCCTTCACTGAGGAAGAATACGGGCAGATCGCCGAAGACTTGGACTTATTCTCCATCACGGCTCAGGTGTACCACATGCTGAAAGAGAAAGGGAGACTCGGTGAGCTCCCCCTCTTTCTCCAGGACCGTCTGAAGCGCAAGGCGGAAGCGACCCTGTTCCAGAACTTGCTTCTCAAGCATGAAACAGACTCTGTCCTCCGTATGTTCGAAGCGAATCAAGTCGATGTTTTTATTATGAAAGGCGTTTATTTCTCGGAAAAATATTTCGGTAACGTGGGAGCAAGGGGAACGACCGACATAGACTTGCTGGTAAAACCCGATCAACTCGCACGGGCCATACCCGTTATCCGGAGTGCCGGATTTGAGATTTTCGAACGTAATAACACCGCACATCATGCCTTATATAAAAGAAAGAACCAGAACGGCGTAGCTATTTATATCGAATTGCACTGGTGTCTAAGCGCGGAAGATAATGAACGGATCGATTATGAGTCCATCTGGAGTCGCTCCGAAAGTCTTTCTAACTTTAACCATATTAAAGTAATGGCATACGAAGACACTTTATATGCTATTTGTTTGCATGGTATTAATCATCAGATGAAGTCGCTTCGTTATTTCCTCGACATTATTCAACTTGTGCAGAGTTGGCCGAACAGCATCGACTGGAGTCGGCTGCTGGAACGTGCCTATTCCGAACGCACATTGAACCGGATCCGGATGGCCATTTATCTAGTTCGTCAAGTTTTTCCCGCATTTGAGCTGCCCGATCCTCATTGGAAAAGAGCCTATACGTGGGACTATGAAGGCGCGCGGGCTTATTTGAAAGGAATAAAAACTGCAGCCTATTATAGAGAATTACTTGTGTTTCCTTTGCTTACGCATATGAATCTTCTCTCTACCGTGTATTGGTTAACGAGAAAAATAATACCGCCTGTAGAACGATCCGTATTCCGGGCAGAGGAAGGCCGCAGGCACTCTATCCTCGTTGTCTATGGAAGACTCTACCGGCAAAAGCTGGACATTATAAGGGGTTTCGTAAAAAAACAGCTGAAATAAGGATACATGCTCCAGTCTGGTTGGACGCAGGTAGGATAAGGAGAGAAGAGTATGTCTATCGTGTATGTCCGACAGCCGCATACGGAAGCTGTAAATATGGACGGCGATTGCATTATTATGCATGTTTCGAAGCAGAGTATAACAAGACTGAATGAACAGGGAAGTTATATATGGTCTCTGCTCGCCAGTCCCCAATCGATCGAAAGTTTGGCAGGCCTCTTACAAACTGTCTACGATACCACTATTGAACAGGCAGGCAAGGATGTAAGTCTGTTCCTGCAGGAACTTATCGAATATGACCTGGTGATGGTCCGGGAAGAAGCAGAGCTTACGTATGACTTGAATGATACGAAATGTATCTTAAAAGCCGATATTTACTAAACGCGCTCGGGAGGAACCTTTATGGAGTTTGAGATTAAAGAATATGTAAAAATGTTCAAAAAACGTTGGTGGCTTATAACGGGCTTGGTTTTAACCGTGACTTTAATAACCGGCATCATCAGCTTCTTTTTCATCCAGCCTATTTACTCCGCCAGTACCAAACTCATTGTAAACAAATCAAGCCAGTACGAAGGCTTCGAGATTCTTGACTACAACGCGATCAATACGAATCTCATGCTCATCAACACTTACAAAGAGATTATCCGTACTCCCGCCATTATGGAGAAGGTATCAGGCGCGAATCCCGATTTAGGGCTGTCTGCGGAGGAATTGATCGGTCTGGTTAAAGTTACTTCTCTGGCTGATACACAGGTCATGACAATCACGGCGGTTCATGAAGATTACAAAAAAGCCGTCAAAATAACGAATTCCGTTTCCGAGGTGTTCAAGAAAGAAATTCCGGCCATTATGAAAGTCGATAACGTAACGATTTTGCATGAAGCCAAAGAGAGCGACCTCCCCGTCCTAGTAAAGCCGAACAAGAAGTTAAATCTGGCGATTGCATTTATCTTATCGCTGATCGGCTCTCTTGGTCTAGTTGTGATGCTCGAATATTTCGATGATTCCATAAAAACGGACAAAGATGTCGAGAAATATCTGGGTGTTCCGACCGTGGCAATTATCGACAAAATCAAAACCGGAGACGTTCAAAACGAAGCACCGACCAAACCCAAACAGAAAGCTGTAGGTGACACGATTTATGCCAGCGCCAACCAGTAAGCTCAACCCTTTAATTACGAACCTTAAACCACATTCGAGGGTCTCGGAATCTTACCGCATTTTGAGAACGAATATTCAGTACTCGGCTGTAGACAGCCCGCTTAAAACCATTCTGGTTTCTTCCTCACAGCCGGGAGAAGGGAAATCTACGACAGTTTCCAATTTGGCCGTCGCCTACGCCCAGGAAGAGAAAAGAATTTTGCTGGTAGATGGGGATTTAAGAAAACCGACCCTCCACCAAATCTTTTCCGTTTCGAACCGATCCGGCTTAACCAATGTTCTGGCTAACGAACATTCGCTGGAGGATGCTGTTCATTCGACAGAGATACCCAACCTGCATTTGCTCACTTCGGGGACCCACACACCTAATCCGGCGGAAATGCTAGGTTCCAAACGAATGAACCAACTGCTTGACAAAGTCGTGCAGGAATATGATCTGGTATTGGTCGATTCTCCGCCAATTATGGCCGTAACCGACGCTCAAATTTTATCAACCTTGTGCGACGGCGTAGTCTTGGTCCTGAATTACGGCAAAGTAAAAAGAGATGTGGCAAAGAAAGCTCTGGAGCATCTGGCGCACGTAAATGCCAAAGTGCTGGGCGTTGTTATTAATAACAGAACTTACACAGGCAAAGACTCAGGTTACTACTATCATTACGGTTCCTAAGTACTTAAGAATAGATTCGGTCTAAGAGATCAGGTAATGTCTACTGCACCTTTATCACTGTAGACACTCGGTCATGCTGTGGGCAGAAATGCCTTAGACGTTAATCGTCAAGGGTGTGATGTGAGGAAGGGTTCAATGCCCGCATCCGTAAAAAATCGAGGTATGTTGTCTAGGTTTGGACAGTATACCTCGGTTTTTTATATCTCCTTAAAAATGAAAAATTGGAGAGTGGAGTTATGCGAAATAGAAACAAGGTGTACGTATTCATGCTGCTTGATGTACTTGTGATATGGGGAAGTGTCTGGCTGTCCTATTTGTTAAGGTTTGACGGCGCAATTCCTGCTTCATACATAACGCAAGGGTTGATTTTTTCTCTGGTTCTGACGTTTACGACGTTGAGCAGCCTCGTTTACTTCAAGCTTTACAACCGGGTTTGGCAGTATGCGAGTATCGGCGAGATGGTCTCGCTTTTTAAGGCGGTTACGTTAAGCTCGATTCTATCTTATCTGGCGGTTACCCTCGCGGGCCAGTTCAGCGTACCCACGTCTATCTTTCTGTCTTCCTATCAATGCGTATTTTTTCTAATGGGAGGTTTACGTTTTGTCAGAAGAATGCTGGGAGACAATTATTACAAAAAGAAAGGCGGTCAACGGGCCGCTCTAATTATCGGCGCCGGAGATTGCGGAATTATTATTACGAAGGAACTGAAGCACAACCCCCAGTCGCTCATGTATCCCGCTGCTTTCATAGATGACGACAAACAGAAGCACAAACAGCAGATTTGCGGGATTCCGGTTGTGGGCGGAAGAGATCAAATCGTCTCGACCGTAAGCCGGTTGAATATCGACGAAATTATTATCGCGATCCCGTCCGCCAGTAAAAGCGAGATTTTAGGCATTATAGAAATATGCAAACAAACTAAAGCCAAGTTGAAAATGATTCCGAAAATCAGCGATCTGATACACGGACGGGTAAGCATTAAAGAAATCAGAGACGTCGACGTTGAAGATTTGCTTGGACGCGATCCCGTTAAAGTGGATTTATATGAAATAGCCAATTACGTAGAAGGAAAAGTCGTGCTGGTTACGGGAGCCGGCGGGTCAATCGGATCGGAACTGTGCCGGCAAGTAGGTCCGTACAATCCGAAGAAGCTGCTCCTGCTGGGACACGGAGAAAACAGCATCTACACGATCGAAATGCAGCTGCGCCAGTTATACCCGGCTCTTCAATTAGAAACCGTAATCGCGGATATTCAGGATGTGAAGCGTATCGAAGATGTTTTCGCCGAATATGAACCCCAGGTGGTGTTTCATGCCGCAGCACACAAACATGTCCCGCTGATGGAAAGAAACCCGAGTGAAGCGATCAAAAACAACGTATTCGGTACGAAGAATGTAGCCGACTGCGCCAACCGCTTCCGGGCAGAGCGATTTGTCATGATTTCAACGGATAAGGCCGTAAACCCGACAAGCGTTATGGGGACGACCAAGAGAGTTGCCGAAATGTATATTCAAAGCCTGAACGCCTCCAGCGATACGATTTTCGCTGCGGTCCGGTTTGGGAACGTATTGGGAAGCAGAGGCAGCGTTATTCCCAGATTTAAGGAACAGATTGCTAATGGAGGACCCGTTACGGTGACGCATCCGGATATGATCCGTTATTTTATGACCATACCGGAGGCCGTTCAGCTTGTCATTCAAGCAGGGGCGTTTGCAAGAGGAGGAGAAGTTTTCATCCTGGATATGGGCAAACCCGTCAAAATCGTAGATTTGGCAACGGATTTGATCAGGCTCTCGGGATTTGATCCCAACTCCGAAATAGCGATCGAATTTACGGGCATGCGGCCGGGTGAGAAGCTTTACGAAGAACTGCTTACTCAGGAAGAAGGACTTTCCTCGACGTTGCATAACCGGATCTTTATAGGAAAGCCGGCGCATATCAACCATGCGGAGCTCCAATTTCAGCTGAATAAGCTGAATAAATCATTGGTCGAAGAAGATTCACTGAGAGACAAATTAAAAGAAATTGTCCCTGCTTACCAACATAAACCGGAAAATAAAAAGGAACTATCTCTCGTATGAGGGAGCTAATCTTATGACATCGTTAAAAACCAGCGCATTAAACGGCATGAAGTGGACTACAATCTCCACGGGTGTAGTGACCATTTCGCAATTTTTGCAGTTTGCCTTGTTGGCAAAGCTTCTGGACCCTGCTGCAATCGGGATTATGAGCATGATTATGGTGGTGCTGAATTTCGCCCAGATGTACGTCGATATGGGAATTTCAAATGCCATTATTCAGAAGAAAGAAGTTTCCGAGAATCAGTTGTCCAGCCTATATTGGTTTAACTGGCTGCTGGGAATTGCGGTCTTTGTGATCGTATTGCTTGTTAATCCTCTTATCGTGATGTACTACCAGGAAAACGGGCTGGCCGTTCCTTTATACTGGGCTTCTCTTATTTTTCTGATTACTCCCCTAGGCCAGCAGTATAAAGTAATTCTGAGAAAAAGCCTGAAGTTTAAAGTAGTAGCGGTTATTGAAGCGGCCGCTTCCGTAGTCGGATTATTTGCCACTTTGCTGCTGGCCTTAATCGGGTATGAAGTACTGGCAATTATATGGGGATACCTCCTCAGCGCTTTATTCCGAAGTATAGCTTTTACGGTTGTCGGCCGGAGAATCTCCAGACCCTCCCGGCATTATAAATTTGAAGAAGTCAAAAGCTTGCTGGGCTTCGGTCTCTACCAGTTGGGTGAACGAACCGTTTTCTTTCTGAATGCCAACCTGGACACGCTTTTGATCGGAAAATTTTTAGGTGCTCATGCATTGGGAATTTATATGTTAGCTATCAACTTAGTCATCGTGCCTATTCTGAAGATTAATCCGATGATAACGAATGTGATGTTTCCGATTTTCTCGAAAATGCAGGATGAGGATGAGCGTCTGAAAAAAGGATATTTTAAAGTTCTGCAGACGATCAGCCTGATCAATTTCCCCATCCTGGCGGGTATTTTCCTTACGGGTCCTAATCTGATCCCGGTTATTTTCGGGCATCAATGGACAGAAAGTATTGCGATCGTTCAATTACTGGTCGTTATCGGAATCATGCGGGTGATCGGAAATCCTATCGGATCTCTTCTGATGGCTAAGGGACGGGTCGATTTGGGATTTAAATGGCATATCATGATGCTGGTTACCATCATTCCTGCGCTTTCGTTAGGAGCCTACTATGGCGGAATTTTGGGGCTTTGTTACGGCTATATGTTTTATCAGGTTATTTATTTAATCACCAATTATACGTATCTGATCCGTCGGGTACTCGGTCCGTCTCTGGCGTCTTTTATAGGAAGTTTCGGACCCGCTCTGCTTTACAGTTCGTTCATGGTAATCGTGATCAAACTGGCGGAAATGATCCTTCCCGTGTCTTCGCCGCTTATCGTCATCGGTTGGGAGGTTGTGGCGGGAGTCATCCTTTATACGTTATGCATTTACCGGTATCAGAAACAGTTAATCACGGATATGGCCGCGCTTCTGGGAAGAAAAAGCAAAGTGAAGGAAGTTCCATCTTTATAGCCGTTTAGGGGGAATCATTTGGTGAGTGGGAAAGTATTAATGCCTGTATTTAACGAAATTGACTATGATGGGCGTGTTCAGCGGGCGGCTGAGGCATTGAGTCAATCGTACCAAGTAACGGTCTATTCGGTTAATTCGGGAAAAGGGTACGTGCATCCTGAGTATTCCCTCGAAACATGGGATAGGCCGAACCGGTGGAAAAAAATTCATTTTCTCGTTTTCAGCCTGTGGTTTATTCGCCAGTCCATACAAAACCGCGGCTCCCTGATCTATGCGCATGATTACTTCATGGCATTTCCAGGATGGCTCGCCGCCAAGCTGACAAGGTCGAAATTTATTTACGATGCCCACGAATTAATAATCCCGGATGGAAATGAAAAAATGGGAAGACGCCAGAAAATTTTCTATCTCCTGGAAAGCTGGGTCGTGCGGCGTGCCTCGAGAGTGGTGGCAGCGAATAAGGAAAGAGCGGATCTGATGAAAGATTACTATGCGTTGAAGCAGACTCCTTTGGTTATACGAAACATACCGCCGATCTCCGATTACGAATCACTAGGGGAATATACATCCGTCCTGGATCGTTATAAGCATCATGAGAGTGCGATTAAACTTGTCTATCAGGGAGATATGAGTTTGGAAAGGGGATTGAAAAAATTTATTCTGGCTTTTAAATATTTGCCGGAGGAGTTTCGTTTGTTCCTGATCGGCGGCGGGACAGACGCCCCTAGAATTGAAGAACTTATCCGAAAAGAAAAGTTAACCGACAGAATCGTCATGTTGGGAAAAGTGCCCCGGAACATACTGCCGGGTCTTCTGCTTCATTTTGACGTGGGGATTATCAGCTATCCGTATAAGGGCTTGAATAATATTTACTGCGCTCCGAACAAGCTGTACGAATATGCCCAAGCGGGATTGCCGGTTATAGCCACAGGTCAGCCGCCGCTCAAGTATTATGTGAAAAGCTATGAGATCGGGCTAATAGCGGAGAAAGAAGAAGGACAGCCGGATAACGATCCTTCTCAAATTGCGTCTCTGATCCGGGAAATGAATCCGGAATCCATCGCTTTCTTTAAAAGCAATCTGGGTGCCTTCATAAGGGAGCACACGTGGGAAAACGAGAAGGCGGCCCTCCTTACGGATATGTCGGAGTTATCTTATGCACGAACGGGAGAGAATTATGGAAATTAGCAGTTTAACGCTACTGTTGGTCACCTTCTATACGGGCGTTCTCCTTGCTCTCGGATTGTTCCTGCTTAAAAATCAGTATCAAAAGGTGTTTTATGCCCTGGGTCTTACAGGCATGTATCTGTACAGCGGGATTGGAACCGCTCTGAATCAGATTACGAATACATACCTCTGGTATTATCTCGTTTTCACTTTGGTTTTTACGGTAACGTTTATCGGTCTATCGAGTATAAAGCAGAAACAGGAAAGCACCTTCTATTTCACTCAGATTCAGTCGGCGGCAGACCGGTATACAAAACTCTGGTTTGTTTTTTTGTGTGTCTACTCGGTTTTTAATCTGTTTCCGCTGGTTTTTCCAGAATTCAAGCTCATGCTGCTGGTACAGCCTCCAAAGCCCAACCTTCTGGAAAATTTCTATGAACGCTTCGGGTCTGCTTCCGTACATCCGCTTCTTGGGATACATGAAAAAATAAAAACCACATTATTTCCGTTTTTTTTAATCGGATTGTATGCCCTGAGAAAGAGCCGGCTAACGGTTCTGTTCTTTGTTGCCTTTTACTTGTACACCATTTATTGTATCGAGTCTTACATCGGAAGATTTGTTCTGATTCAATTCCTGCTTCTGGTTATTCTTTTATTCGTATTTACTAAGCGTATGAGCAAAAAGACGATGGTTGTTGTAGGGCTGCTCACCGTTATCGCCTTTACAAACTTCTACAGTGTTTACCGAGAAGTGAGGCTTGGCGTTGACTTGCAGCAAGCCCAGAATAACAGCTCATTCGAAAATTCGGCAAATGAGTTGATCAGCAAGGAATTTTTCTACTCCGAGTATGCGGATACGCTCATTCAAGCCGGACAGCAGGTAGATTTTCAGAAATATGTGCTCTGGATGCTGACACTGCCCATACCCAAGGAAATACTGGGAGGCGGCTTCAGCCTGCAGCTGAACAATCAGATTACGACATTTTTGACGGGGCAGGACGTTGGGAAGGGCGGAACTTATGTCCACCTTGTTTCCGTTGTGGGAGAGAGTATCTATATTTACGGGAATTACTTTTTCTGGATGCATGCGATCTTGATCGGGTTTATTTTTTCGTTCTTATGCAGACTTACGATGAAAACGCCGGCTTTGACCGGAGTATCCATGTATATGGCTGTCTTGTTGTTGATTATGGCGCGGGGAGGGATATCAAGCACACTTCCGGTGGTAGTGAACTATTTTATTCTGCTTTATGCATGGATGTTCTTTGACAAATTAAAGAATCGAGTACCTGAGGAGAAAACCTGGGTAGGAGGAACGAGAGGGATTTCATTATGAGAATCGCAATCAACACGCTTTCCGTGCTTCCTAATCGAAACGGCGGCGGAGAAGTGTTTATCAAAAACCTGGTCCGGCATTTGATTGCAAACGACAAGATCAATACGTACGTGCTTCTCGTTAATAAACGGAACCGCTCCATTTTCGGGGAGATCGAGGAGCACGTCCAGTTTGCGGAGGCTCATGAGATCACGAGCAAACCCCACTTCCGCATTTTGTACGAGAGTGTCTATCTTCCGTTCAGACTGAAGGCGCTGGATATCGACGTGCTAGTGGGCCCGGCGGATACGCTGCCGCTTGTGAATTTCACCAAAACCGTGCTCGTTATTCAGAACATTAAATATTTCCAAAAAGAGCAGGAACAGCGCCCGGCGAATTTACTGGGCCGTATCAAGCAAATTTATTTCGGAAATCTTACCCCCCGTTCGATCATCGCGGCCGACCGGGTTATAGCGGTCTCCGAGGAAACGTCCCGGAATATCGTTTCGTTCTCGGATAAGCTGGAGGCGTGGGAGTCCAAAATCAGCATTATTTATGAAGGAGTCCACCATTCTTTCGGAACCGGCGGCTTCCCGGCAGCGGATGGCGATATTCTCTGTGTATCGAGCTTTGCCAAACACAAAAACATCGATAAACTGGTCCATCTATACATGCACCTGAAAGAAACCCGCCATATACGGAACAAGTTAAGAATCGTCGGCAACAAGGATCACGAAGAAGCGAGAAGGCTGGAGAACATAATCCGGGAACGAAACATGGCGGAGCACATTATTTTCGAAGGGTTTGTGCCGAACGAAGAACTGCCGCGTTATTATCACCAGGCCAGCATTTTTATCACGCTCTCCTCTCTGGAATCGTTCGGTCTGCCTATCGTGGAAGCGATGACGTGCGGGGTGCCCGTTCTGGTCAACGACGCGAGCGTTATGCCCGAGATTATAAACGGGCATGGGATTCTGCTGACTGATGTCGAGGATATCGAGAAGACAGCTTTGCAGGTGTATGAACTGCTCTCGGATAAAGACAAATTGGAGCATTACTCCAAATTGTCGTTAGAACGGGCCCGGGATTTTTCCTGGGATACCGCGGCAAGGCAGTATATAAAGGTGTTCGAATCGCTAAAATCCTCCCGGATTCAAGTTCAGGCCCAATAAAAAAAGACGAGGTGAATGAAGCCGTTTGTGTGGAGACAAATGGCTAACCCATTATGAATCAGATCCTTCAAAATTTAAAAACCGGGGCGACGGAGATCGCCGATATCCCTTGTCCCCAAGTCCGGACGGGGCACTTATTGATTCAAACGAGAATGAGTGTCGTTTCGGCAGGTACGGAAAGAATGCTTGTTGAATTCGGCAAGGCGAACTTGCTGGAGAAGGCGAAGCAGCAGCCGGATAAGGTCAAGCAGGTGATGGATAAGATCAAGACCGATGGTCTTGCTCCTACCTTGGAGGCTGTGAGGACGAAGCTGGACCAGCCGCTGGCTCTGGGATACAGCAACGTGGGGACCGTGGTGGAAGTAGGCAGGGGAGTCGAAGGCTTCGCTGTCGGTGACCGTGTCATCTCTAACGGTCCTCATGCGGAAATTGTGCATGTGCCCAAGCATTTATGCGCTAAAATTCCTGACGGAGTGGACGATGAGGAAGCAGCCTTTACGGTTATCGCCTCGATCGGACTGCAGGGAATCCGGCTGGCCAATCCGACACTTGGGGAAACGTTCGTGGTAACCGGACTCGGATTGATCGGTCTGATCACCGTTCAGCTGCTCCGGGCTCACGGGTGCCGGGTGCTGGGCATCGATTTCGACCCAGGTAAGCTGCAAATTGCGAAGTCGCTGGGAGCGGAAATCGTGGATTTGTCCAAAGGGGAGGACCCTCTTTCGGCGGCGCGAACGTTCTCCAAGGGCCGCGGTGTCGACGGTGTCCTCATTACCGCTTCCACCAAAAGCAGCGAGCCTGTTCACCAGGCCGCGCATATGTGCCGCAAACGCGGCCGTATCGTCCTTGTCGGCGTAACGGGACTGGAGCTTTCGCGGGCGGATTTTTACGAGAAAGAGTTGAGCTTCCAGGTCTCATGTTCTTACGGTCCGGGGCGCTATGATCCAGAATACGAAGAGAAGGGGCAGGATTACCCCGTCGGTTTCGTGCGTTGGACTGAGCAGCGGAACTTCGAAGCGATTCTGGATATGCTGGCCGACGGCAAGCTCGATCTGAAGTCGCTCATTACTCACCGGTTTCCGATCGGGCAGGCGGTAGAAGCGTATGAGGTCCTGGGCCAGGGGAAATCTTCGCTCGGCATCATTCTGCATTATGATCAGAAGCAGAACGTTCAAGCCCTGCTAAACCGGAAGACGGTCGAGCTCGCTTTGGCGCCTGCCGATGAAGCGCGGACCGGAGAAGCTTCCGTCGGCATTATCGGAGCGGGGAACTATACGAATCAGGTGCTGCTGCCGGCTTTAAAACAAACGAAAGCCTCCCTTCATACGATCGCCAGCAGCGGGGGAGTGAACGGCCTTCATGTGGGCCGGAGACACGGATTCGTTCAGACGACGACGGACACGGGAGCCATGCTGGCCGATCCCGCCATCAACACCATATTCGTCACGACCCGGCATAACACGCATGCGCGTTACGCAGAAGAAGCGGTCAAGGCGGGTAAACATGTGTTTGTTGAAAAACCGCTCTGTTTGAACCGGAACGAACTGCAGGATATCAAAAACTTGCGCCTGCAGCCCAAGCAGATTCTTATGGTCGGTTTCAACCGACGCTTTTCGCCTTTTACCGTGAAAATGAAACAGCTCCTGGATACGGTTAAGGAGCCGAAAACGCTAATTATGACCGTCAACGCAGGCGATATTCCCGCCGAACACTGGACCCAGGACCCGGAAGTCGGCGGCGGCCGCATCATCGGAGAAGCGTGTCATTTTGTCGATACGCTGAGGTTTCTGGTGGGGCACCCCATAACGGAAGTAACTTCCCATACGGTCGGAAGACAGCCGGGCGTTAAAATCATAGAAGACAAAGCGACCATAACGTTGCGCTTTGAAGACGGTTCACTCGGAACTGTTCATTATTTTGCGAATGGTCACAAATCGTTTCCGAAAGAACGCATTGAGGTTTTCGCGGCAGGCAAAATCCTGGAGATGAACAACTTCAAGGAACTCCGCGGATATGGCTGGAACGGGTTTACCAAGATGAAGCTGTGGTCCCAGGACAAAGGCCATAAACAAGAAATGAAAGCATTTGTGGACGCCGTTTTGACCGGATCGGACTCCCCGATACCTTTAAGCGAGATTTACGAAGTGACGGAAGCCTGCCTGGACATTGTCGAGCAGATGCGGGAGCAGGAGCGGCAGCAACAGCGGAGGCAGGCGGAATATGCGTAATCAACTCCGGATGATGCAGAACATGGGGCTGGGGTGGACGTTATTCCGGATCAAGTACGAGCTGAAGAAACGGGCAGGCTTTCTGGAAAAAGAGTTTCCGGCCGTGTCCATGACCGAAGAGGAATTTTTAAAACGCTGGTCGTCTCATGCCGCCTCACCCGATCAAGCCGTCCGGGAGTGGAGGGCTCAAGCACGGCCTTTTTTCTTTCATCCGGATAAACTGAACGGTCTGAAGCCGGTTCTTCAAAAAACGTTGGGGGCATCGGAGCAAGAGCTTCTGAACCAGGCCGACCGGATCTGCGAGGGAACGTTTACGTATTTCAGCAGATGGAATGTCCATCAAGGTACTCCGAACTGGCACTGGAATCCTATCACCAATGAAGAATCTCCACGAGATCTGCATTGGTCGAAAATTCCCGATCTAAGCGGGGCATTCGGCGATATCAAGTATATATGGGAGTTGTCCAGATTTTCGTTCGCGTACACGCTGGTCCGGGCGTATGCCTTAACCGGGTCCTCTTTATATCCGGAAACGTTCTGGAACCTGTTTGAAGATTGGGTGAAAAATAACCCGGAGGAGCGGGGAGTCAACTATAAGTGCTGCCAGGAGATGTCGCTGCGCGTCATGGCCTGGATCTTCGCCTTGTATGCTTTTGCGAACCATTCTTCTTCTACGGACAAGAGAGTGTTCAGCCTGCTTAAACAAGTTTACTGCCATACCGATCATATCGATAAACATTTCGATTTTGCCCTGAAGTCGGTGAAAAACAATCATACGATCAGCGAAGCTGCGGGCCTGTATACGGTCGGGCTTCTTTTTCCTTTCTTTGACCGGAGCGGGAGATGGAAGAAGAAAGGATTCCGTCATCTGGAAGCGGAGGGAATGTGGCAGATTTACGAGGACGGTTCCTACCTCCAGCATTCCATGAATTATCACAGACTTGTCGTGCAAGATTACACCTGGGCTCTGCGCCTGGCCGAGTTAAACGGCGAAGCCTTCTCGAACAAGCTGAAGGAGCGGCTGTATAAAACCTTCGATTTCCTGTACCAGTTCCAGGATGAGGCAACCGGTCGGCTGCCCAACTACGGGATGAACGACGGTGCCCTTATTCATCCGTTGTCGCATTGCGAGTATCTGGATTACCGTCCGCAGTTGGGTGCGTTCTATTTTATCCTCACAGGTAAGAGGCTTTATCCGGACGGCCCTCATGAGGAGAGTCTTGTCTGGCTGGCCGGTGAATCGGCTTCGAGGGCTCCTCGGGACACCTTTCCAAGAGCGGCGCTGAAGGCTTATCCGGAAGGCGGGTATTATTCCATCCGGATGGATGGAGGAAGCGCCATGATCCGCTGCGGAACCTACCGGCATCGTCCTGCCCAGGCCGACATGCTTCATCTCGATATATGGCGCGAAGGTACGAACGTGATTTGTGATGCCGGAACCTATTCCTACAACACGGATGCCGAATGGAGCGCTTATTTTATGGGCACCGCTTCGCACAATACGGTGATGATCGGTGATGACGATCAAATGGAGAAGGGGTCCCGTTTTATCTGGTATAACTGGACCAAATCCCATACCAGACGAGCGGAAGCGGCTGCGGACGGAATGACGCTGTTCGAGGGAGAACATTACGGCTATGGCCCGCTTATTCACCGCAGAGCGGTCATTCAATCCGATGCGGTCATAGCGGTCATCGACGAAATTGCCGGGGACTTTAATGGAACCGAAAGGGCCATATCCGCTTCTTGGCTTAGCGCGGCCCGGGGAGCGAAGGCCACCGGCGAGAAGGGCTTGATCGAGCTGGAAACTCCGGCAGGCCCGTATTTTATTGAGACGCTGGATACGCAGAGCAGTACGTTCCGGATTTACCACGGGGACGAAAAAGCGCGCAGAGGCTGGCGATCTCTGTACTACGGGGAGAAGGAGCCCGCTTACCAGATCGTCCGGAGCCTTCGCTCCGGGAAGCCGGTCCGTCTGGTGACCGTTCTTTCCCCGGTAGCGGGCCAAGTCACCTACGATCCGGAACAAAACCTGCTTAGGATGCAGGATCGGTGTCTGCGGCTTAACCCGGCCGGAAGCGAAACCATTCTACCGCAAGAAAAGGTGACTCTATGAGAATACTTATTCTTCATCAGTACTTTTTGGGAGATAACGATCCGGGCGGTTCGCGTTTCAACCAGTTTGTTAAACACTGGAACAAAATGGGGCACGACATTACGGTCGTTGCCGGAAATGTGAACTACACGACGGGACAGAAGGAGGAAAAATATCAAGGGAAGTTTGTCGTTAAGGAGCAGTATTCGGAACGGACGGAAATTTACCGGACTTATGTTTCGGAATCCTATAACAAGTCGTTTCTCGGCCGGCTCTGGGCGTATTTCTCGTTCACCTTCTCTTCGCTCCTGGTTTGTTTGTTTCATATTAAAAGACACGACGTGATGATCGTCACTTCTCCTCCGTTATTTGTCGGAATTACCGGCATTATCGTCAGTTGGCTGAAGAGAATGCCCATGGTGTTCGAGGTTAGGGACCTGTGGCCGGAATCGGCAATCGATACGGGTGTGCTCAAAAATTCCCTGCTGATCAAAGCCGCCTATCTGGTCGAGAAGCTTTCTTACCGGTTTGCTTCGAAAATAAACGTGCTGACCCCGGCTTTCCGCCATAAGTTGATTGAGGAAAAAGGGATCAGCACGAACAAAATCATCTTCGTGCCCAACGGGGCGGATTTGGATATTTTCCAGCCGGGCCCCAAGGAAAATTGGGTGCGTGAAAAATACGGGCTCGAAAACAAATTCGTCGTTACTTACCTGGGCGCTCACGGAGTCGCCAACCACTTAATGTCCATCATTAAGGTTGCGGAAGCTTGCCGGGACATTCCGGATCTCTTGTTTATGCTCGTAGGGGACGGAATGGAAAAGAAGTCCCTTCAAGCCTATGTAGATACGAATCGTATCGAAAATGTTCTGTTTGTGCCCCCGCAGCCCAAATCGGCTGTGCCTGATTTTTGCAGAGCGTCAGACGTGTGTACGGCTGTTTTGAAAAAGGTGGATACTTTTAAAACGGTTTATCCCAATAAAGTTTTCGATTACATGTCCTGTGCCAAACCGATTTTCATCGGAATCGACGGAGTAGCGAGAGCTCTTGTGGAAGATAGCGGGTCCGGCTATTACGTGGACCCGGAGGATCCGGAAGATTTCAAAGAAAAGATACGTCTGCTGATGAGCAACCGGGAGCTGGCCGAGAGTCTCGGGAATAACGGGTACCGGTATGTGACGGAGAACTTTTCGAGAGAGTCTCTTGCGGACCGGTATCAGACCGAGCTTAGGAATATGGCGATTTAAATTTTTTTTTGCACCTTTTGATACAAAATGTAACTTATAGATATATGAGGAGGAACATACTTATGACTAAAAAGATTTGTGTAATCGGATTGGGCTATATCGGTTTTCCGACATCGCTTGTATTCGCCAGAGCCGGTTTCGAGGTTATCGGTGTCGACGTTAGCGAAAGAGTCGTATCGGCCCTGAACGCGGGCGAAGTTCACATTGAAGAGAACGGCCTGGAAGAAATTTTTCAAGATGTCCGTACCAACTATGCCTTCAAAGCACAGCGTCATCCGGAGCCTGCGGATACATACATTATCGCGGTACCTACTCCTGTCAACGCGGATCATACGGCCAACGTCGATTATGTCGTATCGGCGACGGAAGCGGTGCTGCCTTATCTCCGCAAAGGCAACACCGTCATTGTAGAATCGACCATTCCTCCGAGAACGATCGACGATGTTGTTGCTCCCGTACTGACGAAAGCGGGATGGCGTGTGGGCGAGGAAATTTACTTGGCACACTGCCCGGAGAGAGTGTTGCCTGGACGTATCTTCCAGGAACTGGTGGAAAACAACCGGATCGTGGGAGGATACAATCCTCAGTCCGCCGAGAAAGCCGCCGAAGTCTACCGCGCTTTCGTTAAAGGCGAAATCATCCTGACCTCCGCTACGTCTGCCGAAATGGCAAAGCTGATGGAGAACACCTTCCGCGATGTGAATATCGCGTTAGCCAACGAATTGGCGAAGGTGTCCGCTTCAATCGGTGTCGATGCGCTGGAAGTGATCGGCCTGGCCAACAAGCACCCGCGTGTTAATCTTCATACGCCGGGGCCCGGCGTAGGCGGCCACTGCATTGCGGTCGACCCTTATTTTATTATCGAGAAAGCGCCTGAGCTGACTCCGCTTATGACGGCTTCACGCGCCATTAATAATTCCATGCCCGCCTTTGTCGTCGAGCAGACCGGCAAAATCACGCCTTCCCATGCCGGAAAACGAGTGGCCGTATTCGGGATTACCTATAAAGGCAATGTGGACGACATCCGGGAGTCACCGGCATTGGAAGTGGTGCATATGCTCGGCGAGAACGGATTCGATGTCCGTGTCCACGACCCGCACGTGCTGGCAGAGCTTGCCCCGTTCCCGATGTTCACGGCGGAAGAGGCTGTGGCCGATGCGGAATGCCTGCTGATTCTGACGGATCACAACGAATTCAAAGCACTGGATCTGAGCCTGCTTTCCCGGATGAAATCTCCCGTTATCCTGGATACCAAAAATTGCGTGGAGTCTTCGCATGTGCCGCAGTCGGCGGGAAAACTTTATAATTACGGGAATTTGCATGAATTGAGCCGCGTGGATACGGTTGCCGTTCCGGTTAGCCAATTAGCATAAGGAGTCGGTTTTCCCATGAAACGCACGTTTGATTTTCTTGTCGCCCTAATCGCTCTAACTATCTTGCTTCCGGTTATTTTTCTCGTCGCTGTACTGATCCGGATAAAATTGGGATCGCCGGTGTTGTTTAAGCAGACACGGCCCGGACTGCACGGAAAACCATTTGCTATTTTCAAATTCCGGACGATGACCAGCAAGTGCGACGAACACGGGCGCCTGCTTCCCGATGAGGTAAGGCTGACCCGATTCGGGATGCTGCTCCGCAAATTGAGCCTCGACGAACTGCCGCAGCTGTTAAACGTGCTGCGCGGCGAACTGAGTCTTGTCGGACCCAGGCCCCTGCTCATGGATTATATGAACCGTTATACGAGCGAACAGGCGCGCCGGCACGATGTCAGACCCGGTATTACAGGCTGGGCGCAGGTAAACGGACGCAACGATTTAAGCTGGGAGCAGAAGTTTGAGCTCGATGTCTGGTATGTGGATCATCAGTCTTTCCTTCTGGACATGAAAATTTTATGGATGACCGTGATCAAGGTGATCAAAACCGAAGGTGTAAGCAGGACCGGGCACGTAACGATGCCGGAATTCCAAGGGTACACATCGAACGGGGCCGTTGAGAAATGAAACCTTTCCGGCCCTTGAAGTTATGGATTTACGGAGCCGGCGGGCAGGGGCGTGAAACGGTACAACTGGTCAACGATATCAACCGCCTCTCCTCTTCCTGGGACATACTCGGTTTTCTTGATGAGAGTGAGCAGATACAGGGAAAGATGGTGAGCGGTTATCCCGTTCTCCATCCCTACACGGCCCTGGCCCAAACCGATTGGGAAGAAACCAGGCTGATCTTCGCGATCGGCAGTTCTCGGACTAAGACGGTCGTTGCCGGAAAAATCGAAGAGGCGTTCCCGCTGGTCCGGTACGCCTCGCTTTATCATCCCACCGCCGTTATCTCCGAGAGCGCCCGGATTTCGGAAGGATGCATAGTCGCGGCTCATACCCTGGTATCGACCGATGTCCGTCTCGGACGCCACGTCTTGATTAATTACGGTGCGACGGTCGGCCATGATTCCGCTATCGGGGATTACAGCAGCATATTACCCGGAGCAAGAGTGTCGGGTCATGTGCAGATCGGCCATGCGGGAGATGTAGGGGCAGGCTCGGTTATTCTGCCGGGGCTGCGAATCGGCTCCGATGCGGTAATCGGCGCAGGTGCCGTGGTGACCCGTTCCCTGCCGGGCGGCTGCACGGTTGTAGGGGTACCTGCCAGGCCCATTAAGAGAGAGAAGGAGTGAAAAGAATGGCTATTCCTTTGAACCCGAAAATTTATTTATCTCCCCCCCATATGGGGGAATACGAACAGCAGTATGTCAGGGAAGCGTTCGAGACGAACTGGATCGCTCCTCTGGGCCCGAACGTCAATGCTTTTGAAGAAGAACTGGCCGCATATACGGGAGCTGCCGGGGCCGCCGCATTAAGTTCCGGCACCTCGGCTATTCATCTGGCGCTCAAGCTTGTGGGCATCTGCCCGGGTGACCGGATTTTTTGCTCTTCCCTGACATTCGTGGCCAGTGCGAATCCGATTCTGTACGAGGGCGGGATTCCCGTATTCATCGATTCCGATCCGGACACATGGAATATGTCCGCCGGAGCTCTCCGGAGAGCTCTTGAAGAAGCGGACCGGGAAGGAAACCTGCCGAAGGCCGTTATCGTCGTTAATCTTTACGGACAAAGTGCCGATATGAATCCGATTCTGACTCTGTGCGGAAAGTACGACATTCCGGTAATTGAGGATGCGGCCGAATCTTTGGGAGCCACTTATAAGGGAAAACAGAGCGGGACGTTTGGCAGATTCGGTGTCTACTCGTTTAACGGAAATAAAATCATTTCGACTTCCGGGGGCGGCATGCTCGTTTCCGACGACCTGGAAGCATTGGAGAAGGCCAGATTCTGGGCTACGCAGGCCCGGGATACCGCCCGGCATTACCAGCACTCGGAAGTGGGCTATAATTACCGGATGAGCAATGTTCTGGCCGGCATCGGAAGAGGCCAACTCCGGGTTTTAAATGACCGGATACAGGCACGGAGAGAAGTCTTCGGGCAGTACCGCAAAGCCTTCGAATCCATAGAAGGAATTTCCTTCATGCCGGAGGCGGATTACGGGCGTTCGACCCGATGGCTGACGGCGATTACGGTCGATGAACGGGTAACGGGCGTTTCCTCGACGGAAATCGTGGACCGCCTGGCGGGTCAAAGTATTGAGGCGCGCCCCGTATGGAAACCGCTGCACCTCCAGCCGCTTTTCGAGGGATGCGCTTATTATCCCC
The DNA here is from genome assembly GCF_041260495.1 of Paenibacillus sp. RC84. Classification (NCBI taxonomy): domain Bacteria; kingdom Bacillati; phylum Bacillota; class Bacilli; order Caryophanales; family Paenibacillaceae; genus Paenibacillus; species Paenibacillus sp. RC84. The sequence goes on from NZ_JBGBYL010000009.1 coordinate 75,173, forward strand.
ATGAAGAGGAGATCAGCGTCTCTGATCGGCTTTTCTCGACGGGGCTGTGTCTGCCTTCCGGCTCCAGCTTGACTCCGGCCGATCAAAACAGGGTGATGGATATGGTTCTGCGTACCATAGCTATCCCGAACCGCTAACCCGGTAGAGGCGGCTATTATGCAGAACCCGGACATGCGTCAACTGCTGCTGGAGTTGGAGCAATTTGTACATAGGGTGGAAGAGCAGAGTGAACCGGTTCCTACGGTCAAGCCCTACGTGGACGATTTAAAGCAAATTATGCTTAAGCATGTGAATCAGACGGAAATGTCCTTGCTTACTACTTATAAATAAGATAAAAGATAGATTCAAAGCCCTCTAATATCGGATGCGATATTGGGGGGCTTTATTTTGTTAACCGGGAAAACGTTAAATCGGAAACAGGTGAATGCGCTTATGAGGGCTCTCGGCCGTAATAAAATGTTCCGCCTTCTGCTGGTGCTGGCGTGGATGTCGTTCATGTTCTATCTCTCCTCGCAGCCGTACCAGAAACAAAGCTTAAAGCCTCTGCTGCGTGAACATATCTCGGAACTGCAATTAAAAAAAGCCGTTCCCGCGGGATCGTTTCAGTACGGCCGGTCCGTGGTAAGTGTTAAAAGACTGGGGACCTACGGCTATGTCGAATTTTTCATACGCAAAACGGCCCATGTCGTGGAGTACGCCATCCTGGCTCTGCTTGCGGGCTATTGGCTCGGAAGCCTGCGCTTGATGAGCAAGCGCAAGCAGACAGGCATCATGCTAGCGGTCTGTGTCATTTTCGCGGTCACGGATGAATGGCATCAGAAATTTACGTCGCATAGGACCTCGATGACGGAAGACGTTATCCTGGACACCTGCGGTGCCCTTCTGGGTACAGCGATGTATTATTTTTTTCTAAAAATTCTACAAAAATCTCGTAAAAACGCACCGAATCACCCAAAAACTTCTTGATTTGTTACAAAACGTATCTTATAATAATTTACAAATACAGAATGTAACAAGTTGCGACAACAAGAAGCAAAATGAAGAGGTGTGTGAGGATGAAAGCTTTGGATTTGGTCTACTGCATTCACTGCGGTTCGATTGTGTCCCGGACACAGGCGGATCACATTTTCAAAACCGGATTTTACCGGGTGTCGGTACCGCTGGCAAGCTGCAAAAGCTGTGCAACCCCGAATTCGAACACCACGGGCTGTCACGATCTGCCGCATCACGGACGTTTGAACGAGTATGAGACTCGCCTTCCGTTGATGGCATAAAGCAGAACCGGGTTACATGCTCCCCAAGTCGGTAACGTTCAGGTCAGGGAAAGTAGGATGAGAAGAATGGTTGTTGAGGGGGATAAAGCATGGAAGCCTTGGCTCCGCTGGCTGATCAGCTCGCTTTATTTGCTTCTGGGGATCGTTTCATTTGCGATGGGCCTCTGGCTGCTCTAGCCGATCCCGCCGCGTTGTGTGCCGCTTTGACTTTGCGTAAAAAAAATGACCGCTCCTGTCCCGAGAGGGCCGAGCGGTTTTTTTGGCGTGTATCCCGATCAGACTTCCTGAAATCTTCCTGCGAGTATAATAGAAGAATCAGGAATTGATCAGATGTTTGTAAGGCGTGTAATCAATCTTCTCGCGTTCGAGGAAATTCATCAGGCTCCGGTAATCCCGCTTGGGAGTGGCGATGATATAACCTTTGATGCAGTGCTCGCGTGTAACTTCCGCCGCCTCTTCTTCCAAGGCGATCTGCCCGATTTTGGCCGCGATGGAGTGCTTGGCGATGTCACGGAACGGGCCGGGTACAGGGGCGACAAGTTTGTTAAGAAAGGCTTTGGAATCGTCCGTCCACATATGGCGGGATTTCTCCACGTAATAGTTCTGCCAGTCGAGCTTGGATTTTCCGTCGGCCTTGGGGAGCACTTTCAGGAATTTGCGGAACATAAAATAACCGCCGATCGCCATCAGACCAATGAGGACAAGGGGCCAGAAAGTAATAAACCACATAAACAGGGAGTTGTTCAAAACTCGTCACCTCGGAATCTATTATTCCCGCGCTGGGCCAGGTTTAAGCACTGGATCTCTCTTGAAATTATACCTTATTTCTGGCTTTCTTGCGACATTGCCTGTAAAATAGGGGGAAAAGATTTTACTAAGCAAGGAGCCTATTCCCTATGATTAAAATCGGTTCACACGTTTCATTTTCCGACAAAGGCTTGCTGAATGCGGCCCGGGAAGCTGTTTCGTACGGCTCCGGCACATTCATGATCTATACGGGTGCACCTCAGAATACACGGCGCAAGCCTATTGAAACGCAATATATCGAAGAGGGCCGGGAAGTCATGCAGGAGCACGGGATCGGAGAAATCGTCGTTCATGCCCCTTACATCATCAACCTCGGTTCCTACAAAGAGAACACGTACGAGCTGGCGGTCCAATTCCTGCAGGATGAAATCCGCCGCACGGACTATCTGGGCGTTAAAAATATCGTGCTTCATCCCGGCGCTTTTACGGACAAGGATGCGGAGTACGGCCTCGCCCGCATTTCGGAAGGGCTGAACGAAGTCCTCGCCGGCGTCAAGGACACGGGTGTGCATATCGCCCTGGAAACGATGGCGGGCAAAGGCACCGAGATGGGCCGCAGCTTCGAGGAGCTGGCGCAGATTATCGACAAGGTCGAAGACAACGGCCGCCTGACGGTATGTCTGGATACCTGCCACATCCACGATGCAGGGTATGATGTCGTAGGCGACCTGGACGGCGTGCTGGACCAGTTCGACCGCGTGGTCGGTCTGGACCGCATCGGGGTCGTCCACCTGAACGACAGCAAGAATCCGCGCGGCGCGTCCAAAGACCGCCATGCTCCGGTCGGAGCGGGCTGGATCGGCTTCGAAGCGATGAACCGCGTCGTTCATCACGAGAAGCTGATCGGCCTGCCGATGATCCTGGAGACTCCGTGGATCGGGAAGGACCCGAAAACCCAGCGTCCGATGTACGAAGCGGAAATCGCGCTGCTCAGCGGAACCGTTCTGGAACGGTTCGGCGAATCCTTCGCGGAAGACGTGGAGAGGCTGGCTTTCTTTTTCGAAAAGAAAGAAGTCGATTCGCGTGGTTTCGTCCTGCAAACTTGGGAGCTGCTCAAAACCGACGCGAAAGCCAAGAAAGCGGACGGACGCGAACCGATGGAGCGCCTGTACGACATGATCGCGGAAGAGCGTCTGTTCCCGGAGCTGTCCGAAGAGCAGATCAATCAGCGTCTGACGGCATGGTTTGCCGGCAAAGATCTGCTTAAATCTTTGTAAGTGAACGGTTAACGCCGTTTTCATCACCGGCTCGGACCGGATAGGTGACTATTTTGCAGGTACAAAGGAGAATCCAGTAGAGATGGCAGCAGCAAAAACGTCCGGCGCAGCCGGCAAGCAAAACCGCGGCAGAATGCTCATTTCCTGCCCGGACCGGCCTGGAATCGTGGCCGCGGTATCCAAATTTTTGTCCGAATATGGGGCGAACATCGTCCAGTCGGACCAGTACACCATGGATCCGGAAGGCGGCATGTTCTTTATCCGGATCGAATTTGACTTAACCGACCTTGAGCAGCGCAAGCCGCAGCTTGAGGCCGATTTTGCCGGAGTGGCGGCCGAATTCTCCATGGACTGGAGCCTGTCGCTGGCCAGTCAGAGAAAACGCCTGGCGATCTTCGTGTCCAAGGAAGATCACTGTCTGCTTGAGCTGCTGTGGCACTGGCGCGCCGGGGATCTCGACGCGGATATCGCCATGGTCGTCAGCAACCATCCGGATATGGCGCCGCTCGTCGAGCCGTTCGGTATTCCGTACCACCATATTCCGGTAACTCCGGATACGAAAGCCGAGGTGGAGAAGCGCCATCTGGAGCTGCTCGAAGGCCAGGTGGATCTGATCATCCTCGCCCGGTACATGCAGATTATTCCGGCTTCTTTTATCAAACATTACCAGAACCGGATCATTAATATCCATCATTCCTTCCTTCCGGCTTTCGTCGGAGGTAAACCTTACGCGCAGGCTCACGGGCGGGGAGTTAAGCTGATCGGGGCGACCGCGCATTACGTGACCGAGGAGCTGGATGGAGGTCCGATCATCGAGCAGGACGTGCAGCGCGTCAGCCACCGGGACAATGTCGACGATTTGAAGCGCATCGGCCGCCATATCGAGCGAATCGTCTTGGCAAGGGCCGTTTCCTGGCATACGGAAGACCGCATCCTCGTTCATCAGAACAAAACGGTCGTATTCAGCTAAAGCCGCAGCCGTGGAGCGATATCGTACCAGGGCTTATTTCAGAAAGAAATCCGAAGAGGCTTCTCTGCCGCTTCGGATTTTATTAAAGGAGCATTCCTCTGGACTATGCCGCTTTAAAGCGGTTCATTCCTTGTTAAAGGCTTGCAGAGCTTTTGTGCCCAAGGCGGCGAGTATCACGCCGTAAAGAAGGTGTCCCGCGATCCACCAGATCAGGGCGCTTACATCCGAAAGGACGGGTGTTTTCGCCGATACGGCCAATTGGGTAAGAGGTACGAACAAGGGGATAGGCGAGATACCGAGCAGGATCCCCGGCAGCCACGGTTTTCCCGTACGTCCGAGCAGAATCGCGTACAGGAAACCGATAAGGACCGAAACGGCCAGATGCAGGGTCAGTTCGAACCATTCAGGCTGATCGCCCCCAAGACCCGGGATAAAGTCGACATTCAGCAGCAGCGTATAGACGCGGGAACCTGCAAAGAATTCCACGGCTTTAAAAAGCAGAGCGAGTGCGGCCCCGGGCACCAGCCCGAAAACAAAGCCCCGCAGGACAAGCGTGTTTCCGTTTTCAAAAAAATGGCGGTTCATCCGCTTTTCACTCTCCTTGTCACCATGCGGGCGCTAACACCAAGGACTGACATTGCGGTTTCGGATTTTAGCTTTATAATGGAACTAAAGCTTCAATGTTGGCGAGAATAACAAGTATAACACGAGACCATTCCTAGGAGGATACACCATGTCTGCAAGCAATACGCCTATTCAGGAACTTGCCGTTCACACGATCCGTACACTCGGAATCGACGCTATCGAGAAAGCCAAGTCCGGCCACCCCGGCATCGTTATGGGAGCCGCGCCTATGGCATATACGCTGTTCGCGAATCAAATGAAACATAACCCGGCCAACCCGACATGGATCAACCGCGACCGCTTTGTCCTGTCCGCAGGCCACGGTTCCATGCTGCTTTATGCGATTTTGCACCTGACGGGTTACGATCTTCCGATGGAAGAAATCAAAAATTTCCGCCAATGGGGCAGCTTGACTCCGGGACATCCCGAGTTCGGTCACACGGCGGGCGTAGACGCGACAACCGGTCCGCTCGGACAAGGTATCGGCATGGCCGTAGGTATGGCGATGGCCGAAGCTCATCTGGCAGGCCTGTACAACCGTGAAGGTTACCCGGTTATCGATCACTATACATACGCCATCTGCGGAGACGGCGACATGATGGAAGGTGTGTCTTCCGAGGCCGTCTCTCTGGCCGCAACCCTTAAACTGGGCAAGCTGATCATGATGTACGACTCCAACGACATTTCGCTCGACGGCGATCTGCACGTTTCCTTTACCGAAAATGTTCAAAAACGTTTCGAAGCATACGGCTGGCAGGTGCTCCGCGTAGAAGAGCAGAACGACCTGGAAGCCCTCAATCGTGCGGTTGAAGAGGCGAAAGCCGACACGACCCGTCCGACTCTGATCGAAGTGAAAACGACGATCGGCTACGGCAGCCCGAACAAAGGCGGCAAAGGCGGACATGCCGGACCGCACGGTTCCCCGCTCGGTCTGGAAGAAGCCAAGCTGACGAAGGAATTCTACAAGTGGAACTACGAAGAAGATTTCTATGTTCCTGAAGAAGTCCGCAAGCATTATGCGGCGGTTAAAGAAAAAGGCATCCAAGCCGAACAGGCATGGAAGAAGCTGTTCGACGACTACCGCAAAGCTTTCCCTGAGCTCGCCGAGCAGTTTGAACTGGGCGAAAGCGGCAAGCTTCCGGAAGGCTGGGACCGCGATCTGCCGGTTTACACGCCGGAAGACAAGGCTCTGGCAACGCGCGCCGCTTCCGGTAACGCGCTGAACGCCGTAGCGAAGAACGTTCCGTTCTTCTTCGGGGGTTCCGCCGACCTGGCAAGCTCCAACAACACGGAGATCAAGAACGCTCCGATCTTCAACGCGGAAAATTACGCGGGCCGCAACATCTGGTTCGGCGTGCGCGAATTCGGAATGGGCGCCGCTCTGAACGGAATTTCCCTGCACGGCGGTCTCCGCGTATACGGCGGCACGTTCTTCGTGTTCTCCGACTACCTGCGTCCGTCGATCCGTCTGGCTGCCCTGATGAAGCAGCCGGTGATCTACGTCTTCACGCACGACAGCATCGGCGTAGGCGAAGACGGCCCGACTCACGAGCCGGTTGAACAGCTTGCGGCTCTCCGCGTCATTCCGGGCATGACCGTTCTCCGTCCTGCGGACGGCAACGAAACGAGCGAAGCTTGGCGTTACGTGATGGAGCACAATGACGGACCGTACGCGCTCATTCTGACCCGTCAAAACCTGCCGCAGCTCGAAGGCTCCGCCAAATCTGCGCGCGAGAACTTCTCCAAAGGCGCTTACGTCGTATCCGACGCGCCTAACGGCAAGCCGGACGCACTTATCCTTGCGACGGGATCGGAAGTTCAGCACGGTGTGGCCGCTCAGAAGCTGCTCGCCGAAGAAGGCATCCAAGTCCGCGTTGTCAGCATGCCGAGCTGGGAGCTGTTCGAGAAGCAGTCCCAGGAGTACAAGGATTCCGTCCTGCTTCCGAGTGTCAAAAAGCGTCTCGGCGTAGAGATGGCTTATCCGCTCGGATGGGAGCGTTATGTAGGCGATGAGGGTTCTATCCTCGGAATCAGCACGTTCGGCGCTTCGGCTCCGGGCGATCTGCTCATCAAGGAATTCGGATTTACGGCAGAGAATGTCGCCAAGCGCGTCAAAGAACTGCTTAAATAAAAAAAGGAATGCCATCCGGACGACCGCTTCCACAGGGTCGTCCTTAAGTGCAGCCGCCAATCACGAGGGGGAGAACAGGTTGTCGAATTTCGAAGGAGTTACCGTAGTCAAGAAAGCGAACGTTTATTTTGAGGGAAAAGTGACCAGCCGTGCCGTTCTGTTCGCGGATGGCACGAAGAAGACGCTGGGCATCATGCTTCCGGGGGAGTATGAATTCGGTACGGACTCCAAAGAGATCATGGAAATTCTGGCCGGCGACCTGAGCGTCCTCCTTCCCGGCGAATCCGATTGGACGGACATTCAGGGTGAAGGGGAGTTTACCGTCCCGGCTAACGCGAAATTCAAGCTGAAAGTCCGGACCGTCACGGATTACTGCTGCTCCTACATCGCGGAATAGGTTTTCGGCTACGGCCGAGGCTGCGGGCCAATATGTCTGTGGGTACACGCAACAGCAGGTACACATGCAGTGCGTGCAGTACAGCAACAGCAGGTATGTGCGACAGAAGATATACGCGGCTGCGGGTGTACACGACTGAGGGTATATCTGACAGCAGGTTTACACGACTGCTGGTATACGCGGCAGGTTACACAACGCAGGCAGCACGAAACTGCGGGCAGTACGCGACCGAGGTACACGCGACAGCAGGTATACGCAGTGCAGGTACACGCATTGCAGATATACGCAGGCAATACGCGTGTGCAAGCCATACGCAGCGTAATACGCCGCAGCAGGCAATAGAAAAGGCCCTTCCGAACCCAGCGTTCGGAAGGGCCTTTCTTGCCTTGCGGAGAAGCCCGGCCCGCGGTGTCGCGCATCGCAAGACCATGGTCAATCGGAGACCTCGGTTTCAAGGCGTGTGCGCAGTCCGGGGCTTACGGCCGCTAGCAGGCGCGGCGGCGGGCTGCTGCCGGCTATGCTTGCTTGTGTTGCCGACGGGGCTATAAGGCAGCACACCGTGGAAAATGCCGATAGAACCGAATGCGATGCCGATTCTATTTAATGGACGAATGCCGCGTATTAAACGGTTACGACTCCCTATACGGCGGATAAATCACGAGGAAAGCGGAGATGCGAGCCCGGTCAGCGGTTACGCGGGTACCCACCGGTTTCAAGGCGCGCTTTACCGCTCGCCTTTTTTCTCCACCCGCTCATTCATCCATTCCTCGTAGCACTGGATGGCGGCGGCCAGGTCTTCCTCGCCTAGTCCTTTGCTCAGGCCCATCTGGAAGACGGTGGTGGCTGCATGCAGCATGGGAGCGGGCAATTGGAATTTGCCTGTCAGGTCCGACGCGAGCAGCAGATCCTTCAGCATCAGCTTCAGCGAGAACTGGTTGCTGAAATCGCGCTCGAGGATCTTCGGGCCTTTGAGCTCGGCCTGCTTGCTGTTCCCGGAACCCGCCTGCACGATCTGCAGGAACTGCTCGGGGGCAAGGCCCGCTTTCGTCGCGATCGAGAGGCCTTCCATCAAGCCGATCGCATTGATGCCCACAATCGTGTTGTGGGCCAGTTTCGTATAGGAGCCGGAACCGGACGGCCCCATGTAAAGCACCTTGCTGCCGAGATCGCTCAGCAGCGCATGCTGGGCGTCGAACACGGGGCGGTCTCCGCCGACCATGAACACGAGCGTCGCCGCTTCGGCAGCGGGCTTGCTTCCCGTTACGGGCGCGTCCAGGAAGTACGCCCCGCGTTTGCCCAGATCGGCGTAAAGACGCTGGCTGAGGGCCGGGGAGACGGTGCTGGAATCAATCACGGTAAGGCCTTCACCGGCCTTCTCCAGAACCCCATTCTCGCCGTAAAAAACGCTCTCGATGGCGGAATCGTTGCTCAGCATCGTGATCAGAACCCCGGCGCCGGAGACGGCTTCCGCAGGGGTTGCGGCAAGCGAAGCGCCCGCCTGGACAAGTTCCGCCGCTTTATCGGCACTGCGGTTGTATACGGTGACCGCGTACCCTTTGCGGAGAAGATTCAGGGCCATCGGAGCGCCCATGGTGCCTAATCCGATAAATCCGATTTGTTTCATCACTAATCACCTCGTTTAGAGTCACGCCAGACACGATAATTTCACTTGCAGTTTGTCCGGAAAGCTTTTATAGTAAGGAATCAATGCATGCGAAGCCGATGCGCCGGGTGTTTTCGGAGAATAAATCCGCCGCCCTGGCAATACTACCGAAGGGTTGTCGGGCAGGCCCCGCCCGCACGTATCCGTTCTACGAAGCCGTCCCCGCAAGCGTTTGGGTGAAGGTACGGCACTAGGCGTTTTTCCTATTGTAGCACGTTTTGCGGAGAGGCAGCATGCCTCGGGCGTGTGACTTGCGGACAGCGGCACAGAAGCGGTATGCTAGAGGAAAGAACCAAGTAAAAGAACCGAGGAGGAGAGAAAGTTGACCCAGAAGCTGCAATTTGATTACAGCAAGGCGCTTGACTTCGTTGCCCAGCACGAAATTGATTACCTGGCCGGGCCGATCCGTACCGCACATGACCAACTGCATAACGGAACCGGAGCCGGTAGTGATTATTTAGGGTGGATCGATCTTCCGGTCGCTTACGACAAAGAAGAGTTCGGCAGAATCCAGAAGGCGGCGAAACAAATTCAATCCGATTCCGAGGCGCTTGTCGTGATCGGCATCGGCGGCTCCTACCTGGGGGCCCGCGCGGCGATTGAAATGCTGTCCCATTCTTTCTATAACCTGCTTGATAAAGACAAGCGTAAAACTCCGGCCGTGTACTTCGTCGGCCAGAATATCAGTTCTACATACGTAACGCACCTTCTGCAGCTGCTGGAAGGCAAAGACTTCTCCGTAAACGTCATTTCCAAATCCGGAACGACGACGGAGCCGGCGATTGCTTTCCGTATTTTCCGCGAGCTGCTGGAGAAAAAATACGGCAAAGAAGCCGCGCGCAAGCGCATCTACGCCACAACCGACCGCGAGAAGGGCGCTCTTAAGCAGCTTGCCAACGGCGAAGGCTACGAGTCCTTCGTTATCCCGGACGATGTAGGCGGACGCTACTCCGTGCTGACGGCTGTAGGCCTGCTGCCGATCGCCGTGGCCGGCATCGACATCGAAGAAATGATGCAGGGCGCGGCCGACGCGCGCCAAGCTTTCTCCAGCCCCGAGCTGAGCGAGAACGCGAGCTACCAGTACGCGGCTGTCCGCAACGCGCTCTACCGCAAAGGCAAAACCACGGAGATTCTCGTGAACTACGAGCCTTCTCTGCATTATGTATCGGAGTGGTGGAAGCAGCTTTACGGCGAGAGCGAAGGCAAAGACAACAAAGGGATCTTCCCGGCTGCCGTCGATTTCACGACAGACCTTCACTCCATGGGCCAATTCATTCAGGAAGGCAATCGCAACCTGTTTGAAACGGTTCTGTTCGTAGACCAGTCCGCAGAGGAGATCGTCATCGGAACCGATGAAGAGAACCTGGACGGGCTTAACTTCCTGAGCGGCAAAACGATGGATTTCGTGAACAAAAAAGCGTTCCAGGGCACTATGCTGGCTCATACGGATGGAGGAGTGCCTAACCTGATCGTGACACTGCCTGATACTTCGGCGCACACGTTCGGTTATATGGTCTACTTCTTCGAAAAAGCATGCGGCATCAGCGGCTACCTCCTCGGAGTGAATCCGTTCGACCAGCCGGGTGTGGAAGCCTACAAGAAAAACATGTTTGCGCTGCTGGGCAAGCCCGGTTATGAAGAAGACAAAGCCAGATTGGAAGCTCGTCTGAACGGTTAGTTTCGTCCAGACAGAACCGGTATTGGGCTCTATAAGCCGATTTTCGACGAAAACAGGCCTTTTCCTTCGGGATTAGGTCTGTTTTTTATTGGAAATAATCTTAGAACTAAATTAACTATTGTACTAATATTCTGATTTGTGTAAAATGATATGAAACAGAAGGCGCATTCGTTAGGAAATGGAATGAAGAAGCGACATGATAGCATCCTACAGAACGGTACAGAAGCATGGAGCCGATGAAATCATCATCAAACGTTCCCGGTTTATCGGTCAGGCGTTGCAGGTTTCGTCCGAGGAGGAAGCGCTTGCTTTTATTGCCGGCGTGAAGAAAGAACACTCGATGGCGACCCACAACTGCTCCGCTTACATGATCGGAGAACGGAATGAGATTCAGAAACAGTCGGATGACGGGGAGCCGAGCGGCACAGCCGGCAAGCCGATTCTCGAAGTGATCCGGAATATGGATCTCAAGAACGTGGCCGTAGTCGTCACCCGGTATTTCGGCGGTATTATGCTGGGAGCCGGCGGGCTGATCAGAGCCTACACGGATGGCGCCGTCGCGGGAATACAGGCCGCGGTGCCCGTTTACAAAGTAAGTCATCAGGAACTGCTCGCTGAAATCGATTATACTTGGCTGGGTAAAGTGGAGAATGAGCTGCGGAACCGCAACATGCGGATGGGCGATACGGAATTTACCGACAAGGTTATCCTCCGGTGCTATCCCTTATCTGCCGAGGCGGATTCTTTCGCCGACTGGTTTACCGATTTGACCCAAGGTCAAGGAAACATCATACGCGGCGAACATACATATATCGAACATAGCGAGCTACCCTAACAATTTCATACACCACCGAAGCGGAGGGATTCTTATGGCGAGGAAGGCAGTCGCTCAGGAACTTAGCAGAGAGCGGATTCTTGAAGAGGCCAGGGAGTTATTCGTAACTCGCGGTTATCGCGCTTTAACGATGCGAAGCATCGCTAAAGCAATGGGTTACAGCCATGGCGCGTTATACTATCATTTTAGAGAAAAAGCAGAGCTGTTCAATGCGCTCATTCTGGAGGATTTCGGCATACTTCTGCAGCGGCAGCGGCAAATCATCGTCGAATCCGCTGTTCTCGGGGTTCCCCTGCTGCAGAAACTGATGATGGAGTTTATCCGGTTCGGGTTGGAGAACCCGCATCACTACGAAATCATGTTTATGATCCGGGACGAGGAGCTGCGCCAGTACTCGCGTACCGAGCAGGCGAAATGTTTCGATCTGTTTGCCACAGTCGTACGCCAGGTCATTTCCGGAATGCCGGACAAAGAAGATCAGGAATACCGGCTCCCATGGAACTTGTTCATGTCCATGCACGGATTCATCTCGCATTCCATTCATTACGGACAGACGTACGAGCTGGTGGAACAGCTTGCCGAAGAGCATGTACAGCTGCTGTGCAGCAACATGGTCTCCACGGCGGCCCGTTCCGAATCTTCCAAAGTCAGTCTGGTCAATCACGAATCAGCTTAACGGTAAACGTACGGCTGCGGGGCCCGTCAAATTCGCAGAAGTAGATTCCTTGCCAGCGGCCCAGCTGAAGGCGGCCTCCGCGGATAAATACGGTTTGCGAGGCTCCGACGGTCATGGCTTTCAGATGAGCGGCCGTATTGCCTTCCGCATGACGGTCGCGCGGATGCTCCCAGGGAAACACTTCATCCAGGCGCATGAGTACATCTCTTTTTACATCAGGATCGGCATTTTCGTTGATCGTAATTCCTGCCGTCGTATGAGGGCAGTATACAATGGCGGTGCCGTCTTCCAGACTGCTCTCCTGAACCAACCTAGCCACGATGTCTGTAATTTCAACCATTTCGTCCCGTCTGCGGGTAACAAGATCGTAGGTATGCAGCATAAGCGAATTTCCTCCTTGCGGCTTTTGTAACCGGCGTGCATGAGGATTGGAGGCCTAGGAAGCCGAACAGGCTGTGTATCCTCTTGTAGGCGCGGTATGGTCAAGCCCGGACTTGTATCAGATTCTATCGTAACGGACGGGATTTCCGGTGTCAAAACGTGTTACAATAAAAGCAAAACCGGATAACGAGAGGATGAAACGCATTGGATTTGGCGGTATGGTCGGAACGGAATGTAGAGTATATGTTCGACGAAATCAAAACCAAACTGAGAATGGCGACAGGCGGATCGATTAAAGCGTCCAACTTTAGCCAGGAACAATATGAAGATCTTAAGGATTTGTACGATCTGGTGATGAGCAAACCCAATTTCAGCATTAGCGAAATTGACGCGATCACAACGGAACTGGGCAAGCTCCGCAAGGCCTGAAGCCTGCTTGCCCTTTTGCGAAAAGCCTTTCTGCATGGAGATGGATTCTTCCGGCAGGGGGCTTTTTTCTATGAAAAAAAGACACCTTCCTTCTGCTTGCACTCCTCGCACTCTCTTGGAAAGAATACCTTGACCCAATAAAACAGGGAGAAGGGACAGCTATCCAATCGGGCCGTTAGCCGGCCGCATATGGTGTAAGGTAGCATGCATGATTCGCTGAAAAGGGAGGTATACGGTATGAGTTCCACACTTCGTAATGACGCGTCCAAACTAGTCGGTCAGAACATCGTGGCCGTCCGCAAGGATGGTTCCATGGTCAGAGGCAAACTGGTACGTATTCAAGGTGACCAGCTGATTCTCGAGCCTCAAGAGGGAACTGCTCAAACAAAAGCGTTCGTTCCTCTCGTCTTGTTCGATTTGCTTGCCATCGGCACATCCCCGTTTGTCAACGGATTCGGTTACGGCGGCGGCTTCGGCGGCGGTTTCGGTTACGGCGGCGGTTTTGGCGGCCCCGGATTTTTCTGGTAAAGAGCGAGACAGTACAACAGGTTCCGGCTACGGGACCTGTTTTTTTATTTGCGGGCGGGCTTGACCAAACACTAAAGGTCCGGCTCCGGAATAGTCTGGTGTGTATAAGGCGGCGGGATGCGCTGCGTTTCTTGAAACAAGCGGAACGAGGGGAAGAAGATGAGCGGAGGAAAGAGCGAGTTCGACTATGAAAAAGAGTGGGAACGGAAATTCGGATTTCGTTCCGGTGAGATTCCTTCGTTTTCCTCCATTTTCGGAGGCGGGGAGACTTTATTTACCGAGCTGTCCAAACGGATTTCAGAAGACCCGGAAAACACGGCGTGGCTGGACCAATGGCTGGATAAACTTCTCCGGGAGGCAATGCCGGGCTACCGGATTCCGGAGTGGATGGGAACCGATTGGGAAAACGAACCGGCCGGGGGTTCGGCGGGCCAGAGCGCGCAGGGAGGCACTCCTCCGCGCGGCGGGGAGAAACGCCGGGCGAGCGGAGATCAGCCTGCCGCCGCCCGGCTTCCCGCGGCCAATCCCTTTTCCGGCCGAAAGCCGGTTAAAGGCCTCGCTGCGGGAAGCAAGAAGCGGCAAACCGCCAAGGTCAAGGCGGCGGAGCCTTTTGCCTATTCGATAACCGAGGGCGGGGGCGGGCTGATGGTTATCGTGCAGCAGCCTTCGGGGATACGCCCGGGAGAGATTGAACTGGCGGCGGACAGGTCGAGCATCCGCCTTAGCGGCAGCCGGATCGGCGGGAAGCAGATCATCCGCCTGTTCAGGCCTATCCGGCCGGGTTCATGCCGGATGACCCGCGAAGACGGCTGTCTGGTCATCCGGGCCGATTTGGCCCGCCGATGACGGACGGATTCGCGGCTTTATGCTCCTCCGCGCAGAGCGGATGCACTTGCGGGCGGTCAACCTTGCAGGCGGCGTTCCGGCGTTCCGGGGATCACTTCGGTCCGCCGCGTTCCGCAAGTTGCTTCTGTGCCATCCGGACAAGCTCCCGCACCATGCGGCCGCCGATTTCGCCGCCGATTTTACCGGCATCCTCGGTGCGGAGCTGACCGTTGTTACCCGGCTCCAGAGGCACTCCAAGGGTGCGGGCGACTTCGTATTTAACCAGGTTCGGCTGATCGTCGGACACGTTGTAACCCGCGTCCCTCATAACCTGGCCCTTGAACTTATCCAGACTGCGCTCGCTTCCGGGAACAGCGGCTCTGCGGCTTCGTCTTCTTGCCATGCTATCACCTCCTGCGGTTAGGATGCCCAAGAGTTCCCGGAGTATCAAGGGGTCAGCGGTATCCGGACCGGTAAGATAGTCATAAGCCCCGGAGCCTGAGGCAGCCCGTATAGAAAACACCGTGCGCAGTAAGCACACGGTGTGATAACAGGACTATGGGGCATGAGGCTCAAAGCGCAGAGGTAAGCCCCGTGCTGAAGCTGGCCGTGAGGATATCCCCCCCCCCCCCCCGTCCCGGGATTCCGGCAAAAGGGCGGATGCCCGTAATTTCACGGAAAGCCGGTTCCCGTCTAAAAACTAACGCCTCGCTCGTCCCGCCCCTACCGGAATTCGGTCAAAGTCTGCCGGGTCTGCGTAGTCCTGCTGAGCCGGGATTGACTTTTCGATGAGATACAAGGGACGTTGTTTGACCTCCCGGTAGATTTTGCCGATATATTCTCCGATCAGCCCCAGGGCAAGAAGCTGCACCCCGCCGATAAACCAGACGGATAAAATAAGAGAAGTCCAACCGGAAGCCGTCGTTCCCCATAATTTAGAAATGATGGCGTAAGCGCCGGCGAACACGCTGAAGATGGAAAGCAGAAATCCCGTGATCGTCACCATGCGGATCGGTTTGACACTGAAGGACGTAATCCCGTCCAGTGCAAAAGACAGCATTTTGCGCAGCGGATACTTCGATTCCCCGGCAAAACGTTCTTTCCTCTCGTACATGACCTCGGCCGTACGCAGTCCCAGGAGCGGGACAATCCCCCTCAGAAACACATTGACTTCCTTATAGCGGGACAAATAATCCAGCGCGCGTTTGCTCATAAGCCGGTAATCCGCATGATTGTTCTTAATCTGGACGCCCAGACGTAGCATTAATTTATAGAAGGATTCGGCGGTCGTTTTTTTGAACCAGGTGTCGGTCGTCCGGTCGCTGCGGATTCCGTAAACGATCTCGGCCCCCTCCAGATATTTAAGTACAAATTCGCGTATCGCGTCCGTATCGTCCTGCAGATCCGCATCGATGGAAATCACGATGTCCGATGTATGCCGCGCCGTCATCAAACCTGCAAGCAGGGCATTCTGATGGCCCGCGTTCCGTGCGAGCTTAACGCCTGTTACATAGTCATGGGAACGGCTGTATTGATCGATAAGCTCCCAGGTCCGGTCTTTGCTGCCGTCATCGACAAGAAGCATCACACTTTCTCTTGCGACAAGCTTTTCTTGGATGAGGCGGTCCAGAACCGCGCTTAACCGGCTTACCGTTTCCGGGAGAACTTCTTCTTCGTTATAGCAAGGCACCACAATTGTTAAAATAGGGCTCGACATCCTGTAAAATCTTCCTTTCTTATCCTGGACTGGACATTGCTGCTTCCCACCGGATTATTCTTATTGTAAACAAGCACGGTCGGTTAAAGCAATTGCCTTCTCGTCGGAATTTGTAAAAATCAGGCGATTTTATTTCCACATTAAAATAATTATAATTTTATAGTCATTCTATTGACGGAGACAAGAAGACGATGCTATACTACCGTCATAACATTGATAATCA
This sequence comes from Paenibacillus sp. RC84, assembly GCF_041260495.1. NCBI lineage: Bacteria > Bacillati > Bacillota > Bacilli > Caryophanales > Paenibacillaceae > Paenibacillus > Paenibacillus sp. RC84. The sequence goes on from NZ_JBGBYL010000009.1 coordinate 91,548, forward strand.
TTTTCATATAATAATAATTATAAAGAGGTGCAGAATGAATCCACATCGTCCTTATCTCACAACGAATCAAGGCGCGCCCGTTGCCGACAACCAGAATTCGAAGACAGCCGGTACTCACGGCCCGACGCTGCTCGAAGATTATCATCTTTTGGAGAAACTGGCTCATTTTGACCGCGAGCGTATTCCGGAGCGTGTCGTGCACGCGCGGGGTGCGGGGGCATTCGGAGTATTCCGGCCTTATGCCGGTATGAGCGAGTATACGAAAGCCGCTTTTCTGCAAGACCCTTCCATTGAAACGAAAGTGCTTGTCCGCTTCTCGACGGTTATTCATCCGAGCGGATCGCCGGAGACGCTTCGTGACCCCCGCGGCTTTGCGGTTAAGTTCTACACGTCCGAAGGAAATTATGACCTCGTCGGCAACAATTTGCCCGTATTCTTTATCCGCGATGCGCTGAAATTCCCGGACATGGTTCACTCGCTGAAGCCGGCTCCGCATACAAATGTTCAAACGCCAAATCACTTGTGGGATTTCATGTCGCTTTCTCCCGAATCTACCCACATGCTGACCTGGGTCTTCTCCGACCGAGGCACTCCCGCCAACTACCGGGAAATGGACGGATTCGGGGTGCATGCCTTCAAATGGGTAAACGCGGAAGGCAAGGTCGTATACGTCAAATACACCTGGAAATCGCTGCAAGGTGTCCGTTCCTTAAGCCGCAAAGAAGCGGAGGAGCAAGGAGGCCGGGACCACAATCACGCGACGCGCGATTTGTATGACGCTATCGAGGCGGGCAATTATCCGGAATGGGAGCTGAATGTGCAAATGCTGGAACCGGAGCGTTTGGATCAGTTCAGTTTCGATCCCCTCGATCCGACGAAGGAGTGGCCGGAAGACCTTGTTCCGTTCGTTAAAGTAGGACGAATGACCTTGAACGAGAATCCTAAAAATTTCTTCGCCGAAGTCGAGCAGTCGGCTTTTGCGCCAAGCGTGCTTGTGCCGGGGATCGAACCCTCCGAAGACAAACTTCTGCAGGGCCGTCTGTTCTCCTACCCGGATACACAGCGCCACCGGCTGGGACCGAACTATATGCAGATTCCGGTAAACTGCCCTTATGCGCCGGTCCGCAATTATCAGCGGGACGGTCAAATGGCGGTTCGCCAGGACCATTCGCCGATCAATTACGAGCCGAATTCCTACGACCATTCGCCGAAAGAAGCGGGAAGCGCTTATGCGGAGAGCGAACAGCCGCTGACGGGATCCACTACACGCCGCAAAATCGAGAAAACGGACGATTTCACGCAGGCAGGCGAGCGTTACCGCCGGTTTACGCCGGAAGAACGCGCTAACCTGATCGATAACCTCGTGAACGACCTCAAACAAACGGATATGCAAATCCAGCTTCGCGCCGTCTGCAATTTCTTCCGTGCCGATGTGGAATACGGGACACGGCTTGCGGAAGGGCTCGGAATCGATCTCAGCGGTTTTATTCCGCAGGGAGCGGGTTCCGGTTCCGGACAAATGCCTCCGCGTTAATTTGTCACGGGTAAGAGCCTGGGAAAAGCAGCACGGCAATGTTCTTCGACACTATCGGGTTAAGCGGCCCGCCGCCATGCAGGAGGAATTCCCCCCCCTTCCCGCAAGGTGTCATGGCGCCCGCTTTCACGGATGGTTGAAGGGCACGGGCCGCTCTATCGTTTCCGGCGCGAGGTTTTTAAGATAGATGGCCCTGTGGTCCATCGGCTCAAGCAAGGATGCCGTAGGCCGTGTCTTCAAGGGCCGGAACTAAAAAAGTCTTCTTTCCGACAAGGAAAGAAGACTTTTTTTCTCTGAGCTTAGCCGGGCTTGATGCTGCATGGCTTTACCGGCATCATGAGCGCGTGGTTATCGACCGGCTTCGTGATGTAGTCCGATGGCCCGGCTTCGATGCAGGCTTCCCGGTCGCCGGGAAGGGCCCGGGCGGTCAGAGCGATGATCGGTTGCTTCCCTCCGGAAGCGGAGAGGAAAGCGGCGTAAGCCGGGGAAGCTTGGCGTTGTCCACGAGCTGCCGAAGCTCCTGCTCCTGACCGCTCAAGCTGCTGGAAGGAAGGAGGAGGGTAAACGTGCTTCCGGTTCCCTCTTCACTGGTCAGCCGGATTTCTCCGCCCAGCAGCCGGGCAAACTGGCGTGAAATAGAAAGGCCCAGTCCGGTTCCGCCGAATTTGCGGCTGGTCGTGCCGTCCGCCTGGTAGAAGGCCTCGAAGATCTGCTCCCGCTTGTCCGCCCGGATGCCGATGCCGGTATCCCGGATGGCGGCGGCGGGATGCTGAATGCCTTCGGCGTCCATTTCAACGTAAAAGGTAAGCGTAACACCGCCTCGCTGGGTAAATTTGAACGCGTTGGACAACAGATTTTTCAAAATCTGCTGAAGCCGCTGTTCGTCCGTATGAATGATGTCGGGAACGCCGGTTGAACGGATGTGAAAGTATAGGCCCTTCTGGGCGGCAACGGGTTCGAACGTGCGGGTCATCGCTTCGACGACTTCGCTGACGTTCACTTCTCCCGGCGTGATGGACATATGTCCCGCTTCGATTTTGGACAAATCCAGAATATCGTTAATCAGCGTAAGCAGATCCTGGCCGGAGCTGTAAATAATCCCGGCAAATTCAATCTCTTCTTCCGAAAGCGTCCCGTTCTGATTTTCGGCCAGGAACTGGGACAGAATCAGCATGCTGTTCAGCGGGGTCCGGAGCTCGTGAGACATGTTCGCCAGAAATTCGGATTTGTAACGGGAAGCGGCCACCAGTTCTTCGTTTTTCGCTTCCAGCTCGTCGTGAATTTGCTGAAGCTCCGCGGTTCTTTCTTCGGCCAGCCGGAACTGTTGGGCCAATTCCCGATTGGTCTTGTTCAGCGCTTCCCGCCGAAGAAAATCCGCTTTGAAATCGTGCAGGATGAATGTAAAGAAAAAGCTGAAAAACAGGCCCGCCGTGCCGGACAGCGGAGCAAGCTCAATCAGATACGTAGCGACCGGATATACCCCGAGAATCGCGATGTCCGCCACGTTGAACAGATTTACGATAAGAATCAGCAGCAAAATCCGGGCGGTCTGACGCAGAGAGGTGCGTTTGAGCAGCTCGCTGGTCAGCGCGGTTACAACGCCGAGAATGACCATATTGCCGAAGCCCGCCCAAGCGGCGTGGTTCAAGCCGAACGATAAGCGCGTCAGTCCGATTCCGATTCCGATGAGCATAATGTGGGAGGGACGCGACAGGAACAGGGGAGCCGCCAGGATAGGAACGAATCTTAAATCGAAGATGACCGTCGGGGTCAGCCGGGCTCCGTACATCATGGAGAGCCAGCCCGCCGCTATCGAAAGCAGGATGTACAGCACTTTCATCCAGTTGACGGGGACCCGGTACAAAACATATTTATAAGCCAGACTGCCTAAATAAGTAAATGTGAGCAAGGTGCTTATATTGGCGAAAAACGATTTGAAATAGTCTCCTAAATTATCCATTTCTTTTCCTTCCCATTCCGAAAGCCCTTCAACCCAGCTCCAATTAGATGTTCTTTCCTAGTATACCAAAGTTATCGGCATCCCATCGGCAGAAAAAAAGACCCCTAAGGGGTCTTTAGGCATATCGGCGGGCGACGTTGAAAATACCGGAACTCATTTTCGGTCAGGTACGGGTATGGGCTAAGCCGTTTATAGCCGGTTAAATGGTCGGCGGCTTAGCGGTTATCGACTTTTTCCGGGTAAAGGTCGTGGTTCATCAGGCGGTGTTCCGCCATCTGCTCGTACTTGGTGCCGGGACGTCCGTAATTGCAGTAAGGATCGATGGAGATCCCGCCCCGCGGAGTGAATTTGCCCCAGACCTCGATGTATTTCGGGTCCATGAGCTTGATCAGATCGTTCATAATGATGTTCATGCAGTCCTCATGGAAATCGCCGTGATTGCGGAAGCTGAACAGGTATAGTTTGAGCGATTTGCTTTCGACCATTTTGGCGTCCGGCATATAGCTGATATAAATGGTGGCAAAATCGGGCTGTCCCGTAATCGGGCACAGGCTCGTAAACTCCGGGCAGTTGAATTTGACGAAATAATCCCGGTAAGGGTGTTTATTATCAAAGGATTCAAGCACCTGCGGCGCATAATTAAACGGATATTGTGTCTGCTGGTTGCCCAGCAGGGTGAGATCGAGATCTTCCTGGTTTCTTCCGGCCATAAAGGCACCTCCGGTTTTAAGTTTGTAAAAGTGCGAGGGCCGCATGATAGGCATACTGCAAGAAAGCATGCTGCTATGCTGTCGATAAGCAAGATGCAAGCAAGTCTGCCGGGGTAACATGCTGGAGCACTGATTTGGGCGGTCAACCGCCTTGGACGGATGCAGGGTCAGGCCACTGCCATCCTCGGAGATCAGACGCCCCGCTTGTTGCCCCACAGCAGGGCGTGAAGCTGAGGCAGCACGCGCACGTCGTTAAGATCCTCGGACGCCATCGTCAGGTCGACGAGCCACTCGTATTTGTGCAGCAGCTGCCCGCGAAGCAGGTCGTCGTCCGCAAGTCGGACGTCTTCATTGCCCGCCTGCAGGTAGAACGGGACGGCAGGGTAGCGGCGGTGGACTTCCCGGGCGAACGCGAAATCGCGTTCGTCGAACACGACCACCTTGAGGCTGATGCCGTCCGGGTTCAGCCGCCGGACGATGTCGTCCAGCTTGGCGAAGTCCGTCTCCATGCCGGAGCTTGGCGGCTTGGGAGAGAGCGTGACCTCGTCGATCTCGGTCAGCCAGTCCTGCCAGCGGGAGCCCTGCGTCTCGACGGCGGTGCGGATGCCTTTGGCCCGCAGCAGCTTCACGAGCGGGCCCAGGCTGCGCAGGAGGGCGGGATTGCCGCCCGACAAGGTCACGTGGGAGAAGCGGCTGCCGCCGGTGCGGACGAGCTCCTCCCAGACCGCTTCCGCGGTGAGCGGACGGATATCGCCTGCGCCCGATCCGTCCCACGTAAACGCGGAATCGCACCAGGAGCAGCGGTAATCGCAGCCGGCGGTGCGCACGAACATCGTCTTGCGCCCGATGACCATGCCCTCGCCCTGGACTGTCGGGCCGAAGATTTCGAGCACGGGGATGGCTGCTTCACCCGCCGCTGCTTTGCCCGAAGGGGACACGGCAGCATCCGCCGTTGTACCCGCTGCAGGCAAGGTCCGCGGAGGGGACGGGACCGCAGCGTTTGTATGGCTTGCGCTCATTCGGACATCCACTCCCGTCTCGCTTCGGCATAACTCGTCGGCGTCTCGTACAGACGGACGAATTCGACCCTGCCGCCCCGGGCTTTCGCCTGCATCTCATCCGACTGCAGAGCCGTCTCCATCTGTTCGTACAGCCAGACGACCATATTCTCGGCGGTGGTGTTCATGGGCGGGAGCGTCTCATTCAGATAACGGTGATCGAGATAAGGCTCGATCCGGGTTTTCCAGATGTCTTTGATTTCTCCGAAATCAAGCGTAAGGCCAATCTCGTTGACATAGCTGCTGATTCCATAAACGGCTTTGTACGTATGGCCGTGAAGGTTTTTGCACTTGCCCTCGTAAGCGTGCAGATGATGCGCCGCGTCGAACGTAAACTCTTTGGAAACGAGGACGCGCTTGGTATGGTAACGGAGCTGTTCGTGCCGGATGTCCTGCCCGTACTGCTGAAGGTTTTCTACAATGCGGAATTCGCCTGGCGTCTTCATCGGGCATCGGCTCCTTCGCGCTCCAGAAGATAGTTCTGCAGACCGGCCGAACGGAGCTTGCATGCGGGGCACTCGCCGCAGCCGTCTCCGACGATGCCGTTATAGCACGTAAGCGTCTTGGTGCGCACAAAATCGAAAGCTCCCAGCTCGTCGGAAAGCTTCCACGTTTCCGCTTTATTCAGCCACATTAGCGGCGTATGGATAACGAATGGATAATCCATGGATAAGTTCAGAGTCACGTTAAGGGATTTTACGAAAGCGTCCCGGCAGTCCGGGTAGCCGCTGAAATCCGTCTCGCACACGCCGGTAACGAGGTGTCTGGCCCCGGCCCCTTTGGCGTATACGCCTGCAAACGAAAGGAACAGCAGGTTGCGTCCGTCCACGAAAGTGGAAGGAAGTTCGCCTTCTTTTTCTTCAATTTCGATATCGGCGCGCGTCAGCGCATTGGGTGCGAGCTGGTTCAGCAGGCTCATGTCCAGTACGGTGTTCTTTACGCCAAGCTCGCGCGCAATCTGCTCCGCGCACTCGATTTCGAGTTTATGGCGCTGCCCGTAATCGAACGTGAGCGTCTCCACCTCGCCAAAATGCTTCAGGGCCCAGAACAGACACGTCGTGCTGTCTTGTCCGCCGCTGAATACGACAACCGCTTTTTCATGTTTCATCGCTCTTCCGTCTCCTTTAAATAAAAAATAGGTGATGGAGAGAGTTCTTGATCCGTCATTTTAAACAAAACAAAAACAATGCCACAAGGAAGGACGCAGCGCAATCATAAAGCGAACCGGAAGTGAACGTCAAAAAAACGTACACCTAGCGCCCGCTTTTTAAGCAGCTGTGCCCGAATATCCAGGGATATTGTTTTTCCTTAGTTTTTTATAGAGGGAGTTCGCGAACCTCTCCCATATGCGCGGGGCATATGGATTTTCTTATTGGGTTATGAATCCGGCACGTTCATGGTTCCGTTCCAAGCCGTGCCGCGCATCGGAACCGTCTCATTATAACGCATTTGACCCGCCCATGTAAGGGAGCGGTGGAAATTTCCTTTATAATCGAACAATCTCAGCAGGGGATCGTGATGCCGTTCTATACTGAAGGTAACAAAAAGTCCTCCCTAATCAATGTTAGTAGGAGGCGGATGGAGGTATTCATGCACGGAAATAGGCCGGATTCGGTAAATGAGGCTGCTATACGAACCAAGGAAGGCCGCGCACCTGTTGCCATCGTCACGGGAGTTTCCCGCCGGATCGGTATCGGCGCCGCTATATGCCGGGCGCTGGCGGCCAAAGGAATGGATGTGCTATTCACATCCTGGACCGCATTCGATAAGGGAATGCCGTGGGGAGCGGATGAAGAGGGGCCTGACGCGATTCTGCGGGAGCTGGCCGAGTCGGGAATCCGCTGCGAAAGACTGGAGATCGACCAGTCCGATCCGGAAGCGGCGAAGCGAATTGTGGACGAAACGGAGAAGCGGCTCGGGTTTCCGTCTATCCTTGTCAATAATGCGGCCTACTCGGTGAATGACGGGTACGAGAAGCTTGATGCGGCGATTCTGGATGCCCATTACGCCGTGAACATGAGGGGCACCGCCCTGCTCAGCGTGGAATTCGGCCGCCGGTTTAACCGGGGATCGGGCGGCCGGATTATTAACCTGACATCCGGCCAGTCTTTGGGGCCGATGCGGGGTGAGATCGCTTATGCGGCTACGAAGGCCGCTGTCGAAGCGATGACCGTCACATTAGCTGCCGAGCTGGCTCCCAAAGGGATTACCGTCAACGCGGTCAATCCCGGTCCGACCGACACCGGTTGGATGACGGAAGAGCTCCGGAACGGGCTCGCAGATCAGTTCCCGTTCGGCCGGATCGGCAGACCGGAAGACGCCGCCAGACTGATCGCATTTCTCGCGGGCGAGGAAGCGGAATGGATTACGGGCCAGATCCTCCATTCGGAGGGCGGCTTTCGGCTCAGGTAAATATTTCCCCGCTTTTGCGGCCTTGCAACATTCCCCTCTGATGACCCGTCAAGGAAATTAAATCCTAACGGATGGGACAGGAGGGGATTTCGATGAAACGGGTATTTTTAGGCGGCTTGCTGCTGGTTGTTCTTCTCGCGCTTACAGGATGTGCTAAGGAGCGTACAATCGAGACGCCAGTAACGCTGGAACAGGTAAAAGAAGCATTAGCGGCTGAAGGCATAGAGATGTTCGAAGAGACGGATCCTCACGATTGGACGCTTAACGGGAGGAAACCCGTTCGTTATTCCGTCGGCCGTCCGACTGAGAAAGCCGTATACAAGGAGTTCGTCTCGATTTACGTGTATGAATCAGGGCTTGAACGCCAAAAGGCGATGACTGAGTTTAACAAGCTGAAACAAAGCTTAAAGGGGGAGGAGTTCCTCACTCCGCTGCCCATTGAGCAGCAGAATGTACTGCTCCTTTACTGGGCCCATTTGAACGGGACAAGCCCCGACTCGCCCAAGGCCAAGCTGGATGAAGAAATAAAACGAGCTCTGCAGCTTATTCTGCAGAGCTCGTTTTATTTTGCCTGCCCCGCAGGCTCGTCCACGAAAACCGTTTCCGCTTCTTTGGCTTCGAAGCAGAGATTGACAGTGCGCACTTCCGCCCTCGTCCGGTGAACCGTGCCCGCCGGAATCGTAAGCGTGTCGTTCGCTTTCAGCGAGGCAGTCGTTCCGTCCTCGAAGTCTATGAAGAGTTCTCCTTCAAGCACCATAAACAATTCATCCGAATCGGGATGAAAATGCCAGCGGTAATTGCCGGTCATGACCGCGATGCGGAGCACATGCGAGTTTACGTCCGAAACGGCAAAGTTGACGTGCCGCTCTTGGATGTCCCGGGTAAGTTCAAGCAAATTTTGAGTAGTGAGGTTCATCTCGGTTTCTCCTGTTTCTCATCCTATTCGGACGGTTTATCCGGTTCTGCGGAAAATTTCGTTTCGATCCGGTCCCGGTACCGGGCAAGCGCGGGCGAGAGGTTCATGCTCCGCTCTTCCATTAACATATTGAAGCGGAGCTTCTTGGCGTTGAGTGTTTTCTTCAGCTTGCCGCGTTCCTCTTCGTCATGACAGCATGCAAGGAGTTCCTCCAGTGTGATCATGTCTTTGCGGAGCTGCATTTCTTCGGGAAGGAATCCCGAATTTTTCATGATTTTATACGACAAACGAAGCTCTTCCGGAACAGCGGACCAATCTTCGAGAACGAGCGGTTTGCCTTTGCCGGGCAGATTGTCGAAATCGCCGTTTCGAATCGCTTCCTGAATGCGCTGCTCTACCAGACTGTCGAGGAAATTCATAGGGGAACGCCTCCTTCAAGACATTTGATCAGGTTCTGGGCGCCCACAAAATAATGGACACGCCGACGATGCAAACGGCCGCGCCGAGCCAATCGTAGAAATCGGGGGTCTTTTTGTCCACAAGCCATCCCCACACAACAGCGAGTACGACAAAAACGCCCCCGTATGCGGCATAGACCCGTCCGAAAGTAGGAAAGGCCTGGAGAGTCGGGATAATTCCGTACAGGACGAGCACAAGGCTGCCCGCGATTCCGTACCAGACAGGCTTACCCTCGCGGAGCCACAGCCAGACGAGGTAGCCGCCTCCGATTTCCGCGAGCCCGGCGATCACAAATAAAAGCATGGACATCTCAGGAACCTCCGGCGGAAGTATGTTGAAGCAGGGGGTTAGGCGGATTTACCGCCGGTTCCTGCAAAAATAAAGACATGAAGCGGAACCCTCATGTCTTTGCCTACTGCTTATGACGTTCAAAGTTTAGACACCCATACGTCTTCTTTGATTGTTTTGTTTCTTGGTCTGCTGGCTTTTCATCATCTGATTGCCGGTTACCTGGTGCTTCTGCTGGGAGTTGGCCTGGGCTTGCGCCGCTTTCTTCTGGGCCATTTTCTGTTTCATGGCTTCCGCGAGCGAAACTTTGCGCGGCTCGGCCCCTTCGGCCGGTTGTGTTTCTGCGGATTGCGGTGTCTGTTGATTTTCTGACATTCGTATCACCTCACTGCGTTCATTACTTTTAGTTTATTGGTTTTCAGGGCGCTTTACAATAGGGTTTCAGGGCTCTTGTACAATTTCCTGGACTCGTCCGACCTGGCCGTCCGTCAGTCTGACTTTGATGCCGTGGGGATGATTGGGCGAATTCGTCAAAATATCTTTCACGATTCCGCGCGTCCGTTTGCCGGTACGCTGATCCTGCTTGAGCACAATGTCGACGGTCAGTCCGGCATGGATATTTTTTCTCGATTGTCCGTTCATGGGATTCTCCTTTTATGAAGTGGGTTTGCTGGCGAAAACCCGCAGAAACTTGCCCGGGATTTGGGTCTCGAACCGCATCGGCTGTCCCGTGGAAGGATGCTCGAACGCGATGACCCGTGCGTGTAAACCGAGCCGGCCGATCGTGTTTTTCACGGAGCCGTACTTCTTGTCGCCGACAACCGGATGGCCGATGTCCTGCATGTGGACCCGGATCTGGTTTTTACGGCCCGTTTCGAGCTGAACTTCAAGCAGGGAGTAGTCGGAGGAAGCCTGCAGCACTTTATAGTGCGTGACCGCCTTCTGTCCGCCGTTATCCACGGGGCTGGAATACATCAGCAGCGTTTTGCTTTCTTTCAGCCAGGAGACGATCGTGCCTTCGGGCTTCTTGACCTTTCGTTCGACGAGGGCTACGTAGGAACGCTCGTGCACGGCCTCCTGCCAGGCGGTTTGAAGCGTCTGCTGGGTTTTCTCGTTCTTGGCGAAAAGCATAACGCCCGACGTATCCCGGTCCAGCCGGTGGACGACGAAAATACGCGCTTTCGGGTCTTTTCTGCGGACATGCTCGGTCAGCTGCCAATAGGCGGTCAATTCCTTCTCGTCTCCGCCGGAGATCGAAAGAAGGCCCGCTTCTTTATTGATAACCAGAAGGTCCTCGTCTTCATGCAGAATGTGCAGTCCGATCGGTTTCTCCTCTTCGGTAACGACGCTCCACTGAACCGTAACGCGGTCGCCGGGCTGGAGAGGATGGTCGTGGCGGGTCGTTTTTTTGCCGTTCACGGACACTTGGCCTCTGGACAGAATGCCCTTAACGGTGTTCCTTCCTTTATTCGCAAGCTTTTCAAGCAAAAATTTCATCAGTTCGGACGGCTCCCCAATTTCGAATTGAGTCGGTTCTTTGTCCGTTTTCGGGGCGGCCGGCCTGGCCGGTTTCGTTTTGGAGTTAAAAGGGGGACGCTGTTTTCGCATAGGTTGGCTCCTTCGGATCTTCTATCCATTTACTATAGCGCATTGGGGAATTATTTTCATCCCGCCCGGGCTCGTGATAACTGCCTGATCGAGTGATATAATGGAAAAGCTGGAATTCCTTTTGGGAAAATGAACGCGAAATTCGTACTTGGTTCGGCATGCCGGAACAAAACGTACATAAAAATGGAAAAAAGGAGGCTGGGAATGCCGCAGACGGACGGATTATCAGACGAAATTCTCATTGATGTGGACGGGCTGGTCAAAACGTACGGAAGCTTCACGGCCGTTAACGGCGTGCGCTTCCAGGTGCGCAAGGGAGAGGTGTTCGGGCTGCTCGGTCCCAACGGTGCGGGCAAGACCACGACCATCGAAATGATGGAAGGGCTGCGCAAGCCCGACGGGGGAACGGCGCGTATTGCGGGGTACGACACCATCCGGGAGCTTCGCAAGGTCAAGGAAGTGATCGGCGTTCAGCTGCAATCGACCTCCTTGTTCGATCTGCTGAAGGTGCGCGAGATCGTGGAGATGTACGCCAGCTTCTACCCGAAATCGGTGCCTGTCGGCCCCCTGCTCGCGGATATGACGCTGGAAGAGAAAGCGGGTGACCGCGTGAAGCACCTGTCCGGCGGACAGAAGCAGCGGCTCGCCATCGCGATCGCGCTGGTCAACGACCCGCAGGTGCTGTTCCTGGACGAGCCGACCACGGGTCTCGACCCGCAGGCGCGGCGCACGCTCTGGGACATTATCCTGCGCCTGAAGGAGAAGGGCAAGACCATCGTCCTGTCCACGCATTACATGGACGAGGCGCACGTGCTGTGCGACCGGATCTGCCTGATCGACAAGGGGCAGGTCGTCGCGCTGGATACGCCGGCCAACCTGGTGCGCAGCCTTCAATCGGAGAACGCGATTGAATTCCGGCTGCCCCAGGCGGAGTCGGCTTCCCCGCGGGAGCGGACGGAGCTGACGGACACGCTGCGCAGGCTCCAGGGCGTGAAGCAGGTGGAGCTTGCCCGCGACACCCTCGTGCTGTACACCGACCATCTCCAGCAGTCGCTCACCGGCCTGATCCGGGAGGCGGAGCTGCGGGGCTGGAAGCTGACGGATCTGCTGACACGGACAGCCACGCTGGAGGACGTGTTCATTCACATGACAGGAAGGAGCCTGAGAGAAGAATGAAAGCGTACCTTCAATTGACGCTCGCACAGCTCCGGATTTTTATCCGGAACAAGCAGGTGCTTCTCTGGTCTTTTCTGTTCCCTGTCTTCTTCATGGTCATGTTCGGCACGTTCTTCGGAGGGGGCAGCAGCATGTCCATCAACGGAGTCGTCATCGACCAGGACCGGTCGGCCCAGTCGGCTCAATTGGTCGGCGCTCTGATGAAGACGCCTGCCATGAAGCTCAAACAGGAGGAGCACACGGCTCCGGGGCTCCAAAAGCTCAAGGACGGCAATCTTCAGATGGTGGTCGTCATCCCCGCCGGATACGGCAACAGACTCGATGCCGCCGTCAAGGGGGGAGAGGCCTCCTCCGTCAACGTTTACTATGACCAGACGAACATGATGACCGCCGAGCTCGGCAAAACCGTCGTGGCCCAGGTGGCGGACGGCATCTCCAAAGAGAAGACCGCCTACAAGCCGGCGATAACGGTCAAAGCGGAAGGCGTTCAGGCGCTGAAGCTGTCGTATATCGACTTTCTCGTTCCCGGCATCGTGTCGATGATGATCATGTCCAACAACCTCAACGGTGTGGCGGGACAGATCGCCTCCTGGAGGGAGAGGGGCATTCTTCGACGGATGCAGAGCACCACGCTGAAGTCGTCCACGTTCATCGCCTCGCAAATCACGGCGAGGCTCTTGCTGAACGGACTGCAGGCGGTAATCGTTCTGCTCATCGCGTCCGTCATCTTCGGAACGAAAGTGAACGGCTCGTGGGGGCTGCTTCTGCTTTTCGTTATTCTCGGCACGCTGGCGTTTATGTCGGTCGGTTTTATCGTCGCGTCGCTGGCGAAAACACCGGAAAGCGCCGGACCGATCGCGGGTTTTATTTCGTTCCCGATGCTCTTTCTGGGGGGCGTCTTCTTCTCGGCGGACAGCATCCCGTCTTTCCTCCAGCCGGTCGTGAACCTGATCCCGATCACGCATCTGTCGACGGCTATGCGGCAGGTCATGAACGTGGGGGCGGATTTAACCGTGCTGTGGCCGCAGGCCCTTATCCTCGGCGGCTGGATGGTCGTGGCTTTCGCAATCGCGAGTTTTACCTTCAAGTGGGAGTAAGGCGGACGTCATATAGGAACCGCCTGAATATAGAGCAAAGAACCGTTTCCGTAACAGGAAGCGGTTCTTTTATTGTTTTGATAAAAGGCTCCGTACATTCAGATCGGAAGAGCCAGATAAGCGATATCGATAATCTTTAACGTAAGAGGATCGATTGTATACTGCTGTTTGTATCGGTCTGTGAATGTCTTTCCGTCCAGGTTATATTCGATTTCTCCCTTAATGGTAACGATAGTTTTCCCGCCTGCGATCTCATGGGTGGCGATGATGTTGCGGTTCAGCTTCCGCAGGGGGAGATGGTCCCCCGGACGCGAGAGATAGCTGCCGTCGCTTTCTTTCATATAGCCGTAGTCGAAAAAGCGGGCGGCCAGATTCGGTCCGTAGACGGTTTCCAGCTGTTTCAACAGTTCTCCGCGGCCCTTCTCATCCAAGGTTCCTTTATCCGGCTGATAAAGCGTGTCAAACGTCCATTGCTCCACGGCACCGTAATAATCTTTGGCAGCGACGGAGAGATCTTCTTTTGCGGCCGATGGCTTGGTCTTGTGAATTTCCGCTTGTTTGAGCGAATCGTTCCAGGTCACGGAAGCTCCGAGCAAATCACCCAACGATTTCAGGGGGACATACGTGCTGCCCTCGTAATTTAGCAGGGGAAGATCGGGAGAGCTGTATGTCTGCCCGTCAACGGTTACCGGATAGGTCGCCGCTTGAAGAAGATAGTCGATTACAGGCCTGGCCCACACATCTGTCTGGGAGAATAGCGTTCCGATCAGAATGCCTCCCGTTAAATAAAAAACCGGCTTTTTGCTTTTCATAATCAAATCCCTCCTGAATTTTCGGTCCGGCCGCTTTGAAACTTTAGACTGCACGGACAGGAGAAATGTTTCAATAAAAGAAAAATATGTATGCTTTGCGATTTACGGTTTCTCCAAACGGTATGACCCGGCGTCTAAAAGGGCAACCTGATACCTAAATGACAGCGCTTTAAAAGGAGGAGACGCCCATGATCTTGTACCAGCTTACCCAATGGCTTCAGGAGCATACCAGCATCCGCAAGGCGATTCAGCAGGAGGCGGGGGACCCCGGTGAACTTATGCAGCGCAAGGAACAGGTGGAGCGGCAGTTGATGGAACAGGCGAAGCGGTGGAGGAACGTGTACGCCGATGTGCCTGCCCTGCCCGCCGCCGATCAGTTTCCTTCCTGGTCTTCCGAGACGGGCGCCGGGTGGGAGGACACAGAGCCGGAATTCGACACGCCGCGCTGACAAGGCGCATGCGCCCGTATCCCTCCGCTTTGTCAATTCGGCGGGGTTCGTGTAGAATAAGAACGATCCTTGATTTTATTGATAAAAGAGGTTGTAAACGACCATGAATATCGTTCTTGCCACATTGAACGCCAAATACATTCATACTTCGCTGGCTCTGCGGTACCTGAAGGCATTCAGCGAGCCCGAATTTCCGATTGATATCGTGGAGTACACGATCAAAGATCCGGCGATGAACATCGTTTCGGACTTATACGGCAAAAATCCCGACGTGCTCGGTTTTTCATGCTACATCTGGAACATTGAAGAAACACTCCGCGTCATCCGCATGATCAAAAAAATCCGTCCCGATCTGACCATCGTACTCGGCGGACCGGAAGTTTCCTACGATACGGAGGAATGGATGCGCACCGTTCCGGAAGTGGATTTTATCGTTATGGGCGAAGGGGAAGAGACGTTCAAGCATTTCCTTCAGGAGCTGTCGACTACGCGGAAGTTTCATTTCGTGTACGGCATCGCGTACCGCAAAGGGGAAGAAATTATTTTGACCCCCGGCCGTCCGAAGCTGGACCTGAATGCGATTCCTTCTCCACACCGGTTCGAAGAAGATCTTAAGGACCTCGGGAACCGGGTCGTTTACTTCGAAACGAGCCGGGGCTGCCCGTTCTCATGCCAGTTCTGCCTATCCTCCATCGAGGTGGGGGTGCGCTATTTTGATATGGAGCGGACGAAGTCCGAAATCCTGTATCTCATAGCGAACGGAGCCAAACTTATTAAGTTTGTCGACCGGACGTTTAACATTAAGCGGGATTACGCCCTGGAAATTTTCCAGTTCCTGATTGACAATCATCAGGGCTGCGTGTTCCAGTTCGAGATTACGGCCGATATTATGCGGCCCGAAGTGCTGGATTTCCTCGCCGAGAACGCGCCTCCGGGAATTTTCCGCTTCGAGATCGGCGTCCAGTCCACGAACGATGAGACGAACAACCTGGTGAAGCGCCGCCAAAATTTCGCCAAGCTTACCCGCACGGTGACGAAGGTGAAGGAAAGCGGCAAAATCGACCAGCATCTGGATCTGATAGCCGGCCTTCCCGAGGAGAACTACGACTCCTTCCGCAAAACGTTCAACGACGTCTTCGCGCTGGGCCCCGAGGAGCTCCAGCTCGGGTTCCTGAAAATGCTCCGGGGAACCGGTCTGCGCATCGATGCGGCTAAGTACGGCTATATTTTCATGGATCAGGCGCCCTATGAGATTCTGGGCAACGACATTCTGCCGTTTACCGACCTGATCCGGATCAAACGTGTAGAAGACGTGCTGGAGAAATACTGGAACGCCCACCGCACGGACCATACCGTGAATGACCTGATTGCCTCGGAATTTTCTTCGGCATTCGATTTCTTCCAGGAGTTCGGCGATTACTGGGAGGAAAGAGGCTGGCAGAAAATCGGCCACCAGCTGGAAGATTTATTCACCCGGCTTCATGCTTTCCTGACTTGGCGGGGCACCGAACGGATGGACGTTATCGAAGGGCTGATGAAGCTTGATTATTTCCTGAATCATAAATACAAGCCGCGTAAAATCTGGTGGGATTTCAAGCTGGACAAAGCCGAACAGAGCGATTATTTAAAAAGAGCCGCGGATCGTCCGGATGAAGTTTCCGGCAATTTCAGCGAGCTGCGCATGGGCGAAAAGGACCTGCACAAGCATGCCGTCATCGAAGTGATCCCGTTCGACTTGCAGCGCTACCTGCAGGACGGCTCGCTCGATACTTCGGCGGAATCGCTGCTGCTGGCCGTGTACCGGCCGGAAGCGGGCGGTCGGCCGTCCGTGTATTCGATGCCGCTGGGCCGCGCATCGGCGGCGTCCGCGTCTGCCGGGAACTGAGCAGCCGCACGGCAGAAAGGCTCCCGCCCTCGTAACGAGGGGGCGGGAGCCTTTTTTTGCGCACAGGCTTCGTAGTGAGGCGATGCGCTCGGTTCCTGTTGCCGGATTTATCACGTATCCGATGTTAGGAACCTCACGCGGCCGGGTAATGGCGGCTGGTCCGGGTCCGCCACCAGCTTCCCGGGGCGAAGCCGCACGATGCGCGGCAACTTCGCCCCGGGCGCCTGTCGCAGCTCGCCGCGCCTCCGAGGCTGCCGCCGCACTGCCGGGCTCCTGCCGAGCGGAAGGGCGGCAAGACGGGCGCCGACGGCATGCCGCTCCGTGCCAAGCCCGGCACTCTTGAAGCGGCGCTACACGGTCGCGCGTTCAATGAGGCGGAACGGCAGCTCCCGGTGTTCCACGGGGCTGGTGGGGTCCTGCAGCCGCTTCAGCAGCAGGGAGAAGGCAGTGCGCCCGATTTCGACGAGCCGGTTGTCGATCGTGGTGATATCGAACAGCTGCGCAATCGGGTGGTTGTCGAAAGAGACGATCGCCAGATCCTCCGGTACGCGGAGGCCGTTTTTGACCGCCTCGCTGATGATGCCGGCGGCTACCTGGTCGCCCGCCACGAGCAGAGCGGTCGGACGCTCCTCCATGTCCAGGATGCCGCGGACTACCTCCGCTCCGTCTTCGATGGAGTAGATCTGGTAGAACATCCACTCCTCCCGGACGGGAACACCCGCCGAAGAGAGGGCGTCGGAAAAGGCGCGCCGCCGGTTCCGGCTGTTAAAGCTGTGTCCCCGTCCCAGGCAGTAGCCGATGCGGGTATGCCCTTTTTCCAGAAGAAGCTGCATGGCCAGCCGGAAACTGCCGTAATGATCGATATGGACGGACGAGATCCGGTCGCTCTCGATATATTCGCAGGCAATGATCGGTCCGAACTGCGAGTAAGCCTCGATGACTTCCCACTCCAGGGATCGGGAACAGATCAGCAGGCCGTCGATCTGTTTGATCTTTAGCATGTTCAACAGCTCGGTCTCTTTATCCGCCGCATAGTTCGTCTGGCTGACGAGCAGATGTACATTGGCTTCCAGCGCCTCCTGCGCGATTCCTTCCATAATGCTGTTGAAGTAGGGCAGATTAAGGTAGGGGATGACCACCCCGACCATGTTCGTTTTGCCGGTGATGAGATGAACCGCATTCACATTGCGGGAATAGTTAAGGCGGTGTACGACTTCCTGTACAGCCGCGCGTTTGGCTTCGCTGACGTAAGGATGGTCGTTGAGCACGCGGGAAACGGTCGCTACGGAGACTCCGGCCAGTCTGGCAATGTCCTTGATGTTGGCCATAGGTCCGGCCTCCTTTCTGTCCTCAGTTTAAAGCAGCCCGATCGTCCGCGTCAAAAATTTCGGGAGAGAGACTTGACGTGAAAAGCATTTCATACTTTACGCTTAATTCGCAAGCCTTCACGTCTCCGTCCGGCGTAACCTCCGGGGCGTTACGGATGAGGCGAAGGGCTTCTTATCAAGACCTTGATACCTCGACACATTTTTAGAACGAACTTATACCGGAAGGGGTACAGAGAGATGGAGAGAGCGATCGTATTTTTTGATATCGACGGGACTTTGCTGGATGAAAATAAACAGCTTCCCGCATCCACCCGCAAAGCCGTCAGGCTGCTGCAGGAACGAGGCGTGTTTACGGCCATAGCGACGGGGCGCGTACCGTCCATGTTCAAGGATGTGAGGGAAGAACTCGGCATTTCGTCCTACGTGTCCATTAACGGACAGTACGTGCTGTTCGAAGGCCGTGAAATTTATTCGAATCCGATGGATCCCGTGAAGCTTGCGGAACTGGTCCAAGCGGCGGACGAGCAGGGCCATCCCCTGGCGTACTGCGGCCACCCCGAGACCCGCGTAAGCAGCTCGCATCCGCATGTAAAGGAAAGCTACGATAACCTCAAGATTCCGTGTCCGGAAGCCGATCCGGAGTTTTACAAACATTCTGCGGTATTTCAGGGACATTTATTCTGCGACGCCGAAGCCGAGAAACTGTACGCCGAGCGGTACCCGCATTTTCAGTTCATCCGCTGGCACGAGCATGCTCTTGACGTTCTGCCTGCCGGAAGCTCCAAAGCGATCGGCATTCAGGAAATGCTCAAAGCCGTCGGAATTCCGAACGAGAATTGTTACGCTTTCGGCGATGGGCTGAACGATATTCAGATGCTCACCAGCGTAGGAACGGGAATCGCGATGGGCAATGCGGCCCCCGAAGCGAAAGCCGCGGCGGATGTGGTCACGGACTCGTGCTCCGAAGACGGCATTCTCAAGGGACTAGTCCGGGTAGGGCTGCTTCCCGAAGAGGCTCTGGAGAGCCTGGGCGAACATGCCCGTTGAGATCTTCCGTCTCGTACAACGCTAAAAAGCCTCCTTCCTTTCCGTGCGTCGGCACGGAGGGAAGAAGGCTTTTTTTATGTTCGGCCGCAGGGGCTTATCTATAGGCTAAGAGCGATGCCTCGGGCCTAAGGCAGATAAGAGCGCAGCACCGTCTGGCTGCCGCTTAGCGTGTAACCGCCCAGCGTGGCCGGGAGCAGGAAGCAGTCGCCCGGCTTCATCGCCAGAGAGCCGTCCGCCCATTCCAGCGAACCGCTGCCTTCGCAGGCGATCAGCAGCGTGAAGCTTTCCGGTGTCGTGGACAAGTTCCACGGAGCGGTTACGATGCCTTTTTCCACCACGAAATAAGGGGAAGCGGCCAGCTCCAGCCATTCGTTCGGTGCAGCGTCCATCGTTTTCATGAAAGTGGCGCCGGCCTTTCCGAAGGCGATGACGTTCAGGGAATCTTCGATATGAAGCTCCCGCGGCTTGCCGTCGAGTCCGGGGCGGTTATAGTCGTACAGACGGTAAGTCGTGTCCGAGTTTTGCTGGATTTCCGCTACCAGCACGCCGGAGCCCAGCGCATGGACCGTACCCGAAGGAATATAGAAGCTGTCGCCCTTCTCGGCCTCCACGGACATCATGGTATCGAGAATGCGATCCTCTTGAACGGCTGCTTGAAATTCGGAACGCGTGATTCCATCCTTCAGCCCGTAAATGATCTTGGCTCCGGGTTTTGCGTCCAGCACGTACCACATTTCGGTCTTTCCAAGCTCGCCCTGCGCGAGGTTCTCATAGTCATTGCCGGGGTGCACCTGAACGGAGAGGTCGTCGTTGCAGTCAAGCAGCTTGACGAGCAGAGGAAAACGTCCGTTTCCGGCGGAAGTGCCTTTCGTACCGAACCATTCGGCGCCCAGCTTTTCCCGGACTTCGTCCAGGCCGAGGCCTTTCAGTTCTCCATTTGTAACGGTAGAGGTGCCGTTCGCATGATCCGCGATCATCCAGCCTTCGCCGACATGGCCTTCGGGAATCTCGTAGCCGAATTCCTCCAGGGCGCGGCCGCCCCATACACGGTGTTTAAAATCGGGTTGAAAATGAATCGGGTAAGGTTTCATTTCAGTACTCCTCTCGGTTTCTTTTTCTCTATACCAATCAAGTAAGGCGACCGTGCCGCACTGTTGATAAACCGGTAGCAGAGCACGCTCCACTTCTCCTGGGGAAGCGCGGCGGCCCAGCTTTCGACCGCCTGCGCCTCGGAAGCTCCGCCATCGTGGCCCGGATACAGGGCGATGGTGAGGATGCCGCCTTCGCGCAGAAGTAGGAGCGCGGCTTCCAGAGCGGGCAGCGTGGAAGCCGGCACGGTAATAACCCCGGGATCTGCGCCGGGCAGATACCCAAGGTTGAACATGACGGCGGCCGTCCGTCCCAGGCAGTCGTTCGGGACAGCGTCCGCCATGTCGGCATGGCTGCGCAGCAGAAGCGAGACCCGCTGCGCGCCGCCGGAGCCGTCCAGCTCGCGTTCCAGCCGCGTACGGGCCGTATCCAGCGCCTGCGGCTGGATATCGAAGCCGTACACGCGGCCGACGCGGCCGACGAGCCTGGCGAGGAAGAGGGTGTCCACTCCGTTGCCCACGGTGGCATCTACCACCGTATCGCCGGGGCGGACACGTTCCTCGATCCATTTATGCGCGCAGCTCAGAATGGAGAGAAATCCCATGGCGGCCTCCGCTTATACCGGTCCGGCGGGGGTTGCGGGCGTCCAGAGCTTCCCCTGCCAAGTATCCCGGCGTTTGAGCTCGGCGTCGATCGCGTTCAGCACTTCCCATTTCTTCAGGCTCCACATGGGGCCGATGAGCAGATCGCGCGGCGCATCGCCGGTCAGCCGGTGAACGATCATTTCCGGCGGGAGCAGCTCGAGCGTATCGACGATGAGCTTGATGTATTCATCCTGCTCCAGGAAGCGCAGCAGGCCCGCTTCATACTGCTTCACCATCGGCGTTTTGCGCATCAGGTGGAGCAGATGGATTTTGATGCCCTGCACATCCATGGCGGCGACGGCTTTCCCGGTCTCGATCATCATGTCATCGGTTTCCTGAGGCAGTCCGTAAATAATATGCGCACACGTGCGGATGTTGTGTTTTCTCAGCTTGGCGACCGCTTCCGTGTAGCACTGCGTGTCATGGGCCCGGTTAATAAGGGTCGACGTGCTTTCGTGAATGGTCTGAAGGCCCATTTCGACCCACAGGTAGGTGCGCTCATTAAGCTCGGCCAGATATTCCACGACATCGTCGGGCAGGCAGTCCGGCCGCGTGGCGATGGAGAGCCCTACAACGCCGGGCTGTTGAAGAATGACTTCGTAATACTCCCGCAGCTCGTCCACGGGCGCGTAAGTGTTGGTGTAGGCTTGAAAATAGCCGATGTACTTCGCATCCGGCCATTTCTGGTGCTGGCGGTCCCGGATCGTGTTAAATTGCGTCACCAGGTCGTCGCGGCGTCTTCCCGCAAAGTCGCCGGACCCTCTTGCGCTGCAGAACGTGCAGCCTCCGGTAGCGATTTTGCCGTCCCTGTTCGGGCATGTGAAACCCGCGTCCAGCATGACTTTAAATACCTTCTCGCCGAACTGGCGGCGCATCTCGTAATTCCATGTATGAAACCGTTTATCCCCCCACAGGAGAGGCTCGGTTGTAATTGCGTTCATGAGGCTTCAGTACTCCTTTTTCAATCTGACTTTTCCTATTGTAGCCCAAAACAAAAGGGAATGCACCCCTTCCTCTGCCAGTATGTACCCCGTTTAAAGCAACCCGGGCCGGACATCCTAAGGGAGCAATAAAACAACTGCTTTGAAAGGGGACTGTCCATGAAAAAGCTTCGCTATGCTACGCTTGCTGTTGCCCTGACTTCTATGCTTACGGTGGGTGCCGCGCACGCCAGCACGTTGGGAACAGGTTCGACAACAGGAACGACCAACACGACGGTGACCGGCACGACGACTCCGGGGACAACCATGAACGGTGTTAACCCGAACGCCACAGCACCGGATCAGTTGAACCGCGCATACAGCACGGGCCGTAACGCCGTAACAGGTACGGTAGGCGCTGTAACCGGCGGTGTGACCGGTGCCGTCACCGGTGCCGTAAACGGCGCAGCAACGGGTGCGGCGACAGGCGCAGCGACAGGCACAACCAGCGGCGTGAATACCTACGGTACGGGTTATAACGGCAACACGGGCACGTACGGAACGACCGGTACGGTCGGTACCAACGGCAACCGTATGATGGACCGCATGAGCACGACGGGCACCAACAACCGCGGTGCTTACGACACGTCCACTTACCGTACGTACGGAACGACCCGCAACAATACGAACTGGGGCTGGCTCGGTCTTCTCGGCCTCGTCGGTCTGGCCGGTCTGGGCGGACGCAACAAAAGAGAAAACGAAATTCATAACCGTTAATCCACGGGAAGCAGAAGGGCATCTCTTTTGGAGATGTCCTTTCCCGTCTTTTTAAACGAAATTGTTAATTCGCTGACAGGGAGGTGAAAAGAGATGCTGACTTTGACCCGCAGCGGCGACCTTCAGGGGCAGGAAACGACTGGAATCACGCTGGAGCTTACCCCGAAAGAAGCCATGATTCTGGCGGGAACCTCAAATTTTGCTTACGAAGCCCGGGCCGCGGCCGAAGCGCGCCGCAAAGTACGCCGTCAATTGGATGCCGTTTTGATTAACCGCTGACGCTTTTGGCCGGATAGAGCGTTGATTTTTAACGTTTCCGGGGCTTGCCGGATGCTTATTTTTCTTTGCATTTTCCGGGGGAATCGTCTATTATTTGAAGCATGTTTCCGTGATCCCACAGGGAATGGCTGCAGGTGACCGGATAAGGATTAGGGGAGGTAAGCAATGCGTTTAAGAGGAAGAAAAGGCATCCGGGAAGCAATCGAGAAGCAGCGCGATCTCATTGTTCTGGAACCGGCTTTATATAAAGGAAAGTGGGCGGAAGTGTTCGGGAACGGCAATCCGATTCATGTGGAGCTCGGGATGGGGAAAGGCCAGTTCATCAGCGAAATGAGCCGGCGCAATCCCGGGATCAATTTCATCGGGGTAGATATGTACGATGAACTGATCCGCAGAGCGAGCGAGAAAGTCCGGATCGCGCACGGTATCGAGGAATCGGCCGTGGATGTATCGCTTGAGAACATCCGGCTTGCTCTGTTCAATATCGAACGGCTGGAAGAAGTTTTCGACGAGAATGAACTGGAGCGGATTTATCTGAATTTCAGCGATCCGTGGCCCAAGAAGAAACATGCCAGACGCCGCCTGACTCATGCGGGCTTCGTCCATAAATACAAACACGCGCTTAACGAGCGCGGCGAAATTCACTTCAAAACGGACTCCAGATCCTTGTTCGAATTCTCGTTGAATTCTTTTGCGGATCTGGATCTGAGAATGCGGAACATCTCTCTCGATCTGCACGGCGGTTTCGAGGAAGGGTTTAATCCGGATCACGTCATGACGGAGTACGAAACGAAATTTGCCAAGCAGGGCATGAACATACACCGTGTGGAAGTGGTGCTCGGGTCCCGGGCTCTTGCCGAACACGTGGAACGCCTAAAAGAAGAACAGCAGTCCTAAACGGACTGCTGTTCTTCTTTGTGTATAAGCGTCATGATGACTTGAGAGTAGTCCGTTTGGAACATATTGCGGCAGCTTTCCCGGATATCTTCCCGCATCCGCCGCATTTCGTTTCCGCGTTCCGATAAACCTTTGAACCACAAGCGGATGGTTTCTTCCGACAAAATGGATTCCCCGAAGCCGTTTTCCGTGAAGAACAGCAGATTTTCCTCTTCCTGTCCCGGTATAGGCTTGTGGAAGAGCATCGGAATGCCTTTGGCCAAACCTTCCGTGCAGGTCATTCCGCCCGGCTTGGTCACCAGCAGATCCGAAACTTCCATCAGTTTGTCGACTTCGTTCGTAAAGCCGAGCAGCTTCACGTGAGGATGAAGGAACCGCGGGTCCTCCTGGCATTTCGCCAATGCCTTCTGATTGCTGCCGAAGCAGAAAATAAGCTGAACCCGGTCGCGCCAGCGGAGCATTTCGTCCAGAACGGTGTCGCCCCCGATGAGTCCCCATCCCCCTCCCATGACGAGCACCGTAGGAATGGAGGCCAGCTCGAACCGGCGGCGTATTTCCGTCTTGTCGTGAGGCTGGCGGAAACCGGGATGCACCGGAATGCCGGTGATTTCGATCTTGTCGCCGGCCACTCCGCGGTGGAGCAACTTGTTTTTGACTTTGTCGGAAGACACGAGATATTTGTTGACTTCCGGCGAAATCCAGGTGCCGTGCACGTCATAGTCCGTTATGACCGTGCATAAAGGCACAGACAGTCCGGCCCGTTTCAGACGAGATACGACGATGCTCGGGAACGGGTGCGTGCAGACGATAGCGTCCGGACGCAGTTGGGTGATGATCTGGGCCGTCTGGGCGTAAAAGATCCGGTGAAGCGCCATTTGCGTGATGGGATTCAATGATTTTTTGTATTGGAAGCGATAAAGCTTTCCGTATAATTTCGGCTGGGAATGAAGCGTTTTGCGATAGGCGGAAAAAATCCATCTGGCTAACGTGGGGTGAAGGAAAGCGCCGAGTTCCAGAACGCGCGTCTGGATGCCTGGATACAGCTGCCGCATATTTTCGGAAAGGGCGTAAGCGGCCTGGGTATGTCCGGCACCGAAGCCTTCGGATAATAGCAGTACTCTTTTTTTGCGCAAGTCTATTCACCTTTCCTTCTTATCCATGAATTTCCATCCTGTTACCATACTCAATTTAAGGCCACAGCGCAACGGAGGCAGCAGCCGCTCCCGAGCCGATTACCGCGCCGGCCAGGCAATCGCTGGGGTAATGAAGCCCGAGATACATGCGGGACAGAGCGACCAGCAGGGCGAGCGGAATGAGGACGAAACCTAGAACGGGCATGTGGGCCGCGAACGGGACGATCACAGAGAAGATGGCGGTCGTATGACCGGATGGAAAGCTGTGGTCCTGCAGCGGATTTCGGCCGGTCCTCGTATTGGGCACAACCAGATACGGGCGTCTGCGAGGGTACAGCTTTTTGACGATGGCTACCGGAATATGGCTTATCGCAAGGGCGGCAAGCGCCTGAATGCCGGCGATCTGCCAGACTCCTTTTCCGAATAGGGACAGGAGCAGCGTGATCGCAATGGTGGCAGTCGCTCCCCCGAGATGAGTAAGCGTCCCGAGGATACCATCCAGTATGGTGTGCCGGAACCGCTGGTTGACATAGAGAAACATGCGTGTTTCGTGCCGGTGCATCCAATGAACGACTTTGCTCATGATGATGCCTCCTTCCCTGATAGCTAACAACCGTAGTGTACCTGTTAATTCTTAACGAGAACGAGTGCTAATTCTTAAGAAAGGTTTAATTTTTCATGGATTTTCTTCGTTTCTAATTTTGACGAGGAATTCCCTCGGACACCTTCAGTATAAAAGCATTTTGTTAGCGCAGTATCAACGGAGGCCGCGCCGGATATTTACAAGTTATTAACCGGGTTATGACTTTTCAAAGCTTTCTCGTTAACAAACGCCCTATACAATCGAGAAGAGAAACTCCTCGGAGCGCAGCGGACTGCAGTTTCCGGGGGGCATCCGAGCTGTGGAAACGGAGGGCTGTCTTATGAGAGTCGCGTTATTTACGGATACGTTTCTTCCCGATGTCAACGGGGTCGCCAAAACGCTGGGACGCTGGGTCCGCTACCTGGAGTCCCGTGGAGCGGTGTGCCGCGTATTTGCGCCTGCGGCCGGGGAGGCCGGAACCTCGGGCATCCGGAGTGTGGAACGATTTTACAGTATTCCTTTCTCATTGTATCCGGATTGCAGAATGGCGATACCCAATCCCCTGCTGGTCGGCAGGATGCTCAAGGAATTCCGCCCGACCCTCATCCATCTGGCGACGCCGTTTAACCTCGGCCTGACGGGCCTCCACTACGGGAAAAAGCACCGCATCCCCCTGGTCGCCTCCTATCACACGCATTTCGACCAGTATTTGGCGCATTACCGCCTCCAATGGATGGAACCGATGCTCTGGAAATATCTGCTTTGGTTTCACCAAAACTGTGTAAAAATATATGTACCCTCGCCTTCGACCGGTAAAATACTCCATACAAAAGGGCTGACGGGTATCGAATTATGGGGGCGGGGCATCGATACGGCCGAATTCCGCCCTCATACGGACAGGCGGAAAGTTTTGCATAAGCACAACCTTTTGCCCGCTAAATTCGTATTACTCTATGTAGGACGCCTCGCGCCCGAAAAAGGTTTGGATGCGCTGGTGCGCGCCTTCGCCAATCTGCCCGAAGTTTTCCGCGCGAAGTGCGCGCTGATTCTTGCGGGAGACGGCCCCATGCGGGCGGAGCTGGAGAAGCGGCTGGCCCCGTACCCGGACGTCCGCTTCTGCGGCTTCGTGGAGGGCAGGGAGCTGGCGGAGCTCTACGCGGCCGCCGACGTATTCGTGTTCCCGTCCGCCTCGGAAACGTTCGGCAACGTGGTGCTGGAGGCGATGGCGTCGGGAACGGCCGTCGTCGGTGTAAACGCCGGCGGAGTGGCGGATAACGTCAGGCATGGGTATACCGGCCTGCTTTGTCCGCCTGACGATGCGTCCGCTTTGGCCGGGGCGGTGCAAAGGCTTTACGAAGCCCCCGAACTGCGTCGAAAACTGGCGCTTGAGGGCCGGTCGCACGCGCTTACCAGGAGTTGGGACTCAATTTTCGCAACCCTATACGAAAGCTATAGGGAGGTTGCGGGAGATGCCGGCGGCGGAGCCCGAAGGGCGGCAGGCATCGTGAAATAAGCGCCGCGCCGGGATAGTCCGTCCAAGTTGTTTTGGCCCTGCGGCTCGATTATAATGGAGCAGACGGCCTGGCCCGCCGAAAATTAAAATCAAAAAAAGGCCCGCAAACTTGGAGTTTTACAGAGGCCAAAGTCACAAAAAAGTAGAAAACCGGGGGAAGAAGCCGCAATCGCACACGAGAACGAGCGCCGATTACTTTACTGGGGTCTTTTCGCGCTAAAATGTTCGAACCGACCAAATAGTCCATTAATAGGGTTTTGACAAAAGCATGGAAACCCGTCACAATCAAGAACGATTGCATTGGCTTCTACACAAAAATGATTACATTGGCTTCAATTGGAACAAAATGGGTTACATACAAAGCGATAAATATAAAAACAGACTTTGTTGTGAACATTAAAAGGGGGGTTTACGATGCTGGATACAATTTTGCTGGTCTTGCAAATTGTATTGGTGTTATTCGGGGCTTATCAGTTGTTTCTAACATTCTTTGGCTGGAAGCGTCCGAAAAAGAAAACGCAGCATCCGCCGCAGAAATCATTCGCAGTTCTGGTAGCGGCGCATAACGAAGAAGAAGTAGTAGGGGCCTTGCTCGAGAACCTGAAGCAGCTCGACTATCCGAAAGAGCTGTACGACGTTTTCGTCATTTGCGACAACTGTACGGACAGCACCGCCGATATTGTGCGCAGCCACGGACTGTATGCGTGCGAGCGCAACAACCCGAATCTGCGGGGCAAAGGGTACGCCATCGAATGGATGCTCAAAGAGCTGTGGAAGCGTCCGCGCCAGTATGACGCCGTCGTGATGTTCGACGCCGACAACCTCGTCGGCCACGACTATCTGCGTCATATGAACGACGACCTGTGCAGCGGTTCCCAAGTCATCCAAGCTTATCTGGACACCAAGAATCCGAACGATTCCTGGGTTACGGCTTCCTACGCCATCTCGTATTATTTCGCGAACCGCTTCTGGCAGGTTCCGCGTACGAATCTGGGCCTCGCCAACTATCTTGGCGGTACAGGCATGTGCTTTGAGTCGAACCTGCTGAAGCAGATCGGCTGGGGCGCGACGAGCCTCGTCGAAGACCTTGAGTTTTCGATGCGCTGCGTAAAGCTCGGCGTTAAGCCGACGATGAACTACTACGCGAAAGTCTACGACGAGAAGCCGCTGACGTTCAGAGCGTCCGTCAAACAGCGCCTGCGCTGGATGCAGGGACACTTCGACGTCTGCCGCCGCTATCTGTTCCCGCTCCTGTGGCAGGGACTTAAAGAGCGCAGCTGGACCAAAATCGACGCCGCTTTCTATTCGGCTAACGTATATAACTATTTCTTCGGTTCCATCTTGAGCGTGGCGATCTGGATCAAAGCCATCGTACCGGGCGGAACGGACATGAATCTGTACGAATTGGCTCCGATTGTCAACGTCCTGGCCATCTCGATTTATGTGATGCTGCCGATCTCGTTGTTTATCGAGAAGGCGTCCGGCAAGACCTACAAGTACCTGATCGCTTATCCGATCTTCATGCTGTCTTGGTGGCCGATTACCGTATACGCGTTCTTCACGCAGAACAACAAGCAGTGGAGCCATACGAAGCATACGCGTGTTATCCGCCTGGAAGAAGTGCAGAGCAAGCAGGTCAGCTAACTTACTTACGGGAATTCGAGCAGAATAAAGTTGACTTGTCTTCTCCGGAGTGGTATAGTAGTACGAGTGATTGCACAACTGCATATTTTTAAAAGAAGAGGCGCCCGCTTCTCACCTGACCGATTCCGTCGGCTGGTTACGATGAAATAACGTCAACGTTTTGTTTTTATGTGACAAACGAACCGTGGGGATGTGGGCTGTTAGCCTGCATCCCTTTTTTATGTCCTTGCAACAAGCTTGGAAACAATGGTTGGAGGTGGAGAATATTAGTAAAGATCACATGGTTAACGATGAGATTCGCGCGAAAGAAGTCCGTTTGATCGGGCCCGAGAGCGAACAGCTCGGCATTAAACCGATTCGTGAAGCGCTCCAAATGGCGATTGACGCCAACTTGGATCTGGTGAACGTAGCGCCAACGGCTAAACCGCCGGTATGCCGCATCATGGACTATGGGAAATACCGTTACGAGATGCAGAAGAAAGAAAAAGAAGCCCGCAAGAACCAGAAAATCGTGGACATCAAAGAAATTCGCCTGAGCGCTACGATCGACGAACATGATTTCCAAACGAAGCTGCGCAATGCGGTTAAATTTTTGAATGACGGTGACAAAGTGAAAGCTTCCGTACGTTTCCGCGGCCGTGAGATTGCTCACGCCGAGAACGGAAGGAAAGTACTGCAGCGTCTTGCAACCGAAACTGAGGAGATCTCCAGCATGGAGCGCGCTCCTAAGCTCGAAGGACGCAGCATGATCATGATCTTAACACCGAAAGTAACAACCTAAATTTCTGGGCGCGTGTAAACGCGCCCTGCCTATGAATTTTATTTGAGGAGGACTTCCAGATGCCTAAGATGAAAACCCACAGCAGCTTGAAAGGCCGTTTTAAAATTACCGGTACCGGTAAAGTGAAAAGATACAAAGCTTACAGAAACCACCTGCTCAGCGGCAAATCCGGCCGTCAAAAGCGCGTACTCGCTACAAATCCGGTTATGGCTCCTGGCGACGTTAGACGCCTGAAGCAAGGTCTTGCACAAATTAAGTAATCACTTCGTTTCCATTACCCAAAATCGTTTAGGAGGTCATCATTATGGCAAGAGTCAAGGGCGGATTCACATCCCGTCGTCGTCATAAAAAAGTTCTGAAACTCGCAAAAGGTTATTTCGGTTCCAAACACCGTCTGTTTAAAACAGCTAATGAGCAGGTAATGAAATCCCTGCTTTACGCATACCGTGACCGTCGTACGAAAAAACGCGATTTCCGCAGATTGTGGATCGTGCGTATTAACGCGGCTGCTCGCGTAAACGGACTTAGCTACAGCAAACTGATGCATGGTCTGAAACTGGCCGGCATCGAAGTTAACCGTAAAATCCTGGCTGATCTGGCTGTCAACGACGCTAAAGGCTTCGCTGATCTGGCAACGGCTGCAAAGCAAAAAGTGAACGCCTAAACCGGCGTTTTCCGAATCGTCATGCGTGATAACCTCGCATGGCGATTCTTTTTTTGTCAGAGCTTGTAAACCGGGCTTACAATTATTTTAAAGAAAAGTTGTTGACTATAGAGAGCGGCGTGCATATAATTATCTCTAAATCAATATTCTAAATTGTAAGACTCATCAGAAATCGGCTATGAAGAGGACGAAGTTATAAGGGCCCTTATGCTCAGAGAGCGATCGGAAACGCTGAAACCATCGCCATAATCCCTTTGTACGAGCTCACCTCGGAGCTGTTTTCCTGAAAAGCAAGCGGGCTGGTTAAGCCTTAACGCTTGGTGATTAGGGAGAATCGGAGCGGCACACGTTACCGTGCCAAGTGTGCATTATGTCTGACATAATGTAACCTGTTAAGGTCCTGTGCCGCGAGGCGCACGACAAACTAGGGTGGTACCACGGAAGAATTCAAACCCCTTTCGTCCCGTATGACGCCGGAATTCCGGCGCCGGGAGGATTGGGGTTTTTTGCATGCTGCCATGCGTTGATTTTAAAAAAATGGAAACGAAACGAGAGGAGGATTCTCATGAATGTGGGGACAGCCAAAAGGTCTAAAGAGGAATTGATGGAAGCGATGCGCAAGCCGGAACTGATTAACGGTTCGGAAATCTTGCTGCGGAGCCTGGTGCTCGAGGGTGTGGAATGCGTCTTCGGTTATCCCGGAGGCTCGGTACTTTATATTTACGACGCTATGCATGGATTCTCCGATTTTAACCACCTGCTGACGCGGCACGAGCAAGGCGCGATTCACGCGGCGGACGGTTATGCGAGATCGACTGGCAACGTGGGGGTTTGCATCGCGACGTCGGGTCCGGGGGCAACCAACCTGGTAACCGGAATCGCAACGGCGTTCATGGACTCCGTACCGCTTGTCGTCATCACTGGCAACGTAGCGACGACGGCGATTGGTACGGATGCCTTCCAGGAAGCGGATATCACGGGAATCACGATGCCGATTACGAAGCACAGTTACCTGGTACGCGATGTGAACGACCTGCCGCGGATCATTCACGAGGCCTTCTTCATTGCAAATACGGGACGCAAAGGCCCGGTGCTGATCGATATTCCGAAGGACGTATCGGCACAGACGGCCATGTTCCACCCGGCAAGCGAAGTTAACATCCGCGGTTACAACCCGACGGTTCATCCGAACAAGCTGCAGGTAGAGAAGCTGATCAAGGCGATCGAAGAGGCGGAACAGCCGCTTATCATCGCCGGGGGCGGAGTCGTTTACTCCAACGCATCCAAAGAACTGCTGGAGTTTATCAACAAGACACGGATTCCGGTCACGACGACGCTTCTCGGTCTTGGCGGATTCCCAAGCGCTCACGAATTGTGGGTCGGAATGCCGGGCATGCACGGCACGTACACGGCAAACCAGGCGATCCAGAATGCGGATCTGCTGATCTCGATCGGCTCCCGCTTCGACGACCGGGTGACGATGAAGCTGGACGGCTTCGCGCCGAAGGCGAAAAAAATCGCCCACATCGACATCGACCCCGCCGAAATCGGCAAGAACGTGAAGACGGACATTCCGGTTGTCGGCGATATCCGCTCCGTGCTTGAATACGCCAACACGAAAGCGAAGCCGGCCAAATCGGAAAACTGGATCGCGCGGCTTCAGGAGAACAAGCGGAACTTCCCGCTGAAGTATAAAGACTCCGACACGGTGTTGAAGCCGCAGTACGTGATCGAGATGATCAACGAAACGACCAAAGGCGAAGCGATCGTGACGACGGACGTCGGCCAGCACCAGATGTGGGTAGCCCAGTACTATAAATTCCAGCATCCGCGCTCCTGGATCTCCTCGGGCGGCCTGGGCACGATGGGCTTCGGTTTCCCTTCCGCCATCGGAGCGCAAATGGGCAATCCGGATAAGCTGGTCGTCTCGATCAACGGGGACGGCGGCATGCAGATGTGTTCCCAGGAACTCGCCATCTGCGCCATCAACAACATTCCGGTCAAAATCGTTGTCATCAACAACCAGGTGCTCGGCATGGTCCGGCAGTGGCAGGAAATTATTTACGACAACCGGTACAGCCATATCGACCTCGCGGGAAGCCCGGACTTTGTCAAACTGGCGGAAGCCTACGGCGTTAAGGGTCTGCGGGCCACGAACAAAGAGGAAGCTCAGCGGGCTTGGCAGGAAGCTTTGGATACGCCGGGGCCGGTTCTAATCGATTTCGTGGTTGCCAAGCACGAGAATGTGTTCCCGATGGTAACGCAAGGCAGCACGATCAGCGAGATGTTGATGGGGGAGGACGACTAATATGATCACGAAACATACCATATCCATTTTGGTTAACAATCAGCCCGGCGTCCTCCAGCGGGTATCCGGCTTGTTCGGCCGCAGAGGATACAACATCGAAAGCATCACGGTGGGAGAGTCCGAAGAAGCCGGACTCTCCCGGATGGTGATCGTCACCGAAGGCGACGACAATACGCTGGAGCAGATTTCGAAGCAGCTGTACAAATTGATCGATGTGATCAAAGTGATCGATCTCAGCAAAAATCCGATGGTCGCCCGGGAGCTCGCATTGATCAAGGTCAATTCGGAGCCCGCCCAGCGTCCTGAGATTCTCGGCATCGTGGACACATTCCGGGCCGCCGTAGTCGATATCGGCCCAAGCTCCCTGATTGTCCAGACAATCGGCGATTCCGAGAAAATCGACGCGATGATTGAACTGCTCCGTCCTTACGGAATACGCGAGCTTTCCAGAACGGGCGTTACGGCGATGATCCGGGGCGCTATCAAGTAAAGCGGTCGGATACCGCCGGACTTTTTAACCTTCTACCTTCATTCTTCGTTCTTTGCGGAAATCAGAAAGGCCGATTCGTCGGCTAAGTCCCCTTGAATGGGACTTTCAGCCCTTAACTCTTTGCTGCTGCAAATCAGTAATTCATTGACGGTTGAAAGCTGAAAGGCCCATTCAATGGGGAAATCATACACGGTTATTTAATTTAAGGAGGATATTATCCAATGGCAGCTACTATGTACTATGAAAAAGACGCAGACTTCGCATCCCTTCAAGGTAAAACGATCGCAATCGTAGGTTACGGTTCCCAAGGTCACGCTCAAGCGCAAAACCTTCGCGACAGCGGACTGAATGTAATCATCGGTCTTCGCCAAGGTAAATCCTGGAACACCGCACAAAACGACGGATTTGAAGTATTCACGGTTGAAGAAGCGGCTGCACGCGCAGACGTAATCCAAATCCTTATGCCGGACGAAACGCAAGCACGCGTATACAAAGAAGCGATCGAGCCGAACATGAAAAAAGGCGTAGCGCTCATGTTCTCCCACGGCTTCAACATTCACTTCGGACAAATTAAAGCGCCTGCCGACGCAGACGTATTCCTCGTAGCGCCAAAATCCCCGGGCCACATGGTTCGCCGTACGTATGTGGAAGGTTTCGGCGTTCCCGGCCTGATCGCGATCGAGCAGGACGCAACCGGCAACGCGAAGCAAATCGGTCTCGCTTATGCCAAAGGGATCGGCTGTACACGCGCGGGAGTTATCGAAACTACCTTCAAAGAAGAAACCGAAACGGATCTGTTCGGTGAGCAAGCCGTTCTTTGCGGCGGTGCAAGCGAGCTCGTTAAAGCCGGTTTTGAAACACTAGTTGAAGCGGGTTATGCGCCTGAAATGGCTTACTTCGAGTGTCTGCACGAACTGAAGCTGATCGTTGACATGATGTACGAAGGCGGTCTGTCTTCCATGCGCAGCTCGATCTCCAACACGGCGGAGTACGGCGACTATGTAACGGGCCCTCGCATCATCACGGCTGAAACGAAAAAAGCGATGAAAGACGTGCTGACGGATATCCAACAAGGTAAATTCGCACGCGACTTCATCCTTGAGAACCAATCCAACAACGCGTTCATGAACGCGACACGTAGAAACGAAGCCGAGCACCCGCTGGAGCAAGTCGGTTCCCAACTGCGTGAACTGATGCACTGGATCAAGAAGTAAGCTGAGCCCGAATAGATAGCCAAAACTCAAGCTTCAGGAGGTGAACGCAAGTGAGAAAAATCTATGTGTTTGATACGACGCTCCGGGACGGAGAGCAGTCACCGGGGGTCAATCTCAACATGCAGGAGAAGGTCGAAATTGCGCTTCAGCTTGAGAAGCTGGGCGTTGACCGGATCGAGGCCGGGTTCCCGGCCGCTTCTCCGGGAGATCTGGAAGGCGTCGCTTCCGTAGCCCGCGCTGTGAGAAACGCAACGATTATCGGTCTTTCCCGCTCGCGGGAACAGGATATCGATGCGGCGCGGGAAGCGCTGAGGCACGCTCAGGATCCTTGCCTGCATTTGTTCCTGGCCACTTCGCCGATTCACCGCAAGCATAAGCTGCGGATGGAGAAGCAGCAGGTGCTGGAGACGGCTGAAGCCGCTATCCGCTATGCGAAGAAATATTTCGATAAAATCGAGTTTTCCCCGGAAGATGCCGGAAGGACCGAGCTCGACTTCCTCTGCGAAGTAACCGAGATGGCGATCCGCGCAGGCGCTACGGTGGTGAATATTCCGGATACGGTCGGATTTCTGAATCCGAGCGAGTTCGGGAACATTTTCAAAACGCTGAAAGAAAACGTGCCGGGCATCGAGAAAATCCAGCTCAGCGCCCACTGTCACGATGATCTCGGCATGGCTACGGCCAACGCGCTGGCGGCGGTTCTGAACGGTGCCGATCAAATCGAAGGCACCATCAACGGGATCGGCGAGCGTGCCGGCAATACGTCGATCGAGGAAGTCGCCATGGCGCTGGAAACCCGCCAGGAGTTTTTCCAGGCGAAGACATCCCTGGTGCTCTCCGAGATTTACCGCACAAGCCGCCTCGTCAGCAAATTGACGGGGATGGATGTGCCGGGCAACAAAGCGATCGTCGGCGCCAATGCCTTCGCGCATGAATCGGGCATCCACCAGGATGGCATGCTGAAGGAGAAGACGACGTACGAGATCATGTCCCCGGAGACGATCGGTCTCAAGGAAAGCAAGCTCGTACTCGGCAAGCATTCCGGCCGCCACGCGTTCCGCGAGAAGCTCATCGATATGGGGTACGACCTCAGCGACGAGCAGGTGAACGCGGCGTTCGCTAAATTCAAGGATCTGGCCGACAAGAAGAAGAACGTGCTGGATGACGATATCCGCGCTCTTCTCGAAGAGAAGCTGGTCAGCACGCCGGAAGTATATGTGCTGGATTCCCTGCAGGTATCGTACAGCAACCAAGCCGTTCCGAACGCTACGGTGCGTATCCATGCCGAGGACGGCAAAGTGCTGGAAGAATCGGCAGACGGCAACGGTTCCGTAGATGCCATCTACAACGCAATCGATAAAACGACCGGCGAGGAAGTGGAGCTGGAGGATTACACGATCAAATCGGTTTCCTACGGCAAGGACGCTCTCGGCGAAGTTCATGTCATTTTGGGCCAAAAAGGTGTTTCCGTACAGGGCCGCGGAATTTCCACGGATATTCTGGAGGCAAGTGCCAAAGCCTATATTGACGCCTTGAACCGTCTGATCGAAAAGCGTAAAACACCGACTGCCAAACGCAGCAATGTCACGTTGATTTAATACGCAGCACCTCACTCCCGCCGGGCGCGGAAGTGAGGTGTTTTGTTAACACGAAAGGGGCGGCATCATGAAATATCGGTTCTCAAAAACTTTGGAGGCTTTTTCCTCCTCCGCTGTACGTGAAATTCTCAAGCTTACGCAGGGCAAGTCCATCATTTCTTTTGCCGGGGGCCTTCCGGCTGAGGAATTTTTTCCGGTAGAAGCCGTCAAAGAAGCGATCGGAAGAGTCATGGAGGGCGGCAAGTCCGCCCTGCAGTACGGGCTGACGGAAGGCTACACTCCGCTGCGCCAGAGCATCTGCAACCGCATGGCAACGAAAGGCATGCAGGTTACGCCGGATGACATGCTGCTGACGACAGGCTCCCAGCAGTCGATTGATCTGCTTACCCGCGTCTATATCGACGAAGGCGACGTCATTCTGGTCGAGCGACCGACCTACCTCGCGGCCATTCAGGTATTCCAGGCGCGCGGCGCCAAAATCGTGTCGGTCCGGAGCGACCGCCACGGAATGGACCTGGAGGATCTCGCCGTCCAAATCAAGCAGCACCGGCCGAAGATGGTGTATGTGAATCCGAGCTTCTCCAACCCGGCCGGCCGCGTGTGGAGTCTGGAGCGCCGCAAAGGCCTCCTGGCGGCCTGCCGTCAGAACGATGTGCTCATCCTTGAGGATGATCCGTACGGCGAGCTGAAATTCGGCACGACCGAAATCATGCCGTCCATCTTCTCGCTCGATCAGCATCCTGAGGGAAGCTGCGTCGTGTACACGAGCACGTTCTCCAAAATCGTGGCGCCCGCACTTCGCACCGGTTGGGTCATGGGCGACCGTGCCGTTATCCGCAGCATGGCCCAGGCCAAGCAGGCGGCGGATCTGCACTCGAGCACCCTCGATCAGATGACGCTGTTCCAACTGATGGAGCAGTTCGACATGGATGCCCATATCGGGCTGATCTCGGTCGAGTACGAAAAGCGGATGCGCACGATGGTACAGGTGCTTCAGGAGAAGAACTGGCCGGGCGTCCACTGGAACGATCCCCAAGGCGGTATGTTCCTGTGGCTGGAACTTCCGGCGCACATTGACACGCAGGTGCTGCTGGCGGCCGCCGTTCAGCAGGGAGTGGCCTTCGTGCCCGGCGTTTCTTTCTTCGCCGACGAGCCGGAGCGCAACACCATGCGCCTGAATTACACGCACGCCGGAGAAGCGGAGATCAGGCTGGGCCTCGAACGCCTGGATGCTGTTCTGCAGCCTCTGCTGGCGGCTGCGCCGAAAGTATAACGCTTTTAAAGGTTAGTAAAAGATCCTGCCTGGTTTTGTTGGAGAACGTTAAGAACTCTGATGGGACCGGCAGGTTTTTTTGCGTTCATGAAAAAATGGATGGAGGGAACGGTATCTTGAAGTGAAAAAAGGATGGCGGCCTCGTCGAAAAGATGTTTATAGGTTTTTCCTATGAAACTGATAGCTTTTATATCTTAGTCATCCGTTACCAAATGTGTTAAAACTGAAAGTAGAGATGCAGTAGGGATCGGATTAGCACGGCCCTGTCAGCTACGGACAATCCAAAGGAGTGAACGAACATGTCAGACGTGAAAAAAATCGCCGTCATCGCGGGGGATGGAATCGGCCCGGAAGTCGTTGCGGAAGCGGAGAAAGTTCTCAAGAAAACCGAGGAGCTTTTCGGTCATCGCTTTGAGACGGAGCACGGCTTGTTCGGCGGCATCGCCATCGACGAGAAAGGCACGCCGCTGCCGCAGGAAACGCTGGAACTGTGCCAGCGCGCCGACGCGGTGCTGCTCGGAGCCGTAGGCGGTCCGAAGTGGGACAACAATCCGAAGGAGCTTCGTCCGGAAACGGGCCTCCTCGGTATCCGCAAAGCGCTCGGTTTGTTCTCGAACATCCGCCCGGCTGTCGTGTTCGACTGCCTGAAGGACGCGTCCACTCTCAAGCCGGAAGTGCTTGACGGTACGGATCTTATCGTGGTCCGCGAGCTGACAGGAGGCATTTACTTCGGCGAGAAATTCCGCCGCGAGACAGAGAACGGACAAGAAGCGGTCGATACCTGCGCTTACAACGTAAGCGAAGTGGAACGCATCGCACGCCAGGCGTTCGAAATCGCCCGCACGCGCAGCAAGAAGCTGGCTTCGGTCGACAAGGCGAACGTGCTGGAGACTTCCCGATTGTGGAGAGAGACGGTCATCCGCATTTCCGCGGATTACCCGGATGTCGAACTTGAGCATGTGCTCGTCGACAACTGTGCGATGCAGCTTCTGCGCCGTCCTTCCAGCTTCGACGTTATCGTCACCGAGAACATGTTCGGAGACATCCTGAGCGACGAAGCGGCGATGCTGACCGGATCGATCGGCATGCTCTCTTCCGCCTCGCTGGGCGAAGGCAGCTTCGGCCTGTACGAGCCGGTACACGGCTCCGCACCGGATATCGCCGGTCAAGGGATCTCCAACCCGATCGCGACGATCCTCTCGGTAGCGCTGATGTTCCGCCTGACGTTCGGCTACCACGAAGCGGCGGACGCGATCGAGCGTGCCGTGAAGGAAGTGCTCGATGCGGGCCACCGCACGGGCGATATCGCGGTCGATAAGTCGAAAGCGATCGGCACTAAAGAAATGGGCGACCTGATTGTCGCGGCCATCCGTAAATAAAAGAATGCCTGATACCGACACGCAGAAGAGAGTTTGCTTTCTGCGTGTTTTCTTTTGTAAAGAAAAGATGTAGGCGTCGGGATGCAAAATGCGCACTATTATAATAGGTAGAGATTCGTTTGAAAACTTCGCGTTAGCGAACACAGATCAAGAAGCCGAAGGCCGTAATGGCAGCAAATGTTCGCACATTGGTCATATTTTTATAATAATTATTATTTAATAGACTCTATAATCTTGACTTTCTTTTGGGCGGATGATACCATTTTATTATTCGACAAGGAAAAGATCAAAGGAGGAATTTTGACATGGCAGAACGTTTGGTAGGTAAACCGGCTCCGGCTTTCACTATGGAAACTGCACTTGGAGACGGAACGGATTTTGGTACGGCTTCTCTTTCCGATTACAAAGGCAAATGGTTGGTACTTTTCTTCTATCCTCTTGATTTCACTTTTGTATGCCCGACTGAAATTACGGCGCTTAGTGAAGCTGCTTCCACTTTCAAGGATCTGAAAACCGAAATCCTCGGTGTTTCCGTGGACAGCAAGCACTCTCACCGTGCATGGATCAACACCGCTCGTGAGGACAACGGCCTGGGCAAGTTGAACTTCCCGCTGGCGGCTGACCTGACGAAATCCGTAGCTCGCGACTACGGCGTCCTGATCGAAGAAGAAGGCGTAGCTCTGCGCGGCCTGTTCATCATCGATCCGGAAGGCGAACTGAAATACCAAGTCGTTAACCACAACGACGTAGGTCGCAGCGTAGAAGAAACTCTTCGCGTCCTGCAAGCTCTTCAGTCCGGCGGCCTGTGCCCGATGAACTGGAAACCCGGCGACAAAAACCTGTCCGTAAAGTAAGTTGACGGACTGATTATAGGAGCTCCTCACTTTCCGCTTAACGGCGGCGGGCGGGGAGCTTTTGTTACGATTGAGAAAGCCCTGGCCTTTCAGGAAAGAAAGGAGGAGCAGGATGGATATCCCGCAGGAACTGTTGTATACCCCGAATCATGAGTGGGTCCGGGTAGACGGAAGCCGGGCTACGATCGGATTGACGGATTACGCGCAAATGGAGATCGGAATGATTGTGTTTGCAGAGCTTCCCGAGGAAGGGGAGGAGCTGCAGGCCGGCGATCTTCTGGGGACAATGGAGTCCGTTACGGCGGAAGCGGATGTGTTTATGCCGTTGTCCGGAACGATTGTATCCACAAACCGGGAGTTGGTTAAGAACTCCCATTATATCAACCGTTTTCCCTACGGCTCGGGATGGCTTATTCAGATTGAGATGAACAAGCCGGAAGAGCTTGAGGCTTTGTGGAGCGCGGAGAAATATGACGAAGTGTTTGGAGAGCGGCTGTAGACGCCGCCGGTCATGAGGTGTCGGTATGGTCTTGGCGCCCTTCGTCTTTCCGTTGCAGCGGCTCGGAGCGTCCAAGCGTGTACAGCGGCGGGGGATAAAAACAGCAGACCTTCGCGTCGCGCCCGTGGAGGGCCGGAAAAGCTCTTCTAAGCTGCCGAAAAGCGTCTGTAAAGCCTTTTTGGGTGAGAGTGGCCTTTGCTCTTTTGCAGGGGACCGGACTGACCGCCTGATAAAAGAGGAAAGTACTGAAAAAACCGCAGGCCGAATTGGAACGGCTTGCGGTTTTTTTTCGGGAGCAGGCAGGGTTATTTTCCCGCAAGCTGCTCATATTTGCTCAAGTATTTGACGACGGCGAGAACAAAGGTGGCGTGCGACCAGGTGAGAGGGGCCACGGATACAGGATCGCCGTTATACGGATCGAGCTGTTCCGGAAGAATTCCGCTCTCCATCTGATGCTTTACGACCCATTCCAGCGTCTGCCGGGGTGTCTCCAGGTCCGCAAGCGTCTTGGCGCATTCGATTTCCCATTCGGCGATCCATAGCGTACAGATGATCCAGGGATTGCCTGGCACTTGGTCCACATCCTGCGACCGCTGGAAATAATAATCGTGATGATAGCGGGCCACGCCGCCGACAGGGGTCTTGATGGACAGGCCGTTCTTGTTGGCCTGCATGGTGCGTACCACGCGGTCGTCGTCCGCCGGCAGAACGCCGAACTCGAATATACCGTAGACCGAGCTTTCCAGCGTCATATCGCGGACCCAGGTTCCGTCCTTTTGGTACAAACCGCGGGCGAAACGGCCTTCTTTCTCATCCCAGAGATGAGTGAGGATGCCGTTTTTGATTTTCTCGGCCGTATGGCGGTAGCGGCTGCTGCGTTCCTCATCGCCGAACAGGTTGCAGAAGTTAGCCGCGGCGATCAGTCCTCCGTAAACCGCGGAAGCGGTGAACGTATAGATGCCGTACCGTTCTTCCCACAGGTCGTAGCTCGGCTTAGGCAGGCTCAGTTCCTGGTCGATATAAGTGGACATGAAACGTGCGGCCTTGCGGATCAGATCGCGGTAGAGGGACTGTACCAGCTCCAGATTGCCGTGCTTCTTATAGTCCTGCCAGAGAGCGAACAGCACGAGCGCCGTCTCGTCTTCCTGAATCGGCAGCTGCTCGCCGCCGTTGTGTACATACGGATGCCAGCTCGATCCGACGGTTCCGTCCGGATTGTATTTGTGGTGCAAATACCCCTCGGGAGAAATCACGTTGGCGCAGAAGCGGTAGAACGGCTCCATCATCGCCTGATGGCCGGCCATGGACATGGAGTAGGCGACCAGAGCGCCGTCTCGAGGCCACATGTAGCTGTAATGGTCACGGTTGCTCTGCATGATGTCCGAATCGTTGGCCGCGATAATCGCGCCGTTCACGTCGGTTTGGGTACGCACAATGAGGAGACTCTGCTTGAACAAGCGGATAACTTCTTCGCTCAGATCGCCGAACGACCGCTCCGTCTTGTTGACCCAGCGCTGCCAGTAAATCTGAACGCGGTCGAGCAGCTTGCCGGGATGGCTTTCCTTGACATACTTATCGAGCTTTTTCACGTCCTCAAGCGTGTGGCCCGCACTCAGCCAGTAGTACAGGGTATGATCGCCGGAAGGCGGCACATACATCCGGAACGAAATGGTGCTGTCGACCGAGCCTTGCGAGATCGGATTGCCCATCAGATGGCCGTCCTCGGCGTCGCGCCATGTGCCTTCGGCATTGTAAAAGCGCTTGACCCCGGTCGTATACTGAAAAATGCCGTCCGTTCCCGTACTTCCGTTGAACATGAAGTATTTGTCTTTTTTATAATGGAAAACGGTGTGATTGGCCGGGTAATAGGCGGCAGTGTCGCCGACCTCCGTCTCGTTGATTACGAGATCCTGGTTAAAAAATACCCGGACTTCCTTCACCGCCGAGTGATGGTTGGTGATCTGAATCCGCTTCAGAAAAATATCCTCCCGCTGATGCACGCCGTCTTGAATGCGAAGCGTAACCCCGAGGCCGGGATGCGTCGCCTTCACGTCGGTCACTAAGGAGTCTTCCACATAAGCACGCTGAAACTGCCATTCAGGCGCGTCCAACCACGAAAAAGCACCGTCCACCCAAATTCCGACACGACAATGATACCCGCCGATATGATTCAGCTGCCCTACATAAGGATAGTACAAATCCCGCATGTAAGAGTGTTCATCCAGATTGATGAGAAACTTCCCGTTACCGACAACGAAATGTCTGGGCAAAAAATCACTTCCTTACTGGTTACTGGTAAATCCAGGTTATTCGCCATAAGGTTACCGTTTTCAGAAGAAGAGGTCAACAAGTTTTTGTCGATCTTTGGCAATTTATGGCGCTTTGGTAAACGTTCGTGGTGGCGGTTCCGATTTCCTTCATATTAAAGCATGTGCGTAATTTAGCGGAGGCGCGCTTCGTAAAAAGAGCCGCAAGTTCCGGATCGCCCAGCAGAAGGCAAATCTTCCCGGCCCAAGCCCGGGGATCCGCCGGAGGAAGCCGGAAACCGTCTACACCGTCTTCGACAAGTCCGGCGAGCCCGCCGGTGTCCGAAGCGACGAGAGGGACGCCCGCTCTCATCGCTTCAAGCGCCACGATTCCGAAAGGCTCGTATAGGCTCGGAATGGCGCAGACATCGGCTTCTGCAAAAAGCCCGGCTTTGGCGGCTTCGTCGGCGAAGCCGGTAAAACGAACGCGGTCGCCGAAGGGAAGGGCCAGCTCGCGGATGGAAGCCGCCTCCGGTCCCGTTCCGGCAATGATCAGTTCCGTCTCCGGGAACTGCTCCAGGACATAAGGGAGCGCTGCCAGAAGCAGCGGAATGTTCTTCTCGGGGACGAGGCGTCCGAGATATAGAATCCGGCGCTTTGCAAACGGCGGTCGCTGCGGATATCCGGAATCTCCGGCACATGCCGGAACCGGATGCGGCTCCCGGTTGTTTTCCGCATCGGAAGAGGCAGGAAGACCGTTCGGAATGACCGTCACGCCGGATTTTTTACGGTTGAAAAGCGACGTCACTTCCTCCGCCATCGAATCGCTGCAAACGATAAGTTTGTCGGCCAGCTCCGCCAGGCTGCTTTCGGCAGCGTGAATTTTGCGGGAGACGGGATCGTCCAGCCGGCCCAGCTTGCGGCCGTGTTCGGTTGCGTGCAGGGTAACGACAAGCGGCAGGCGAAGAGCCTGCCGGCAGTCACGGGCGGCGTAATACACCAGCCAGTCATGCGCGTGGAGGATATCGAACCGAAGCTCCTGATTTTCCTCCATCAGACGTTCCACCCGTAAAATCATGGCGATGTTCAACCTGAACACCCAGTCGAGAAAAGCCGGGGATTCGGAGCTTTGCAGGACTTCCACGCGATGAACGTACACTCCGTTCCAAAGACTGTCCGAGGCCTCGTCATCCCGGCGGCATGTTATCACATGCACAATATGGCCGTCACGGGCCAGTTGTGACGCAAGGTCTCCGACCGCTCGCCCCAGCCCTCCTATTAGATGAGGCGGGAATTCCCAGGCCAGCACGAGAACGCGGAGGGAGGCTTTTTTGTCGGTATTCAGAGCAGCGGTGGAGCTGTTTGCGGCAGGCGGTTTTGCCTGTGAACTTCCGGCGGATGGCTTGCCGGTTTCGCGCTCTTCGGCGGCCGTTTGCTCTTCAGGCGAAAGACCGGCGGGAGCAAAGGCGGGTGCCTGGGACGGTTTTTTATCCGCTAGCGTTTCGGAAAGATACCCCGGGAGGTAGGCTCTCCAATTCACATCGGCAAAGATAGGAGCGCTTCTTTCCATTCTATGAAGCAATTCTAGCTTCCCGGGTGAAAGAACGTCGGGTTGTCTCTCATCTATATCATCCAGTATCGGTAGCAGTTGATAGAAGTTATTCCTATGCTCGTGAAATCTTTCGGCGGCATAGCCCGCCATGTCTCCCGATTCGATCATAAACGCCCAATCGCTGCTTTGGGCGAGCATGAGCTCCCGCGCAGCCTGTCGCAAAATTCTGTCGGTGAGAGCGGTGTGCGAAAGATTTTCGTGATCGCGTCGATTCGGGCCGGAGTCAGGGGAATGGAAGGAAAAAGGATCCGAGCTTGAAATAGCGTTATGTTCCGCAGCGAGGGCTTGGTGAGCCTTTCCTGCTGCGGTGTTTGTCCGGGCGGCTCTTGCGGCGGCCAGCGCCAAGGCTTCTTCTGCGGCATGCAGAAGCGGATACATCCAGTCTGTAGCCGGATTCAGCCAGACTCTGGCATCCCCTCCCCGTCCCCAGCTGGATAGAGCGGGGGCCGTGCCTTTGTCGAAAGCGTAGCGCTCCTCATATAGAGAGGGCGTAAGAAACACGGGCTGCTTCTCCGAATCGGGAAGTGAAGGGCCGCTGTGCGAACCGCTGGCGGCATACCGCCGCCGCTGTTCAAGGTCGCCTTCGCGCAGCAGGGTTTCCAGCCAGAGGGGGCCTTCGTGCCACCAGTGTCCGAAAAGCTCCAGGTCGAAGGCGCAGACGGCAACCGGCCGGGGCGGCAGGAGGCGTGCCTCCGAAGCGGAAGCGGCCGGTCGGGAGGCCCCGCCTTCCCCAGCATAACAGCCGGAGGCGCGGGTGTGCTCGGCTTCCGGCGCTGTGCAGGCAG
Organism: Paenibacillus sp. RC84; assembly: GCF_041260495.1. NCBI lineage: Bacteria > Bacillati > Bacillota > Bacilli > Caryophanales > Paenibacillaceae > Paenibacillus > Paenibacillus sp. RC84. The sequence continues at coordinate 135,469 of NZ_JBGBYL010000009.1, forward strand.
CCGGCGTTCGCCGTGCGGCGTCTCCCGCAAGGCCCGAAGCCGGGAAAGCCTCCGCAGGCTGGCGTTTAGCGGCAGCGGAGACGGAGGAGACGAGCCCGGATGCCGCCTGGGCGGTCGGGGCGGCAGCGTCCCACTCGGCTGCGGAGTCAGCGCCATCAACGCCGGCCGCCCCGCGCGCTGCCGCTTCGCTGCCCCGAGGCTCCGCTGCGCCGAGCGATGCGAGGAAATGCCTCGCATGCGCGGCGGCCAGCTCCGCGGCGCGGCCGGCGTCGTATGGGGCTTTGCCTCCGGCTCCGTCTCCGCCCCCGGCGGCGCCCGTTATGCGACAGTACTTGTAGCCTGTCGCAGCGGGAGTGCCATCCGGCAGCACGTACGGCCGGATGTAAGCTTGCTCGGCCGGAGTGCCGCGGCCGAGCTCATACCCGATATCGCGGTAATATTCGCGATAATCGGGATGGCCGGGGTAGCCGCTATCCCGGCTCCACACGAGAGCCGAGGCGGCCGCATCCCGGGTGAAAACCTGGAGGCCGTCCGGTGTGACGTACGGAGCGGCCGGTCCCTGCCCGGCCCCGGATTTGCCTTCCGGCGCCTCCAGGATTGTAAAGCGCAGCCCCAGCCTAAGCAGGATAGGCTCCAGCTTGGGCGTGTACCCGCATTCCGGGAGCCAGATCCCGGAGGGGGCGAAGCCGAAATACCGCCGGAACTCCGTCACGGCGGTATACAGCTGCGCGAACGCGGCTTCCTCCGTTTTGAACAAAGGGAGGAAAGGGTGGGTAGCGGCTGCGGGAATCAGCTGGATCAGGCCGCGGTCGGCATAAAGGCGCAGCCGCGGGATCATTTTACCGTCTATCTTGTCGAGTAAAGCAAGCATGTCCGCATACCTTCCGGCATAGCGGGAGGCAAGGGAGGCCGGCCCGGGCTTGTCTGCAAGCCGCTCTTTTTCTTTGCGGCCCAGCTCCACACGCCGTTTCAATATTTCCCGCGTACGTTTCTGCAGTTCTGGGTTCTCCCACATAGACAGAAGCACGGGGCTTACGGACAAGGTCACCGGAGAGCAGACCTTGCCGTTTAGCAGACGGTCCATACAATCCACGAAGGGCAAATAGACGTCGCACATCGCTTCATGAAACCAATATTCTTCTAGAGTGAGACCGCCGTCGGGCCGGTAGACGTAAGGCAAATGCGCGTGAAAAACGAGCAGAGCGGGAACGGGCTGGGATATGCTCACGGCTTTTCTCCTTCCTGTTTGGGCGGCGGATAGATCGTGTAAGTAGAATAGAAGCCAAAATCAACCGGCAGAAGAGGAAACGGGGGATGATTGTTCCCGCTGTGCCGCCCTTCTTCCGGGAATGGATTTTCGCCGGAACCGTCACCCGTCCTAACGGGAGCGGACCTCAATAAAGGAAGAAAGTCGTCATTGGCACTCAGCATTCCCAATTCCGCCAGCCATAGACCCTTCCGGCCTTGCGTGCGGATATAGGCGGAACCGGCATTTTCGGCCGGTGGCATGGTTCGGACCTCATAGACGACAGACTCGCCGGAACCTTCACCATATCCGCTTATGCGGACGGATACCAGACCTTGTTCGGCTTCGGTTCCTCCGTACTCGGCGATCATGGAAGCCAGGCGGGATGAAAGCGACCAGTAAACAAACAGAACCGTCTGCTGCTGAATCATAAGATGCACATTGCCGAGCTTGGGCTGCAGCAGCGGGGAATGGATTGGACGGATACCGTGCAGAGTAAATTCCTCTCTTCCTTGCCGGGCGTATGCCGTATCGTTTTGAATGGTTCTATTGTAGCACAGCGGAAGGAAGCTCCCAATCTTTGAGGGGAGGAAGCCGGTGAATGTAGCGACGGCAGGGTGTCCCGTTTCCCGCTGTCCGGTTACTGCCGCTTATTTTACCTCCGGTCCGTCATCTTCATGTAGGGGTGGTCTGGGGAAGCCGCCGCGATTCCGTCAAGCGCATCAGCGTATCGTAACGGTTCGCCGAGTCCCAAAGGGCTTGAATGTCTTCCAGGTCGAAACCGGTGTAATTCTCCACCTTTCCCGTGTGGTAATAGACCGAGAATTCACCGGTCTGGCCCTCGAATTTGGCAAAAGCAATCTGCCGAGAAATGATGGGAATAATCGTCATTGCACGTCCCTCCGATCTGGTGGTAAAACGGACTCCGGCATGGTTAGCGCAGTTCCCGGAAGTCCTGTTCCTCTTATTTTATGCGGGCTGTGTAAGAGTTAGAAGCGCGGCAAAGCTTGGCCCCGAAGGGTTTAAGCTTGCGATTGCGGGTTAAAAATCGGAGTCCAGCTAGGCCTATTTTGCTAGAAAAAGAGGAATTTTCCTTTGTGCCGGTGAATAGGAATGTTGTAAAATAAAGCATCACATGCAAACGACATGCGTAAATTCACTTCCGCAGGCCGGGAAGGTCTGCAGGACGATCCTTGGGAGGGAAGTATTATGAGTTTCTGCTGCGGTGCAAGTATGATCGGGTCGAAGGGGACCCTTAAACATATACGAACAAGCATTCACAATGTTCCGATCCTGTTCTGTCCGGTTTGTCACCGGATCGAGGTTCATCATCTGATAGAAAACGAGTACGAGCTGCTGGCCGAATACGCGCACGGAGACGGTGCCGCCGAGGTTGATTTCATCGATTATGTGGAAGGCAAGCAGGGACCGGCTATTTATGAGAACTGCGTGAACCACGAGGATGAGGAACCGATGGAAATTGTCCAGAATCAGATCGACATGGGACTGGATCTGCTTTCGGTCGCTAAGTCTCTCGGGGACAGCGCGTGGGAGGACCAGCTCAAAAAACGTCTTCAGGTGCTCAGCCGCCGCCGGAGCAAGCTTGTTAAAGGCCGTACGCCTCAAAGTCCCTAAGCCTCAAAGCAATTGCACTTATCCATAGATGGTATTCTCATATAAAAAACGGCCGGAGGGTGCTCTGGCCGTTTTTTTTGTTTCATGCAAATGCGCTGGAAGAAAGAGCTTTTGTAGCTTTTATACAGCATTTTTTGATAGGGACAGGCGGTAGTATGGATCATGCAGATTACGGATAATACCATTAATACCCTTATGCTGGAATATAATTATGCTTTTTCCGCGTTTTTTGAGAAGATGAGTGGTATTCGGCTCTTTTTTCTGAGAAAATCCTGTGAAATCTCTTAACTTTTTCGCCGATATTAAAGCTTGTGCTATAATAGCAAAGATTGACCCCCCGAAGAAATTGCTGGAAATCGAATTGTATAAGTGAGGTGGAACAGTGATTCTGGTACTGTTTAAGAAGTTATTCGGCAGCAAGCGTCAGTCCAGCCACCACCAAAAAAACGCACCGCAACCTGAAGAGGTTGTGAAAAAAATACAGCAGGGAGACCTGCGTCTGCGCAATCAATTTATCTCGGATTACCAGCCGTTTGTCATCAAGGTGGCAAGCCGCTTTTGCAAAAGATACATTGATCCTGCCAGAGACGACGAATTTAGTATTGCTTTAGCCGCATTTAACGAGGCCATTAATCAGTTCTCCCATGACATGGGGCGTTCTTTCCTCGGTTTTGCCGAGACGGTGATGCGCCGCAGACTGATCGACTATTTGAGAAAGGAGCAGCGGTTCAAAGGACAGATTCCGTACAGTGCGTTTGACCAGGAAGACGAAGAAGATCATTACGTGAATCCCATCGAGATTCATCAAGCGCTGGAACAGTATGAGAAACAGAAGGGAATAGAAGAACGCCGCGGAGAAATTGTGGAATTTAACCGCAATCTTGCCGTTTTCTCCATTCAATTTACCGATTTGGTCGATGCCTCTCCCAAGCACGAAGATTCTCGTATCATGCTTTTCGGGATCGGCAAGCTCCTCTCCGAAGACCCTGAACTGATGCGTCTTCTGCTTAGCAAAAAGCAGCTTCCTATTAAGGAACTTCTGGGTAAGGTTAGCGTCTCCCGCAAAACGCTGGAACGTAACCGAAAGTATTTGATTGCCATAGCGCTCATACACACCGGCTCCTATCCATATCTCAAAGAATATCTGCATATTAAAGAGCAATCAAAGCAAACTTTCCAGGAAAGAAGAGAGGCATATGAGTAAAGGCATCGTCATGGAGCTGAAGGGAAACAGCATTATTGTCATGACGGAGGAGGGGCGTTTCGAGCGCATTTCTAAGAAAGGGCGAAACTGCCAAGTCGGACAAGAAATCCGTTACAAATCGACACGGGGATTCGGGCGTTCTCAGATTTTGGTGCTGACATCCGGGCTTACGGCTGCCGCGATTATTTGTTTTGTCTTCATCGGCGGCTTGTTAAACATGGGCAGCCAGGTAAAAGTGGCGGCGTATGTGACGATGGACGTTAACCCGAGCGTAGAGCTTGCGCTCGACGATGAGGAGATCGTACGGGAGGTCAGAGGGCTCAATCAGGACGGCGCTCAGATGGCCAAGGCGCTTCATGTGGAAGGCAAGCCCCTGACCCAGGCCGCGTCCGTTATTCTGGATTGGCTTGACCAAGGCCCGCTCGCCAAAGGCGAAGGGGATATTATCATTTCGAGTACGGTTGTAGGCAACCAGCGCAAGGTGAGCGACGTTCTGCTGGCCGACAAAATGGAGAAGCAGGTAACGGACCATCTGCTCGCGAACCATGCCGACCTGAGTAAATATGCGGTCGCGGCTTTCGCGGCGCCGCCTGAACTGCGGCAGGAAGCGGGTACGCATCAGCTGTCCACGGGCAAGTACGCGATTTATTTGAACGCGAAGAGTATGGGGACCGAAATCAGCCTGGATCAGCTGCGTGAGATGTCCATTTACACCCTGGCGAAGCAGATGGGCGGAATGGGGAAGCTGTATAACCGCACGCAGCCCATCAACAAAGACAACCTTACAAATTGGCTGGCCATGGAAAAGGAAGGCTCCTGGAACAAGGATAACGTGGCTCTGCCTGGTGAAGAAGAAAAGAATCAGCCGGTTCCCTCCAAGACGCCGGTTCCTACGCCTACGCCTTCGGACAATTCTGTAGGAAACACGGCGAATACGGGCGGCAAGGCCTCCGAAACCAAAGTGACGCCTGTACCTACACCGACCCCGAAGAAGGAGAATACCTACACCGGCAGCGGCAACGCGGACAACGCACGGGAAGAATGGCTTCGTCAGAAGGTGGAGCGGGAATACAAGCGCGCTCAGGAAGAGTTGAAGAGGAAACAGGAAGCGCAGAAGGAAAAAGAAGAAAAAGAAAGAAAAGCACGGGAGAAAGAACGCGAGAAGCAGAAAGAAAAAGAAAAGAAAGACAAGAATCACGAGAAGGACGACGACAGGGATGATCGTGATTCCTGGAAGGGCGGACATTCTTTCCGGATTCCATTCAAGGAGGGCCAGGTTTATTATAACATCGGCTGAGCGGGCGCCCGTTCAACGCTTGAACGTATAAGCAGACCTGACCATCTGCAAAAAAAGGCCCTAATAAGAAAAGATAACCCCGCCGACCGCGGGGTTATTTAGCACGCACATCCAGGCAGTGAATTTCGGTAGCGGCAGGCGCTGCCGTTTTAAGGCGGGATTTTACATTTTCCTCTTTTTACGCTCCAAATCGTATCGTAATTTTAACCTTCCTATGTTACAATGAGTGAGATTCCGATAATTAGCAAATTCGCGAGGAAATGTAAGAAAATGACGAAAAAACCTTGATTTTTGACGAAAAGTGTCGTCGTGCCGGGTACACAACCCCACGCATAATCTAGGAGGAGTCACATGCCGGATATCCGAACGATGTATCTGCAAGTTTTGCAAGTATTGATGCAAAGCGGACCGGAGGAAGCCCGCTCATATTCCAGCACCCTTAAGCCGCTTATCTCCTCTATGCTGCCGGAAGAGGTGACTCTTCTGCATGATAGATGCATGCGGGAGTTAACCGGCCCTGCCAGACCTGAAGATGCTGTGCTGTATTATCAGCAATCGTTCCAAATACTTAGTGAAGTGATATCCTTTTGCACGTCTCAATCCGAGCGGGCCGGTAAAGAACCGTCAAGACGCTTTACCGGCAGATTGATGCCGGACTCTTCCTACCAGTCGTCCAGCAGCAAGTATGAGAATGTGCTCCAGCATATGGACAGCGGGATAGCGTTATTCGACCAGGAAGGCTTTCTTTCGTTTGCCAACGTAAAGCTCGGCCAATTCCTGGGACTGCCTCGCAAAAGCATGATCGGACGTACGTTCTACGAGCTGGTCAGGCTGCGGAAGCTTTCGAGGGGCATGCGTAAACTTCTGATCAAGCTTCACCGCGAGATGTTCGTGTACCGGCTGCCCTTTCAGGAAGTTCTGGACGAGAAGGGCCAGCACTTTCTGGTGACGGCCAAGTACGATGAGGAGCTGGACGGGGACATTCTCATTTCCGTCAAGGACGTGACCGACTTCAAGCGGATCGAGCAATCCGTCTATTATAACGACAAGCTGGCCATGCTGGGGAAAATCGCGGCTTCCATCGCTCACGAAATCCGTAATCCGCTTACCTCGATCCGCGGGTTTATTCAGCTTTTGCAGCCTGAACTGCTTCGTCTGGGCAAACAGGATTACGCCGATATTATTTTAAGTGAAATCGACCGCGCCAACGATATCATTTTTGAATTTCTGAATTCGTCCAAGCCTACGGCTCCGGTGAAGCAGAAGATCCAGATCGCCTCGCTTATTAAGGAAGTCGTGCTGTTGTTCGAGAGTGAGGCTTTGTTAAAAGGCTGCGATATCCAGTTAAGCGAATCCGACCCGAATTTATACGTATGGGTGGACGTGAAGCAGATCAAGCAGGTGCTGCTCAACATTGTTAAAAATGCCATAGAAGTGATGTCCGACGGACAGAAAGAGCATGGGCTTATTCGCATCCGGACGATTAAAGTGGATCATCAAGTATGGATTTACATAGAAGACAACGGCAGAGGAATGGATCAGAAAACGCTTTCAAAGCTGTTCGATCCGTTTTTTACGACGAAAGAAGACGGAACCGGCCTGGGGCTTTCCGTTTGCTACCGCATCATCAAAAATCATGGCGGCGTCATTCATGTGGAAAGCGAGGTTGGAGAGGGGACAAGCTTCCGGATTCAGCTCCCTTTAAACTGACGCCACAGTGTATTACAATAGAAAAGAATACCCATATGCTCCCCGCTGACGATGTTGCTGATAAACTCGCCGGCCTGAGGGAGTTTTGACTATTTAGAACGGGAATACTGCAAACGCGGACCGAAGGGAAAGACTTGCCGCCAGAGGCATGAGAGGGGCTGAATTCTTAGATGAGAGCGGACTATACAACGAATACGAAAATTTCTGTCACGGAAAGCGGCGGATGGGCCTCGGCGGATGCGGATGCCCTGCTGTTCTTCACGACTGAGGGGGAAGACTCGGGTAGCCTGCCGGATCTGCCGGCGGAGCTCCGGGCTGAGCTGGACCGGCTGAAGCGGACCGGACGCTTCAAAGGAGGCGCCGGTGAAGTGACCGTGCTTCCGGCATACGGGCGCCTGGCCGCGCCGTACGTGATCGCCGCCGGTCTCGGTGCGGCGCCGGCGGGCCGCGACACACTGCGGCTTGCCGCGGTACAAGCGGCCCGCGAAGCACAGCGGCTCGGGCTGGGCCGCCTGGCCGTGCTGCTGCCGGAGGGAGCCTTCCCGGCTGAGCCCCCGCGCGGCGGGACGTACGCGGCTCCGCTTGCGGCGCAGGGCGCAGGCGAAGCCGGTGCCGCGGGAGGCGCTTCGGTGAAGTCCGCAAGCGCAAGCGGTGACGGCGTGCAAGCGGAGCCGCAGGGCGAGAGCGGAGCGGATGCACGGACGGCGGCAGGCGCGGAGCCTGCACCGCAGAGCGCGAGCGCGGCAGACGCGCAGCCTGCGGGCGCTACTCCTTCCGCCACGACGGTGTTCACCGTGGCGGAAGGGCTGCTGCTCGGCGCGTACCGCATCGCGACGTACGCGCGGGAGGCGAAGCCGCGGCAGGAACTGGCCGCGGCGCAGCTGTTCGTTCAGCGGGACGCGCTGAACGGGGAAGCGCTGCAGGCGGCGGTGGCCGCCGCCGAAGCGTATGCGGTCGCGACGAACTATGCGCGCGACCTGACGAACCTGCCCGGCAATCTGCTGCTTCCTTCCGATCTGGCGGAGGAAGCGGAGAAGCTGGCCGGGCAGTTCGGAATCGCCTGCGAGGTGCTGGATGAGCAGGCGATTGTGGAGCGCGGCATGGGAGCGCTCGCGGCCGTCGGCCTCGGCAGCGCGAACCCGCCGCGCATGATTACGCTGAGCTACGACGGCGATCCGTCGTCGGGTGAGGTGCTGGGGCTTGTCGGCAAAGGCGTCACCTTTGACACCGGCGGCATTTCCATCAAGCCTGCGGGCGGCATGGAAGAGATGATCAGCGACATGGGCGGAGCGGCGGTGCTGCTCGGGCTGCTGATCGTGGTGGGCCGCCTGAAGCCGCGCATCAACCTGCGGATTGTCATACCGGCCGCCGAGAATATGCCGTCCGGAACGGCGATGCGCCCGGGAGATGTTATCACGACCTTAAGCGGGCGCACAGTCGAAGTGCTGAATACGGATGCGGAAGGGCGGCTCATTCTTGCGGACGGCGTCACGTATGCGATTGCGAAAGGGGCGACCCGTCTGATCGATATCGCTACGCTGACAGGCGCGGTTCTCGTCTCTTTCGCCGATGTTGCCACAAGCGCCCAGACGAACGACGATGCTTTCCTCGCTTCCGTTCTGCAAGCCTCGATACAAGCGGGAGAAAAGGTGTGGCAGCTCCCGAATTTTCCGGAATACCGGGAAATGCTGCGCAGCACGGTCGCCGATATCAAAAATGCCGCCGCTCATAAGTGGGCGGGAGCGATTATGGGCGGCTCGTTTATCGAGGCGTTCATCGAAGATAAGCCGTGGATTCATCTGGATACGGGCGGTACGGCGTGGCTTTGGGGAGATCGGGGTGTCGATCCGAAGGGCGGCACCGGCGCCATGGTGCGTACGTTGGCCGAATATATTTGCGGCGCCGGAGTGTAGGCCACTCTCTTCGATACATTCTGCACGGGCGGAACAGACGGCTTGTCCGTCGAAATGGCGAGGTGCACGGTCCGGGTTCGGCAGGTCTTAGATCATACAGCATTTCCGCACCGGACAAGCTCAAGGGCTATAATATGGCCTAGCATGGCGTTGGTCACGTTGGTCAACCCGGTCAGGAAGTTTATAAAGGAAAGACCCGGTCCTTGTACGAGGACCGGGTCTTTCGGTTTTATTTGAATAGGGAACGTGTCCGATCGGCTTGGCGCGGTCTTACAGACGGCGCGAACGGTCAATGTCATCATTCGGCGCATTGTAAGGCAGACCCGAATTGACATCGTAGGCCGGGGTATCCGTATCGCGGAACACCTGATCGTCGTAAGTGGATGCGTTCAGGGAGCGGTTCGTACGGAAGGTGTCGTAAACGTGAGCGTCGCGTTCGGCCTCGGAATCGACGAGGACGAGGATTTTGCCGTCATTGACATAGTTGTCGTACTGCCGGGCTTCATCCTCCGGGATGCCCATGCCTACCAGGCCGCCCACGATACCGCCCGCGCCCGCTCCGACAGCGGCACCCGTCAATGTAGCGGCAATTGGTCCCGCCGCGATGAAGGGGCCGACGCCTGGAATGGCCAGCGCGCCGATTCCGGCCAACAGGCCGGTCACACCGCCGAGAACGCCGCCTGTAGCTGCGCCCGTGGCTACGCCTTCAGGCGCTTTCGTTCCGGTTTCATCTAAAATATCGGCTGAATCTTGTTTATCCTTGGCAATAACGGAGATATCGTCGGCATGGAAACCTTGCTGTTTAAGACCATCGATCGCTTGAATAGCTTCTCTTTCTGTATCGAAAACACCAACAATTTTCTTATCCATTTTGAACTACCTCCTCAAGTTTCGTAAAGTATTCACTCATTTCGCTTAGCTTTCTTCCGGTTACAGCATATCCTTACCCCGCAGGCACCGCCGGTAAACGGGTTTCGGACAACTTACGGACGTTTCCAGATATTAACGGATCCCGCGAATAACCGTGATGAAGCGCGAACAACGTTTCCCATTAAGGAAGCGTTTTTTAAAATGTAAAAACTATTTGACATTTCTGTCCGTTCTTTTATAATGAAGGTATGTAAAAGATATTTGACATTTTAAATGAAATCACAAAAGAGCTTATGCATCATGGACCGGGAGGAAAAGGTTATGAAACTGAACCTGCGTAAAGCGGATGAAATGGAACGATATCAGACGGACAAGTCGGCGAAGATTGCTTTTATTTTTTATACGACGGCGCTGCTTGTCTGGGGGCTTTATAATTTTTTCAGCACGGGGAAGACGGGATGGGAGTTTACGATTCTGCTTCTAGGCAATGCGATTTTTCTGTGGTCCCGCGTGGTGTACCGGCGGAAAATGCAGTAAGAGGCTGCCGGTGGAGCCTGAAGAGGCGCGCAAGCGCGCAGGCGAGTATGTGAGGACAAGATGGGCCTGAAAAGGTTAAAGGAAGGGGCCGGGCCGGTTAAGTCGCCTCTGGTCCCGGACACAAAAAGATGACCTTGGGGGACCATCTTTTTATTGCAGAAAAGAAAGCGATTTCAAAAGCGTATTCGGTCCTAAAGGTTTTTAAGGTCACTTGGTTTGTTTAGCGTTCCGTTTAAGAGAGGACTTTGCTGCTTCTATCGCGAAAAATACTGCATACCATGTGGGGATAAAATGCACATCCAAACAATGAGGGGGAGCATAGGAGAATGAAACGGTCTTTTTGGAAAAAAAGCGCACTGGCCGCCGGAACCGCGCTCGTGCTGGTCACGGCTGCGTCGCCCGCAAGCGCTCACTGGCTTTACGAGGATATCGACGGGGTTCCTTGGGCGCAGGAGAGTTTAATCAGCACGTCTCAAATGCGCGTGATTGACGGGGTGTCCGAGAAAACGTTCGATCCGGGTGCGAAGGTAACGGGTATCCAGTTCGTCAAGATGGCCGTGATGGCGAGCGATCCGTCTTACGAACCCGATCTGGGCAGTTATGCAGCCTGGTACGGGGCTTATTTAAATAAAGCGCAAGCGGAGATAGGTCTTGTGGACGAAGCTTTCCCGAAAACGATGCTCGATCCCGCTTCCCGCCTCGAAATCGTGCGTGTGGTGAGCAAGCTGATTCAGCCGGAATGGAGGTTTAAATCGGTTCCGGACGAGGACGCCGTGGCGCTTTGCGTAAAAGAAGGCATCCTGCAGGGGCGTGCCGATGGTGATCTGGCCTTGGAGGCTCCCGTTACCCGCGCCGAAGCGGCCGTCCTGATCGACCGTGTCATGGAGAAAACGGGGAAGTACGGCAAGCGCTTCGACAAGCCGGTTGTCGGTGTGGAAGGCGGGGCGTTTGTCCTGAACGGACTGCATCTGGGACAGAAGGCGGAGGAAGTTTCCGCTATTCTCGGAACTCCGTTCCTGAAAGGGCAGGATGAGCTGGACGGGGATGCTGTGGAAGAGTATAAAAACTTCTATGTCGCTTACTATGAGGACAAGACATCGAGGATTATGTATAAAGCGGTAGATGAAAAGCTTAAGTCCGGCGATGTCGAGCTTCCGGGCGCGGCCGTTTTCAAAGGCTTCGACACTACTTATTATTACCTGGAGCAGACGGAGGAAATCCTGATGGCGAAGGATCAGTTCACGTACCTGGGCTTCGCGGACGGCAATTTCTATTTCCACGTCGATAACGGCGGCATCCAGCCGTATAACGAGGCGGCGCGCAAGCTGAACGATTTGTTCGAAAAGCACCAAAACCAATAATAACGTAATGCGGCCCTTGTGCCTTGGGGTTGAGCGCGGAACGGAACGGAAATCTTAAAAGCCCGGGCAAAGTCTCGGGCTTTTTTACGTGCTGCCGGGCAATGCGTTTTTGTGAGCAAGGGGAACCGAACGGGAAAAAGGACGAAAATTTTCTGCACGGATGATTGTTTATGGAGATTGAGGCTAAACATTTTGTTCTCTTTTGTCGATATTAGAAGAGGGTATTCCAACAATTGGGTAAACCGCCAGTCAAGCGTTAATGAAACGCTTAATCGGAAGTTACCGTTTCTGCCGGGCGAACGCCATTGACCTAAAAGGAGGATCACATTTTCCAGGTACCGACAAGGACGTCGAAATTACAGTTCGGGTTCGGCACGAAAAGAAGGTCAGCTTTTTGAACAGTTGCGGAAGGAATGTTTGTCTAAGCAGGTTTCCGCGAAGCTGTCCAACAAGAACAAAGACTAGGAGATGAAATGATGCGGGCAATGAGGATTTTGGCTTTATTCCTTACCTTAACTCTGGTATCGAGCAGCTTCGGCGCAATGAGCGCGATGGCGTTGGAAGTTACCAGCCTGGTGCTGAACAAAAACGAACTTTCGCTGGAGGTAGGCGGCACCGCTTCCCTTACGGCAACCGCGGTCTACGACAGCGGCGCGACCGAGAACGTAACGGTTAAAACCGACTGGACCTCAGGTTCTCCGGAAATCGCATCCGTGTATGCGGGATCGGTTACGGCGAAGAAAGAAGGCAAAGCCGTCATTACGGCCACCCATAAAGGGAAAACGGTTATCGTCAACGTGACGGTAAGCAAGCATGTCCGTTCTCTCATTAAAGACGTACAAACGATTGATTTGCGCAAAGGCAAATCCGAACAAATTAAACTGACGGCCTACTATGACGACGGTACGAACGAAGACGTAACGAAGAAGGCCGAATGGAACATCGACAACGGTTCCGTGGCTACGGTAGTCAACGGTCTCGTCACAGGTCAAAGCTCGGGTACGGCGATCGTATCCGCGAAATATAACAACCAGACCGTTTCCGTACCGGTCAGCATCGAAATCGCGAAGCGGGTAGATCCCGATAAATCGCAGATCTCCATGCTTCTGAAAGACTCGGAAGCGATCACGTTAATCGCGACTTATCCCGACGGTACTTCCGAGGATGTTTCGGACATCGCCGAGTGGGAATCCGACAACCCGAATGTGGCGGATGTCCTGAAAGGCAAAGTTACCGGGTATGGACCGGGTAAAGCTACGATCAAGGCAAGCTACGGCACGAAGTCGGCGTCTATCAAGGTAGACGTGGACAATGCCATCAAGCTGGACTTGGGCAAGGAAACGGTTCTGCTGAAGAAAAACGGCACGGAGCAGCTGAACCTGAAAGCGACTTATGCCGACGGGAGCTCCGATGATATTACGGCTCGCGCGGACTGGACTTCCAGCGACGAGAATATCGTCAGCGTCGTCAAAGGCAAGCTTTTCGCGAATGCTACGGGCGAAGTGACCGTTACGGCCAAGTACGGCACGAAAACCGTTTCGGTCGTCGTAGACGTGGATGTTCCGAAGCGTCTGGAAGCCGAGAAGGAGCCGTTGTTCCTGCAAACCGGCAAAGAGGAGCAGATCGTCCTATGGGCGACCTATGCCGACGATACGAAGGAAGACGTGGCGGATGAAGCCAAATGGACGGTCGACAACGAAGCGGTTGTCAGCGTGACGGACGGCAAAGTGACCGCACGTAAAGCCGGAGAAGCCAACGTAACCGCGACTTACGGCGGCAAAACCGTCACTGTTAAAGTGTCGGTCGATATTCCGAACACGATCAAAGCAAGCGTGAAAACCGTTAACTTCCAAGTGGGCAGCTACGAGAAGGTAACGCTGAACGCGATCTACAGCGACGGCAAGGTGGAAGACGTAACGGAGAAAGCCGACTGGACCTCCAGCGCCGCGGACATCGCGGAAGTACGCAAAGGCGTGATTACCGGCGTAGGTACAGGTGCCGCTACAGTGACGGCTAAGTACGGTACGAGAACGGCTGTCGTTCAAGTGTCCGTAGGTGTGTTGAAAACGTTGACCACCGGCAGCAAAACCACCATTTCTTTGAAAAAGGCCGGTACTCAGGTGCTGGACCTGACGGCGACATATTCGGACGGCACCAAAGAAGATGTGACGAAAGAAGCGGCCTGGACGAGCTCCAATGAGAAAGCGGCGACCGTAGATGCCGGTCTGGTAACGGGTGTCGCTTCCGGCGAGTCTACCATTACGGCCACTTTCAATAACAAGACGGTTACATTCAAGGTTCAAGTCGATATGGCGGACAAGCTGACGGCGAATCCGTCGTTCCTGAATTTCGATCTCGGCGAGAACAAACTGATCACTCTTACGAGCACGGATGGAAGCGGAACGCCGAAAGACGTGACGAAAGAGGCGGAGTGGACCTCCAGCAGCGCGGCAGTCGCGACGGTGGATAACGGTCTCGTGACTCCGGTCTCCCGCGGCAAAACGACGATCACCGCGAAGTACGGCGGCAAGACGGTTACGATTCCGGTCGAAATCGGCGTCGTTTCTACTCTCGAAGTGGACAAGCGTTTCGTGACGACCAAATCCGGATCGAGCGTTCAAATCAAAGTAACGGCGACTCTTTCGGACGGAAGCAAGAAAGACGTTACTTCGAGCGTCCTCTGGAAGTCCAGCAACTACAAAATTGCGGATGTGAGCGCAGGGAAAGTGACGGGCGTCAGCGCGGGAAGCACGACGGTTTCCGCAACGTTCGGCGGCAAGAGCATTTCGATTCCCGTCGATGTGGACAAATTGAAATACTTGCAAACCGACAAAGTTACCGTGGAGCTGAAAGCGGGAGCTACGGCGAACGTGAAGGCTATGGCAACGTTCGAGGATCTGTCCGAGCAGGACGCTACGGTCCAGGCGTTGTGGAAATCTTCCAACATCCGTGTAGCGGACGTGAAGGACGGCATCATCCGGGCAACCGGCAAAGGCAAAGCCACGATTACAGTGACGTACGCGAAGAAATCGACCAAAGTCTACGTGACGGTCAACTAATAGCATGTATACAAAAAGGACCTGCAGCCGCAGGTCCTTTTTTTCACATTATCGCAAGGCTTTTGGGAGGATTTACAAGGGAATCCACTCGTATGAACGACCGGAACGGGGTGAAAATAGCCTTGTTAACAAGCTGGGAAATGAGGTGACTAGCACATGGATCAAAAGCATCTGGCACCGCATGAAACGATGGAAATTCACGAAATGCTAAATTTTAAAACGGTTGCCCTGACTAAATCTAAATTTATGCAAGGGATTGTTTTCGATAGGGATTTGAAAGCGCTGATGGAAAAAGACGTCCAGCAATCCGTCCAGGCCATTCAACAACTGCAGGGGCTTTATGCCAAAGCGCCTGTGCAGTAAACCATTTAGCGCGGCTGCGCATGGAGGAGCTTACCATGAATAATGATTATCTGGACCCCGTTAATTCCAGAGGAATGCCAAATCAGGCGGATGCGATGTTTGCGCTCGATTTTCTGCTTACGGTCAAGAACGGGGTAAGAAACTGCGCTTTCGCGTTATCGGAGACGGCCACACCTGAAGTGCGCAAGATGTTGATGGGCCAGCTTGAGCAGGCCATACAGCTTCACGAAGAGATCAGCAAACTGATGATCGATAAGAAGTGGCTGCATCCGTACAATGTAAGCGAACAATTCCAGTTGGACCTGACTTCCGCACAGATGACCGTACAAATAGCGGGCATGAAATTATTTCCCGAAGATACGGCGCGCCTCGGCTTGTTTGCGGACCTGGAACATTAATGGAGGAGGAAATCGGATTATGAAAGCAGTCACCTACCAGGGCATTAAAAATGTTCAGGTTAAAGAAGTGAAAGATCCGCGGATCGAGAAAGCGGACGACATTATCGTCAAACTGACCAGCACGGCCATCTGCGGCTCCGATCTTCATTTGATTCACGGGATGATCCCGAACTTTCCGCAGGATTACATTATCGGCCACGAGCCGATGGGAGTCGTGGAAGAAGTCGGTCCCGAGGTTACGAAGCTGAAAAAAGGCGACAGGGTTATTGTCCCTTTCAACGTGGCGTGCGGATCGTGCTGGTACTGCAATCACGAGCTGGAAAGCCAGTGCGACAATTCCAATCCGCACGGGGACATGGGCGCGTACTTCGGCTATTCGGAGACGGCTGGAGGATATGCCGGCGGACAAGCGGAATACATGCGCGTTCCTTACGGCAACTTTACACCGTTTAAAGTGCCCGAAAGCAGCGAACTTCCAGACGAGAAGCTGGCACCGCTTGCGGACGCCATGTCGACCGCTTACTGGAGTGTGGACAACTCCGGCGTAAAAAGCGGGGACACAGTCATTATCCTAGGATGCGGACCCGTGGGACTGCTTGCCCAGAAGGCCGCCTGGCTCAAGGGCGCCAAGCGGGTTATTGCCGTTGATTATGTGGACTACCGGCTGGAGCATGCGAAACGGACGAATAAAGTAGAAATCGTCAATTTCGAGAAAGAAGAAAACATCGGCAATCACTTGAAAGAGATTACGCAGGGCGGAGCCGACGTGGTGATCGACGCGGTTGGAATGGACGGAAAAATGACGCCCCTGGAATTTCTGGCGACGGGATTGAAGCTTCAGGGCGGAGCCATGGGCTCGCTTGTAATCGCGACCCAAGCCGTCCGTAAAGGCGGAACGATCCAGATTACCGGCGTATACGGAGCCCGATATAACGGATTTCCTCTCGGCGATATTTTCCAGCGGAACGTCAATCTCCGCACCGGACAGGCGCCGGTCATTCATTATATGCCGTATCTCTATAATCTGATTGAAGAAGGCAAACTGGACCCGTCGGATGTGTTCACCCATATCCTTCCGTTATCGGAAGCGAAGAAGGGGTACGAGGTCTTCGATACGAAGACGGACGGCTGCATTAAAGTTCTTCTGAAACCGTAGTTTTGGGTTTATTTTCCGTCCGGAGGTGAAGACAATGACCCCTACGAAATTGGCTCTGCACGAGACCCTGGATTTGCATGAAATCACCGCCTTCAAAAACGTGTGTCTGACTAAAGCGAAAACCATGCAGGCGCTTGTTTCCGACGATGCCTTGAAATCCATCCTGCAGCAGGATGTCCAGGTATCGAGCCGCCAGCTCCAGGAGCTGGATCAGCTGCTGTCCCGAACATCCCATTAGGAGGCGTACAAGTGAATCCCATACTGGAGTATTTAACGGGCATGCATGTCATGACCGATCAGGTAATTGCACAGGATTTCCTTATTTCCGCAAAGTCCGGCATTCAAAATTACGCGGTGGCGATTACGGAGACATCGACTCCGGAAGTCAAAGCGGTTCTGCACAAACATTTGCGGGAAGCGGTTCAGACGCATGAGCGGATTACGAATTACATGATTGAGCAGGGATATTACCATCCCTATGATCCGGTGGAGCAAATAAAGCTGGACCGCCAAAACGTACAGGCGACTTTAAATATTCCTTCCTGACAGGTATAAGAAAAAGACCAGGCTCTCCCCACCGAAGAGCCTGGTCTTTTTTTTGCGATCAAGTCAGCAAATGGCCGCCTTCAACATGGAGAACGGTGCCGGTTACGAAGCTGTTGTGAATCAGATACAGCACGCTCTCGGCCACGTCCCGGGACCGGCCGACCCGCTTGGCCGGCAATCTGGCGGCCACGGATTCGTAGAAAGCGCTGCGGGCCGCGTCATCCATGCCGGCACGGGAAGGCGTATCAATGATGCCGGGCGAGACGACATTGACCCGCAGGGGAGCCAGCTCCAGGGCAAGCGTCTGGCCGAGCGAAGCGACGGCGGCATTCACGGCACCGAGGCTTGCGGAGCCGGCCATCGGTTTGAAGGCAACGACGCCGGAGAAGAGAGTGATGGAGCCGCCTTCCGCAAGGAGAGGAGCGGCATACTTCGCCGCGTGGTACTGCCCCCAGAATTTGCTGTCAAACAGCTGCCGGGCTTTGGCCGTTTCGGTGGCAAGGAAGGGGCCGGACCAAGTCTGCGCCGCGGTGACGACCAGATGATCCAGGCGCTTGACGTCTCGCGTCATAAATTCCTTGACGGCCTGCTCGTCGGCCATGTCCAGCTCATAGGCCGAAACGGAGGACCCGAGCGTATTCCGGGCTTGGCGGAGCTTGTCCGCCGATCGGCTGGCGATCACAACCTCGGCCCCCTGCTCCAGGGCCAAAGCCGCGGTCTCCAGCCCGATTCCGGAGCTGCCTCCGATAATCACGATTTTTTTTCCTGCGAGTGTCATGTTAAATTTCCTCCTCGATTTGAGTTCGCCATGATGGACCGTTTCTGCCGTAACCAGGATAGGTAGATTGGCAAAAGGGCGGCCGGTGATAATTATTCTAAATCCAATAATTCATTTAGGAAAGTAGTGATATTTAATTCACCTTATTTCCCTAAAGTAACTATTGTGATATAGTTGGTTCCATTCACGCAATAAAAACGGGAGGTCTATCGTTGGAAGAAGTTAAATTAAGCAAGGGCGACCCCGGTACGAAGTGTCCGATCGAGGCGGCCTTGGGGATAATCGGCAGCAAATGGACCTTTCTTATTATCCGGGATTTGCTGATCGACGGAACGGTGAGATTCGGAGAACTGCTGAAATCTTTGGAGGGCATCAGCCCCAAAACGTTATCCGTTCGTCTGAGGGAGCTGGAAGAGAGCGGAATAGTCGTGAGAACCGTGTATCCCGAAGTGCCGCCCCGCGTGGAATACACGTTAACCGACAAGGGAAAACAGCTGGAGTCCATCTTCATCGAACTGAAGGTGTGGGGCTTGAAACTGTAGTGGGGCATAGCAAGTGGTTGTTTTACTTTCGGCTAAAAGCTGCCGTCTCTCTGAAGCCAACTAGTCATGGAGGAACCATAGATAGCGTCCTTCTCACTGCCGTACAGCCAACAAAAAAATCCCCGTTCTTAGCCGGTAGGGAAAGCGACGAACCGGGCGAACGGGGATACGTAACGGTTATATCGTATCCGGAGGGGAGCACGTATTATTTTTGTACGAATGCTTCTCGATATACATTTCTTTATCCGCGGCTTCGATAACTTCGGCGGCGGACATGTCCGTGCCGGGCCCGACAGCAAAGAAACCGTGGCTGACCGAAACGGGAAAAGGACTATCCGGCTCCCGGCTAAGAATGAGCAGATCTTCGCGGATGCGGCTCCAGATGAGGTCGGCGGCGTCCGGCCGGGTATGGAACACCAGGACGAATTCATCTCCTCCGTAGCGGAACAGATAATCTTCCGGCTCCAGGTTTCTCTGCAGTACTTCGCACGCCTTGTTAATGAGCGAGTCTCCTTCGGCGTGACCGTAGCGGTCGTTGACTTCCTTCAAATTGTTGATATCGACGAAGCAAACGACCAGCTCGCCGCCCTGCTCTCTGCACTGGACAAGTTCCTGCTGGAGAAGGGCCATCCCATGGCCTCTGTTCAGGACACCGGTCAGGGCGTCGAGGGACGCGTAGCGCGCGAGCTCGGCCTCGGCTTTTTTTAGCTCCGTAATATCCGTAATCCCCGCGAGTACGCACGTTTCGTTGTCGTATATAATGAGCTCATAGTTGATCATGACCCATTTCTGGGAATGAGGCGAGACGGACAGCTGGCAGATACGGTTCTTGATGCTGTCTTTTTGCAGCAGCTCATGGAGGATCTCATCCTTGTCCGCGCTGCTTGGATAAGTAATGGAGGCGTCGGCAGGCGTGCCGCTGTCCAGCGGAATTTGAAAAAAATGCGCGGCTTCGGCGTTCAGCTGCACGACGGTATTGTCCCGGATACGGGACAGGACGAGCGGATAAGGATTCACGGCGAACAGCTTCCGGAAATGAATCTCGTTTTCCCGAAGCTTCCGGGTGTTGATAAAATCTTTTTTTCTCAGGTTATACAAGGTAAGGACGATAAAGCAAGCGATAACCGCCGTCCCCGTCGTATTGATTTGCTTGGTCAGCAGATCGAATTTGTCTTTGTTTGCCATAGAAAGAAGGACTAGGAACACCGGATGGTTAATTAATAGAATAACCAAAAAATTCTTAGGGTGTATGGGAAGGATTATGGCCGCACTCAGCAGAATGATGATATAGGCGTCTACGTTTCCGGTCAGGCTTTGGCTGTTGATCGAAGAGAGCATGCCGATAAATAGGTAGAGGGCCGTGTAGGCAGTTACAAGGAGGGGCGGCCAGATCGTCCGTGAAGCGGCTGTCTGATTCCGGAGCAGACGGTACAGGATGAGGAACAGAACCGAGATCAGCGTACTCAGCAAATGTATGCCGATGGAGCCGTATCTGTAAGCCTCGTCGGGAACGTCCAGGTAAAGGAAAAAATCCGCGTAGAAGTAATAAGGATAGACGGCAATCAGCAGTATGGAAACCAGTTTGATCCGGTGAAACAAATGTCCGTGATGGGACTGGGTGAACAGCAGCGAATCACCGGTCTGTTTGGAGGGAAAGATCAATTCTCGCAAAGTACTCATCCTTTATCTGCTATACAATATGAATCATTTTATCACAAAAAGCGGAAAGGCCGATTCTTTTTTCGGCGGATTTACGAGAAGAAAAAAATAGAAAAACCCTTTTCCACGGAAAGTGAAAAAGGGCTTGAATTTTAAAGAAAGCTGTGATAAAATCACAAGTACTTATTTTTTAGTTAGGTATTTAGAATATATCATAATTTCATCTTGGTGTCAATACTCATAATTATAGCGGTTGCAGTTGCGGTCATTACCCGGGGCTTTGGCGGGTGCAGACGAAGAGAACGACAATGCACTGGACGTGATTCCGGTTTCGGGAAGCAGGGGGCTGAGCATATGACAAAAGATCAACAAACAGGAACAGAGGCAGGACAATTCCAACCGGTACTAGATCCGTTTATGAAACCGGGGAAAGACGACTCCCGGGAGGCGGAGCAGGGCGGGCAGCAGGATGACCTGTCTTTGCCGCATGGCATCCGCATGGATGATCCCGTACGTATGTACCTGAAAGAAATCGGACGTGTAGGGCTTCTTTCGGCTGAGGAGGAAGTCAATATCGCCAAACGGATCGAGCAGGGCGACGAGGAAGCGAAGCGTATTCTGGCGGAAGCGAATCTGCGTCTGGTCGTCAGCATCGCCAGAAGATACGCGGGCCGCGGCATGCTGTTCCTTGATCTGATCCAGGAAGGCAATATGGGACTGATGAAGGCCGTCGAGAAGTTCGACTATACCAAAGGATATAAATTCAGTACTTATGCGACCTGGTGGATCCGTCAGGCCATCACCCGCTCCATCGCCGACCAGGCGCGCACGATCCGTATTCCCGTTCATATGGTGGAAACGATCAACAAGCTGAGCCGCGTATCCCGCGAGCTCCTTCAGGATCTCGGACGGGAGCCCGCTCCCGAGGAAATCGCCAAAGAGATGGAGCTCAGCGTAGAGAAAGTCCGCGAGATTATGAAGATCGCCCAGGAGCCGGTGTCGCTTGAAACCCCTGTCGGCGAAGAAAGCGACACGAACCTGGGAGATTTCATCGAGGACCAGGACGCGATGGCTCCGGCCGACGCCGCCGCGTTCGAGCTGCTGAAGGTGCAGCTGGAGGACGTGCTCGACACGCTGAGCGAGCGGGAGGAGAACGTGCTGCGCCTGCGCTTCGGGCTCGACGACGGGCGTACCCGCACGCTGGAAGAGGTCGGCCAGGTATTCGGCGTCACCCGTGAAAGAATCCGCCAGATCGAGGCGAAGGCTCTGCGTAAGCTTAGACACCCGAGCCGCAGCAAACGGTTGAAGGATTTTCTGGACGAATCATAAGAGCAGGGGGAGATGAAAGGCATGACTGCAGGGTTTGTCATCCGCTGTCTGAACTGCGGAGAAGAACATAAAGTGGTGCCCGGCCAGCGTGCTTACCGGGACGAGCGCATCGTGTTCGGCACGGACAATTACGGCGCCGATCAGATTTCCTGCGAATGCGGGAACGCTCTGGAGGAGCACAGCGAATACAAGGGCGAAGCGTTTCACAGCGAGTTCGTCGTGAAATGGCGGGATTTATCCGGCAAGGAACCGGTCAACTGACCGGGTAACATCCGATTGCACGTTCAACAATGGCATTGAATAGAGCCGTTCCGGCAGGGCACTTTCCCGGTCCAGGTACTCGCGCGAGGCGCGGTATCTCACCGGCGGAAGTGCCTTTTGTTGTTGAAGCGAAAGAAAGAGGGTTGCATAGTCCGGCCGTTCTGTGGAAAAATTAGCAGGGATTAAACCCGCCCGGCGAAGGACGGGAAATTAACGGCAAGGAGGCGGAGTCCGATGATTCATTTGTATACACATAACGACCTGGACGGAGTGGGCTGCGGCATTCTCGCCAAATGCGCGTTCGGTGAAGAAGCGGAGGTCCGGTACAACTCCGTGGAAGGACTGAACGTCCAGGTCCAGAAGTTTCTGGAACTTGCCCGGCAGGGAAAGGTCAAGCACGAGTACCTCTACATTACAGACTTGTCCGTTAACGAACAGAACGAGCAGGAGCTGAACGAATACGCGCAATCCGGCGGCAAAATCAGCATGATCGACCACCATAAGACGGCGCTGCACTTCAATGCGTATCCATGGGCGGCGGTTACCGTGGCGTATCCCGACGGGAGGCTCGCTTCCGCGACGTCCCTGTTCTACGAGCACCTGCTGCGGAACGGGTTTTTGAAAGCGACTCCGGCGCTGGATGAATTCGTCGAGCTGGTCCGCCAGTACGACACTTGGGAATGGGAGGCGAACGGCAACGCGCAGGCCAAGCGGCTGAACGATCTGTTCTACCTCGTGTCCATTGACGAATTCGAGGAGAAAATGGTGCCCCGACTCCTGGGAAGGGAACCGTTCGCTTTCGATGATTTCGAAGAAAAAATTCTGGATATGGAAGAGAGTAAAATCGAGCGTTATATCCGGAGAAAACGCCGGGAAATCGTCCAGACCTTCATTCACGATTACTGCGTAGGCATTGTCCACGCGGAATCGTATCATTCCGAGCTGGGCAACGAGCTGGGCAAGGAGTACCCGCATCTGGATTACATCGCGATTCTGAATATGGGCGGCAAGCGCGTCAGCTTCCGGACCATCCACGATCACGTGGATGTTTCCCAGGTGGCCGGACGCTACGGCGGCGGCGGTCATGCGAAGGCTTCCGGCTGCTCGCTGACCGACGAGGTTTACCCGGCCTATGTGGCCGAGCCGTTCTCCGTCGAGCCGATCCGCACGGATGCTTTCCGCAACTATTACAACGTGAAAAACAGCAGCTTCGGAACGTTGTATGAAGGCCGCAGCGACACGCGGTTCTTCCTTTATCCCTTTGACGGAAAGTGGAAGATGGAGATTAACGGCGAAGAAGTCGACGCCTCGTACGAAACGTACGAGGAAGCGGAGCGTTTTATTAAACGGCATTATGCCGCGTGGCTGGTCCGCGATGAAGTGTTCGTGAAATTTCTGATGAAGCATTTCAGAAAAGAAACTTGAGCCGTGCGGCCGGGCAGAAGGCTGCTGAAGGCGACAAAGTGCATACCCCGCGGGTATGCACTTTTCCAATTTTATGGGAATAACATCGGCTTCCTATTTAAACAAACGGGGCAGCCCTTCCAAGCTTTCGGCTTAGAAGGGCTGTCCTATGTTTTAATAAGTATGGATGTTAAATACCCAAATGTGCCCTCAGAGTCGAGCCTGCATATTCGCTTCTGAACAAGCCTCTTTCAACCAACTGCGGCATAAGTTTTTCAAAAAATAGTTCCATAGATTGTTCTGAACCGCCCGGAAGAGCTATAAATCCGTCAATCGCTCCAGCCTCAAACCGCTCCATAATATCGTTCAGCACGTCCTCAACCGTTCCTACGGAAACCCAGTGAGCGGATCCGACGACCTCCGGCCTTGCCAGTACCTCTTCCACTGTAGGCTGATGGTTTGTAATATACCGGCGCAACAGCTCGGCATGTGTCCGGCTGCGGACTGGCTGATCCGGATCGGGAAGCATATCGGCAGTTACGCGATGATCCAAAGCAAAGCCGCTTAAATCAAGGCCCAGCACGGATTTGAGCGATACGTGTCTGCGCTCCGTACTCAAATGTGCGTGTGCGGCCTTATGTAATTCATGCGCCTCCTCGCGAGTTTCAGCCAAGAAAAAATATAATCCGGGCAAAACTTTGATGGCGTCCGGATTGCGTCCATGTTCCTGGGCTCTTCTTCTCAAATCATTTCGCAATTCCACTCCGGACTCAAGGTCCGGCATCGCCGCAAAAATAGCATCCGCTATGGAAGAGGCGAAGTTTCGTCCTATATCTGACGCGCCTGCTTGAAATAAAGGAATGGATCCCGATTTATGGGCAGGCAAAGTGAGCGGTCCCCGGACACTGAAAAACTCACCCGAATGATGAATGGAGGAAATTTTGTCCTTATCGGAAAATAGGCCTGACTCGCGGTCCATCACAATTGCTTCGTGCGGAAAACTTTCCCAGAGCTTTCGTGCGACATCCGTAAATTCCATGGCTTTCGCATATCTTTCTTGCGGTGAAGGCATGGGTGAATCACCGAAATTTTCTGCGCCTTCAATCGAAGTCACGATATTCCAGCCGGCGCGACCGTTGCTGAGCCAGTGCAGCGACTGAAGCTGCCTTGCGACAACATACGGCGGATTGAAAGTGGTGGAAACCGTTGTAACCAATCCAATCCGCTCGGTTTCACGAGCGATCGCCGCAAACATCATGGTAGGGTCGGGGCTGCCGAAATTAACGGAATCACCCAGCATCTGCGGGCTAACATAAAGATAATCCGCTTTGAAAAGGAAGTCGAGCTTTGCCTTCTCCGCCATCTTTGCCAAATCAATATAGTAGTCAATGGAATCCATTTTTTCCACACCGCTGTCTGGACGCCTCCAGCCGTCTCCTTTCATCCAAGTTGCAGATAAGGATAATCCGATACACAACTGTCTATTTGCAGTCAATTCTATCAACCTTTCTATAGCATAAAAATAGTTTACATTAGTAATAATGATTCTCATTATCAATGTATAGTGTAGCAAGGACTACAGAAAATGCAAATACACAAATCGCGAATGCTATATGGATGATTATCTAATCCAGGCTTGCCGTGCGGTTATTTATGATTCTCTGTTTTATGTGTGTATGCGGAGGGAGACACACCGAATTTCTTTTTAAATACTCTGCTGAAATATAGCTGATTGGCATAACCGACACTGACGGCAATATCGCGGATGGGAAAATGGCCTGCTTTAAGCAATTCACTCGCTCTTTCCATACGATAATGAATGACATAATCGATGGGACGCAGCCCCGTATATTTGTGAAAGAAGTAGGAGAAGCGTTTGGGACTCATTGCATGCAGCTCAGCTAACTCGCCGAGTGTCAACGGATTCATATAATGCCCGTTAATGTATGCAACCGCCTCCTCTATCACTCTTTTATTTGGAAAATGGCCGTTCTCCCGATACCTGCAACCTACCAGAACTTGATGCACGATGCTTAAGAATAATTCCTTGACGCGAAGTTTTCCTATCCCTCCAAGTGTATGGACATTCTGATGGAGCATGATCAGTAATTCCGTCACTCTCGGATTTACTCCAGGTTCAAGCTTGAAATGAGAGTCGCATTCATGACCTCTATTTCCATCACCTAACTTGTCCAATCGATAAAAAAGCAAATAGTACTCGAACTCTGATTGTCCTATAACTCGGGAGTCCAGCCGCATGCCTGGAGCCGCATGGAATACCGATCCCGGAAGTAATTCGTAGGCCGTTCCGTTCACACACATTTTAGCTTCTCCGCGAATGATAAAAAGAAATCCGTGGCTTACGGTCCTAAAGTCGCTCAATATACTTTCCGGCTGGATGACTAAACGGTAGGCACTTTCTATATCGCAGGAACAGCTGGCAAATATCTCGGCTAATTTATCCAAATCTATCATTGTGCTACACCTGCTTCCTATCTGGTCTATTGGCTTTCCTAAAGGTTCATGTCATTTATAATTTATCCCATTTTACAAAATAAAAGAACTGCTTCCCGGAGGAAGGGGACCGCTGCTACAAAGGATGGATACGATTAATTCAGCTTTTGAATCGGCTGTCTCTCCTGTTCGAATGAAATCTGTTGTGCCGTTAAAGGTGAACGGCCTTAAGGAGATTACGGTGCGGGCATCGGGGGTAAGGTGTACACATAACGGGCGGGAAAACTTCCGTGAATGGCGCTTTCCGCCGAGGGAGCCGGCCCGTAAACGTTTTTCGGAAGGGGAGAGGGCAGTGAGAAGGAAAATTCTCATCACGGGAGCGTCGGGAAGAATCGGCAGCGCGCTGCTGGACGGGCTGGGGAGCCTGGACCGTTACGACATCACGGCGGCCGATCTGGAAGCCGATGAGGAGGCCGGAGTCGTCCGGTTGGATGTGACGGATGCGGACCGGTTGGAGGAACTGACGAAAGGCGTGGATACGATTCTGCACATTGCCTGGGCCAAGGACGACGAGGATTTCTTGGGGAAAGTGCTGCCGATCAACGTGGCGGGCGCTTACCGGGTCTATGAAGCCGCCCGCAAGAACGGAGTGAAGCGGGTCGTTTTCGCCAGCTCCAATCATGCGACGGGGTTTTACAAGGTCGGGGACGATGTGGAGGTTACGGACCCTTACCGGCCGGACAGCTTTTACGGACTCAGTAAGTGTACTATCGAACTGCTCGGGCGCTTGTATGCGGATAAGTACGGGATTTCTTCCTTCAATATGCGGATCGGCAATTTTCCCGGCGATGACCGCCCTCATTCCGAACGTTCGGCTCACATCTGGATTTCGTCCCGGGACATGGTGCAGCTTGCCGAGCGCTGCATAGAAGCGGACGCGTCGATGAAGTACCTCGTCCTCTACGGAACGTCGGCGAATACAGGCAATTATTACGATATCGGCTATTTAAAAGAACTGATCGGCTACGCTCCGCAGGACGATTCCGCCGTTCTGATGGAGGAAGCCCGGCAGCGGCGCGAGAACATCAAGGAAGACGAAACCCCGTATCAGGGGGGAAGCTTCGTGGATAAGAAGCCTTCCTAGGAAACGGGCGGACGGTACATGCTGCGTGTACCGTCAGCTGTGTCCGGAGCCGGACCGGGCTCCTGCCCGGGCAGACATGGAAGCATAAACGTAACCCCCGGTATGAAGCCTACCGGGGGTTTTGCGCTGCTTTAAGCACGAACGGAACTGACATGCGCTTCACTTCCGAATGAAACCGGACCGTGTTTACGGCCGGAAAACTGCTTAAACGGAAATAACCGTTTCTCAGATCCCGAAATGTCCGATCACCACGCCGCCGTAGACGAACGCGGCAATGATCACGAACGCCGGGTGGATTTTGCGCCTTTGCATGGCCCAATACGCGACGGCGGCAATGCCGAGCGACTGCCAGATGCCGATGGATTGGACGGAGCCTTCCGCCATCTGCCAGGTCAGCACGACCATCATGACGGCGATGACGGGCTGGACGAGCAGCGTCATGCCTCTCACGACGGAGGACTGCCGGTGCTTCTGAAGGAGCTTCAGAAGTACGATCAGGGCGACCGCCGAAGGAACGACAGTCGCGGCTATGGCGACTGTCAGCCCGAACCAGCCGGCGGCGTCGTAGCCGACGTAAGCGGCGATCTTCGTCGCGATCGGGCCGGGCAGCGTGTTGCCCAGCGCAAGGATGTTGGAGAACTGGCGGTCGTCCGCCCAGTGATAGTGCGTGACAACCTCCTGATACACGAGGGGAATGGAGGAGGGCCCTCCCCCGTAACCGAGGACGTTGGCGACGAAAAAACCGATGAACAGGTTCAGCCACTCTTCCATCATGAACCGTCCTCTTTTCCGTCATCCGGTGTGCCTCGTTTGCCCAGCTTGCCCCGCAGCCAGCGGACGGCTTTGAAATGAAACGCGCCGTAGGCCAGGAAAGCGATGATCACAATCGCCGCGTGGATTTGAATGATTTCGAGCATTAGCAGCGACAGCGCGAAAAATCCGAAGCCCGCAAGCTTGCCGAGCCCTCTGACGGCCCGTTCGGCGAACTCGTAGGCCATCAGGCCGATCATCACGGCCACAACCGGGACGACGGCGGCGATCATCCCCTGCACGACGGTGGAGCTGCTCAAGTAGCCGACCACGGAAAGCAGCGCGATCATCGCCAGCGACGAAGGCAGAATATGCGCGATGACGGCGACGATAGCACCGGGGGTGCCTTTCTGCCGGTAGCCGAGGTAGGCGGCGATTTTCGTCGCGATCGGACCCGGGAGGGCGTTGGCCAAGGCCAGGATTTCGCCGAACTCCTCGTCTTCCATCCAGCCGTAATGATTGACGGCCTCATAGCGGATCAGCGGAATGACGGACGGACCTCCGCCGTAGCCGAGAATGCCGGTTTTGACCATTGCCGAGGTCAGTTCGTAGTAGGGCTTTCGCCCGCGGGAAGCCTGTTCCATATTTACAACCTCATTCCCATGCGGCTTTTGAACCGGGTAATCAGCACCTGGCAGTCCACACTCGTAATGCCCGGCAGCGGGTACAGCTTTTCTTTGAGGAACAGCTCCATCTCCTGATGATTCGTAAAAAGCCCATGCATATGCAGCTTGCTCGGACCCGTCATATGATAGAGACTCGTCACCGAAGGCTCTTCCGCCAGCCGGTCGGCCACTTGGTGCAGAAACTTGGGCTCTACCTCCACGTTAAAAAAAGCGGAGACCCCGATCCCGATTTTCTCGGGATTGATGACCGCGGTAAATCTTTCGATTACTCCCGTTTCCATCAGAGCTTGTATCCGTCCCTGGACGGCCACACGCGATAACCCGATATCTTTGGCCAGGTCGGTATAGGAAATGCGGCCGTTGGCGTTCAAGGCCCGGATAATTTTGCGGTCGGTTTCGTCGATTCCCGTAGATTTGGTTTCCGGCGGCTCTTGGGTGTTCATTTTCGGATTGCCTCCTTTTATTTCTATTCGTTAACATGTTGTCGGATAAAAAATCAAAAACATTTCGTTATGTAAGAATATATACATATTTTCTTTCGTTTTCAAATTATTTTTCGGAAAATTGTGGCGTCCGCATGGAAATAAGCCGGTTTATTCCCGGCACGACGGAGCTTCCGGGTTCGGAAATTTCGGGTACGGAGCTCTTGGGTCCGGAAATCCGGCATCTTGTTCCGGCCCCTGGAGTTATGCTTTGACCATTCCGGAGCGGACGAGGAGCTTCCTCTTAGCCCTCTTGCGGGACCCGAAGAAGGGGGCGTAAGGCTGCGGAGGATAGAGAAGAACAAGCCGCCGTCCGGTTAGTTTGACCGGAAAGAGGGCGCCGCATGAAAGGGCAGGCCGAAAAGACCCGACCGAAAAGACCCGGCAGTAAAACCGGGTCTCCCGCACTGCCCCTTACAAAGCGGCCTGCGCTTCCGCAAACTGGCTGTTCCACAAAGCGCTGTAAGCGCCGCCCCGCCGCATAAGCTCGTCATGGCTGCCGGCCTCGACGATACGGCCCTTGTCCATGACGCAGATCCTGTCGCAGTGCCGCACTCCGCTCAGCCGGTGAGAGATCATCACTGTCGTGATGCCGAGGCCGGCGACCAGCGAGGTAATCGCCTTCTCCGTCACGGCGTCCAGGCTGCTTGTCGCTTCGTCCATCAGAAGCAGGTGGGGCTTCTTCATGAGCGCCCTCGCTACCGAAAGCCGCTGGCGCTGGCCTCCCGACAAGTTGGAGCCGTTCTCCTCCAGCACCGTCTCGTAATGCTGGGGAAGCGAGGCGATAAAGTCGTGAATTTGCGCCTGCTTGCAGACTTTCGCAACTTCTTCCAGGGACGGCTTGGGATCGAGTCCCAGACACAAGTTGTCGTAAACCGTGCCGTGGTAGAAAAACGTTTCCTGCGGCACATACGCGATCCGGCTGCGAAGGACACCGGCGGGAATATCACGCAGATCGTGTCCGTTGATCTCGATGCTTCCCTGCTCGGCTTCGAAAAATTTCATCATCAGCTTCAGCAGACTTGTTTTGCCGGAGCCGCTCGGTCCGACCAGAGCCGTCGAGGAACCCTCGCGTATCGTGAGATTTACATCGTCTAAGGTAAGGGGCCTGCTTCCGTAGCGGTAAGAGAGATGGCGGATCAGCAGATCCCCCCGCAGGTCCAAGGCGTCCCTGGAGACGGCAGCTTCATCCGGCGAAAGCTCTTTTTCCGCCGCCAGATCCATATATTCACCCAGCCTGGAAGCGGCGACATAAGCCGACTGGAGTACGGGCTGAAGGTCGATCAGCCGCTGAAGCGGGCTTAGAAAATAGGCCAGGAGCACGTTAAAGGTAATGAGCTGGCCGGCCGTGATCTCCCCTTCCAGCACCTGACGGGCGCCGATCCACAGCAGGACGACTCCGCTGATAAGCTGGAGGGCCGTTTTCAACGCCGACTGGACGTTGTTCATCAGACCGTACTTAAACGCCGTAGCCAGAAAAGCTTCGTATTTCGCCCTTGCGGTCTCTTTTACCTCCCTTTGTGCGGTGGAGGCTTTGACGGTCTCGATGCCTTTAATGGATTCGATGACATAGGAAGTCAGCTCGGCATTCTCGTTCATCATCTTCCGGTTATACCGGTCAAAAAATCCGCGGAAGCCTGCCATAATCAACACATACACCGGGACGAGCAGCAGCGTAAGGCCGAAGAGGAGCGGATTCTGGTTATAAAGGACGGCAGCCGCTATCAGCAGCGTCAGGGAATCGACCGCGATATGAAGAGAGGCTTCGGAGAGCGCGTCCCGGACGTTGGAGGCGTCGGTCAGTCTGGAGGTGATTTCCCCTGTTTTGCGCGAACTGAAAAAGCTCATCGGCAGCGAAATGACGTGATTGTAATAGTCCAGCACAAGACTGCGGTCGATGCGCTGGGCGAGATACAGGAACAGATGATTTCTCGCGAAATCAAGCAGGGTCTGGACCGCGTACAGCACAATAATGCCGACCGAAACGAGCGTGAGCGTGCCTTGCAGCTTTTCGGCCATAATCGTATCGAGCAGAATTTGAAAATAAAAGGCGCCGGTCATGCCGATCGCCGTTACGAGAAGCGAGGCGGCAAGAATCGGCAGGAGAAGCTTCCGGTTGCTGCGGAGCAGGGGGAAGAAACGCTTCGCAGCGCCCGTCACCCGGCTGCCGGGTTCGAAGCTTTCGCCGGGCGTCAGCAGAATAAGCACGCCGGTCCACAGGTTCAGGAATTCTTCCGTTTTGTATGTCCGCATTCCTTCGGCGGGATCGGCAGCAAGGACCTTATCCCCGGTAACCTTGTAGATCACGACATAATGCTGAACTTCCCGGTCGATCACATGCGCGACAGCCGGAAGTTCGAACCCGGCGAACAGAGCCGGGGCGTCGCCTTTTACCGCTTCGGCGGTGAAGCCGAGCTTCTCGGCCCCCTGCACGATGCCGTAGGCGTTCGTCCCCGTATGATCCGTGCCGCAAGCTTCGCGGATCAGGGAAAGCGGCATTTTCAGGCCGTAATAACGGGCCACGGCAGCCAGGCAGGCGGGGGCGCAATCTTTCCGGTCGTGCTGCCGGATACAAACCGGTTTTCGGCTCAAGCTCAACATAATCACGCCTTCCTACAGCAGGTTATTACCTTTAAATAACCCGTTAGAGAGAGATTAATAACAAGTTTTAATAGTTAAAATCGCTAAATGAATGGATAATATATCCAAATCACGATTAAATTTTGGAACTCCGGGTTAAATAAAGTCGAGGTTATTCAACCTACTTCGGAAAGGAGAACTTACAATGAAAACACTCAAAAGTAACCACTCTTTCACCAAGCTGGATGAAACCGAAATGATGAATGTCAACGGCGGCGACTGGAGAGACCATGCGCGCTGGACGGCTGACTTCCTGCGGGGCCTCTTCTCTAATCCGCTCGGCTGCGGACTCGGCGATGTGACCGGAGGCAACAGCAAACCGGCCAAGGGCTGCTCGCCTTATCCGGCCAAAAACAGCAATTGCTAATCAGGAAACAGGGCCGGTTTAACCGGCCCTGTTTTCATTTCGATAGCCAGGGAAATAATAGAAGCGTAAGGGGTCAATAGCGCAGAGGGGTGAGCGGATGGTTAACGCGGATCGGGATTGGCTGAACAAGTACAGGTATAATCTCCCTTTCTTTGAAAACATACATAAGGAGCTGCTTCGTTCCGCGGCAGAGTCCCGGAACCCGGGGCCGGAGCAAGCATTCGGAGAGGCACGCGCTCAAGCGGAGCCGGGGACGCCGCTCCCGTCCTCCGGGTCTGTCCACCCCGCGCAACCGTCAAGCGCGGACGGGCGGACGGAGAATCTGCTCCGCCGGGTTGAAGAGCGGATTACCCTGCTGGAAAAGGTGCGGGAATGCTCGGATGAGCTGGTCTCGCTCATCGGAGAAGAGCCGTCCGGCATGCGGGAAGAAATAGCGGCGCTGAGCGGCAGCGAATTCGGAGAGCTGCTCGAGGATTTGCTCCGGTCGGGCCGGGCGTCGATATCAGTCGTCATTCCCGTCTTCAATGAAGAGCGGTGCATCGCGCGCTGTCTGGACAGTGTGCAGGGGGTGGCCGACGAGATTATCGTCCTCGATACGGGCTCGACGGACGGCACGGTCGACGTGATCCGCAGCGGCTATCCGCACGTCCGGATCGAGTTAACGGAGTGGAAGGACGATTTTGCCGAAATCCGTAACCGGCTGAACGGCTTGGCGACCGGAGACTGGATCTTCCACGTGGATGCGGACGAAGCTTTGATCGGCGACGGGGCGGAGCTTAGAGCTTTTTTGCGGCTGTTCTATGATTGTCCGGCCGAGGCGCTTGTCGTCTCGCCCGGAATCGTCAATCACGACGGTCAGGAGTTGACGCTGACCCGCAGAATTTACCGCCGGGAAGACGGGCTTCGCTACTACGGCGTCATTCATGAGGACCTCCGGAGGGAGATGGACGAAAGAGGCGGGGATCTGCGGCATCTTATGACGAGTTTCACGCTATCCCACGACGGGTACGAGCCGAAGGTGATCAAGGCGAAGAACAAGCACGAGCGGAATATCCGGCTGGAAGAGCAGATGGTGGCGAGAGAGCCGGATAACATCCGGTGGCATTATTTTCTGGCGCGAGAGAAGCAGGAAGCGGGATATCCCGACCATGAAGTCGTGGAGGGAATCCGCAAAGGACTCCGGCTCAGAGGAACGCGTACCGAGCCGGACCATTTTCATCTGCGCAGCCTGCTGCTACTGGCCGGTATACTGGACAGACAGCCTCAATATAACGAGCCGCTGAATGCCCTGGCGGAGGAAATCAATGCGCTTTATCCCGATTGCACCGACGGACTGTACTATCTGCTTCTGCATGAGTATACGGATGGAACGGGGAATCTGGTGACCCGGGCCGAATCGGGGCTGAACCGGCTGAAACAACTGGAGCATCCGTATTCCCTGCTGCATCCCAGAAGCGATCATGTCACGCGGCTGATCGGGGAGATATTTATGGCGGCCGGGCAGTACAAGCGGGCGTTCCATCTCTACTCCCTGATCTCCGACGAAAGAATCCTCCAAGACCTCCGGGAGAGGCTGGGCGGCCTTCAGGAGGAGATAGCCGCATTTTTGGAAGGATGATACGAACAGCCGTATAAAAAAGGGTTCTGCGCCGAGGTCAAGCTGCCGGCACGGAGGCCTTTTTTTCTATAACGAATCTTACTCTTGTAGGTAGGCTCCTCCCTCTGGGATAATGGAATTATGAGGAGTACCGGGAAACAGACGGAGCTTATCTTACGATGAAAAAGAGAGGGGAACCGCATGATGGTTATATTTGCGGAAGCAACCATTGCCGGGCTGCAGCATGCCATGGAGCAGGGAGAATGCACATCGTTCCAACTGGTCCGGTATTATATGGAACGGATCGCGGCGTTCGATCAGCAGGGGCCCGGCATTAATTCTGTCCTGGAGCTGAATCCGGACGCCCTGCATCTGGCGGAGGCGGCAGACGCCCAAAGGCGGCTCGGACAAGTCCGCGGACCGCTCCACGGCATTCCCGTCCTGCTCAAGGACAACATTCAGACCGCGGATAACATGCATACTAGCGCGGGTTCCTTAGCGCTCAAGGATCATTACGCCGGGGAAGACGCCTTCCTTGTCAAAAAGCTAAGGGAAGCCGGGGCGATCATCCTCGGCAAAGCGAACATGACGGAGTGGGCCAATTTCATGGCCGATGATATGATTTCCGGCTACAGCTCCCGCGGAGGCCAGGTGCTGAACCCGTACGGAGCGGACCTGTACGCCGGCGGATCGAGCACGGGAAGCGGCGCCTCCGTCGCTATCGACGTCACGACGGTTGCCGTCGGAACCGAGACGTCGGGCTCCATTCTCAGCCCGGCGATCCACAACTCCGTCGTCGGCATCAAGCCGACGCTGGGCCGCATTTCGCGAAGCGGGATCATTCCGCTCGCGCACAGCCAGGACACCGCCGGACCGATGGCCCGGACGGTGGCGGACGCCGCCGCGCTGCTTGGCGTGCTCTGCGGGTACGACCCGCAGGATGCGGCGACAGGCAGCGCGGCAGGCTTGGAAGAGCCGGACTTTACCGTCCATCTGGACAAGGACGGTTTGAAGGGCGCGCGGATCGGCGTTCCGCGCAGCGAGCACCTGGACCCGCTCACGGACGAAGAGCGGGAGCTTTTCGAAAGCCTGCTGGATGAAATCCGGGGGGCGGGCGCGGTCATCGTCGATCCGGTGGAAATTCCTTCGCTGGAAGAGCTGTCCGGTCACTGTTCGAAGGTGTTCTACTACGAGTTTAAGGCGGGTATCAACGCGTATCTGGGCAGGCTTCCTGACGGACTGCCGGTGCATACGCTGGAGGAGCTGATCGCCTTTAACGAGGCTCACGCGGACGAAGCGCTGAAGTACGGGCAGCAGGTGCTGATCCGGTCGGAAGCCACTTCGGGCAAGCTGACCGAACCCGAGTATCTGCTTCACCGGCTGGCCGATCTGCGCTTGTCCCGGACGGAAGGGATCGACTGCGCGATGCAGAGGCATCAGCTCGATGCGCTGCTGTTCCCGAACACGGCGGGCGACGAGATCGCGGCCAAAGCCGGTTATCCTTCGATCGCGGTGCCGGGCGGGTACTTGCGGAGCGGGATGCCTTTCGGCGTGATGTTCACGGGGGGAGCTTTCGCGGAGCCCGTGCTCATCAAGCTGGCATACGCCTTCGAGCAGCTCCGCCCGCGCAGGAAGCCGCCGGTGCTGGGTTAGCGTCAGAGGAGGAAACCACCGGAGCCCGGCTGACCGGTTCGGGGGGCATGTTATCAAAAAACCGGAGGGCTGATCGCCTTCAAGCGGTGCCGCACCGCGCCGGGAACTCATCGCGGGCATGAAAAGACCCTGCAATGAGCCGAATAAACTGCCGGGCTTCCGGGCTTCCGGGCTTCCGGGCTTCCGGCCGCGCGAAGCTCCCAGCGCGCGGTACTCGGCGAATAATGCAAACAAAACCCTCGCGGGTTAATCCGCGGGGGTTCCTTCTTTTCCGGCCAGCACGCCTTCGAGATAAGTCTTGTTGGCTAGAGCCTGGCGGTCGCCGGGACGGTACTCCAGCACCGTCTCGTTGTGCCGGTGAGCCAGCTCGTGCTTGCCGAGCCGGTCGTAGCAGACGCACAGCTGCAGGTGCGGGAGCCAGGTCGAGCAGGGGATATGAGTCAGCGCCCACGAATCGGTATGCTTGCCCGCCTGTAAAGCGGCCTCGTACCAGTAGGCGGCAGTGCGGCAGTCCTTTTTCCGTAAAAAGACGTAACCCAGACGGCAGCAAAATTCAGCGCGGGGACTTGCGTAGAGGAACGAGCGGAACACGCTGTCCAGCTCCCGCTTCTCGTCCCCGAGCGCGTGGAAACAGTCCGCCAGCCTGCCGCATGCGGAGATGTTGTCCTCGACCCAGCCGTTCCCCGTCCCGAGAAACTCCTCGTAATAATGGATGGCCCGGTTGTACATCCGGTGGTCTTTCAATTCATTGGCGAAATAAAACAAGTCCCTTGGCGAGAACGTTTCTCCCTGGGCCAGCCGGTTTTCGTAAATGCGCAAATTGCGGCCGCTGTCGTGGTGCAGAGCCCGGTGGGTGACGGCGATATCCGTCGTCCGGACACTCCCGCGGACTTCCAGATATTCATGCACGGGCCCGTGCCAGAGAAAGCCGCAGCTTCTCTTGACGAGGCGGTTGCGCCGGATGCTGGCGGATACTTGGCCGAACTCGTCAAAAGCGAGGTTGTAAACCATATTAACCGCGTCCACGGAAGGTTCCAGGGTTCTCTTGAGCGCGGCGAGTTTGATCCGGTCCGGCTCCTCGAATACGTCGTCCGCGTCCAGCCAGAGGATGTACTCTTTTTCGGCCAGGTTGAACGAATAATTGCGGGCGGCGGCAAAATCGTCGATCCACCGGAAATGATGGACCCGGTCCGTATACTCCCGCACGATGGGGACCGTCCGGTCCGTGGAGCCCGTATCCACGATGACGATCTCGTCCACGAGATCCGCCACGGACGCAAGACAGCGCCCGATATGGTCTTCTTCGTTCTTCACGATCATGCAAAGGCTGATGGTAGGCACGACAATCCCTCCCGAAGGTTGCTTGTAGCATCCTATTCAGCTTGCGGGAGGGTGTGACGGGCTGTCCGCCTGCCGGGGCACGCGCTGCCGCCGGACGGAGAGAACCCGCGGATGCGAAGTGAGCCGTGACAGGCTGCGGGACAGGACTTGAACCTGTGGCTTTCGGGTTAGGAGCGTGACGAGCTCCCGGCGGTGACATACATAATCCGATGAAAAATTGTGGATTGCGGGCAAGGTCGCCGGGCAGCTAAAAGGCCGGACGAAACCGGCCGGCAACCTGCCTGCGCCGTAGTCGCGTGACGATCGCGAAGAGGGTTTGCCTTGCAAGCGAGTAACTGAACGTTCAACAAGAAAGCGGCACAAGGGCGCCGTCCAGCCGTGACGTTACCGGGACGGAACATCGGCGCCTTTCTCCCCGAGCACCTGCTCCACTTTGGTGATGTGCTGCTCCATTCGCGCCGAGGCTTCTTGCGGCTGCCGGGAGCGGATGGCGTCGAAAATGGCCTGATGCTCGCGCAGCAGACGCTCCGCCGATGAACGCTCGGCGTAAAACCAGAGCGCTCGCGTGTCTTTCATGCTGTCGTGCAGCTTCTGCGAAAGCGACGCCATCAGATCGGCCAGCACGGGATTGTGCGTGGCGGCGGCGATCTGTTCATGGAAGCGGACATCCGCCTGCTCGCTCAGCGCTTCGTCGCCGAGATGCTCCTCCATGCTGCGGAGGGTGCCCGAGAGCGCGGCGAGATCGGCCTCCGTCCGGTTGACGGCGGCAAGAGAGGCGCAGCCGGTCTCCAGCACGCGCCGGACCTCCAGGATGTGCCGCAGCGATTCGGCCCGGCCGACCCATTCGGGGCGCAGCAGGCCCGGGTGCGGGGGTTCGGAGGGCAGCGCCTTGACGAAGGTGCCGCCGCCCTGCCGGATATCGAGCAGGCCCATGGCCTTGAGGACGCTCAGCGCTTCGCGGATCGTGGAACGGCCCACGCCGTACTGTGCGGCAAGGTCCACGACGGAAGAGAGGCGGTCGCCAACGGCGAGCCGTCCTTCCTCCAACTGCTTCCGGAGATCGTTCAACACCCATTCATGACTTTTAAGCGGCCGTCCGTTCGTATTTACATCCATTTGTTAAGCCCCCGTATTAAAAATTTTATTTTCCGGCTTCCGGTTGATTTATTTTAGTGTATACTTAATTGTAAAGAAAGTCATCAGATGACCTGATCTATTAATGAAATTTATTTCAACTTTTAAAGGGCTTCATTAAGAGCAGTCGCATGGAAATGAAGACGTTTTCAGAGACGGACCTATTTAATTAAAGGGGTGCTGAATTTGCTGAACGAACAAGTCAGACAAAAATTGATCGCCATTGCGGGCGCGGAAGGGTTTAAAGACGATCCCCAGTCGCTCGTAACCCATTCCTACGACGGGACGCCGATGCTCCAGTCGCTGCCCGACGGCGTCATTTATCCGGCAGATACCGCGCAGGTGTCGGCCATTATGAAGGTGCTCAGCGAACACCGGGTACCGGTTATCAGCCGCGGATCGGGTACGAATTTGTGCGGGGGAACCGTGCCTGTGCAGGGCGGGGTCGTGATGGTGATGCACCGGATGAACCGCATTCTGGAGGTCGATCTGGAAAATTTAACGGCGGTCGTACAGCCGGGCTTGAATACGAAACAGTTTATCACTCATGTGGAGTCTTTGGGGCTTTTTTACCCGCCGGACCCGAGTTCCATGTCGATCTCCACGATCGGAGGAAACATTGCCGAGTGCTCGGGCGGGCTGCGCGGGCTGAAATACGGAACGACGAAGGATTACGTTATCGGTCTGGAGGCTGTGCTTCCGAGCGGGGAAATTATCCGCACCGGCGGCAAGCTGATGAAAGACGTGGCCGGGTATGACCTTACGAAGCTGCTCGTCGGATCGGAAGGAACGCTGGCCGTTATAACGGAAGCGACCTTGAAGCTCATTCCGCCGCCGAAGGCGAAAAAGACGATGCTGGCGATGTACAAAGATTTGTACGGCGCGGCTCGCACCGTTTCGAAAATTATCGAGAACCGGATCATCCCGGCCACGCTTGAATTTCTCGACAATCCGACCATCCGGGTGGTCGATGATTTCGCCAAGCTGGGGCTGCCTCTCGATATGGAAGCGATTCTGCTGATCGAGCAGGATGGTGACCCCGCCACGGTGGAGCGGGATATCGCGATGATCGAGAACATCTGCCGCGGCGAAAACGCGGACCGCATCGCCGTCGCGGCGGACGAAGAGGAAGCGCTGAAACTGCTGACGGCAAGGCGCAGCGCCTTTACCGCGCTTGCAAGGCTGCGTCCGACGACGATATTGGAGGATGCGACCGTGCCCCGCTCCAAAATCGCCGATATGGTGATGGAGATTAACCGGATCGCCAAGAAGCATGACGTAACCATCTGCACGTTCGGCCATGCGGGCGACGGAAATCTTCACCCGACGGCGACGACGGACGCGCGCGATCCGGAGGAGGTTCACCGGGTTGAGGCCGCTTTCGAAGAAATTTTCGAAGCGGCGATCCAGCTCGGGGGAACGATTACCGGAGAACACGGAGTCGGTCTCGTCAAAGCCCCTTTCCTGGAGTGGAAGGTAGGCGCCGCGGGCATTGAGGTCATGAAGGGGATCAAGCAGGCGTTCGATCCGCTTAATCTGCTCAATCCCGGCAAAGTTTTCGCCAAAGAATCACGCAAAAGGGTGGTGATCGACCGTGGCTGAGAAAGCAGCATGCACCACGAGCAATCCGCTGGCACAGAAGCTGAAGCTCCGCCTGGACGAGGACCAGCTGACGAACTGCATGCGCTGCGGCTTCTGTCTGCCGGCCTGTCCGACGTTCCGCGAAACAGGCATTGAGGCAGAGTCGCCCCGCGGCCGCATCGCGCTTATGAAGGCGGTCGCGGACGGGATTATGGCGCCGGACGCCGCCTTCGAAGAGCAGATGAACCATTGCCTCGGCTGCCGGGCCTGCGAGCCGGCCTGCCCCGCTGACGTGAAGTACGGGCAGCTTATCGAGCAGGCGCGCGATGCGATCGAGGATCACACGGACAGTCACCGCGGCTGGGTGAAGCTTGCCCGCCGCACAGCGTTTAAGGCGGTATTCCCAAAGCAGAACCGGATGAAGCTGTTGGGCGGCGCGCTGGGATTCTATCAGCGTTCGGGGCTGCAGAAAATTACGCGGGGCAGCGGCATCATGAAGCTGTTCCCTGACCACATGAGGGAAATGGAACAGATTTTGCCGGAGTCGTCCTCGCGGGGCGTGATCGAGCGGATCGGCGGCCGTCATGCGGCTGTCGGGGTCAAGATCGCGACCGTCGGGCTTTTCCGCGGCTGCTTGATGGATGTCATGTTCACGGAAACGAACGTTCATACGGTTGAGCTGCTTACGCAAGCGGGCTTCGAAGTGGTGATCCCGGACACGCAGAACTGCTGCGGCGCGCTTCACGCGCACAGCGGCGAGGCGGACGGGGCACGCTCGCTGGCCCGCGGCAACATCCGCGCCTTCCGGGAAGCCGGCGTGGATTATATCGTCTCCAACGCGGGCGGCTGCGGAGCCATCCTGACGGAGTACGACCATCTGCTGCATGAGGACGCCCAGTGGAAGGACGACGCGGCGTGGTTTGCCGCCCGCGTCAAGGACGTCAGCGACCTGCTCGTCAACTTCGGCCGGGTGCCGAAATTCGCCGAGCAGGGCTGGGCCATCGCGGCGGGCGGCCTGGGTGCTGCCGCGGCGGGAGCCTGCGCCCCCGGAGCGAGTGCGGCGCAGGCCGCAACCACGGCGGGGCAGGCGGGAGCCTCTGCCGCCTTTGCGGGCACGCCTGCAACGGCAGCGGCCGAAGCCGACGCACCAGGCGCCGCCGGCACGACGGCCGCTCCGGCGGACATCGGCGCCGAACTCGCGGCCATCGACGACGCGTCCGCGCAGGCGGAAACGGCCGCGGCCTGCACGGGCAGCGCGGACGCATCGGCTGGGGGCACGGCGCCGCGGGACGCGCTTGCACAGGCGCAGCCGCCTGCGGGACTTGCCACGGCCGCGCCTTCCGTGCGCATCACGTACCAGGACTCCTGCCATCTGCGCAATGTGATGCGCTCTTCCGACGCTCCGCGCAAGCTTATGCGGCAGGTGGCGGGCGTCGAGTACGTGGAGATGTTCGAGGCCGACCGCTGCTGCGGATCAGCGGGCATCTATAATCTGACCCAGCCGGAAATGGCCAATCAGATATTGGATCACAAAATGGTCCACGCCAACGCCACGGACGCCCGGTATCTGCTGACGAGTAATCCCGGCTGCCTGCTTCAAATGAAGCTGGGCAACGAGCGTCACGGGGACGGCAGCATGAAGGTCATGCATGTCGTTGATTTTCTCCATGAGCGGCTGCTCGGGGACAGGTAAGGCCGTCTGCAATTTTTAAACCCTTCGCTTGTAAAGAAGGGTTTTTCTTTTTTTTCTACTGCGATTCGTTACCTGTTATCTTTGCCGAAATGCCGTCGGCACGCTTACTTATTAATGACGTGAATGATACAATGAACCCAACATCATGAATTACTGAGGGGAGAAATACAGGTTGGCATACACCCGCGGGAACTGCCGACTTAGGCTGCTGCTTCAAAGGGCCGGGATGAAACAGGCTGAATTGGCACGGAGGACGGGCTATTCGAGGCATCAAATCTCCAACTGGGTCAACGATCGGGAGAAGATGTCTTTCGATGCGGCCGCCACAGTCGCTTTCACTCTTGACTGCCATATGGAGGAGCTTTACGAATTCCATGAAGGATGAGCCTATGTCGGCTCTTCTCCGGTTATTTTGTATAGACATAACTATACAAATTGTGTATGATCAGAGTGTTATGAATCCCATTTATTGTAAAGTATCGGTGGATTAAGGCTTCATCTC
Source organism: Paenibacillus sp. RC84 (assembly GCF_041260495.1). Classification (NCBI taxonomy): domain Bacteria; kingdom Bacillati; phylum Bacillota; class Bacilli; order Caryophanales; family Paenibacillaceae; genus Paenibacillus; species Paenibacillus sp. RC84. The sequence goes on from NZ_JBGBYL010000009.1 coordinate 176,761, forward strand.
AACCGGTATTTTTATGAAGGCGTCAAACGGCTTGGCCCCTCAACCTCAACTTTACCAAAATAGAATTGAAAACTGGAGGCTTGAAAGAATTGGAGAAAGCATTTCAAGTGTGTGTCCTGCTTTTTAATCAAGCTAATGAATATCAGCTAACGGCAAAACTCTACGATTCCCTGGGATATAAAGGACAAGCCAGAAGGTACGCTCATAAAGCGGAAGCGTTTAATGAATCGGCTTATATCGTCCGGAGTTGTTTAGGGATCTCCTTTACGGATGTGATCGAAGCCGTATCTGCCGCCGAAGCTTGCTCGGAAAATAAGGAAAATTAAAAACATAACAAATATTTACAAAAGAATCATATAACGATTTCTAAATTATGGTTGACAAGGAAATTGAAAGCGCTTATAGTTTTAGTTAGGATTAAAACGCAGCAGCTGCCGCATTACTCTGAAAATCGCAATTTCGTTCACGAATTTGTTGGGTCAGGTAAGGACAGCTGTTTTTTTACGGCCAAAAGTTAAAGCGCTTTAACTTTTAAGTACCGGACTGTGGAGTGTGGTCTGGCCGATGCGTGCCGGGAGGTGGTGGCCCGCGCGAAAGGGCGGGGGATGTTGCTGGTCCGATTCATACGCAGTGCAAATCAGAGAGGAGAATGAACGATGAAGAAAACATTACTGGGATTCACCGCATCCGCTTGTTTGTTATGCAGTCTGGTGGCCGCTCCGGTTATGGCGGGAGCTCAAGGTATACCGGCCGCATCCGCTTCGGAAGATACCCTGGTACAAAGTCAGGCTGTTAACGCAGTCGCGGCAGCCGCCCTAAAACCGTTCCCTCAGCATGTCTCGTATACGTCCGGCACGATCAAACCGAACAATTATACCCAGGCCCAGCTCGATCAGCAGGTCAAAACGAAATATGACGAATGGAAATCGAGATACCTCGTCAAGCATCCGAAGATTTCAAACCAGTACTACGTATTTTATAATAAAGAAAAAATCGTAACGAAACCGAAGGACGTCGTTTCCTGCTCGGAAGGTCATGGATACGGGATGCTGATCACCGCTTATATGGCGGGTCACGATGCCGACGCCCAGACGTATTTCGACGGGCTTTACCGCTTCTATAAAGCTCACCCGAGTTCGATCGATCCGGCCCTGATGGCGTGGCAGCAGGCGAAGGATTCGTCGGGCAACATCGTGGACACTTCGGGCAGCGACGCGGCTACGGACGGCGATATGGATATCGCGTACGCGCTGCTGCTTGCCGACAAGCAGTGGGGCAGCTCGGGAACGGTCAACTACAAGAGCGAAGCCGTGAAAATTATCAATGCCATCATGAAGCGTGAAGTGCACGCGAAGTATTTCCATTTGAAGATGGGCGATTGGGCCTCCGACAGCGATCCCGAATTCGGTCCGGGCACACGCGCGTCCGATTTTATGATGAATCATCTTAAGGCGTTTAAGGCCGCCACGGGCAATGCCAACTGGGATAAAGTGTCGGACACGACTTACAACGTGATCAATACGGTGTTCAAAAATAACTCCCCGAATACGGGGCTGCTTCCTGACTTCATCGTGCGCAAATCGGACGGCACTTACGCGCCGGCGCCGGAAGGTTACCTGGAGGAACCGACCGATAACGATTACAGCTGGAACTCCTGCCGGACGCCTTGGCGGATCGCGACGGACTACCTCATAAGCGGGGATACCCGGGCGCTAAGCCAGGTCCGCAAAATGAACAGCTGGATCCAGTCCGCAACCGGAGGCAACCCGGCCAAGATCGCTTCGGGCTACGAGCTCAGCGGCAAGGTGATCGAAGCGGATCACGCGATCGCGTTCACCGCGCCTTTTGCCGTCAGTGCGATGGTGGATTCGTCCAACCAGGTGTGGCTGAACAAGGTGTGGAGCGACATCGTGAACTCGCCGACCTCCGACAGTTACTATTACGACAACAGCATCCGCGTCCTCAGCATGATTATGGTATCCGGCAACTGGTGGACGCCGTAATCGATCGAAGTAAGATGCCCGTTTTCGGGCATCTTTTTTTATGTTTTTTTACAGGCAGAGAAGAAGAATGAATGAAGAGAAACTTTTTTTGAAGAAACGGAGTCTGTAAGGATGTGGAAATAAGTGAACAAATAAGGAGGACCGTGTATGCTCCGAAACATCCTTCTAGTTATTTTCTTGCTTGGCTGCTTGCCGGGATGTATAGAAAGTCCGGAACAGTCAAAAGGGTCTTTTACCGGATATGTGGCGCAAAAGGACACGAAGGCGAACCGGGCGCTGCTTGTGAGCGATACGGAAAGGTTATCGAACAATGAAAGATACGATGCGGATTGGATAGCGGGAATTGCGGATCAGGTTAACGTAGGTGAGAAAGTTACGGTTGAGACTATAGGAGTTACCATGACGTCCTATCCGGGACAAACAAGCGGCACCTTCCTCTCTAAAGAAAAATTGGAGAAGTCCGAGGGAGCGGTACTCGAGCCCGAAGAGGCGCTTCGAAAAGCGTTCGAACAGGAAAAGACCCGCATCCCGACTGTGAAGAAAATCTCTCTGGACAACGAAAAGAAAGTTTGGCATGTGACTCTGTATGACAATATCTTATTTAAGGATATCGAGGTTGTTGTCGAAGATCGGGAATAGTTTGGAGGAAGTTTAATCCGACTCACTTCATCCGCTGGGACGACGCGCAAATTTACAACAATATTTTGCTTTCGGTTCCGTTCGGGTTCGGGCTGCCTTTTCTCCGGAAGGTGAGTTTTAAACGTATGCTTCTGGCTGGAGTCATGTTCGGCTTGGCAATCGAGGGCGCCCAGTTGGTTCTTTCCCTGCTTATCCGTGCCGCATACCGGACAGTAGATGTGAACGATGTGCTGCTGAATTTTATCGGCGTTATGGTCGGGTACGGGTGTTACCGTTTGTTTGCGGCCATAGTCCGCGGGATCAGTCCGGATAAGAAGAGAGGGCTCGCGGCTTTGCTGGACACCGCCGTATAAACTTTATGAAACTTTTAGCTAACAAGGCTCAAAGCGTATTGGAAACAATAACCTGACCCTTTATGATAGGTTTGTATGGTGAAAATTTCGTTCATAAGGGGATAACGAGGATGAAGAAAAAAATTGTAGCGGTGCTTGCGGCAGCTTTGTTTGTCGCCCTGCCTCTCGGTTTGAGCGATCACGCGGCGGCGAAGGCGGCCAAGACTTACAAAAATTGCACCGAACTCAACAAAGACTACAAGGGCGGTGTCGCCCGTTCGGATTCGACAAAGAACAAAGGCGGCAAAACCAAGTACAAGCCTTACGCTTCTAAAGAACTCTACGACGCGAACAAGAAGCTCGACCGGGACAAAGACCAGATTGCCTGCGAACGCTGATGAAGCGGAACCTTTCCGCCGGGAAGGGTTCTTTTTTTATTGGATACAAGCCGGTTTTGGAATGAATGCGGATTATAGCTAGGAATCCTTCGAAGCCGAATGTTCGGTCAGTTCAGCGTCGTCCTATGCCGGATGGCTTAACCGGATGCTATTTGGAGTATGCGTCCCGCTCTCTGTCCAAAACGCCCCGGAATAGGGTAAAATCAGAGAGACAACCGGTAAAGTCGGAAGAACGGGGGACCTGATTTTGAAAGTAGAAATGGATCTTTACAACGATTGGATTGAAACGGTGAAAGAAATATTCCGCGGTTCGGGAGCGCCTCTGCCGCAGGATTGGAGCGCCGAAGAGGTCGGCCGCGAGTATTACCTCCAGACTTCGTCGTCCGAAGAGGAAGCGGAGGAGCGCCGGAAGGCAAACGAGCAGAGGTTGACGGATATGCAGCGGACGCTGCTGGACAATATGGAGACGGTGGTCGTGCCCGATATACGCGAGAAAACGGGCTATGGCGGCAGTCACTTCCGCTTCCGCTGGATTTATTCGCAAGGGGAGCATATCGTGGAAGAATGCTCGCAGTACCGCATCCCGCTGGGGCCTTCGCCGGAGTAGGCGCCTGTGTTATTTATGCAGGCAAAAAAGTTCCGGACCCATATTCCGAATGTGCTTGACACCTCTTTCGAAGAGGTGTATATTTATCTTAAATTAAAGATATTTAATTTTGAGATATAAACGAAACGGCGGTGAACCGCATGCAAGAACAGGACAGCACTTTGGTAAATGAAGAAACCGACTTGGCGCTTAAATTGTTTGTCGTCCTTTCGAAAGCCCAGAAGGTCATTATGGACCGCTCGGTCAAAGATATGAAAAGACACGGCTTGTCTCCTTCGGAGTTCGCCATATTGGAGCTTTTGTACCATAAAGGAAAATTTCCGCTTCAGCAGATCGGAGACAAAATTCTTGTGACCAGCGGAAGCATCACCTACAATATCGACAAGCTGGAGAAGAAAGAGCTTCTGAGACGCGTCTCGTGTCCGAGTGACCGCCGGGTGACTTATGCGGAGATTACGGAGCAGGGTACGGCGCTGTTTAACGATATTTTTCCCGAGCATGCCGAGGTTGTAAAAGCGAGCATGGGCGGATTGACGGCCGAAGAGAAGAAGCTGGCGATCGGGCTGATCAAAAAGCTGGGCACGGCGGCTCAAAAGCAGAGCTGAAAATTTTTTTGGCAACTATCTTAAAATTAAGATAATCAAAATTAAGATTTTATGTAGAGATAATTGGGATGAGGGGAGCGGTTCTCATGATCAAAGTACATGGAGCGCTGGCGCGCATTACGAGAAATCACGGCTGGCTGTATACGAGCCACAGTTTTTCATTCGGCGGATATTTCGATCCGGGCAATACGGAGTTCGGGCCGCTGAGGGTGTTCAACGATGACAGGGTGCAGCCTTTAAAAGGATTCGATTTCCACAGGCACGAGGAAATGGAGATCGTGACGATAGTGCTCCGGGGAGAGCTTCAGCATGAAGACACGCTGGGCAACAAAACCGTCATGCGTGCGGGAGAGGTCCAACGGATGACGGCGGGGATCGGCATCGAGCATTCCGAGACGAATCCTTCGGCTTCGGAAGAAGTGGAGCTGCTCCAGCTCTGGTTTACCCCGGATGAAGAAGGGCTGACCCCTTCCTATGAACAGGCTTCTTACGATCTGGGCACCCGGCGTAACGAATGGGTCCCCGTCGTAACGGGGCGGCAGCGGGAAACCGCCGCAGGTGCTGACGGTGACGGGATGAAGCCGGCCCGCATTCATCAGGATCTTACGCTCTACCTGGCCGAGCTGGAGCCGGGACATACGCTGGCTTTCAGCCAGAAGCCGGGAAGACGGATGTACGTCTTCGTCATCGAAGGCTCCGTCGCGGCGGACGGCGCTTACAAGCTCTCCCGCAGGGACGCGGCACGCATTACGGAGCAGGAGCGGCTCGACCTGCATACGGAGACGGGAGCCCGTCTCATGCTGATCGACCTGCCGTAAGCGATCTTTTGTCCGACATGTTACCCGCAAAATAAGTCCCGGCGCGACCGACATACATTTCCCGCAAGCACCAGCTTGACGGTTGATATAGACGCAAAAACCTACCACTGCCGAAATAGAGGAGAGATTTTCATGAATGATTTCGAAACGGTATTAAAAGAACGCAGATCGGCCACCAAATTCGTTCAAGGTGTCGAGCTGCCGGATCAGGAATTGGATGCGATTTTCAGCCTGGTCAAATATACGCCGTCGGCTTTTAATTTGCAGCACGCGCATTACGTGGTCGTGAAAGATCCCGCGGTAAAGGAGCGGGTGTATGAGGCCGCTAACAAGCAGTACAAGGTAAAAATGGCGTCGGCCGCGATTCTGGTGCTCGGTCATATGGACGCCCATCACGAGGCCGGTAAGATCAACGAAGGGCTGCTGAATCTGGGCGTGATCACCAAGCAGGAATACGATCAGACGATCCAAGCGGTCACGGCGTTCTACGAGGATAGAGGCGAAGCGTTCAAACGCGACGAAGCGATCCGCAACGCGAGCTTGACGGCGATGACCTTCATGCTGGCCGCCAAAGACAGAGGGTGGGACACTTGCCCGATGATCGGTTTCGATCCGGACGCAATGCGCGAGGCGCTGAACATCCCGGACCGGTATGTACCGGCCCTGCTCATTACCATAGGCAAGGAAGACGTTTCCGGCCAAAGGCCGCGGGGCTACCGCAAGCCGGTCGGCGAATTCGTAAGCAGGGACTCATTCTGAGAAGCTCCCGACTAATTTTCTCCTGTAAAGCCAACCTATATTAAAACCGAAGAGGTGCTGAATCATGACGAAAAAAACAGCAGGCATTCATCATATAACCGCTTTTGTAAAAGACGCGCAGGCGAACGTTGATTTTTACGCGGGTGTGCTCGGTCTTAGACTCGTGAAAAAAACGATCAACTTCGATGCGCCGGAAGTGTATCATCTGTATTTCGGAAATGAATCGGGAAGCCCGGGCACGGCTATTACATTCTTCCCTTGGGCCACGTCGCGCAAAGGCCGTATCGGAGGCGGGCAGGTCGGCATCGTGACCTATGCGGTTCCCCGGGGAGCACTGCCTTTCTGGAAAGAGCGGCTGCGGAAGCTGGATATTCCGTTCCAAGAGACGGAGCGTTTCTCGGAAACGTATATTCAGTTTCAGGACAAGGACGGCCTGGAGCTTGAGCTGGTGGAGCGTGCGGAAGGAGCGGACAGCAAATGGTCGTTCGGCGGCGTGCCTGCCGACAAAGCGATCAAAGGCTTCGGGGGCGCGGTACTGTACAGTCTGGTGCCGGAAAGCACGATGCATACCGTTGAGCATGTCATGGGGCTGACAAGAACCGCCGAGGAAGACGGCCTGGTCCGTTTCGTATCGGAAGGCGACATCGGCAACGTGGTGGATATCAAAAAAGACGCGGTGCCTCAAGGCTCGGGCGGATCGGGTACGGTCCATCATATCGCTTGGCGGGCCAAAGACTTCGAAGACCACGAGGACTGGAGAGATCATGTCCAGACGAACGGATTCGAGCCTACGCCGGTAATCGACCGCCAGTATTTTAACGCGATTTACTTCCGCGAGGCGGGCGGAATCTTGTTCGAAATCGCCACAGATCCTCCGGGCTTCACGCGCGACGAACCGTTCGAGGCGCTGGGCGAAGAGCTTGTGCTGCCGGAGTGGTATGAACCTCACCGGGCGACTATTCAGAAAGGACTTCCTCCTATCGAAGTCCGTGTATTGGAGGCGGATAAACAATGACGATGAAGCATGTGTACCGCGAAGGAAGCAATCCGGCGGCGCCTGTCCTGGTTCTTTTCCACGGGACGGGAGGAACCGAGCGCGATCTGCTTCCGCTGGCCGAGCGCATCTCGCCGGAGTCTTCCGTGCTGAGTGTCCGGGGCAACGTGCTCGAAAACGGGATGCCGCGCTTTTTCCGCAGGCTGGCAGAGGGTATATTCGACGAAGAAGATCTCGTATTCCGCACGGAGGAGCTTTACGCGTTTCTGAACGAGGCGGCGGAGCAGTACGGATTCGACCGCGGCAATCTCGTTGCCGTCGGCTACTCCAACGGGGCGAACATTGCGGGCAGCTTGCTTTTCCATTACAAGCAGGTTTTGAAAGGGGCGATCCTCCATCACCCGATGGTGCCCCGCAGAGGAATCGAGCTACCGGATTCCGCGGGTCTGCCCGTTTTTATCGGGGCGGGCAAGAACGATCCGCTCTGCACGCCGGGCGAGACGGAGGAGCTCAAGAGTGTGCTGGAATCGGCGGGCGCCGAAGTGGAGATCCACTGGGAGAACTACGGCCATCAGCTGACGGGTTCGGAAGTTGGCGCCGCAGCACAGTGGTTTGCGGAACATTTTAAGGGCTGAGGCTGCGTGCGAGGCACGGATCAGGGTCCCGGCGTAACCGAAGAATTCTGCAGGGCGGGAAGCGCCGCCTAATGGAACTGCCTCGCCGGCGTCACAATACCCCGCTCCGCGGAAGCGGAGCCGGGAAAGGAGTGAGCGAATATGATTGAGATCGATCCGGAAAGCCAGAGCGAACGCGAGACGTATAAGCTGCTGATCGGGAGCATCATTCCCCGGCCTGTCGCGTTCGTGACGACGCTGTCCAAAGAAGGCGTCGTCAACGCGGCGCCGTTCAGTTACTTCAACATCGTGGCGGCGAACCCGCCGTTGATCTCCGTCTCCGTCCAGCGGAAGAACGGAGAGCCGAAGGATACGGCGCGCAACGCACACGATCTGGGCGCGTTCGTCGTTCACATCAGCGATGAATCGTACATCGACGCGATCAATGCGACCGCGGCCGGGCTGCCGTCGGATGAGAGCGAGATCGAGCTTGCGGGACTTACGCTCGTCGAGAGCGGCAAAATCGCCGTGCCTGGCGTATCCGAAGCGAAGATCCGCATGGAGTGCGTGCTGGAGCGGTCGATCCCGCTCGGCGGCATCGAATCCGTGCCGGCGTGCGATTTGCTGATCGGTCGCGTGGTCCGCTTCCACATCGCCGACGAGCTGTACAGCGGAGGGCGCATCGACCCGGCCGCGCTCCGTCCGGTCAGCCGGCTCGCCGGCAGCAGCTACAGCAAGCTCGGCGAGATCTTCTCGCTGGAGCGGCCGGATTGAGCGCGGGTGGTGACGGCTAAGCGGTGACAGCTAGCGGTGACTGCCTGGCTTCCGCTCAGCCGGAGAAACGGTAATAGAAAAGGTAAAAAGCTGTGGTCTTTGCCGGGAATACCGGAAAGTTCCACAGCTTTTATTTTGCGCGGGATTTACTTCTGGGTGAAAGGTCATTGTCATGTTTCACCAAGTAACTCATGAAAATGGCTAACACGTTGTTTACAGTTCTCTTGTGCGAACGCGCCTGCATATTTACCTTTGATTTCCATGTGAATCATTGGTAATATTTAACGGTAATGACTACTAAAGATTACTACGATTTAAAATTAAGTAAGTAAAACGGTGGTGATGCTGTGAAAACTCGCACCCAAAGAACACTTCTGGCCATTCCTTTTGTCCTTGCAGTCATTACGATTGCAACAAGACTTGATTTTTACTATGACTCAAACATGACTATTCGCTTTATTGCTGCATTCCTGGTAGCTTTCCCGGCTGGTTATTGGGCGGCTGGAGGAGCTAAAGAGGATTAGACCAAGCTCCATACATTAGGTAATAAACAAGAAGGCCCCGTCCAATTGGATGGGGCCTTCTTGTTTATATGTGGTCCATGAGGAGAGAGCCTGCTGAATATTTCTTTGAATCTGCGCTCTTTTTTGTTTTCATCCGGTCGAGTGGAGAAAGCGCAGATAACCGAATCAAAAAAAGCTGCGGTCTTTGCCGGAAAAACCGGAAAGGACCACAGTTAATGAGCTTCATCATTAACAGCCTATGTTTATTGAGGCGGATAATCAAGTTCAATTCGGCATGAGTCCGGATTGCCTGTTGAACGTTACACGAATTTTTTTCTCTTGTGTTTAGAAAAGAGCGGGTTAAAGTGAGGGTGAAGCGCGGCTCCAACGCTTCCCCCGGAACGATTGCTTTCCCTCCGTGTATTTTCGTCAGGTCCGTCCCGGGCTATAATGGGGGATAACGACTAGCGGATGCTTGAGGCGTTTGCGGCAGGGAGTGTTACACAGTGGGTACGAGGCTGATTCTGCACGGTATTTCAAAAAAACGGCATGACCGCCCCTCCGATTATTTGTTCCGGGATATCTCGGGGGAAGTGGGAGAAGGGGAACGGGTGGCGGTGATCGGGACGTCGGGGCAGGGGAAAACGACGCTGCTTCGCATACTGGCCCGTCTCGACCGGCCGGACGAAGGGGAACTCCAGCTTCATGGCAAAAACTCGGACGGTTGGAAGCCGCAGGAGTGGCGCAAAAAAATATGCTACGTCGCCCAGCAGCCGGTTATGCTGCCGGGCAGCGTGGAGGAGAATTTACAGACGGTGAGCAGGCTGCACGGAACCCCGTTCGACCGCGGACTTGCAGAGCGGTATATGGCTGCGCTCGGCCTGGAGGGGCTGGACTGGGCGAAGCAGGGCGGAGATTTGTCCGGCGGCGAAAAGCAGCGGACGGCTCTCGTCCGGGCTATGCTCCTTCAGCCGGACGTGATGCTCCTCGACGAGGTAACGGCGTCGCTCGATCCCGGCAGCAAGAGGGCGGCTGAACGCCTGCTCGTCGATTGGTCGCAAAACGGCGGCACGTCGCTTGTCTGGATTACGCATGATCTGGAACAGGCGGCTCAAACGAGCGATTCCGTATGGTTTATGGACGAAGGGCGGCTAATGGAGTCGGCGCGGACCGGAGAATTTTTCGGGGGGCCTTCGACCGAGCAGGCGCGCCGCTTTATCTCGCGTTTGGACCGGGAAAGGGAGGAGTGCTGATGTCCAATCTTGCGCTGGCCAGCACATTGGTGTTTGTGGCCGTGACGATTTTGCTGTCCATGAGGCAGAAGCTGGGGCTGGAGAAAGAAATTATCGTCGGCACGATACGTTCCGCCGTGCAGCTGTTGTTTGTCGGGTATGTGCTGCATATGGTGTTCGATGCCAAGAACCCGCTGTTTATGGTCTTGATCCTGGCGGCGATGATCGCGGTCGCTACCTGGAACGTGGGCAAGCGGGCCAAGAAGATTCCCGGCATCAAAACCCGGATCGCCCTGGCTTTGGCCTGCACGGAAGCCGTGACGATGTCTCTGCTCCTCGGTTTTGGCATCATCGAAGCGATTCCGCAGTTTATTATCCCGATCAGCGGGATTACCATCGGCAGTTCGATGATCGTGGCGGGTCTTTTTCTGAACGCGATGAAAAGGGAAATGGAAGCGGCCCGCGGAGAGATCGAAGCTCTGCTTGCCTTAGGCGCCACCGCGAAGCAGGCGATTCACGCGTCGATCAAACGGTCGGTCCGCTCCGGCATGATTCCGACGATCGACGGCATGAAGACGACGGGACTCGTCCAGCTTCCCGGCATGATGACCGGTATGATTGCGGCAGGAGCCGACCCGGTGGAGGCGGTGCGCTATCAGATTCTGATCATGTTCGTGCTGTCTTCGGCCGCGGCGCTGACCGCCATGCTGCTCGGTTTGCTTAGCGCGCCGCTGTGGTTTACGGGAGACGGGCGGCTTAGGGTGCCGGACGTGAAAAAGCTGTAGAGGGGGAGTTCCGTCCTCTCCACTGCTTCGGGCTTCTGCTTCCGGCTTCGGTAAATGTGAAGTCGGCCGGAAACGTTTCTTCTCTGAAAAGGGGCGGCTGAGCCGGTTGATTATGCGGGAGTGAAGCCTCACAATGGCTCCAGTCGCATAACGCACGGTCGCATAACGCATGGACCGCAAACATAAAAAGCGCCTCCCGCCGGTAGCCGACGGGCGGGTGCTTTTTCGCGCATGGGCGGGGAGAGCGCAAGGCGCCGGCAGAACCCGCTTCCGCGAGCATTGTGCCGGTGCCGAGACGGGGCTGCCGCTGCGGCTTCAGCCCGCCGGATGATCGAACAGCTTGCTGCGCAGAGCGGTTCCGAGCCGTTTGACGGGCGCGGGTCTGAAAGCGGGCCGCGCATCGACGGCACGGCGGCTCGCTTCCAGCTCCCGCGCGTAGTCCGCCATCGATTCGTACGCCTGGTAGTACGGGAACAGGCGCGCGATGTCTTCGGCTCCGGTCCGGCCGTCCTGGACGGCGGCGGGCTTCAGGACGGGAAGCAGATAACGGAGGGGGACGGACCGTCCCCGCTCCGTTGTTCTCTCCTGAGCGCGGATGAGAAGACCGAGCACTCGGATGAGGCGGACCGCTTCGGGATGGGACAGATCCGCTTTCTGGAGCGCTTTGACGAGATCGCGGATGCGCTCAATCATCGTCTCGTAGGTTTGGAATAGCTCCCCGGCGCCGGGATCGTCCCCGCGGTTCAGCCAGCGGTCTTCGCGGACGAGCTGGGAGACGGCTTTGCCGCTCTCGATATACGAGCGGACTTCTTCGATCTGCAGCCGCATGTCCGGCTTGTAAGGCGTCATTTTGCCTGCCCGCAGGTCGATCTGGATGTAATAAAGCAGAACGCGCAGCATCGTCTCGGACTTCGCCAGAAGTACGTCTTCCCGTTCCCGGTGCACGGGTTTGCGGATCGCGTTGACGGCGGTCCCGACGGTCATCCCTACAAGGACAAGCAGGAACTGGTTGTAGGCGGCCATCCCTCCGGTCAGCTCGTCGGCTGTGCCCATCGTGTTCACGGTTACGATGACGGCGAGCGCCAGGGATGCCGTGCGGCCGAGCTTGACGTGAAGCGCCATGACGACCAGGGCGGAGGCCGCGATAACGAGCGGGCCGCTGCCCAGCGTCAAGACCGCCGTAATACCCAGTGCAGAGGCCAGCAGGGCACTGGCCATATGGGACAAGGTATGGTGGAGCGAACGGTAGACGGACGGCTGGACGGCCAGCATCGACACGATGCCTGCGAAATGATCCGGTTCCAGATGGAGGAGCCGGGCGATCGTTATGCTGACGGCAATCGCAATCACGGTCTTGACGACACGCAAACCAACAAACATGGCGGCAGCTCCTTCTTGATTATATGTTAGTTATACTAACACGAAATAAGAGTTTGGAGTACATATTTTTAAAAATATATATTTAATGTTAATTAAACTAACATAAACATAACAAAATACTCCGCAAAACCTTGTTGCCGAGCGCCAGCGCTATTTTGCCGATAGTACCGGCCATGATAAACTAGAACACGTACATACCGCTTCAACAGAAAGGAAGACGAGGATGATCAGATTTGCAGTCGTAGGAACGAACTGGATTACGGAAGAGCTTATTCATGCCGGCAGGGAATCGGAAGACTTCCGGCTCACCGGGGTTTATTCCCGCACGGTGGAGCGCGCACGGCAATTTGCGGACAAATTCGATATCCCGCACCTATATACGGACCTGGAAACCATGGCTCAAAGCGGCGAATTCGACGCGGTCTATATCGCCAGCCCCAATTCTTTTCACGCCGAACAGGCCATCGTGTTGATGAAGGGCGGCAAGCATGTGCTGTGCGAGAAGCCTATCGCTTCCAATACGCGGGAACTCCGCGCGATGATCGAGGCGGCGAAGGAGAACAAAGTGCTGCTGATGGAAGCTTTGAAATCCACGCTGCTTCCGAACTTCAAGGCCATCCGGGATAATCTTCACAAAATCGGTCCGGTACGCCGGTATTTCGGCAGCTACTGCCAGTATTCTTCGCGCTATGACGCGTACAAGCAGGGCACCGTCCTGAATGCGTTCAATCCCGTCTTTTCCAACGGGTCCATGATGGATCTCGGGGTATACTGCGTGCATCCGGCCGTTCAACTGTTCGGCAAACCGGACGCCGTCAAGGCGGGCGGCATGCTGCTGGAATCGGGTGTGGACGGAGAGGGCAGCGTGCTGCTCAAGTACGGAGAGATGGATGCCGTTATCATGCATTCGAAAATTACGCATTCCTATCAGTCCTCGGAGATTCAGGGCGAGAACGGCACGATGGTGATCGATAAGATCAGCCAGCCGGAAAAAGTCGAAATCCGCTACAGGGACGGCTCCGTGGAGGATCTTACGCAGCCTCAGATCGCGCGGAACATGTATTACGAGGTTCAGGAATTTATAGACCTGATCCGGGACGGCAAGACGGAATCCGCCGTCAATTCCCACGAGGTTTCGCTGACCGCGATGGAAATTATGGACGAAGCCCGCAGGCAAATCGGGCTTGTGTTCCCGGCGGACGAGAAAACATCCGTGTGACAGAGCAGTTGTCTCAGGTACAGGAAATAAACCGGAATAACCACGGTCGCCGCGACCGTGGTTATTTGCTGCGGATTTGAGGCTACCCCGTCAGGGTGACGAGACTGATCTTGCCGCCGTTTTTTTCAAACACACTCGGATCTGAGCCGGTCGTCCTCTTCTAGCCCTTCTTCTCAATCTCCTTCCGGCAACCGTCCGGCAGTCGTTTTTCTCCTTGAGTTCCTTCAGGCCTCCCCCGAAAGCAAAGTCAAAATAATGCACATTTAGGTCAGAATCCGAATCGGTCCCGTCCGTCCGGCCATCGTATAGTGAAGGTACCATCAAGGTAGAGAGGTGCTTGAGTATGAAACTGGACAGCTCGAATGTGAGCAGGGCGGCCGCGTCGGCTCCCAAGAAGCCGTTTTGGAATCACCGGAGGAAAGAAGCGACGATAGGCTGGCTGTTTCTGTCCCCGGAGCTGATCGGCATTGTGCTGCTGTATTTATTCCCGGTCTTATTTTCCCTTTATATGAGCTTATGCGATTGGAACCTGCTGGGCGGGATGTCTTCCGTCAAATTCGTCGGTCTGCAAAACTATGTGGAGATGTTTCAGGACGATAAGGTTCTTGCCGCGATCAAAAACAACTTGATCTACACCGTTCTTACGGTACCGGTCGGCATGGCGCTGTCACTGGTGCTCGCGGTGCTGATTCACACGAAAGTATACGCGCAGAGCTATTTTAAAGTGGCGTTTTTTATTCCGTACATTTCGTCGATCATCGCGGTCGGTGCGGTCTGGAGCGCTTTGTACCACCCTTCGCTGGGACCGATTAACGGCTTTCTGAAAAGCATGGGAATCGACAATCCGCCGATGTGGCTGGCCGATCCGAAGTATGCCCTGCTGTCCATTGCGATTATCGCCATCTGGGCGGGACTGGGCTATCAGATCATTATTTATATGGCGGGCCTGTCCGGAATCCCGGACGATATGTACGAAGCCGCCAGCATCGACGGCGCGAGCTCCCTTCAGAAGTTTTATAAAATCACGATGCCGATGCTCGGCCCGACGAATACGTTTCTGTTTATCACGCTGCTGATGGGTTCGTTCAAGGTATTCGATCTGATCGCCTTCTTGACGAGCGGCGGACCCAATAACGCTTCCACGGTACTGGTCTACCGGATTTACGAAGAAGGCTTCCGCAACTTCCGGATGGGCTACGCTTCTTCGATTTCGTGGCTGCTGTTCGCCATTGTCGGCATTATCACTCTGATTTCCTGGCAGATTCAGAAGCGCCAGGTTCACTACGGATAGGAGGAAGCACGTATGAGTCTGCGCAAATTCGACTTCTGGAAATTGTTTAACACCGTGATTATCGGCCTATTCTCCCTGTGCTTTCTCATTCCGCTCCTGTGGATGACCTCGGCGGCCATGAAATACGAGAAGGACGTCATGGTCTTCCCGATCCAGTGGATTCCGCAGGCATGGAACGCGTTAGGGAACTTCAAGGCCGTCTGGGCCGGCAATGTCCCGTTTCACCTGTTTTATTTTAACTCTATCAAACTGTCCGTAATCGTTACGGCTCTGACGCTGATCATCTCCTCGATGGCCGCGTTCTCGTTCACGAAGCTGAACTTCCGGGGACGCAATATCGCGTTTACGCTGCTTCTGACCTTTATGATCGTGCCGGAACAGGCAACGCTGATTCCCCGCTTCCTGCTGATCCGCTGGCTTGGCCTGTACGATACGCATCTGGCGCTGATCCTGATGATGATGTTCTCGATCTATTTCACATTCTTGCTGCGGCAGTTTATGATGAGCATACACAGCGACTTCATCGAAGCCGCCAAAATCGACGGCGCGGGTTACTTCCGCATTTACTGGCAGATTATGCTGCCGCTCTGCAAGCCGATTCTAGCGACAGTCGCGATCATCAAATTCATCTGGACGTGGAACGACTACCAGATGCCACTTATTTTCCTGCTGGACAAGGAGCTTTATCCGATTACGCTCGGTATTCAGCTCTTCAAGGACGATTATGCGGACAACTTCGCGGTGCTCATGATGGCTTCTTTATCCGCCATTATCCCGCTTCTGGTTATTTTTATCGCCCTGCAAAAACACGTGATCAAGGGTATTGCCCTCGGCGGTGTGAAAGGATAGTGCCGAACGCGCAAAATCGTGCACAGAGTCAAAATTGTTCACAGAAGTAGTCAAATTGTTGCACAACGTTTGCCCGGCGCGGGGGCTATAATACCGATTGTAAAGGAAAACACATACAGGTTGAGGGGGAACAACACAATGAAAAAGGCGACGGCATGGGTACTTATCTGCGTCATGTTGGCCATCACGGTTCTCAGCGGCTGCGGCAAGTCCGAAGAAGGCTCCGCAGGCAAAGACAGCTCCGGCAAACCGGTCACCATCAAGTATTACAACTGGGATAACGAAACCCAGGCGCAATCGACCAAGAAATATATCGATCAATTCCAGGAAAAATATCCGAACATCAAGGTTCAGCATATTTCTCTGGTACCGGGGAACTCCCTGGAGTCTCTCAAAAAGCTCGACGTCCTGCTGACATCCGGCGAGAAAGTCGATGTCGTCATGTTCCCGAGCATCAGCGAGCTGGATACGCGTGTAGCCAACAAAGTGCTGGCTCCACTGGATGAATTTTACGCTAAAGACAACGTGAAGCCGGAAGAAGAGTACTTCGTCAATCCGAAGTTTGAAGGCAAGTATTACGGCATCCAAAACAACATCACAACCAACTTCGTGCTTCTGAATAAAGACGCTCTGGACGAAGCGGGCCTGCCGGTTCCGAAACTGGGCTGGACGTGGGATGAATTCCGCGAATACGCCAAGAAGCTGAACAAAGGCGAAGGCACGGAAAAACGCTACGGCGCTTACTTCCACAACTGGCCGATGTACGCCAACCCGGACGCGCAAATTTACATGCAGCATCCGTTCCTGACGGAAGAAGGCAAAACGAACTTCGACAGCCCGACCTACACGTATTTCTTCAATCTCCGCCGCGCGATGGAGAAGGAAGACAAAACGGCCAAGCCTTACGCAGACGTGATCGGAGCGAAGCTGAACTACCGCGCGGAATTCTTTAACCAGAAAGCGGCTATGCTGCTGTCCGGTTCCTGGATGATCAGCGAAATCGGGGATACGCAAAAATTCCCGCATACGTTCAAAACGGCCGTCGCGCCGGTACCGGTTCAAAAGAAAGGCGATCCGACCGATATGTTCATGGGGGGCAACTACATGTCCGTAGGCGCAAGCTCCGAGCATAAACAGGAAGCCTACCAGTTCATGCGCTTCATGTCCACGAACCTGACGGACGCACGCGCCGAGCTTCCGGGCTGGAAGAAAGGCGATGCCAAGCCGCTTGCGGAACGTCTGATCGGCCAGAACAAAGAACTGTACGATGTGGATTCCCTGATGTACACGCTATTCGGTGCAGGCATTAAGGCCCTGCCGCCATCCAAGAACAGCATTTCTTACGCGGCTGCTCTGGACAAAATCCTGACCGACGGATTCAGCATGTTCATTCTGGACAACAAGAAAGTGGAAGACGTTCAGAAATGGATGGTAGACGAAGCGAACAAGGTCATCGAGAAAAATAAAAAGTAATTCAAGGACGATTCTGCGGCAAAGACCTCCTGAACTGGGGGTTTTTGCCGTAGCCCGTTTTCGGGCGTTCTTGGTATAGTGAGAAAAACACCCGGTACGAAAGCGCTTGCGAAGGTCCGGACAGAGGAGGAGCGCCATGCTGCAGAGCTCGTTTTACCGCAAAATACAATTCTCGTTCCTGATCTTCATCCTGCTGCCGATCGTGACCGTATCCTCGCTCGCTTACATCACGATCAAACGGACCACCATGGATAAAATGGAAGCGGCCAACCAGTCGATTTTGCAGCTGATGACCAAGGACATCGAGAAACTGCTGGACGATATCTCCTTCGCTTCGCATTTCTACGTGCAAAACGTGGAGATCCGGGACAATCTCCGAGAGATTCAAGGCATGACCGGTATTCATACCTTTGACGATTTCAACAAGTACACCAAAATCCGCAACAGCTACGATCAGGTGTCGATTAACGCCTTGAACAAGTATGTGCGGCTGTTCCTGGTTAACGATACGGGCTTTATCGTACCGTATATGGACGTGGGGAGCGGGCAGACGCTGCCGCAGATGGAGAGCGACTGGAAGACGGTCAAGCCGCGGATTGTGCTGGACAACCCGACCAGCATCCAATGGCTCGGAACGGTCGCGGGATCGGGTCCGGATAAGGACACGTACTACTACTTGTCGAGGGTTATCCGGGACTCGGAAACCGGAAGCCTGCTCGGAACGCTGATGATCGGCATTTCCAGCACGTACTTCGATCCGTACTTTTCGTCGTCGACTTCCGGCCAGTTTACGCTTTTCGAGAAGAACGGGCAGCGCATCGCGGGCAATGCCTCCATCGCTTATTCGGAGCAGGAGCTTCCGAGAAAACAAGGAGAGCGGAATATCCGCAGCGAGGCGGTCATCGCCCAGGGCAACTGGAAGCTGGTGTACGAGACGCCGGAGAAAACGGCCACGGGACAAATTACGCAAACGTTCTTTGTCAGCGCCATGGCCGTAGCGGTGTTTATCATCATGTTCCTGATGCTGTCCTTCTTCCTGGCGCGCAGCCTTCACCGCCCGATCCGCAAGCTTCAGCGGATTGCGCACCAATTCGGGGAAGGGAACCGCAGCATCCGCTTCCCGGATAAAGGCAGAGACGAAATCAGCGATCTCGGCCGCTCCTTTAACTCGATGCTCGACGAGATCAACGGGCTTATCGCCGGCATCGAAACCGAGCAGGAGCAGAAGCGCGTGCTGGAGCTGCAGGCCTTGTTCGCCCAGATCCGGCCGCATTTTCTGCTCAATACGCTGAATTCGATCAAATGCAGTCTGTACGTGTCGGACGACAGGCTGCACGGGCGGATGATCGATTCGCTGAGCAGCTTGCTCCGCGCTTATATGAGAGTGAACGAGCCGTCCACGCTGCTAAGCGAGAGCGTGCTTTTGAAGCATTACCTGGAGATCATGAACATGCGCAATGATCTCGCGCTGGAGCTTGCCGTCCGGATTCCGGCCGAGCTTGAGAGACAGCCGATGCCGATGCTGCTGCTCCAGCCGATCGTCGAGAACGCGGTGGTGCACGGTTTCGTGGATAAGGAGGAGGGCGGTCTTATTACGCTCACGGCAGAGCGAGCGGAGGACCGGATCGTGATCCGCATCTCCGATAACGGCAGAGGAATGACGGACGGGCAGCTCCGGGAGCTGCAGGCCGTGCTGAACCAAGACCCGGACCAGCAGTCCTCGTACCGCCGTGTCGGCCTGCTTAACGTGCTGCAGCGTATGCGGCTGACCTACGGCATGTCGGCGGAGATGGGAATGGAGCGCAGCGAAAGCGGGGGCGTGACAGTGCGGCTGTCATTCCCGATTCAACCTTTGGAGGGGGAGAGCCATGTATAACGTCATGCTGATCGACGACGATGTGCCGATGCTGAAATATTTGCACAAGCTGATTGACTGGGAAGCGTGCGGTCTTCACGTAGCCGGAGAAACTTACTCCAGCGTGCGGGCGCTGCAGATGTTCAAGGAGCTGCTGCCCGACATTGTCGTGACCGATATCGGCCTGCCGCAGATGAACGGGCTGGAGCTTGCCGCCCAGTTCTCGAGTATCAAGCCGGGAGTCC
Organism: Paenibacillus sp. RC84; assembly: GCF_041260495.1. Lineage (NCBI taxonomy): Bacteria > Bacillati > Bacillota > Bacilli > Caryophanales > Paenibacillaceae > Paenibacillus > Paenibacillus sp. RC84. The sequence goes on from NZ_JBGBYL010000009.1 coordinate 196,136, forward strand.
GGATTATTTTTCTGACCTGCCACGAGGATTTTCATTATGCCAAACAAGCGCTGCTGCTTAACGCAGACGATTATCTCATCAAGGACGAGCTGACGGAAGACCAGCTTCTTCGAAGCCTGAAGCAGTCCGTGGGACGGATTCAGCAGTCCGTCGTCAGTCTGGAGCAGGTGTCTTACCGGGAGGACGTAAACCGCAACCGGGATCTGCTGAAGGAATCTCTGTTTCAGCGGCTGATCAAGGGAACGGAGGCGGACGGCCTGCTCGGATATGCCGAGCGTCTCGGAGTGGAATGGAAGCATCCGGCTTACGCGCTGCTGCTTGGGCATCTGTCTCTCGCCGGGCTTCCCGAAAAATACGCGAGCCGGGACATGCCGCTTCTGCGCTACGGCGTTTACAACATCGCGTGCGAGGTGGCCCAGACGTACGAAGGCGTCACGGTTTTCAACACGGGCGATTTTCTCGTCATTCTGCTCAATTACCGGCCCGGGCTGACGTTTAACGAAAAGCAGTACCTGCACGATTACACGGCCGATCTGCGGGACAAGTGCGACCGGTTTCTGCATGTGGGCCTGCGGTTTTTAACCAGCCCGGCGAGGCTGGAGCTGTCTTCGGCCGGCCCGACCTTCCGGAGCATGGTCAAGAACCGGTACCGCTTCTATTACGCGGACTCGGGGTATGCCGCGCCGAAGTTCGACGACGGGTCGGAGGTGTACTATTTGCCCGCGGAAGGGCTGTTCGGGCAGGAGCTCGAAGACATCGGAGCGGCCGCGGCCCATCGCGACCACGCGCTGCTGGAAGGGGCGATCGAGCGCATCCGCCGGACGGCGTGCGGCAAGCTGGCCGATCCCGAGGAGCTGAACCGGCTGTGCGTCCGGAAGGCCCGCCAGCTGATTATTCAGCAGGCCCGGCCCGGCGCGGACACGGAGGAAGACGAATGGATTCCGTATCTGCAGACGGCTCTGCACGTCGATGATGCGCTCGCCGTCTTCGGCTGGATGATTCAGCGGCTCATGATCGGAGCCGATACGGGAGCCGCCCCTGCCGTGAAAGAGCCGAAACTGCAGGTGATCGACGATTACATTTACCGGCACCTGGGAGAGAACGTGAGCTCGATCGACGTGGCGGAGCACCTGTTCATGAATCCGAGCTATTTCTCCCGGTACTTCAAACGCCTGACGGGTGAGAGCTTCACCGATTACGCGCACCGGTACAAGGTGAAAATCGCCTGCAAGGCGCTTCAGATGTCGGAAGACCCGGTGGAGCTGATCGCCGCCAAGCTCGGCTATTCGGACCGGACTTATTTTTCCAAAGTGTTTAAAAAGTACACCGGCCGGACGCCGCGAGAGTATCGGGAGAGATAACCCGGTGCTCTTTTTTTGTGTGTAAAAAAAGGCCGTCCGTCGGCTTGTGAGAGACCCGCGGGCATGCTGCGGAACCCCAGGTCAAAATAGTGCACATCCCTGCCAAAATCACACCTGTGTCGGAGGTGCGGCTCCCGTTACAATGGACGCATCACACTCAGATTGTTAAAGGACAGGTTTTCAGACGGGAAAGGGGAATGGCCATGTGGAAGGCGGCAATTGAAGATGCGGTGCTTAAAACGCGCCGGAATATCGGGAAGTTCGGCGACAAGTTCCCGCACGTGAGCGACGGCGGCAGTTACGAACTCCGGGATAACGACGAATGGACATGCGGATTCTGGCCGGGCATGCTCTGGCTCTGTTACGAATATACAAAGGACGAAGTGTTTCTGGAAGCGGCGCGGAGCACCGTAAGCGGCATGAAAAAACGGATGGAAGAGAACAAGGTGCTGGCCCATCACGATATCGGATTTCTGTACTCGCTTTCCTCCAAAGCGGAGTGGATCGTACTCGGGGACGAGGACGCCAAAAATTTGACGCTGGAGGCGGCCGACAAACTGCTCGAACGCTGGAACGACAAGGGGCGGTTTATTCAGGCTTGGGGCCCCATGGGTGACGAAACGGAGGGCGGCCGCATCATTATCGATTGTCTGCTTAACCTGCCGCTGCTTTATTGGGCTTACGAGCATACGGGGGACGAAAAATACCGCAAAACCGCCGTTATTCAGGCGGATAAAAGCAGACGGTTCCTCGTGCGCGGGGACGACAGCTCGTACCATACGTTCTTTTTCGAGCCGGTTACGGGGGAGCCGATCGGAGGCGCGACTCATCAGGGCTTTACGAACGGTTCCACATGGAGCCGCGGCCAGGCTTGGGGCGTGTACGGTTTTGCCCTGTCGTACCGGTATACCGGCAATGCGGCGTACCTGGAAACGTCCAAGCGGATGGCGCGCTACTTCGCGTCCCAGCTGCCGGAGGACTCCGTGGCGTATTGGGATTTCTATGCGGAAGTAACGCCGGAGACGCCGCGGGACAGCTCGGCTTCGGCAATCGTTGCCGCGGGTTTGCATGAGCTGATCGGACTTCTGGAGCCGGATGACCCGGACCGGGCCGAGTTCGCGGATCTGCTGGAACGTTCGCTTGCTTCTCTCGTGAAAAACTATTCGACGGCCGGCGAACCCGAAGCGGAAGGGCTGCTTAAGCACGGGTCCTATCATGTACGGGGAAATCTCGGCCTCGATGACTATATGGTGTGGGGCGACTACTATTATCTGGAAGCCTTGATGCGTATGGAACGGAACATTCCCGGCTACTGGTATGACCGCAAGGAGCGGACCTTAGGATGAAGAGCGGCCGGATATGGGAAGGGCCGAATGCCGGACAGCCGGAGCTTGCCGCCGCTGCCGCCGCGCTCTTGAAGCCGGACGGAGAGAGAGGGAACGAAGCTTATGATACGCTGAAAAAGCATTACGAAACACGCACCTCTCCGGTGCTGTTTATCCGCCAAGAAGAACGGGAGCGGCTTGTGAGTCATGTCCGTAATCATTACGGGGAAGACATGCGGGAAGTGATGGCCTCCGCCGAACGCGTTGCCGCGAAAACGTTCCTCTTCCGTGGGGAATGGGACATGGAGCCGACCTGCGTTCCGGTCACCTTCGCGGAGGACATCGACTGGCAGCACGTGCCTGCAGGCGATGTGGAGTGGGCTTACATGTTGAACCGGCATGCGTACTGGGTCGATCTGGGACAGGCGTACCTGGTCACGGGCGACGGCAAGTACGCGGAAGCGTTCTGCGTGCAGCTGGACGACTGGCTGCGCCGCAATCCCGTGCCCGCCGGTCCGGCGGAAGCGTCCGCCACTCTGGCGTGGCGGACAATCGAGGCGGGGCTCCGCTGCATCAACTGGATCCGGGCGTACGAGTGCTTCCGGGACTATCCGGGGTTCACGGCGGAGCTGTTCGGCCGGATGCTGGAATCGCTGCATGAACACGGCGAGTATATTGCCGCGGCTTTCGATCCCTGGAGGCGTCTCAGCAACTGGGGCGTGCTCGAAAACGCGGGCCTCTTCGCGCTCGGCGTATTTATGCCCGAGTTCCGAAATGCCGCGTTCTGGCTGGAAGTAAGCGCCGACCGGCTGCGGCAGACGGCCGCACTTCAGATCGGCCGGGACGGCTTCCATTGGGAGCAGTCTCCGCTCTACCATAATGAAGTTTTTTTCCAATATATGCATGTGCTGCATCTCGCTGAAAATAACGGCATCGGATTGTATCCCGAGTGGATCTCGGCCGTGAGGCGCATGGCGAAGGCGAATCTGTATTCCGTGAAGCCGGGCGGCAGACAGCTGATGAAAGGCGACAGCGACGACAACGATATGCGCGACGCTTTGACCGCGGGCGCGATCCAGTTCGGGGATGCGGAGCTGAAATACGCCGGCCACGCCCGCGTGGATCTGGCGAATTTGTGGCTCTACGGTCTGCATAAGGCGGAAGCTTACGAGCGCCTGACGCCGGTACGGCCGGAAGCGGCATCCCGCGCGTTCGAGGAAGCCGGGCAGTATGTCATGCGCTCGGATTGGGAGCCGGACGCCCGGTTCGCCAGCATGAACTGCGGGCCGATGGGCGGCGGTCACGGCCATGCGGATATGCTGCATGTGGATCTCTGCGCATACGGCCGGGATTTGCTGATGGACCCCGGCCGCTACACGTATTACGGCGGAGATGAGTTCCGCCGGTATTTCAAGCTGGGAGCCGCCCACAACACGACCCTCGTGGACGGCAAAGAATTTACGGAGTACCTCGACACATGGGACTACGGCCGTATTGCGGCTCCGCTGGGAACCCGGTGGTCATCGGGACCTGCGGCCGACTATGCGGAAGGCAGCCACGACGGCTATCTTCATCTGGCCGACCCCGTTATCCCCAAGCGCCGCCTCATCTTCGTCAAGCCGGACTACTGGCTGCTGGCCGACAGCTTCCGCTGCGGGGACGCGCACCGCTTCGAGCAGCGGTTCCACTTTGCGCCCGGCCAGGTGCGCGTCGAAGAGCGGGGAGTCAGCTTTACGACGGAGGACGGAGCGGCGGGCCTGCACTTGCTGCCGGTTACGCGGACGCCTCTGCTGACGGAAACAGGGTCGGGGACCGGCGGAGACAGCGCCGGAGCTTCTGCAGGTGAGACGGCAGACGAGCAAGGCAACGGTTGCAGCGATCAAGCGGGGATAACGGCCGGCCAAACGACGGCCGGAGCTCCGGTACAGGCGGGCACAGACGTCGGCGGGGAAGGCGCACAGCCACATGCGGCCGCCGGCACATCGCCGCGGGCGGAAACGGATGAGGGCGGCCCGGCCTTCCTCACCGTGCCCACTCCCGGCGAGGGGGCGGTTCCCGCGGGCATCGGCGCAGCCGGACGCGGCCCGCTGCTCGTTCGGACGGAGGACGCCTACGTGTCCTACCGGTATAACGAGATGACGCCCGCTCCGGCCGTAACCTTCTCCTGCGGCTCGACGGGCCCGGCTTCCATGATGCAGGTGCTTTACCCGGTCCGTCCCGGAAAGACGGAGGTTCCGGTCGTAGAGCAGGCGGACGTCTTCACCTACAACGGAGCCAAAGTGCCCGACTCTGTCGCAGAAGCCTGCCGCCTGACTTGGACGAGTACGGGGGAGCAGCATATTGTGGTGGTCTGCCACCAGACGCCATCGACGAGCATTATGTCTTACGTCGTGGAGGGCGTTCAAATTTTCGGCGAAGTTGTGCTCATTAAAAAAACGCCGGAAGGCATCGAAACAATCAACGTAAGATAGCGTAAAAAACGGAAGGAATATTTTTCCTTTAACATTGAATATAGATGAAAAAATCTTAATAACGAATTGAAAATGTCTCCTGGAAGGAGACATTTTCGCATAAGGAGGTTACATGCGCATGACCCGTGTACAATACGACCGCAACAGCTGGATCATCGACGGCAGACGGGTATTTATTTTATCCGCCGCCGTCCATTATTTCCGTCTGCCGAGAGCGGAATGGGCGGAGGTGCTGGACAAGTCCAAGGAGGCCGGATGCAACTGCATCGAAACCTACGTTCCTTGGAACTGGCACGAAGAAGAGGAAGGGCAGTGGGATTTCAGCGGAGACAAAGATCTGGGAGCGTTCCTGGACCTCTGCGCCGAGCGCAGCCTGTACGTGATCGTGCGGCCGGGACCGTATATTTGCGCCGAATGGGATATGGGCGGGCTGCCCTACTGGCTGGAGCGGAAGCCGGATATGCAGTACCGGAAATTCCACCGGGAATTCCTGCATTACGTGGATCTCTACTGGGACCGTCTCGTGCCGGTCGTTCTGCCCCGTCTTCTTTCGAATTCGGGCACCGTTATTATGGTTCAGGTTGAAAACGAATTCCAGGCGCTCGGCAAGCCGGATAAAGCGTATATGGAATATTTGCGGGACGGGCTGATAGAGCGGGGGATCGACGTTCCCCTGGTTACCTGCTACGGCGCTGTTGACGGAGCGGTCGAGTTCCGCAATTTCTGGTCTCATGCCGAGGAGCATGCCCGCACGCTGGAAGAGCGTTTCGCCGACCAACCCAAAGGCGTCCTGGAGTTCTGGATCGGCTGGTTCGAGCAGTGGGGCGGACCGCGGGCCAATCAGAAAACAGCCTCCCAGGTGGAACGCAAGACGTACGAGTTGATTCGCGAGGGGTTTACGGCGATTAACTATTATATGTTTTTCGGCGGCACGAATTTCGGGCATTGGGGTGGCAGAACGATCGGGGAGCATACGTTTATGACGACCTCCTACGATTACGACGCTGCGCTCGACGAATATTTGAGACCGACGGCCAAATACAAAGCGCTGAAGCTTGTCCATGATTTCGTGCGCTGGATGGAGCCGCTTCTGACGGAAACGACCGGCAGCACGGCCTTTATCCCACTGGGCAAACACTCGTCCGCCAAAAAGAAATCCGGCCCGCAGGGCACGATTCTGTTTATTCATAACGACGATACGGAGCGGCTCAGCGGGCAGCTGGATCTGCGGAAGTTCGGAATCGGATGTCCTCTTCCAGGAGACAACGATTCCATGCAAGCCGGGGCAGTGCAGGCGGCCGGTCGACACGACCACGCAGCCACCGCTTCCGGCCAAGCCGCGAAGCCGATATCCCCGCTCCCTTACACGGTGGAAGCGGGAGCTATCCTGCCGGTCGTATGCGGCGTGGAAATCGGCCGGACCGGGGCCGGCCAGCCGGTCACCCTGGAGGCGATGACCGGCTTCACGACGGGCTTCGACCGCGGCAGAGGCGCCGTGTACCACGAGGCGGGCCAGCAGTCCGCGCTGGTTCTCTCCGCGGCCGGACTCACCGGCCTGGAAGCGGACTGTCCGCTGCCGCAGCGCGTTCGCACGGACGAAGAAGGCCGCCTCGTCTTCACGCTGTTCCACGGGAAACGTCCGCAGACGATCACGGTGAGACACGCCGGCGAGGAACTCGCCCGCATCATCGTGACGGACCGTGCGGCCGTCGAAGCGGAAGCGGCTTCTATTCCGGAGGTCCGGGGAACGGCCCCGGTTCTGACGGACTGGCGGCAGGCCGATGAGGAACCGGATGCCGAGAAGGAATTTGCCCGTGAAGCCGAAGGTCCGCTCGATTTCACGTCTTTCGGCCGGTTCAGCGGGTACTTGGCTTACGAGGCCGAGGTTCATTCCGCAGAGGAAGCGCTTCGCACGCTCACGCTTCCGCGCATCGAGGACTCGGCACGGGTCTACGTAAACGGCCGGTACGCCGGGCAAACAATGGAAATCGGAGCGGCGGCGCTCGATATCCCGCTTCGGCAGGGAGCCAACCGCCTGCGGATTCTCGTGCAGAATATGGGCCGCTACAATTTCACCCAGACGCTTGCCGAGCCGAAGGGGCTGAGCGCGATGCCGAGCCTGGGCGGAGCAAGCGCCGATTTGACGGAGGGCTGGCAGGTTGACGGCGCCGGGCGCGTCCATTCCTTGCGGGCGCTGCCGGAAATCGAAGGCCGGATCGGCCTGTACCGGACGCTGCATACCGGCAAAGAGTACGACAGCGGCGTCATCGTCGGGTACGGTTTATCCAGGCTGCGCGTAAACGGGCGGAAGGTCGTTCCTCAGCTCTGGAACGAGACGGCGTGGAACCGAGGCGAAGCCCCGTACGGGGTGGCGGACATCGGCGAGCTGCTCAGAGAAGGCTGCAACGAACTGGAATTCGACGCCGAAGGAATCAGCCATATTCCGAAAATGAAGCTTTACCTGTATGCTTCGGCTTCCCGTATTTCCGGCTGGGTTACGGCGGGCGCGGCCGATCCGCTCGGTGCGGCGAACTGGTCGGCACTGGAACCGGAGCCTGGGCCAAATGCGGCGGCAGCGCCGTCACAGGAGGCGGTCCCGGACCGGGACAGACTTCCCCGCTGGTTTAAAGCTGCTTTCGACTGGCCGGAACATAGCGGCGATGACAGCTTGAAGCGTACGGACAGCGTCCATGCGGAGCAAGCGGGCGAGCCGGACGGAGCCAAGCTGAAAATCACGCTCGACGGGCTCAGCAAAGGGATTTTGTGGGTGAACGGATTTTGCCTGGGCCGTTACTGGCAGATCGGTCCCCAGGAATCCTACAAGATTCCGGTCAGCCTGCTGAAGAAGCGCAACGAGGTCCTTTTCTATGACGAAGAGGGCTGTCATCCCGGCGGCGTCAGACTGGAGCTTGTGGGCGGGCCCGCTTAAGCGGCCGGAATCGCCAAAATCTTTTCCAAAATTAAAAGACATCGGAACTTTGTCTCTCGGGACGGTTCCGATGTCTTTTTCTAGTTTCAAAAAGAGAAAATCAGCAAAACTTTTTGCCATATTTAAATTAAATAATAAAATAATACTTCAAAAAGCGCTTTCTTTCCCTGATAATAGAAAAGGTGGGGGTATTTCTAAATCATGAATGAAAGTGCTCCCGGTTCATAAAATCTTTATAAAGATAGGGGGTGGAGTTTACAAGACAACCGTATACTTTCCTGGCATGGCCCACTGCTCAACAGCCGGAATGCGGAAATGACGACAAACTTTGAACCAGCTTGGGAGGTATGTGACGATAATGGCGAAAAACAGACGGAGACTGGCATCTTTTCTCAGCGGAATGATGCTGTGTTCCCTCCTGCTGCCGGCAGGACAGGGATTAGCGGCAGTGCCCGGCACGACAGCGTCGGCAGGGCAAATCGTGGACAAACGGGTGGTGGAAATAGGGCCCGGCGCCACGTACCAATGGATGAATATGAAGCTGGACCGGGGGCCGGAAAAGCTCCATTTTGTAGAGTTCGATCCCAAAAACGCGGCTTTGGAGCTGCAGGCGGGCAAAACCGGGGGCAAGGTGTACGGGATGCAGGGCGTCAGCCAAATGGCTGCGGATGCGGACCGGACGGGCAACCGGGTCATTGCGGCCGTTAACGGAGATTTTTACGATATGTCCACGGGAATTCCGACCGGGCTGTTTATGGGAGAAGGCGAAATCCTTGCGAGTCCCCCGGCGGACTGGTACGCCTTCGGCATAAAAACCGACGGGACAAGTCTTTACGGGCCGAGCCCTAAGCTGACTCGGACCCTTGCGTTCGGCGGGCAGAGCAGTCCCCTTACGGACATCAACCGGCTGCGGGGAACGGAGTCGCTCGTTCTTTACACACCCGAGTTTCATACTTCAACGATGACCAACGACCTTGGGGACGAGGTGGTGCTCGATGTGACGGGCGGAGCCGTGCAGAGCGGCCAGACACTTCTGATGAAAGTATCCGAAGTACATAAAAACAAGGGAAATACCCCGCTAGCCCAAAATCAGGCGGTTCTGTCGGCCTCGGGCAAGTTCCGGGATACGCTGGCCCAACTGAAACCCGGGGATGACGTCACCGCCAGCTTTACGCTGGAAGGCGAATGGAAAGACGTCCGGGTGGCCATCGGCGGCTCGGGGCTGCTCGTCAAGGACGGGGCCGCCCAGCCGCACAGCGATCCGGCGGCGCATCCGAGAACGGCCATCGGGACGAAAGCGGACGGTTCCGTCATCCTGCTGGAAATCGACGGCCGTCAGCCGGGCTTCAGCGAAGGCGTGGACTTGACGGAGCTGGGCCGACTGATGAAAGACCTCGGCGCGGTCAATGCGCTGAACCTCGACGGGGGCGGATCTTCTACCTTCGTGGCGCGGATGCCCGGCGAGAAAACGCGGAAAATACTGAACACGCCGTCCGACGGCGGGGAACGCAAAACCGCAAACGGTCTCCTGCTCGTCAACAAAGCGCCGGAAGGCGCTGCGGACAAACTGGTCGTTCAGCCGCAAACGGAGCGTGTGCTGACCGGCTCGTCCGCTGCGTTCAAAGCGGCTGCCGTAGACGCCAATCTGCATCCCGCGCCTTTTAACGGGACTCCGCAGTGGAGCATCGATCCGGCGGTCGGGACATTTGCCCCGGACGGCACGTTTACTGCCGGCTCCAAGGCGGGCGAAGCTGTCATCACGGCTTCCTCGGGCGGGTTGACGGGAACCGGGAAGGTGGAAGTCGTGGAAGATTTGACCGAACTTAAATTTGCCGATGCCGTCAGAACCTTCACGTCCGGCAGCTCGGAAACGCTGAAAATAACGGCTTTGCGTGACGGGCAGGTCGTTCAAGCGGACAACAGCCGGATTCAGTGGCGCACCGAGGGGCCGATCGGCTCGATTGACGCCGCCGGGATTTTTACCGCCACGGCCGAAACCGAGAAAACCGGAAAGATTTATGCCAAATACAAGAACGTAGAGACATCTCTGGATGTGCGTGTCGGTGTTCCTCCGGTTATTCTGGAAGACTTCGAGAACGGGCTGGACCGCTACAATCCGAGTGCGGGCGCCCAGTTCAAGAGCACCGGCGTGAGCATCGAAACGGATGAAGAATTCGTGCGTTTCGGCAAAAACTCGCTGAAGCTGGCCTACGATTTTACCGGGATGCCGGGAACCTCGGGTGCTTATCTGCAAGTAAAAAGCGGCGCCCAGCCCATCCAGATTCCGGGCTACCCCGAGAAAATCAGCATGTGGGTATACGGGGACGGGAACAAGCACTGGCTTCGTGCGCAAATGCGCGACGGAAAAGGTGCCGTGGCGCTTGATTTTGTCGACCAGACGGTAGGGGTCGATTTCAAAGGGTGGAAGTACCTGGAGGCCGTCGTGCCCAAAGGAAGAACCCTCCCGCTGACGATGGATATGCCGGTCCGCTATATGGAGACCTCGTCGGCCAAGAAAGACGCCGGAGCGATCTACGTCGACCAGATCCGGGCGCTTTACGGACCAGCGCAAGACGATATGGACCCGCCTGTTCTGAAAAATTTCTCGCCGGCCGAAGGCGAGACGATTAAATCGAACCTGCCGACGATCAAAGTGTACGGGGAGGACTACGGCTACGATCCCGCCAAGCATCCCGGCACGACTCTGATCGATCCGGACAAAATCCGGTTCTATCTCGACGGGGCCTTGGTCCAGCATACGCTGTATCCGCCGGAAGGCCGGATCTACTACACGCCGGGTACGCCTTTGGCGGACGGAATCCATCAGGCGAAGGTTTCGGTCCGTGACCTGTCGGGCAACCAGACGACCAAAGAATGGACGTTCAACGTCGACACGGGCTCGGCCAAAATTGTGTACGACACGCCCAAAGATGTGTATGCGGGCGGGACGTACTCCCTCGATGTTAAAGGCATCAAAGCCGCAAGCATCAAAAACGGCCGCATCGACTTCGCTTTCGATCCCGGTAAAGTCGAAAACATCCGGCTTGTCCGCGGTCCGAAGCTCAGCGATATACAGCTGACAGCGGACATTGACGGCGCAGCGGGCCTTGTAAGTCTGAAGATGAAAGAGCTTCAGACGGCTTCCCTGACGGATCAGGATATCATCGGCCAAATTCAGTACGATATCCGCAAGGATGCGGCCGGCACGAATCTTATCGCCTTTAAGTCCGGCTCGGTTTCGTTTGCGAATACGGGGGATACGAGCTTCTCCTTCTTCGGCCTGCCGCTCTCTTCGGAGATCCGCAACCAGTTGAAGCTGGAATGGAACGACTACGGTCACGTGCAGGGATACGAAACCGAGCTTGTCGTGAAAGACGAGCAGGGTGCCGCTGTCGAAGGGGCCACGGTGCTCGCGGACGGTTCCTCCATCGGAACGACGGACGCTCAGGGCAAGCTCCGTACGCAGGCGCTGACGGCCGCCGTCAGAAGCTATAAACTGCAGGCGGCGAAAGGGAACGCCTACAGCGCGGTTTCCGTCTTTGCGGTATCCCCCCTCGGAGGGAGCGAGACGCCTTATAACATTGGTGTGAACATGGGTCCGGACCCGGCCGCATCGCGCGCGTTTATCTGGCATACGAATCCCGGAACCGAACCGACTGTGGTCGAACTCGTCAAGCAGTCGGAATTTACGGATTTTCAAGCCGGCGGCGTGAAACGGATTACGGGAGACAGCAGCTTGTACAGCACGCTGGATATCGGGACGATCCGCATTCATAAAGCGGTCGCGGACGGCCTGGAGCCGGGAACCTCTTACGTGTACCGCGTAGGAGACGGTAAAGGCCATACGAGCAAGCAGGGTACGTTCAAGACGGCGGAACTTGCGGGAGACCATACGAAATTTCTGTATTTTGCGGATTCCCAGGCTGGGGATCAGGCAGGATTTAATTTGTGGGGCAACACGGTGAAAAAAGCGGTCGCCGACAACCCGGACGCGGAATTCATGGTTCATGCCGGGGATATGGTCGACAAAGGCTTTAACGAAAAAGAATGGAACATGTGGTTCGGTGCGGCCCAGGATGCGTTTTTGAACACGACGCTCGTGGGAACGATCGGCAACCATGAAGTCATGGGAACGAGAGAAAACAGCGACTTCCTGGCGCATTTCAACCAGCCGGGCACCGGACTGGACAGCTTGAAGGGCAGCAGCTTTTCCTATGACTATAAGGACGTTCACTTTGTGGTGCTGAACAGCGAATATCAGTATGAAGAGCAGAAAGAATGGCTGAAGAAGGATCTGGCCAAAACGAATAAGAAGTGGAAGGTCGCCATTTTCCACCGGGGTCCGTACGGAAGTATCTACGATACCGCCGAACTCCGGAGTTTGTGGGCTCCTGTACTTGAGGAGAACAAGGTGGATCTCGTGCTGAACGGGCACGATCACATTTATTTGAGAACGTACCCGATGAAAAATAACCAGATCGTGGCGGACGGACAAGGAACGACCTATGTGGTTGCCGGTTCCAGCGGTCCGAAATTTTATCCGGTCACCAAACGGGACTGGCAGCGGGTGATCGACGAGGAGCAGACGCAAATGTACGCTTCCATCGACATTACCGGCGACGAGTTGAAATTTGTGACGAAAACGGTCGGCGGCCGGGTCGTGGACGAATTCAGCTTATATAAGAAGCTGGTTCCTCCGGCATCCGTTGAAATTGAACAGCAGAATCTCAAGCTGGCCGTAGGAGAAAGCGTGAAACTGACCGCCGCCGTCAAACCGGCTAACGCGACGGACCAGAGCGTGACATGGTCCGTGTACAGCTCGACCCCGGCAGGCGCCGTAACCGTGTCGGTCGATGGAGTGGTCCAGGCGGCGGGTCTCGGTACCGCGGTGATCCGGGCGACGAGCGTCACGGCGCCCGATGTGTACGGAGAGACGACCGTGACGGTGGACCGGCTGCCGTCGGGTCAGCTTGCTTCCATCGAGCTGTCCGGCAAGGGTTCGCTTAAAGTCGGGGAAACCGATCAGACGGTTACCCGCGCGGTTTACACGGATAACAGCCGGTTCGACCTGCTGGACGGCGTGACATACAGCAGCACCCGGCCGTCCGTGGCGCAGATCGACCCGCGCGGAGCGGTGAAGGCCTTGACGGAAGGAACGACCGTCCTGTCCGCCGTTTACGGCGGATTCACCGCGCAGTACGAGTTGACGGTGAAGGCTTCCGGCAGCGGAGGCAGCGATGGCGGCAGCGGAGGAGGCTCCGGCGGCGATAACGGAGGCGGAACTCCGCCCGTACCGCCGGTAGAGCCGCCTGTGAAGCCGCAGCCCGGCTCCGCCGGCAAGCTTGCCGCCACCGCCGCAGAGCTGGCGGCGATGAAAGCCGCAGGCGCGGTCACGTTCGTAGCGTCCGCGCCGTTTGAAGAGCTGGCGCTGCCGGGGAATGCCGGCGCGCTCCTGGGCGACACCGCCGTCCGCGTCCAAGCGGGCAACGTGGCGGTGACGCTTCCCGCAGCCGTCCTGCGCGAGCTGGGCGAGCTGGTGCCGGCCTCCGAGCGGGAAGGCAGCACGCTGAAGCTGAGCGCGGCACGGATCGCCGGCGAAGACGCCCGCAGGCTGCTCGGCAGCGCATCGTCCGCATCCGGGGCGCGGCTTGCGGCGGGAAGCGACCTGCTGGAGCTCCGTCTGACCGTCACGACGAAGGACGGCAAAACGAGCGAGCTGACGAAGTTTGCGAAGCCGGTCACGATTGAGCTTCCGGTCGGCGCGGGCGTGGACGCAAGGCTTGCCGGCATTTATCAAATCGCCGGAAGCGGCGCCCTCCAATATGCCGGCGGTACTTGGCACCTGGGCAAGCTTTCGGCCGATGTGAATCATTTGGGCACGTATGCCGTGCTGGAATACGGCAAAGCCTATGCCGATGTGCCCGCAGATCACTGGGCCGCCGGAGTCATCAAGGAGCTGACGGCCCGGCACCTGATTGAGGGGATGACCGAGAACACGTTTGCTCCCGAGCGGAAAGTGACGCGGGCGGAGTTCACCGCCATGCTCGTCCGTCTGCTGAATTTGAAGGCGGAGGGAGCGCCGACTTTCTCCGACGTGTCCGGACAGGATTGGTACGCGGGCGCCGTTGCCGCAGCTTCCAAGGCCGGACTCGTAAACGGCGTCAGCGCCTCCGAATTTGCGCCGGAAGCGGTCATCAAGCGCCAGGAAATGGCGGCGATGATCGTACGGGCATACGAGGCTGCGGCCGGGAAAAAGGCAGCCAGAGGCGAGCCCGTCCGTTTCGCCGACGTGGAGGCTTCTCCCGCATGGGTGCGGGAAGCCGTCGACGCCGCCTCGCGCCTGGGGCTCGTGAACGGGCGCACGGCCGACGGATTCGAGCCGGAAGGCACCGCCACTCGCGCCGAAAGCGCGCAGGTGACCGCTAACCTGCTCAATAAGCTGGGAGGCGTCATCCGCTGATGGGGGTGACCACCGCCATGCGACGCCACACATGCGCCGGGAGTGCGCGCGGTGTGTAAATAGGCGGAATTCCAAGCGGAATCCCGACTGCCGCTTGGAATCCTGTAAATGTGCGGGACTGATAGACGGAGGAGTCGGATAAGCACCCGTCACTTTTCGGATTTGAGAACAAATTCTCCCCGAACACAGCCTTGTTTTAACAACCTGCCCGGCGTCTCAGGACGACGAGGCAGGTTTTATTTTGCCGGAAAACTTCTGGAACTTTCTACCGGGCTTTTCCGAAACATGATATGATTCAACCGAAACAGATTGCAGGAATGGACGGGATGAACATGCAAAATACACTGCTGCTTGTGGAAGACGATACGGAAATCAGCGATATGGTAAGCGATTATTTGACGAAGGAAGGATTCGTAGTCGTGCGCGCCTATGACGGGGAAGAAGCGGTACGCAAGTTTGCCGGTCAGCCGTTCGATCTGATTCTGCTGGATCTGATGCTGCCGAAACTGGGCGGCATGGACTTCCTGCAGAAGGTGCGGCAGACGAGCCTTGTCCCCGTCCTGATTACGTCCGCCAAGGACGGCGACGTCGATAAGGCGCTCGGTCTCGGTTTCGGCGCGGACGATTATATCGCCAAGCCGTTCTCCATGATCGAGCTGGCCGCCCGGATCAAAGCGGCGATCCGCAGGGCGACGCAGTATGCGGCGGCCGCGCCCGTGGAACGGACACCGGCCCCGCCCGAAGTGCTGCGCGTTCGCGAGCTGGTTATCGACCTCGAAAACTTTTCGGTAAGCAAAAACGGGTCGGAGCTGAAGCTGACGTCCAAGGAGTTTCATATATTGAAACTGTTTGCCGGGCATCCCAAACGGGTTTTTACGAAAGCGCAAATTTACAGCTCGGTATGGGAAGACGAGTATTACGGGGATGAAAATGTCATCAACGTCCATATGCGCAGGCTGAGGGAAAAGATCGAAGACGATCCGTCGAATCCGGTTTATATCAAAACGCTGTGGGGAATCGGCTACAAGCTGGGGGAATTCGGCGAATGATCGGGTGGACGGGATTGCTGCTCGCCCTGCTTGCCGTTTCTCTCGTTCTTCACTTCGTTCAGTACAGAAGCAAAAAAAAGCGGGACGAAAGCCTCGTTTACATAACGACCCGGTTAGACGGGATTTTAAGGGGAGGCGTCCCCCAGGGAAAACTGCTTCATCTGACGGACGACAAGCAGCTGATCGCTCTGCTGAACGGGCTGAACGGGCTTGTGGAGGTCAATCAGCAGATGACGGCCACGTACAATAAAACCGAAGATTCGATGCGCAAAATGCTCGCGAACATTTCTCACGATCTCAAAACGCCCCTCACGGTTGTGCTCGGCTATATGGAAACGCTCATTCAAAATCCGTCTACACCGGCCGAAGAACGGGAACGGCTGCTGGACAAAGTCCATGCGAAGGCCCGGGAAGTTCTCGCTCTGATCAATCAATTTTTCGATCTCGCCCGCCTGGAGTCCGGTGACCGGGACATCCCCCTGAACCGTATCCATCTGAACGAAGTGTGCTCGCAGACGATACTCGCTTTCTATGAGCCGCTGACTTCCAAGGGTGTGGAGGTTGTGATCGCGATGCCGGAGACCCCTGTTTACGTGCTGGGGAACGAAGAGGCGCTTGTGCGCATTTTGAACAACCTTATCTCCAACGCCTCCCAATACGGCAGCGACGGGAATATGCTGGGCCTCACTCTGCGCGAGGACGAGGAGCATGCCTATGTCGAGGTGTGGGACCGGGGCAAGGGGATCAGCGAGTTTCATCAGGACCGGGTTTTCGAGCGCATGTATACGCTGGAGGATTCCCGCAACCCTCTTTATCAGGGGAGCGGCCTCGGGCTTACGATCACGAAACGGCTGGTGGAGAAACTCGGCGGCGTCATTACGCTGACCAGCAAGCCTTACGTGAAAACGTCGTTCACCGTAAAACTCAAAAAAATAGTTTACGGAAGGACGTAAGATTTTTGTAAGAATCGAGTAATAAAAAAGAGAAAATCGGAAGCTAAACTAAGAATCAGAAAGAGGAGATACGAAAGGGGTCAATCCAATGGGCACACTGCTGAAAACGACGCGGCTGACGAAAGTGTTTGACGGCAAAGAAGTGATTTCGGACGTCGATATGACGATCCGGCAGGGGGAAATCTACGGGTTTCTCGGATTGAACGGAGCGGGCAAAACGACCGTGATGAAAATGATGGCGAATCTGATCAAACCGACCGGCGGGGAAATTGAAATTTTCGGTGAAAAGTTAACGGAGAACTCTTACGAGATTCTGAAACGGATGGGCAGCATTATCGAGTATCCGGTGTTCTACGACAGGCTGACCGCGCTGGAAAATCTGGAGCTCCACTGCGAATACATGGGCTTCTATAATAAAGCCGCCATCGGGGAGGCTCTGGACCTGGTCCAGCTGAATAATATCGACCGCAAGCCGGTCAAAGACTTCTCGCTCGGCATGAAGCAGCGGCTCGGAATCGCGCGGGCCATCACGACCCGTCCGGAACTGCTGCTGCTCGATGAGCCGATTAACGGACTGGATCCCGTCGGCATCAAGGAACTGAGAAATCTTTTCAAGATGCTGAGCAAGGAATACGGTATCACCCTGCTGATCTCCAGTCACATTCTGGGCGAGATCGAACAAATCGCCGATACGGTCGGCGTCATCAGCGAAGGCAAGCTGATTGAACAGGTGCCGATGGACGAGGTAAGGGGCAGACATACCGAATATATCGAAGTGGTTACGCCGGACCTCAACAAAGCGGTCTATGTGCTGGAAAGCAAGCTCGGTATGAGCAATTACAAAGTCGTCGGCGATACAATGATGCGCATTTACGAACGGGGAGTCTCGCAGGCGGAAATTTCCAAAGTTTTGCTTCTAAACGGAGTTGAAATCGAGGCCTTGAACAAGAAGGCGAGCTCGCTTGAAGACTATTTCCTGCAATCCATTCACGGAGGCGGCGTCCATGCTTAAATTGATGAAACTCGAGCTTAAAAAATATAAAATCGGCGGATACTTCCCGGGCATTCTGATCGCCAACGCCGTGATTCTGCTGCTTATCGGCGGTGTTCATGTGGCGGAACAGGTAGACAACGTCATTGATGCTTATCAGGACTATGCGATGGCGTTCAGTGTCATCATCGGGTTCGTCAAGATCACCTTCGTTATTTTTGCCTCCGCCATTCTGGCCAGGCTTGTGATCGGGGAGTATAATGCCAAAACGGTCAACATTCTGTTCACCTACCCGGTCCGCCGGAAAAAGATCATGGCAGCCAAGCTGCTGCTGGTCAGTCTCTGGACCTTCGCCACGGTTTTCCTCTCCGGCTTGTTTGTAACCGGCGTTTTCCTGCTGGCGGACGCTTGGCTGAATATGGTGCCCGAAACGTTAACCGCCCCAATGATCGTGGATCACGTTCTGCGTGTTCTGCTGAACGCCGTGTCGGCGGCAGGGATTTGTCTGATTCCGCTGCTGTTCGGCATGATCAAGAAGTCGGTCCCCGCGACGATTATTTCCGCCGTCATCCTGGTGACCATCACCGATTCGAACAACATGGGATTCTCGCTGAGTGCCGGATATATCCTTCCGCTTGTTTTTGCGGCTGCCGGTGTGCTGAGCGCGTTCTGGTCCATCCGTAAAATAGAAACGTCCGACGTCCTTTAGATGGGCCCGTCTGGAAATAAAGGCAAAGTATTGAACCCTTCCTCCAAGATAGTGTATGATGATCCGGTGAGGAAGGGAGAACAGGAAAATGTTTACTTTAAAGGAAGAAAGCCTGAGAACAAAACGAATTTTATATGCGCTTATGGCAATTGTATTGGCCGTTTCCGCATTTACGGCGCTTTATTACGGGGACGCTTTTTTACTGGGTACCTACGAGAAAATGGACAATGACGACGTCAAATATATGTATGCGGCCAAGGTGCTTCTGGAGGAAGGGACGCTCGTTTACAAAAGCTATCCGAACCCGACCCTGTTCATTATGCCGGGCTTTCCCGTGATGCTGGCTTTTTTTATGTGGATATTCGGGGATTACGAGAATACGGCGATCGCCGTCAGGCTCTTTCAATGTGTCCTGCAGGCGGCTTCCGTTTATCTGCTGTTCGTTATCGCCCGGCACATGTTCAGCTCCCGGGTTGCGCTCGTCGCTTGTATCATCGCCGCTCTTTATCCGCCGAACTACTACACCAGCGGTGTAATCTTGTCGGAAGGGATCTTCCAGATCATCTTCCTGCTGCTGATGTGCATGACCTTGTACGCGCTCAAGAAGCCGTCCGTCGGCAAATACATAGCAATCGGGGCTCTTCTCGCCCTTTGCACTTATTTTAAGCCTCAATTTATTTTATTTCCGCTTATTATCGGCGTCACTTGGCTGATCCGGCGGGTCCCGTTCAAGAAAATGGTTCTGTACACGGCGACAATCGTTCTGACCGCCTGCCTGCTGTTAAGCCCCTGGTGGGTCCGGAACTATGCCCATTTCGGCAAGTTTATCCCGTTTACGGACTCGTCGGGTAATCCGATGCTGATGGGGGTGCTTCCGGGCGAGCCGTCTCCGGGATTTTTTAAAGAATATCCGCAATATTCGCCTGACGTCTACGACGACTCTACGGAGAAAGTCGGCCACATTATTTTGTACAGCCTGAAAACGAAACCGTTCGAAACGATTAAATGGTATTTGTTCGACAAAACGATTCTGGCTTTCGAGCAGACGTTCTACTGGCTGGACTTCTGGGGGATGTCTTACCATTTCGTTCTTGCTCTCCATATTATTTTGTGTGTGCTGGGAGTCGTGGGTTTTATAGCGGCCTTGATCAGGCGAAGATGGGATATTCTCGTTGCGGCGTTAACGGTCGTGTATGTGATCGGGGTACACATTCCGTTCGTCCAGTTCTCAAGATACATGTATCCGATCATGTTCATCTTTACGATTTTTGCCGCCTACCTGATCGCGGTGCTGATTCAATCGCTGTCGTCCCGGAAGTCTTCTTCCGTCAGCCGGATGTATCCGTAATAACGGCTTACCGCTTGACCCGTGCCGGAACGGAGATCCGTGGAATGGTTACGAAAGCGGAGAATGTTGTAACTTTAAAAGAACGCCTGAATTTGGTAGCATGGAATAGTCTTCCATTCCATCCAAATCAGGCGAAAGCGGCCGGACTTCTGGAAGGGAGTCCGGTCTTTTTTAGTTGTTTTACACGTTAACGGGATTGGAGAGTGACCGGTGCTATGAAAAAAGGGGCTAAAGCGGCCACGGCCGCGCTGTTGGCTTTCAGTTTATCGGGTGTCTACGCTTCCGCGTCTTACGGTGAAGGGAGCGCGTTCAAAGACGTTCCCGGCGATTTCTGGGGCAGAGACGTAATCGAATGGGCGGTGAGCGATAAACTCGTCGACGGTTACCCGGACGGGACTTTTAAGCCTGCCCAGGCGGTGGTGCAAAACGAGTTTCTGGCCATGCTGATCCGCGCTTACCGGCCGGCGGATTTCAAACCGGACCCGGGCAGTCCCGACTGGGCCTCGCCTTACGTGGACTATGCAAGCCGGCTGGGGTGGCCGGTCGTTCAAACGTCCGTCATCGACCGGAACGCTTCCACGCGGAAAGCGCTGACGAGAGGCAGGGCGGCCCAGCTTCTCGCAAGCGCATCGGGCAGACATTACAGCGTGGACGATTCCATCCGCTATCTGCTGGATGTGGGGCTGGCCGAAGGCAAAGAAGCGCGCACCCCGGAAGGCTTCGGTAAAGACGATACGCTGAGCCGGGCCGAGGCCGTTACGTTCGTGCAGCGGCTGAAGGTAAACGAGAGCCGTCTGCGGCCCAGCCCCGGCAGTTTGGAGGTTTATGATTTGAGCAAGCTGAATACGGTGGCTTACGCCAACAAGACGTACGGATATTCGTTCAAACTTCCGGCGGAGTGGGAAGGCAAAATCGACATCGAAGAAGACGGCACGTCCGTCCGGTTCATTCATCGTGCGAGCAAAGACGCCGGCGGCCTTCTCTTTTCGATAAACGCGGGCCTCAAAGAGGATTACGAGCAGACCAACGAACTGATCCGCACCGTCTATCTGGGCGCGAAAGGGGATCGGCACGTCTATATCTGCTACCCGTCCGATGTGCAGTACAGTCTGGAAGATACCAAGTCGAGCACGGAGTATCACGATCTGTCCGACGGGATCAAGAGCTTGAAACCGACCTTTCAATGGAAGTAGGGCAAGGCTCTGATGAGTCCTACAAGGCTGACTTTATACGGACAGCTTTCAGCTCAATAAACAACGGCAAAGGACATTTCCCCGCCTTTAGACGGGGGAATGTCCTTTGCCGTTGTTTTAACATGGATAAAGAAGTTCAACGGATATAAATCCGGTCGGTTCCGAGCCGCCGCTTTTTCAGCGTACGCCCGGAATCACTGTTCGATATGGCTCACATTGATTTTGTACGCTTGCACGGAGCGGTCGCCCTGAAGAATCTTCGTCTCGCCGGTATAGGTGCCCGTAACGACCGCATTGCCGGGCTTCCAGGAGAACTTGCCGGTCAGCAGGACGTACAGGCCGTCCATCTCCGCCACGGCCGTTCCGCTGCCGGTCCGGGTAATCGCCAGAGGCAGGCGGACAACCGTTTCCGCCTGCTGCTGCGGGAGCTCGGACGGCTGGATGTCCTTCGCTTCGAGGGAAGGGTCCGGCAACTGCTGCGGAACTTCCGCCAGCGCGTACTGCTTTCCCTGAAGCTTGTAGACCGCTTCGGCGCCGCCACCCGCCCCGGCGGGATTGCGGATGAGCAGCACGCCCGCGCTCTGCAGCTTGTAGCCGTCGGCTTCCACGTCGAGCAGCACGTTCAGGCCGGAGGCGTCCACTTCGTAAGCGGTATAGCGGGCATTGCGGGTGCGGGACTGGCTCTCCAGCATCACGACCGGGAGCTTGCCCGCGCTCAGCCCGTCGGCGAAGGAGACGGCCTTGACGGCCAGACCGCCGCCGATCTCGCCTTCCGTCGAGACGACCGAGCCGTCGGCCTGCAGGCGCGCCGTCACCAGCGTCCCGCGATCGGTTACGCCGGCGGCGATCGCTTCGGAGCCCCAGAGCCCCTTGGCTCCGGCGGTCTGCACGAACCGGACGTTGTCCTTCGCCTTCGCGAGAAGGACGCCGGGCTCGGCCGCCATCCACCGGATCTCGGTCTGGCGGATTTCTTTGCCCGTATCCTTGTAGTCCCCGAGCACTTTGTACAGCGCGATCGCGTCCGCATACTTGCCTGCGGAAGCAAGCTGCTCCGCTTTGGCCGTCTGCTTGCGCAAGGACGATTGAATAAAGGCATTCACTTTGGAGGAAGAGCCGGAGAGCTCTTTCAGATTCTGGAACGTTTTCGCATGCGTCAGAAATCCGGGTACGTCGTTGGCATCCAGCAGCCGGGTCAGCGTGCTCTGCACATAGGTTTCCGCTTTAGGGAGCACCCAGGCTGCCTCCACTTTGCGTTCCGAGTAGAACTGGCGGATCCGGACGATTTCCCCGAGCGCTTCTTCGAAAGATTTCTGATTGAAAATCGTCTGGAGCCGGGCCGTATCATATTTTTGGAAAAGAGCGTTCAAATCTTTTCGTTTGGTTTTCTCGTCTTTATAGACGGAAGCCGGAAGCTGAAGCAGCAGAGACATGGCGGATTCGCCTTCCTGCGCCGAGGCGCCGTTTCCCTGCTGGAGCAAGGCCGTAAGCGACTTCTTCGCTCCCGCCAAGGCGGCGGCGAACTGCTCGTCCAGCTTGTAGGCGTCCGTCAGCTCGCCGAAGCTTTTTTTGGCGGATTCGTCTGCGGCGGCGACTTCCGCTTTCTTGGCCTGATAGGTCGCATAAGCCTGCAGCAGCCGGGCCTGCTCCTGCGAGCCCCCGTTGGTCACGGCGATTTCGGAAGCCAGCGAGGCGAACAGACGCTTCAATTCGGTAACGGGACGCAGGGCGGACAGGGCAGCGCCGATTTCGTCATTTTTATAATCGAAGGTTGAAATATCCCGGGCCTTCATGTAGAGGACCTCCGCTTCGATATCGCGGCCCGCGGCTTGCTCGGCGGCGGCCCGGGCGTACAGGTCGGCTTTGTGCCAGACGCTGTAACCTTTGTATCCCGCCAGGCCCAGCAGGAGGACCAGCAAGAGAATGGCTCCGTTTCTGTAACGGATGGACCGGTGGTACGTAGAACCTAGCATAACGTGCAGTCCTTTCATAGGAAGCCCTCGAATTCGGGATCGTCCCCGTATTTACGGGCGGCCGTTTCAAGTACTTTCTGCCGCAGCTCGGGAGCCCGGTCCGGGCTCTCCTTCATCAGCCGGCACAGCCGCAGGAACCGTTCGCGGGGCAGCTCGTCCACGAAATCGTAAAGGAGGGAAGCGTACTCGAATGCGTACTCCTTCACGCGGAGCGCGGCTGCGGCAACCAGGGCGAGCGTCGCCCGCCCTTCCAGCATCCCGCCGATCTGGACGCGGTATTTCTGCACATAATCGAGGGTGTCGCGCTGTACCAGGCCCGGATTGACTTTGGCCGCTTCGTACAGGTAAGCGATGAAGCCGGGCTCGAACTCCTCGGGAATGAGCGTGCCCAGTTCCAGCTCCATATCGCTGCGCAGAATAAACCGGTTCAGGCAGTACACCTTGAGGTTGCGGATATGGCTGCCGGTAATGAGGGTTCCGATTTCCCTCAGCTTCTCGTAGGCGGACTTGAAATCCCCATCCTCCATATCGGAAGCGGCGTCGTCGACGTCCAGCAGGATGCCTTTGCGGATCGCCCGGTTTTCGCCGAGCAGAAGCTTGCGCAGCGTGGCGTTCATCAGCGCCTCGGCGTATCTTCTGCGAAGGAGCGCGTAGACAGCGATGAGCACAACTCCCGCTCCGGCCGCCAGGGCCATCTCCTGGAAAGTGCGGGCGAAATAGAAGGCGGCGCAGGCGATCGCGGCCAGAATGAGAGCATCCCTCTGGATATTGCGTCTGAGCACGGAAGAGACGATGTCCCCGATGGACAGGAACTTCCGCTCGGCTCCGCATGAGAGGCAGTTATCGTGCCAGAGCACGGAATAAGCGCCGCAACGCGTGCACTGTTTTAATCGTTCATAAGTATGTACGGTTTGACGGGCTTTGCGGAGCTCTACCGGAATTTTGCCGCTCATGAGGGATCACCTTCGTTCAGCTCGGTCATAAATTCCCGGTCGATGCTCTCCGTAGTCAGGGCCGCGCGTTTCGCGGAGGCCCACGTCAGCCAGCGGATCAGGACGAAGAGGACCAGAAGGGCAAGAACAATTATCGTCAGCATAGCTTTCTCCTATCGGACAATTTCATAAATTTGCCGGATTTTTAGGTTCCGGACCCCCGTAAAAGTGGAATTAGCTTCTTGAAAAAGTTAAGATGTGAATGAGATGTTCAAACATTCTACCACCTTTTACATTTTACTACAAAAGAAGCGCGGACGGCTCTCAACGCCTGCCGCCGTGCGTAAACTTACAAGCTTTGGAGGAAACGATCCCGTGATGAAATTACAACGATACGCTTATATGGCTCTGGCATTACTGCTGCTGGTCATGGCGGTGCCGAGCGGAGTCTTCGCGGCGGATGCCGCTACCGATACGAAGATCGATGCCGTTCTCGCTGCGGACGTCAGCACTTCTATGAACGAAAGCGACGTCAATAAAGTTAGCTACGAAGCGATGAAAATGTTTGTGGACATGGCTTCCGTACAGGGAGACAAGATCGGCGTGGTCGCTTATACGGACCAGATTTTGAGAGAGAAGGCGCTGCTTAAGATCAATAATGCCGGCGACAAGAAAGATTTGAAGACCTTTATCGACCAGCTGACGCGCGGGCCGTATACGGACGTGGCGGTGGGACTGAGCGAAGCGGTGAAGGTGCTGGAATCCGGCGCGGAACAGGGCCATGTGCCCCTGATTGTGCTACTGACGGACGGCAACAACTCTCTGAATCCCGGCAAATCGCAGGCGGATTCGGACAAAGTGCTCGGCGAAGCCGTGCAGAAAGCCAAAGACAAGGGCATCCCGGTTTACACCATCGGGCTGAACGCGGACGGCAAGCTGAACAAAGACAAGCTGGAGTCGGTCTCCAAGGAAACGGGCGGCAAACTGTTCGTCACCAGCTCGGCGGAAGATCTGCCGAAAATTTTGAGCGAAATTTATGCGAGTCATCTGAAGCTGAAAGTCGTTCCGCTGAACGGCTTTACGGCAAACGGCCAGTTTCAGGACGTGAAAGTAACTATCCCGAACGGAAGCGTCCTGGAAGCGAACATCTCCATTATGTCGGGCAAACCGGTGGAAGCCAAGCTGCTCGATCCCAAAGGCAAGGAGCAAAACATTCCGTCCGACAAAATCGTCTATACTTCGTCAAACGCCTATTCGCTGATCAAAATATTGAATCCCGCGCAGGGCGACTGGACGCTTAAGATAAAAGGGGTTCCGCAGGAAAAAATCGATATCAACCTCGTGTACAACTACGATGTGCAGGTCGTGCTGGACGCGCAGTTCCCCAAAACGGCTAAAGCCGGCGACAGCATCGCCGTCAAGGCTCACCTGGAATCGGGAGGCCAGAAGGCGGCCGACGCCGAGCTGTACAAGAATGCCAAGGCTTCGCTGGTCGTCACCGACCTGGACACGAAGCAGACGTCCGAAGCGCCTTTGACGCTTACGGACAAAGGCATCGAAGGCAGCTGGAAGGTTGCGGATTCCCACGCTTACGAAGTGAAGGTGAAGGTGGAAAGCGCCAACTTCACGCGTGAATCCGCACCCGCCTCCGTTTCCGCCAAAAGCGGCGGCGCCTCCTCTTCGGGAGAGGCGTCCGGCGATAAAGGCGTCAATTGGGTGAAAACCGGCTCGTGGATCGCCGGAGTGGTTGTCCTGCTGGCGGCCGCCTTGTTCGGACTCGCTTTCTGGAAGAAAGCGAACAAGGGCTTTTTCGGGCAGCTGGTCGTGGAGATCAAGGACGAAGAGACCGGGGAGCGGACGAACCCGCAGTACAAGAAGCTCAGCGGCTTCAAGGGCAAGGTTCAGCTCCACCAGCTGCTCTCGCTTGCGCCGGAATTTGCGGAAACGAAAGGCATCGTCTTCAAGCCGGGCCCGAACGACACGCTTCTTCTGTTTAACGAGTCCGCCTGCACCATCGAGAAAGGCGGCCGGGTGTTCGATGCCGCGAAAGGCAAAGAGGTCAAGAAAAACGACCGCATCCGCGTGACGGTTCCGAATATCCAGAAGTCCGTTTCGCTGGAATATCTGAAATAAGAAGCTAAATAAGCCAATGCTTGAAATCCAATAAAAACATGCACACATGGGGGGCCTTTAGATATGAAAGCAACAGTCAGGGAACATATCCAGCAGCTCGACGTCTCTCTCGGCGGCGGGATTATCAGCGATAAAATCCGCGTCGACACGATCGACAACCCGATGCTCGTCATCGGCCTCGGCGGTACGGGCATCGATGCGCTGCTGCGCCTGAAATACCAGATCAACCGGCGATTCAAGCTGCCGGAAGATCCTTTTACGAAGAAAAAGAAAGAAAAGCCGAACAACGTCGAATTTCTTGCGATTGAAACGAACGAGCACGACCGCAACAAGAAATACAAGGGCATCGGGCTCGATCCGCTGACGGAATTCGTGCTCCTGTCCAATGCCGAGATCGGCAGCGTGCTGCAGAACCGCAGCATCCTGGAGCCGTACATCAAGGAATGGCTGTCGCCGGAGCTGACGATCACCGACGGCATCAACGGCGCTTCGGGCGTCCGCCAGGCGGGCCGTCTGCTACTGTTCACGAAGATCGTGCAGGTGGTGCAGACGCTGGAGCGCAAGATCAAAACCTTGTCCATCGGCACGAACAAAAAGCTGATGGTGTTCATTCTGACCGGCCTGTCCGGCGGTACGGGAAGCGGCTGTTTCCTCGACATTTCGTACATTGTCCGGGGAATCTTGGAGCGCGATTACGGCTCCGCGGGCGTGGACAAGGTCAGCCTGCTCGGCTATCTGTTCACGCCGGACGTGAACCTGGCGAACAAGAGCCTGACCGAGCATTCGCGCGAGTATATCAAGAAGAACGGCTACGCGGCGCTCAAAGAACTTGACTACTGGATGAACGTCGACGAGCGTACGGAACGCTTCAAGCAGCAGTATGCGAATATCCTGACGGTCAATTCGCCGATGCCGCCTTTCAACCTGGCTCACCTCATTTCGGCGACCAATCTGGAAGGCAAGCTGCTGGAAAACGCGTACGACTACTGCATGAACGTAACGGCGGAGAATATTACCAACTTCATGGCAAGCGAGGACAAGCAGTCCGGCGAAGAATTTGCCATTCACGATTATATCAGCAACATCCGCACGAACATCAACCAGATGCCGAAGGCGTACGCCGCCAACTACCAGTACAACATTCTGGGGGCTTCTTCGGCGGTGCTGCCGATCGAGGAAATGACCACCTATCTGGCGTACAAAGTCTTCAAGCGGATGGAAAAAATGTTCGACGCCGGCCCTTCGCAGGAAGAGGTCGAGAAACTCGCGCACAAGCTGGGCCTTGATCCCGATTCGCTGCACCGCGAGTTCGATAAACGGGTGCCGGAGCCGATCCCGGGCTACCAGAACAGCGAGCGGCTCAGCTATTCGAATGTGATCAAGCAGCAGGTCGTGAACATTGACACCGAGCTGGAGCAGAGCTTCTTGTCCCGGGCACGCGAAGAATACATCAAATCCCGCAAGCAGCTGCCGGGGCAGGTGAAGGAAGCCTTCTCCGAGCAGGTGACGAAAATATTCCGCAATCCGGAGCAGGGGCCGTTTTACGTGTCCCGGATTATTTTGCAGGACAAAGGTTTCTGTCTGCTGAAGCTCATTTCTTCCTATATCGAATCGCTTAAGGAAAGCTTGTACCGCATTCCGCGGGACATCCAGGCGGCCGAGGAAAATTCCGAGCAGAAAATGACCGAAGCGCGCAGCGCGTTCATTTCCAAGGACCGGAAGAAAGACGCTTACATCGAAGCGAAAATTCAGGAGTATCTTCTGCACGCCGACCGTGAACGGATGGAGCAGATGATCGAGTTTTACGAAGATCTGTACAACCTGATCAACCAGGAAAACTCCCGCATTTATCTTGTATTTACGGAGCTTCTTTCCGAACTCAACAAAATTTTCGAGAAAAACGGCGATATCCTCACAAGAGGCGACGAGGAAATCGACCACAAAGGCAACCGCACGTACTACTGGAACGTGGTCAGCGTTCCCGACATCGCGAAGCTGATCGGCCAGGTGACGGAGGACCGCAATGCGGACGAACTGATCCGCGATTTCACGAACGAGCTGCTGGAGAAGTCCAACCAGTGGATCAAGGAACAGGAGGTCGATGTCATCGGTTCCGTTTCCGAGTTCCTGACGGATCACTTCGGCGAGCTGATCACGAAATCGATGGAAGAGTATCTCGTCATCAAGTACGGCCACGAAGATTCCATCGAGAAGCTGGTGGAAGGCCGCATCGCAAGCCGCTTGTACGAGGAAGCGAAGCCGGTGTTCCATCTGACGAACAGCTCGGGTCATTTCAACTTCCCGTCTTGGGGATTCGTCTCGGTTCCGGTGCAAGCCCCGAACATTTTCAAGGGCATCCGCAACTTCCAGGACAACGCGATTGCGAACTCGCGCTTTACGATTAAGGAGAGTGAAGTGAAGAACCGGATTTTCTGGCTCAATACCCAGAACGGAATTCCGCTCTTCCTGTATACGCCGCTTAAAGTTTACGAAGAAAGCTACGAGAGAACCATTCTCGAGCCGGAAGGCATCGGACGTCACCTCGTGCAGACGGACCGTATGAACTGGACGTATCTGCCGTCTCCGATTCCCGAGAAATCCTGGGGCGAGACGTATGAGAACGGACGCGTCAAGACCTACAACGCGAGTGTCCGCAGCTTGTTCGACCGCGCCGCGGATTACCGCTCCGTCCGCCTGAAGGGTGAAGACAGCGGAACGATCAACCGTTACGAATGCGTGCTGACGAAGCCGTTCGATGTCGAAGCGTTCCTCTCGGCTTACAATCTCCAGCTGAATTCTCAGCGTCCGAACTTCGGCGAGCTGCAGCGCTGCGTCAACGATCTGAAGGCCCTTCTTCAGACGGGCCTGGAGGCGGACCGCAGCAAAGATATCTTCGGCAGTGTCAACGAAGAGCTGGCGAAGGAAAATCTCATCCGCTCTCCCGAACTGCTCAAGCAGGTAAGGGAAGAGGTGCGCAAGTACGACAGCATCGTCCGCAAAATCGGTGAGCTGGAGCAGGCCCTCAGCGCCCACCAGGACGAGGAAAAATTCGTCGCGCAGTATATCGAAGCGATGTACACGTCGACGATCGCCAAGAAGGGCGCCCTGTACGTCTACGACCACGATGCGGACGAAGATCCTTGGGAGCCGTTCGTGAATCTCATGCAGACGAACAAATTCGTCGAATACGAGATTTACAGCAAAATGCGCGCCCTCGACGCCAAGCGGCTCAGCCTGCTGCAGCGCAAATCATCCAGACGCAGCCAGGAGATGATCGCTTCCGAAGATATCTCGGGACTGGTGGAGACGCTGCGCGGCATGGCGGCCTCTTATCAGGAGGCCAAATCGGCGCTTGATTACGACCGTTCCGAATATGCGGCCGGAGAAGACATGTACCAGTTCTACAAGCTGGTGGCGGGCAAAGTAAACGACATGGTGAAAAGCTTGAAGTAGCGCAGTGAAGGTTAGTATCAAGCAGAGACAAATCAGCGGAAATTTAGCCGGAAACATCACGTGAAAAGCAGCAGTGAAATTAGCGGGAAATACACTGCAATTATCGTGGAAGTACCGCAATGTGCCGTAAGAAGTGCAGTGAAGGCCGTGATGTACCTTGAAGTGCCGTGAAGTGCGGCCAAGTGCCATAAGAAAAATCTGTAAGAAATATCGTGAGAATTACCGTAAGAAATATCGTGAGAAATACTGTGAGAAATACGCAGAAGTTTCACGGTTATTCCGCGGATAAAAGAATGCAGGCGGGACGGCGTGTTCACACGAACCGTCCTTCTCTGCCATAACGCCTAAGGATAGGAGTGAGGAAACCATGCGGGAGAAATTGGTGGCGTTCGCAAACGAATATGCCGCGGAAACGGACAGCACGGGTTTGGACGGAGATGAGCAGCGCAGCATTCACCATCCGCTCGTTTTTCTGTTCCTGGGCGATAAATCGGCGGAAGCCCTGCAGACGATGGCGGAAATCAACAACCGCAGATGGAACAACAGCACGGGGGTGGTTTATCTCCATGTCGGAACGGAACGGTCCGGCGAAGAGTCCGGCAAGCAGCAGACGGAGCAGGAGAGCGGGACGCCGCGGGACTGGCGGCAGGCCGATCCGCAGAGTGCGGAGGAGCGTTCCGGACATGCCGCCGACTCTGGCTATAGAGGCCAGCCCGGCAGCGAGAGAAGCCGGCCGGACGGAAGTGATCCCGTCGGCCTGCAAGCCGGTAACATCTACACCTGGACGCTGCCTGTCCCGGGAAATAATCCGCGCTCGGCAAGGCCGGATCTCCACGACAGCTTCCGTTCCAACCGGGAAAAGCTGCTGGAGCTGAACGTTCTGCTGCGCAGAATGAACAGCCGGATTTCCGAATTCGGCAGGCTGTACTCGAATCTCCAAAGGCTGAACATTGCGGTCGTCACCAGGCTCGACGACCCCTGCAACGTGCTGCTGCCGGAGCTGACCGCGCTCATGGAGACGATCTTCGGCGAGCATTTCCGCTCCGTGATCGTGGACCTGTACGGGCTGCTTGAAGAGAAGCAGGTCGGGGAGGAATTCGCTCTCCGCGCTTCCATGAGTTTCAGCTTCCTCAGGGAGCTGGACGTGCTGCAGAGCAGGGACTATACCTTCTCAAGCCCGCTTCAAGTGACGGGCGAAGGCATTACCCTTCCCGCTCAGCACGGCCCTTCCCCGCTTTTCGACACGGTCTATCTCTTGAGCGACAAGGATGAGCGGGGCATTTTTACCGAGAACGGAATGAAAGGCGGCTACGAAACGATCAGCTCGCTGAATTTGCTGAAATACCGGCATATCAAAGCCGAGAACGAAGGCGATTCGTCCAAGGCGGGCACATACAATCACCAGCATTTCAAACAAAACATAGCGCCGCCCGGAGAAGAAGGCGTCGGCTACGTATCGGCCGGCTATTCCAGAGTGAGCCGTCCGAATCAGGCGATCGCCCTGACCGTCCTGTATCATCTGTACCGCCATGTGCGGGAGAAGATGGAAGAGAACGTCCAGGGCGGCGCCCGGCTCCTGCCCGATCTGATCTCTATGGAGCCCCCGTTGTGGGACCGTGAGGTCGAATCGGTCGTGCCGGGACGCGAGCAGGCCGTGGAGGAGATGTACGGGCTTATGCACGACCCGGTTTCTTACGGGGAGCTGAAGTCGATGTCCTTGAAGGAGGCGGAGTTTGCGTTGTTTCAAGACAGTGCCCGCCGGTTTTTCGACATGAACGTCCGGCAGAGAGCGGAGGCGGCCTTCGCGGAACGCGGCTTCGCCAAGAGGCTGGAGCGCATCGTGAGGGAGCGCATTGTAGAGGACCCGGCTTACGGGTACTACGCTTTGAACGGCTGGCTTGCGGAGGAAGGCGGCGCCGGAAGCCGGAGTCTGCCGGGCGAACTGAGGCAGCAGCTGAAGGACGCGGCAAACCGGGCCGAGCAGCTCCGGGGCGAGCTGGACAATTTTTACGGCGAACGCGTGGACCGGCAGCCGATAGGCAAAGGCTCGCTGTTCGGCTGGAAATCCGACAAGGCCTCGGTCAAGAATTTGATCCGCTACCTGCTGGATGAAGCCTACGGCTTGAGACGCGACCTGCTCGTTCTGGAACTGAAGCAGAAGCTGATGACGGCCTACCTCGACAAGCTCGAGGAGCTGAGGGAGCGGGCGGCCGCGGCCGTCCGGCAGATGGACAGTCTGGAGAAGCTTCTGCGCGATACGAGCCGCAGCGGAATTACGGCGGCGAGCGACTATCTGGGCCGCAACATCAACGAGTATTACGAACACGTAGTGAAGCAGATTTTGACGGAGATGGAGGGGCGCAGAGAGAGCCGGTTTTATTTCGACGAACGGTTCCTGGGGAACGTTTCCGTGGAAATCGACCGGGATGCCGGGCAGTGGCTTCGGAAGCTTATGGACACGGCCCGCCGGGACGTGCTCGTTCATCCCCTTTTCCATCAGACGTTCGAGGCGGAGTTGCTGGAGCGGGCCAATGTCGCCGCGAGTTACGACAACCGGGACGTGCTTTCGAAGGAAGACCTTTTCCGAGATCTTTATACGACGCTTGAAAACGAAGCCGCGATCCGGATCGATGTGTATCATTCCACCCACCGCAACCGTCATGAAGAAAAGTACTTTTTCGGCGATTCGCGGAGTGAATTTATCCAATATGCGTTTGCGGTTGACGGCGGAAGCCGGACGTACAAGCTCGGCTGCGTGCACGAGAAGAAACCGGGCGGGATCGAAAAGCTCCGGCTCATGGGCGGCTTCAGGCTGGAGGATTTGATGGTGTACCGGAACAGCAGGCGCTATTACGAGACGTACACGGAGAACGGCTATCGCTTTCACAGCATGGAACTGCCCGAAACAGGAACGGACAGCACGAAGCTTTCATAAGGACGGCAAGTTGACATCACTCTGCTCGTAGGGCAATAAAGAAAAGAGGGGGAGACCTGTGAAACAGAGAAAATGGAATCCGCTGCTGACCTTATTCAGCGTAATCGGAGGATTCGTCGGGTTTATCGTCGGCGAGTTTATTTTGAGCCGCTGGGAAGGAAGCTGGCATGAAACGGTGCTGATGGGGGTCTATTTCGGGCAGCTGGCCTTGTTTGTGGGCTTGTTCTGCCTCGTGGCGGAAATGATTTCGCCGCAGCTGAACGGAAAAAACTGGCGTCTGCGTTACGCGGGCGACGGCTGGAAGTTTCTCGTTCCGGCCACGCTCGTGATGTTGTTTGCAGCAGGGGCGCTGTTTCAAGTCCTGTACGGCTTCCAGGTGCTCGGCACGAAGAAGGCGCCGCAAAACTATGTGCTGGTCATCGACAAATCGGACAGCATGTCACAGAACGATCCGCAGAAACAGAGCCTCCAGGCGGCCAAGTCTCTGATCGGCCGGATGGACGGCAAAAACAGTGCGGCGGTGTTTACGTTTAATGAGGAAACGCAGCTTATCGCCCCGCTGACGAAGCTTGCCGGCTCCGGCCGGGAAGAGATCCGCGGCAAGCTGGACAAGATCGGCGAGCCGACGGGCCAGACGGATATCGGCCGGGCTTTGACGACGGTCATGGATCAGCTGAAGAAGGACGGGGCGGCGGACAGCTCTTCTTCCGTTATCCTGATCTCGGACGGATACAGCGATGTGAATACGACAGAGGTGCTGTCTCCGTTCGTTAAGGCGGGGATCAGCGTCCATACGGTCGGCATCGACGATTCACAAGTGGAAGGCATCCAGCTGCTTCAGCGCATCGCCGAGCAGACGGGCGGCTCCTTCCACGACGTGAAGAGCGCGGACCGGATCACGGATGCGTTCGAGCAGATCTACACGGCCCAGCAGCCTTGGCATCTTGCGGGCGAACGCCTCGGAGCCGCCGCTTCGGACGGGTTCCACGCATTCCTGCGGGTGGCGTTTATTCTGCTGATCGGTACGCTGATCGGTCTTGCGCTGGGCATCATTTTCGACAACCGCCATCTTGCGCTCAGCTTTGCCATCGGCGGTACGCTTGCGGGCCTTCTGGCCGGACTTGTGCTGGAAACCGGAATGCCCGGAACGAACATTCCGTTCTTCTACCGGGCGGTGGCGGACATCGTGCTTGCCTTCGTCTTATCGCTGGGGGCTCTGATCATTCCGGTCGGTACGAGCGATTCCCATTCGGGTCTGCGCAAAAATTATCAGCGGGCCCGGCTCGAAGAGGGGCGCTACGGCAGAAAAGACAGCTCACCGGTCGGCAAGAAGTTCCGCTGAACGACCGGCGGTACATGGGGACGCCGCAGAAATCAGCCCCTCCGGAACTTAGCGGCACAGAGGGGCAGCAGCTATCGGCGCACGGCATTTAACAAGTAGGCTAGTGATCAAGTGAGGCGATTCGCATGCTATGGGAAGAAATCAACGAAGAGAACCGGATCACGAGGCTGGCTTCGCAGCCGGCGCGTGACGGGGAGTGTCTGCTGACATGGCAGTGGCCGAAGGAAGTCGGCGCAGTCTATGTGTACAGCTTCGAGAGCGGAAGCGAGCAGCCGCCCGAGCAGCTTGCCCCGCATCAGCTCAAGCTGTTTACGCGGGAAGAGTACAAGGCGGCCGGCGGTTACCGCGAGCGCATGGAGTACATCGGAATGCGGGGTTACCGCATTTTCCCGTGCGTCATGAAGGACGGCCGCGTGACTCCGTACCGCCAGACCGGCACGGACAACACCATCCGCGTCAGCGCGGGCAAAGCCCGGATCCGGTATTCGATTAAATACGGAGGCCGGTTGTTCGGCAAATACAAGTCCGCAAAAATTCAATTGTTTTGCGAGATTCCGGTGCCGCAGGAAGCGCTCTGTTACGTGAAGAAGGAAGGCGGCCATCCGGCGGGACGGCAGGACGGCACCGCCTATCCTTTCCGGCGGGATTTCGAGGCGGGCACGCAGACCCTGCCGGAGATCGAAATCGGCAAACACGATTTTCTGCGGCTTTTTTTCACCGATTCCCGTTACGGGGATGTTTATGAACTAATCCAGGAATGAGGAGAGGCGCACATGCTAGGGTATCTGAAAAGTCTTTTCGAAAAAAAGCCGCCCGAGAAAGAGCGGCCGCCTTATTACAGCATCGTCTGCCCGTATTGTTTTAATAAATTCGAGCCGGATGATGTCGTGTTCCGGGCCAGTCATATCAAGGACAGCGACGATGATTTTATGCTCCAGGAAGATGAGCGTCTGAACAGCTGGAGGCGCAAGTTCAATTTGTCCGAGGTGGATATGGAGGCCGTTATTCTGCCTTCAACGATTCCCGACTCGTACAAGACGTATATACAGAATGTGCTCGTCGCCGTAACGGACCGTTACGGGGAAACGACCAGACGGCGCCTGTGCCCTTACTGTCATAACGAGCTGCCTATTTCGGCCGGTAAAGTGCCGAGCAATATTATTTCGATCGTGGGCGCTTCGCAGGTCGGCAAGTCCGTCTATATGACCTCGCTGATCCATACGCTCCAGCATACGACGGCTTCGAATTTTAACGCCGCCTGTATGCCACTGAGCGCGGAAATTTCCCGCAAATTTCGGCAGCACTACCACGAGCCGATCTTCGAACGGGGCAGTATGCTGCAATCGACGAACCCGAACGAACAGCAGGAGCCGTTTATTTTCCAGTTTGTTTTTAAAGATGAGCGCGAGGCTCCGCTGACGATCGTCTTTTTCGACGTGGCGGGCGAGGGCATGGTTCAGAGAGAATACCTCGATATTTATGCGTCTCATATCAAAAATTCCTCCGGCATTCTGTTTCTCGTCGACCCTCTGCAAATCCGGAGCATACGCGATAAAATCCAGATTAATGTCGGCGGGGAGCAGGGCGAATTCGCCAACCGGTACGACGAGCCGCGCGAGGTGGTTATTTCGCTGTTCGAGAATTTTATCGCCCACCAGAGCAATTCCAAGACGGACATCCCGACGGCGATCGTCCTGACGAAGAGCGACATGCTCCAGTATTTGAAGGAAGAAGACAGCGAGTACATCCAGCCGAACAGCAACGTATTCCGCAATGTCGTCCATCAGGGCTATCTCGATGCGTCGGAGTTCGAGAACATTAACGGCGAAATCGGCCGTTTTATTGAAAAAGTAGACCGTCCGTTCAAAGACGCGGTGGACGTGTATTTTTCAAATACGGCTTACTTCGCGGTTTCCGCGCTGGGCACCAATCCCGTGAACAAGCAGATTTCAGGCGTCATTAATCCGACCCGGGTCGACGAGCCGTTCATCTGGCTGCTGCATAAGCTGGGCTATATCGCGAGGAGAGATGCGACGTGATGCAGAAAAACATTCAACAGCAGCTGTTTACCCGGGACCGCGAGGGGGTCTTCCGCACAAGCGAAGGGTTCGATACGGTCGCCAAGTCGCCCGGGCTGGACCCTTCTTTTATCAAATCGGCGCTGCATCCCTACTGCGTCTATAAGGCGCCTCAGGAGCTTCTGGAGCGCGGGGAAGAAAACTCCGGGCTGTATCCGGAGTCGGTCGTCGCTTACCACGCGGAGAACGGGGATTTCGTAATCGGGCGCAGCGTCTACGTGGCGACGGACTTTACGGGGCAGCGCAGCGCTTCCTTCACGCACCAGTACGTGATTCCGAAGGAGCGCAAAGAAGCGTTCATCCGCGATCCCCGCCGCATCTTCGGCATCCGCGGCTTCCAGAGCCGCTACGACATCCGGGGCGGCAAGGAAATCCCCGAGCTGGAGGATATCCCGTTCGAGCCGGAAATCCGGGCGGGCGAAGGGGACAAGCTGCTGGAGACGCTCGGGATCGACCGGGAGCTGTTCCGCCAGCTCGTCTTCGCGGTGCTTGCCTCGGTGGCGAACAAGAAGAAAGTGTTCATTTCCCTGAACACGGACATCTCCGAGAGCGCCATCTACGCCAAGCGCCTGCTGGAACTCGTGTACCGCTGCCTTCCTTACGCGGTGCGCCGGCAGCTCGGCTTCATGACCTTCAACAGCGAGCCGGAAGCGAAGCAGCATCTGCACGTCGTGTTCACGGAAAAGGGAAGCATCCGGCTGCCCGACCGCAAAATCGAAAAAGATTTCATTTTCGATTTCGCCGGCGGCCGCTTCCTGAACACGGAGCTGCCTGCCCAGGACCACGCGTACTTGGATTACGTGTGGTCTAACCGGAACAATCCGGCTGAGCTGCAGAAGTACTTCCACTTCTGCGACGAAGCGGTCTCCGGGCTGGATACCCAGACCGTGCTGAGCGCCGCAGCCTATTCCCGGCTGTGCGTCCTGTATGAGGTCGAACGCGGCCGCACGGAGCTGTACGAACAGGACCGGGCCGCTGTTATGAACGGGATTCTGTCGTTCTTCACGACCGAATCTTACCCGCGTAAACCGCGCCTGAAGGAGCTGTTCGTCGGTCTTCTCACCCGGGAGGCGTCGGATCGGGACCGCATAGCGGGGGCGGATTACGTGGAAGCCGTTATCCGCTACGAGAAGTTTGCCGATCCGCAGGTAAAAGCTCTGATCGTCCGCTGCCTCGGCATCTTCGTCTCGCGGGCCGCCGATGCGGCAGCGGGGGACGGTATCGAGGGCGCTGCTCCGCTGCTGGACCTGCTGGCTGCTTACCCGGCTGTTTTCACCGGAGTATTCGGCGGGCTGATGAAGAGCAGCCCTGCCTTAGGCGAGGGCTACATCCGCTATCGGATGAAGCGGGTCAAGTCGGTGCAGGCTTTTACCGGCGAGATCGGCTTCTGGCAGTCGCACAGCGAAGAGCTGATGGGAGAAGAATTGTTCTCCCGGGAGTCCTACGATCCGCTGCGCAGGCTGATGCGGACGGATGTCAGGAAGAAAATTTCCCTGGCTCAGACATTATCCGCGTATTTTGACCAGCTGGGGAAAAATTCGCCCGGGGAGAAGAACCGCGGCATCCGGCAGTTCAGCCGGTGGATGAAGCTCGCGGTGCATCTGGAGTTGGCGGATGACTTGAAGCCGAGCGGCCTCGGCATCGAAGATATCGAGAGCCTGGGATTTCTGCTCGATCCGGTCAATCCGGACCTATACGGTCAGGCGTCGCGGGATCAGGAAGGAGTTCTTCACGTCTTACAAGCGGTGTACAAAGTGCTGACGCTGGACGGGAAGAAACAGTCCGAAGCGGAAGATGTGATGGCCCGTCTGGACCCTGTCGATTTGGACCGGGCGCAGCTTCTTTTGCAGAAGTTGATGCAAAACGAGGTTACCCCGGCCCGTTTCGGGCAGCTGGTGACGGCTTTCCATAAACCGGGAACCGGAGGAAGCGCGGATCGGCAGCCCGGCTACGATTACGAACGGCTGCTGAATTTTGTGGCCTCGGCCGGGCAAGGAACGGATACGTTTACGGATTTCGCCGCCTGGTCGGCGGAAGATATCCGTTTTCGGGACGAGAAGGGCGCCGTTCATCCGTATTACAAAGCGGCGCTCAGCCGCGCGTTCGATGTGCACGCTCCGCAGGCTTTCCGCAATAAGGCGGTGTCCCGGAAGCTGCTGGAGACCGGCAATCCTTCATTCGCGGCTCTGTTCGAAACCGTCAGACTGCGGCAGTCCGGCAAATGGGCCCGGATCTGGGCCAAAAACAAACGGAAAATCGTGCTCAGGGGCTCCATTTTTCTGATCTTGTTTATCGCTATTATCGCCGTACTTTGGAAGCCGGTATCGGGGTGGATGGCTCCGACTCCGGTCGTTATCGTGGGAGACCTCCAGGAGAAAACCGGCAGCGAGACGGTGACGGTCAAAGCTTCTCTGAAGGAACCCGATAAAAATACAAAGCTGTATGTCAACGACAAGGTTATCGAGAACGGGAGCATCGAGCTGAAACTGAACGAAGGGGAGAATCCCCTTGTGTTCAAAGCGGTGAGCAAGTCGGGCAAAGCCTCCGAAACCGTGAGCAAAAAGGTGACCCTGGTGCCGCGGCCCCTGGTGAAAGCGGAACAGCCGCCATTGACGGTGAAAGCCGCTAAAGTCACCGTGACGGCTAAAGCGGAGGACGGCAACGATCCGAGCCCGGAAATTTATATTAACGGGCAGCTTGCCGGGACGGGCAGCGTTTCCCAGCAGGTTCAGCTCGTTCCGGGCGAAAATCCGATCGAGATCACGGCGAAGAACAAGCTGGGCCGCCTGAGCGAGCCCGTACGCTATACCGTGAAATCGAACCCTGTGCCCGTGGGGCCTCCTGCCGGGTCAAGGTAAGAGCTTGAGAGAGCAAGCACGCTATTTTTAGCCAATACGAATAAAAACGAGCAAGCGCTTATCGCCAAAAGGCGGCCTCATCCGGTTTGGAGGGCCGCTTTTTTTATATTGGCTGCGTTAAATCGGTACTAATCATTTAATCCCTTTCCGTCGAGAATTTGCTGCTCATATTTTTCAATCCTCGACACGCGGGTTTTGGATTGTTTGGGTTCGGAAAAATAAAGAATGTATGCTCTTTGTCGTCCGGGCGTCAATGCTTCAAAAGCGGTTTTCAAGGCCGGGATTTCATCGAATTTGGTTTGAAGTTCTTCAGGAATGACGACGTCTGTATTCTTTTTGAAATTCACTTCCAAACCGGCTTTTTCCACTTCAATGGCCTCATGAATATAAGCTTTCAAGATGGTTTCCAGCTCAACGATTTCTTGAACAGTGGTGAACCGAATCTGGCGCGCCGCCTGTACATTTTCCGTTTGTCGGATTAGAATGCCATGGGTATCTTGCAACAAGGCGCCTTTGTGAAACAGAAGCGCACAGTATTCTTTGAATCCGTGTATTAAAACGATGTTTTTATTCTGAAACGTGTAGCAAGGATGCATCCACTTAAATTCTTCGGTCAGCTCGCAGTCTAGAACGATCGTTCTCAGCTTCTCATATTCTTCCTTCCATTTTTTTGCCTTACTTAAAAATTCATCAACCTTAGGATTCGTTCTACTAGTTGTCATTAAGGAACACTCCTCTTCCACTTCTCGTTCTCTTTTTATTCGACGTTGTATTTTCGTGCTCCTTGCTATCAAGGCAGCGAAATCATGCCAGGTATTGGTCCAAATAGCTTGTTGCAACCCCATTAAAAGAGTCCGTCCATCTCTTCAGAATCGACTAGAGTAGTTATTCCCGTTCCGGATAGGTGGATACCCCTGATACGCTGTTTTCTATCCAACTTGAAACTGAAATCGTGAGCGGAATGGTGTGATGATGAAGGCAGAGGGAGAACAAATAACGATACACATCCTTAAAATAAGCTTGATAAATACGGTCTAACGAATACCCGTCCATATTCTCCCTCCTTACTGTATACACGCATCGCGCCCGAAATAGTTACACACAAAAAAACACCACTGTCCCGGAGGACAGTGGTGTTCGGCGTGCGCGCTTATTTTGCGGACAGCTCAAGGATCGCCTGCACGATCGCTTCCGCGTCCCAGCCGACAATCCGGTCGGCATTCTGCTTCACGATCAGGGATGGCTCTCCCGAATCCGGGGGCCGGACGGCTATAAGCGGCTTGTTCATTTCGCTTGTGCCCGCGATGATTTCTTTGTTGATCCACCTGCTGTAGGCGGGACGGTCATCGGCCGGAATGAGCACGGCTTGGCAGTATTTCATCTTGCCGCGCACAGCCTCGTAAAGGGACCGCTCATTATCCGCGTCGGCCGCCGGATGATCTTCCGGCAGCAGAAACGTTTCGAAGCGGAAGCCCCGGCCCCGGTAGGTATGCAGCAGCGCAACCAACTCGCGGAAGGCTGACCTGTCGTTCCAGGCACAGCTCAGATACAGACTGGTTTTATACGATTTTGCCGGGGGCAGCACATCGTTCGCCTCCTTGGAACCAGGGTTTTATTCGATGCCCTTGATCCAGGCGTTCACCTTGTCGGCGTTCGCGTCGGCCCATTCTTTGGCCGCATCTTCCGGCGATTTGCCTTCCTGGATCGCGACCATCACCTTAGCCATGTCGTCCGGGGTCCATTCGAACTGGTCCAGGAACTTGTAGGCGTTCGGCTGGTCTTCTTTCAACCCTTTGCGGGTGAGCGTGTGAATTTCTTCTTCGCCGCCGTAGACGCCTTTGGGATCGGCCAGATATTTCAGGTCCATCTTGGCGAACATCCAGTGCGGCGTCCAGCCGGTGACGACGATCGGCTTCTGTTCTTTATAAGCTTTTTGCAGCTCCTGAGCCATGGCGGCCGAAGAGCTTTCAACCAGCTTGTAGCCGGAGAGGCCGTAGTCGGCGACCGCTTTTTCCGTGGACATCATAATGCCGGCTCCGGGTTCGATCCCGATGATCTGGTTGTTCAGCGACGCGCTGACATCGGCTTTCTTGAGATCCTCAATCGAGTCGATCTTCATGTAAGCGGGAACAGCCAGTCCCGTCTTCGTGCCTTTCAGGTTTGCGCCGAGATCCTCCACATTGGATTTATACTTCTCCAGATAGGAGGCGTGAGTGCCGGGAAGCCAGGCGGCAACCATGGCGTCCGCGCTTCCGTCGGCGATACCGGCCCACATCGGCCCGGCGTCAACCTGGAGCATTTCGACTTTGTAGCCCAGTTTGCTCTCCAGGACGTATTTGGCAACGTTCGTGCTGGCAATCTCCGAATCCCAGGCTACATACGCCAGCTTGACGGATTTGCCTTTGGCTCCGCCGCCGGTGGAACAACCGGCGACCAGTGCAACGGCGAGAACGACGGACAACAACAAACTCCATTTTTTAAAAATAACGATGACACCCCTTAGTTCGATTTTTTCTTTTTAAATACATTCTGGGTCAAACGGTCCAGCAGGATAGCCATAATGACGATGGCGATACCGGCTTCGAAGCCGACGCCCGTCTTGGCCTGCGTGACGGCCCGGTACACGTAAGCGCCGACCCCCTGCGCGCCGATCATCGAGGAGATGACGACCATAGACAGGGACAGCATGATGGTCTGGTTCACGCCGGCCATGATGGTCGGCATCGCGATAGGCAGCTGCAGCTTGACCAGCTTCTGCGCCGGTGTCGAGCCGAAGGCGTCGGCCGCCTCTACCAGCTCTTCCGGCACCTGCCGGATGCCGAGGTTGGTCAGGCGGATCGTAGGCGGAATCGCGAAAATAATCGAAGCGATTACGCCCGGCACGACGCCGAGGGAGAAGAACGACACGGCGGGAAGCAGGTAGACGAAGGCGGGCATCGTCTGCATGAAGTCGAGCACCGGCGTCACGATATTTTGCAGCAGCGTATGCCGTGCGCAGAGAATACCGATCGGCACCCCGATCACGATGGACAGGATGGACGCCGTCAGAACGAGCGCAAGCGACTGCATGGACAGCTCCCAGAAGCCCAGGTTGTCGATCAGCAGCAGGCCGATAAACGCGAAAAGCGCGATCCGCCAGCGGCCGATCCAGTAGGCAAGCGCCGTGATCAGAACGATCAGAACGAGCGCGGGAAGCGCGGTCAGAGCGGTCTCGATGGAGCCGACCATGGCGGCGATGACCGCTTTGATAGCGCCGAAAAGCGGCCCGAAATGATCGGTGAGCCAGCTTTCGAGGAATTCGATCCAACTGCCGAGCGGAAGTTTAGGGAGGTTCATCGCACAGCACCCGCTTCCGGTTCCGCATTTCCGGCCAAGGCCGAAAGCACCGCTCCTTTAATGACGATGCCTTTCAGCCGGTCCTCCTCGTCGACGACGGCAACGGGAAGCCGGGTTTCGGCCATCATTTCGAACAGGTCGTTCAGCAGTGTTCCGGGTGAAACAGTCGGAATAGAACGCTGCATGACCTGCTCCAGCGACTTGCCTTCTTTGAGAGCCTGAAGGGCATCTTCCGCGGTTACGATACCGAGCAGCTTCGTCCCTTTGCTCGTCAGGTACAAGCTGGACACGCCGCTGTCGCGCATAAGCTGAAGGGCTACCCGCGGCCCCCTTTCGAGGGAGATCGTTTCCGGCTTTTTCATGACATGGGCCGCCGTAAGAACTTTGGACAAATCCACGTCTTCGACGAAGCGTTCCACGTACTTGTTGGCCGGCTGAATCAGAATTTCCTCCGGCGTGCCGATCTGGACGATGGAGCCGTCTTTCATGAGGGCGATCCGGTCTCCGATGCGCAGCGCTTCATCCAGGTCATGTGTAATGAAGACAATCGTTTTCTTGAGCTTGGACTGGAGTTCCAGCAGCTCGAGCTGCATATCCTTGCGGATGAGCGGGTCCAGTGCGCTGAACGCTTCATCCATAAGCAGGATTTCAGGATCGTTGGCCAGCACGCGGGCAAGGCCGACGCGCTGCTGCATACCGCCGCTGAGCTGGTCGGGCAGGCTGTTTTCCCAGCCTTCCAGGCCGACCGACTTCAAAGAGGCGGTTGCCATTTCCGTTCTTTTTTTACGTTCGACACCCTGAATTTCAAGTCCGTATTCCGCATTTTCAAGTACGGTCCGGTGCGGGAAAAGAGCGAATTTCTGAAAAACCATCCCGATATTTTTCCGTCTGAATTGACGAAGCTGCTCGGGGTTCATTTTAAGCACATCGGTTCCGTTAAAAAGAACCTGGCCTCCCGTCGGCTCGATGAGCCGGTTTAACAGACGGACGAGCGTCGATTTGCCGCTTCCCGACAGTCCCATAATGACGAAGATTTCTCCTTGTTCAATCGAAAACTCCGCTTTATTGACCCCCACGGTCAGTCTGTGTTCTTTCAAAATCTGTTCTTTGGTGCGGCCTTGATCCAGCAGGGTCAAAGCTCTCTTGGGGTCCGATCCGAATACTTTGGTAAGTTGTTTTACCTCAATGATAGGCATGTGGACCTCCTTTCCTGGGTCTTTTGACTGGCTTGCTGACTTGTTTCAGTGTAACGGCATTCTTTTTTGACCGTCAAAGTCCGTATAAGCTTATAAATGTTTGTACAGTTTTAACTTTACGTACAATACGTTAAGTATACTCCGTATAACGCCGTATTCCTTCTTTCGTGTTTTCTTTACTTATCGAGGGGTCTTTGATTACAATACAATTTAGAGGTTGAGAAGCAGCAGCTTGTTCCTCAGGAGGGAAACCATGAACGATCTCAGCGGCTTTACGACAGAGCAGAGCCAGAAAATTCAAAAAAACCGTGAACGGGTTATTGATTCCATCGGCAAAAATATGGATTTATACGGCATTACCTTGTCGATCGGGCACTTATATGGTTATATGTATTTCAATAACGGCCCCGTCACACTGGATGAACTGAGCAAAACGATGGGGATGAGCAAGACATCCATGAGCACCGGCGTCCGGACGCTGATGGATTTGAAAATGATCGATAAGGTATGGGGAAAAGGCACACGCAAAGACCTGTACGAGGTGGAACCGGACTGGTACCAGAATTTCAGTGATTTTTTCTCCATTAAATGGCGTAAAGCGGTGGAAGGGAATATGAATGCCCTCAACAAATCGCTCGTCGAACTGCGGCATATGAAGAAGGAATACGAAGAGAGTCCGGAGCTTCAGGCCGTGCTGGAAGCGGACGAAGCGAAAATCGCGCACGCCATAGACTATTACAAGTGGCTGCTGAGGCTGATCGAGGCGATGGAAACCGGCAAGATCTTCGAGCTGATTCCAAAAGAGCCCCGGGAACCCGCTTCAGACGAAGCCGGTCGGCCGGAGCGCGACGGGAAAGAATAAGAAAAAGGACAAGCCCGGGCTTGTCCTTTTTCTTATTTGGAGAGAATGCCGCACCCGCCGCACGCCGGATATACGCGTAGGGGATCGACACTGCGGGCGGGAGTTTGAACCTGCCCCTAAATAGCTTATTATAGAAGGAGTATAAGCTCGTATTTCGCCCTATAGGAGTGGGACCGGATGACCTTGAATGAAAAGATTGCCGCTTATGTCGAATTGATGAATGAAGCTCGTGAAATTTCGAACAGGGCAAACAGCCGGGCCTACGAACTCCGGCAAACAGCGGTTCGGATAGGTTTCGAAGCTACGGCCGCGGCTGAACATGCCGCTCTGATGGCGGAAATCGTGAGGGAAAA
The DNA here is from genome assembly GCF_041260495.1 of Paenibacillus sp. RC84. Lineage (NCBI taxonomy): Bacteria > Bacillati > Bacillota > Bacilli > Caryophanales > Paenibacillaceae > Paenibacillus > Paenibacillus sp. RC84. The sequence goes on from NZ_JBGBYL010000009.1 coordinate 240,373, forward strand.
CACGGAATCGGGCTCCTTATCCAAGCTGATTCACGCCAGCCGCGAAGCCGCATCGAGAGCCGCGGAAGCTACGTTGAAGGCTTTGGAAGCCATCAAATCAGCCAATGCGGCGGATCATGAAGCGACCGAAGCTTTTGAACGCACGCGTGAAGCGGCGGAGAAATTGACGGAAGCTCTCCAGGTTGAGGGATATTGACGTAAGCGAACGCAAGTCACGAACGCAAACGCAAACGCAATCGCAAGAGCATACGCAAAAAGCGCCCTTGAGGGGCGCTTTTTTTATTCCTCGGCCGTCAACTTGGCGGCTCTGCGGTATTCGCCGGGCGTCTGCCCCGTCCACTTTTTGAACATGCGGTTGAACGAAGTGATGTTCCGGTAGCCGATGCGCAGACCGACTTCCACAATATTGAGCTGAGTCCCCGTCAGCAGTTCCTGCGCTTTGGAAACCCGGATGGCATTCAGGTGGTCGCTGAAATTCGCTCCCGTTTTCTCTTTGATATAGACCGATAAATAGGCGCTCGACATCTGGAGGCGGTCCGCAAGATTTTCGAGGGAGAGCTCTTCCCCGTAGCCGTCCCGGAGAGCGTCCATGACGAAGCGGATCACGGGATCTTCCGTGTCTTTCTTCTCGTAGATAAGCGCGGCCGCGGAAAAGAACAGCTCCCGGTAGCCTTCGATATAGTCTTCGAAGGTGCAGCATTCCCTGAGCCTCCGCATAAGTGGTTTGACGGGCCAGGCAGCGTCCTGCGCGATTTTGTAGATGTCCATGAGCTTCCATACCTTGCCCGCCATGGACTCCGCAAGCTGCCTGAACTGGACGACGCCGGCCCCGGACTCGCGCATTTCGGCAAGCTGGCGGCCGATCAGCTCCAGGGCGCCCTTGTCGTCCCCGGCCTGCAGGCAGGCGTTCAGCTCTTGCTCCCGGGCGGGGCTCAGCGCGCAAGCTTGCAGGCCGGACCGCGTCTCAAGGAGGAGCTGCGTCTCCTCCTCCAGGGTGGCTTGGCCCGCTCTTTCCAGCGCCTGCCGGTAGGCATCGTTGAACTGGGAAGCGTGCTCGAACCGCGAGCTGACCGCCACGGCCGCCAGGCACTGCTCCTTGTCGGAATCGAACAGGTGCCGGATGTCCCCGAGCATGGCCTGAAGCGTGTCAGCAGCGACTGCGCCGCTGATGACCGTTAATATCTGGTTCTTCTCCATCTGGAACGTATGCGAACCGGGACTGTGTTCCCTCAGAAGCACATCGAGATGCTCCCGGTAATAGGAGGCAAGCCGTTCGTGCGGGACGGGTTCCTCACCCGGTTTCGCCTGCCGGAACCGGAGTTCATAGACGATAATCTGGAAGCTTTGGTCGCTTGCGATAAAATCCTGCCATTCGTGAATATCCGTATGAATGCTTCTCAGCTTGTTAATGTAGCTGTACTTCGTAAGAAGCGACTGCCGGCTGCGCAGCTCGCTGCGGATTTCGGCCTTTTCCTTGAACAAATCGGCAATTTTCTCCTGAATGAACGCGAATTCCCGGATCGCGCTGGGCTCGCCGCTGCCGCTGCCGCTCATAAATGCCGAAACCAGCTGTTTGACGGGCCGGTTGATCCGGCGGCTGCTCAGCAGGGAGACGGCAAGGGCGATGCCGAGCGACAGGACGAAAATCGCGAGCAGCGTCCAGTTCAGCTTCCGGAGCTGGGAGGCCACGCTGGCATTGGGAACGCCGGTGATGTACGTCAGACCGTCGTCGCCTGTATAGCGGAAATAAACCATTCCGCCCGCAGCGGCGGTTCCGCTTGTTTCTTCGAATGCGGGAAGTTCCACCGGATCTCCGCCTTCACCCGTTCCGAAAAGAACGCTTCCATCGCCGTTCAGCACGTAAAAGAGGCGCCCGTCTCCGCCTTCCCCGAGAAAATCGTGCTGCGTCTTGTCCACGTCCAGATAAGCCGTAACGAGGTAGCTGCTGCCGCTCAAATGAAAACTGACGGGCAGCAGCTTCTTCTCGGCGGGCGAATTCCAGACCGTCTTGAAATCCGCTGCGGGCAGCAGGGAGAACGCATCCGCCGATTTCAGGCGGTTTTCCCAGAAGGGGAGCGGATAGGCGGCGCTTTTGTACAGCCGGTTGTACTGGTCTTCCGCCCCGCTGCTGCCGTCCTTGTCGAGCGTGACGCCGTGCGGCAGGAAATACACCACGAGGTTGTCGAGAAACAGGTGCGGGTTCGAGGTATCCGAACGGAGACGGGTAACGATGCTTTTCGCCTCCAGATAACGGAGCTCTTCATCCGTCGCGCCCTGCAGATGCCGGTTGAAAGCGATCACGCCGGGATCGTTGTACGTATTGAAAAGAAGCGTGTTGATCCGGGAAAAATGCGTGCTGTATTTTTCGGCGGTATTTTTAAGCATGGACTGGTTGTGAGCGATAATTTCGCCGTGATATTTGGTCTTGAAATAAGCGAAGGCCGCCAGGTCGAACGCGGCAAACAATCCTATAATGACGAGAAAACTGATCAGCGTCGCGAGGAACAGGGAGGTCGGTCTGGTTTTGTTGAACGGCATCGTGCAGGAACTCCTTACTCATTTGGTGGAAAAGCGGCCGGTCTCTTTCCATTGTACGAGCCGAATGTTAGGGGAGTGTATACGCACGGAAGAATTTGCCGCCCGCTTGAAGCCTCTGTGTAGAGCCATAATGGGAACATCCGCAAAAAAAGGCAGTACACGGCCTCGCCGTATGCTGCCCTTTTGCTTATTCCTGTTCCTTTACGGCAGAAAGCTTGCGCCGCCTTACGCTGATTTCATCCAATGAAACTTCGTTTGGATCGATCATGCCGGTAAACTGGTCGTCGTAGGTTAAATCCGCCGTTACAGCGTGCCGTTCTCCCCGTTCGTAGAAAACAATGTCGGCGGGCGCGTTCGTTCCGTAAAAGCGGGAGAGAGCTTTTACAAAATCGTGATACGTCGGAACCGGCATTCCTCCGAGGCTCGTCACGATAATCCCGCCGCGCAAACCGGCCCGGTGGGCCGGACTGTTCGGGTACACGGTCGCGATGAAGTTCCCCCGTATGCCCGCGTCGGCAAGCCCCTGCTCTTCCAGTTGTGCGGCGGTTGCCGTATAATTCATGACCCCCAGTCGGGGATAATTAAAAATCGAGTTGCGCAGATCCAGGCCGAGCTCGATTGTATTTTTCAGATGAAAAAGAGATTGTCTCCAGCCCGTTTCTCCGCATTCCCTGACCCACTGCATCCTTTCATCCTCCGTATAGCCTTCAACGGTGACGGTCACCTGGGTACAAGTGCCGCCGCCGATTTGTTCGAAAGCGAACGAGGTCCTTAAGTGGTATTCCCAGAGGGAGCCGTCCGGCAAAATGGACGTGTAGCGCTCGTCGAACCGGATGAGCTCAGGTTTAACGCATTCGGTGCAGACGGCGCGATTCGTTAATTCTCCGATTACGAGAGTGAGTTCGTCCCCTTGGGCGATATCAGGCTGCGCCCCCGAATAAGTCGCGATGTCGCTCAAAAAATGTTTCCAGCCCTCCGCTGTCGCCACATACCACCAGATCTCGTCCGCGGAAGCGTCGATATAAACCGAATTGACCGTTCTTCCTCTGTCCGCATTCATCCCGAAAGCAGTCCTCCTCCGCGTGTTACAGATACCTTTATTTTATCTTTTTGTGCGAACTAACGATCGGTTTTTATCGGCATTCAGCCGGAATAAAAAGCCGAGCGGCCGATAAGGAAAGCGTTTTATAATGCGGCAAAGCGTATGTTTCAGTTGGGCCGTCAGGTCCGGAGGTGGTGTTTTATGACAAAAATGAATGTGGTTATCCCGGTTTACAATCAAGCCTACGCCTTATCCCTGACTTTGCACGGGTTAACCAGGCAAGCGGCCCCTTATAACCGCTGCCCGATTATCGTCGTAGACGACGGGTCCGAAGAGCCGGTCCACGCGGTTGCGGAAGCTTACAGGGGGCGGCTGAATCTCACTTACGTGCGCATCCCCCGCAGCGGCAGGGCGGCCGCCCGTAATGCCGGAGCGAGGCTTCTGGACGAAGGCTGCGTCCTGTTCTGCGATGCCGACCGGATACCGAGGCCGGGATTCATCGAAGCGCATGAACAAGCCGGCCGGAAGCACGACAGCCACTTTGTGGTAGGGCAGGTCCGGGAACTCTACGTCCCGGATGCGGAACATAACCGGGATCTGGTGCTGGCCCGCTACGGGGAGCAGAAATATGACCGCATTCCGCAGTACTGCCGGCTCGTTTACCGGCTGTTTAACGAAAGCGGATCGACGGTTTCGCCCGTTCCGTGGATAGCCGCCTTGAGCGGGAATATGTCCCTCCCTCTGGAGCTGTTCCGGGATCTGGGGGGCTTCGACGACTCGTTCCGCGAGTGGGGCTTCGAGCACCTGGAGCTGGGCTACCGGGCCCACCGCCGGCAGATTCCCTTCGCTTACTGCCCGGAAGCGGTGAATGTGCATCTGGCGCATTCGCGGCAGGGCGCCTCTTATGCGGATTTTATCCGGAAGAGCCACGACACGTTTTTCCGCAAGCACCCTCACCCGGTCGTAGGGGCTTTCTATGATTTTATGATGGGCAGAATCAGCCGGATCCAGCTTGAGAACCTGGCCTCTACGGGCATGCTCGGCAGCGCGGGAAGAAATACTCCCGACGAATACGTCCGGATTCTCAATTTCAAGTCATGAACCAAACCGAAACGGGGGAAGGACGATTGTCACAACAACGTTTGCAGACCAACGCCGACTCTTTTCTGAGAAAAGCGAACCGCGAGCTGGCCGGTTTATACGTCCCGATGATGAATTCGCTCTGGAAAGTAATCACGACGGGCGAATTCCGTTACGTCAAGCAGTGCGAACAAGATGAGCAGGCTTATCAGGAGGCGCTAGCCTCTCCGGTCCTGCGCGAGCAGGCGGAATATTGGCTGAACCATCCGGGCCTGCCCGCAGACCAAGAGCGCCAACTGCAAGTATTGCAGGCTGAAATGGCGGAACACCGGATGGAGGCGGACGAACGGCAGGCCGCCGCTTCTTTGTGGAACGATCTGCATTACACGATCGGCACGTTCCGCGCGGAAGCGGGCGGCACTCTGTTGTCGGAGCAGGCGGTGCGGGTCTTGATGCGCAGGCTCAAGGACGGCCGGCAGCGCAAGCAGATCTGGCAGGCGGGAATGCGGCTGGGCGAGCTCACCGCGCCCAAACTTCTGGAGCTGGTCAAGCTCCGCAACCGCGCTGCCCGGCGGCTCGGCTACGACGATTACTTCGCGATGAAGCTGGAGACCGCCGGGATCGGGCTCGACAAGCTGACGGAGCTGATCCGGCAAATCCGCGGCGGTCTGGATTTCGCCTACCGGGAGGTGAAATGCGGGATCGACCTGGAATTGGCCGACCGGTTTCACATCGCGCGGAGCGAGGTCCGCTCCTGGCATTATGCGCATCCGTTTTTCCAGATGCATGATGCGATGGAGGAGCCGCTTGCGGCTGGCGCGGATGAAATGGCGGACAAGGTGTCCGGGTGGCTGCTGGAACGCGGATTCGATCTGAACGCCGTCATCCGCAAGGCGGATCTGGCGGAGCGTCCGGGCAAAGGCCAGGCGAACTGCTGCCTGAACTTGGACCGAAGCCGGGATATCCGCATGTCCTGCAACTTGTCCCCGGACACGAAGGGGCTTGCGGTGCTGCTCCACGAAACGGGACATGCCCTTTTCGAACAGGAGCTGGATCCTTCGCTTCCGTTTCTGCTGCGTCAGCCGGCCCATCCCTTCTTGAGCGAGGGCGCCGCCCTGCTGCTGGAAAGACTGGCGTGGGATGCGGAGTGGAGGGAGGGGCTGTTCGGCGGTCAGCCCGAGGCCGATGTCCGGTCCGGTCAGGAACGGCTTCGGAAAGAAACGCTGGTCAGGCTGTATTGGACGCTGACTCTGGTGGAATTCGAGAAGCAATTATACGCAAATCCCGAACAGCCGTTAAACGGCTTATGGTGGGATCTCGTGGAAGACGTGCAGGGCATACCCCGGCCGGCCGAGTGGGATTATCCGTATTGGGCCGCCAAGGCGCATCTGTCCACGCTCCCGGTCTATTACTACAATTACCTGCTCGGCGAGGCGGCAGCCTCCCAGTTTCAGCACACGCTTCAGATTCGCTTCAAGGAATGGCACGGGAAAGAAGCGCTGCAGCATCTGCGGAAGGAAGTGTTCCGTCCGGGAGCCTCGGCAAGCTGGCGGGAGCTGCTAGCGGCGGGCACCTCGCAGGACCTGAGCCCGCTTTTCCTGATCCGTCAGCTGCAAGGCTAATTTTCGTATCTTAAGGAGGATGCCGCTAATGGCAACGATTCATATCCAGAAGAGGACGGTCGTCTCCCGTATGGAACGGGATTCGTCCGAACCGGTTAACAGCCAGGTCAAGACGTATATGCTTACGCCCGAGGAGCTGGACTATTACCGCAGGCTGCCCCTGTCCGCTGCGGACAAGGCGTTCAAGCCCGGACTTAAAGTGATGGCGATGGAACGGAGGGAGGGAGATGGGGACGGCAGCCGAGAATCTGATCCGGCAGTTGGATCGCTTGTCGGAGGAACTGAGGGGAACGCTAACGCCGGAGAAGCTGGAGGGGCTTGACGAATGGTTTCGTCTGGAAGCCCCGGAGGCGTGCAGAAACGCCTCTCGTTTGCCGTTTCCGTATAACCAGCGGATACTCCGCCACTTCCGCCGCATGCGGGAGGAAGAACGGCCTTTGCCGGCTATCGCCGGCTTTCTTCGTCACGGGCTGGATGCGATATACGATATTTTGCGCGACTATCAATCCGCTTAAAAGAAATATTTTTCATATAATTCTATAATAGTCAAAAAAATCCTAATGTCCTGCAAGAGAACCTGATCTTTCTTTCTTGCGGTTTGATACCATGACGGCACCGAAACCATTACGTGTAGGGGGAATGGGTGCCAGTGGACGTGCTACTTATTATCAGCCATCAGCTTAAGGAAGACGAGTTCGAACGAGTACAGAGGTTGTTTTCCCACATGTCTATCATTGCCGAATCTGATTTTAAAGCTGTCGCAAGATCGCTCCGCCGGCAGGAAAAAGCTCACAAGCTATTCGTTTTCCTGTCTTTCGACGAATCGCTCCCGGAGGAATGGAAAATCGAGGAGCTTCAGCTGCAAAGCCCGATTATGGTGCTGCTTAAAGTGAACAAACGCGATCTTTTCGTGTTTTATTCTTTTCTCGATTCGGTGGGGCTTTTATCCAAGCCGTCCGCCGATTTGCCGGGCAAGCCGGAAATTTCGCCGCTGCTGTATCAGTCTCTTGAATATATCGAACAAAATTTATGCGAAAACGATCTGTCCTTGGAGAAAGTGGCATCGAGTATTTTCGTCAGCCGGTGTCATTACTCCAGGATGTTTAAAGAATATTTCGGCTTCGGCTTCAAGGAATACGTAATGAACAAACGCATTCAGAAAGCGAAGGCCATGCTGCAAAAAGGAGTGCCGGTCACAGATGTATGCTATGCCGTCGGCTATGGGGATTTAACGCATTTCGGCCGGGTCTTCAAAAGGCTGGTCGGGATAAACCCTTCGGTTTACCGGGGACAAAGGCGGGAAGCGCCGTCCTGCGGATAACGCGAAAGGGGGAAGGAGCTATGGAAACGGAGCCGATTCGCTCCCGTTATTTCAACCGGCTCACGATCGGGCCGGACGGGCGGTCCGTCCGCAAAACGAGCCGCCGCGACAAGAAACTCCGCGACGAGATTAGCTGGTACCTGAATCTGCCGGAGGAATTACACACGTATATCCCCGGTGTTCTGGGCTACTCGCTGCAAGATCAAGTGTATCTGTGTTTGGAGTATATCCAGGCCCCGACTTTATCGGAGCTGTACATGAGCGGGCGGCTGGATCAGGAAGGCTGGGCGGGCGTCTTTGCCCGGCTGGATCAGCTCTTCGGCCGGTTTGCCGCCTTCCCCGCCGAGTTGGATCCAGCCTGTTTGCACGAGATGTACATCGGCAAGACCCAGACGCGCATGGCGGCCTTTTTAAACGGCAACGAGCGGGCCAGACGGTTTTACAACCAGGGCTATTACCGGCTGAACGGAACGATGGTGCTCTGCCCCTTCCGGATTTTCGAGAGCCATCTCGAAGATTTCCGGTCCCTGCTCGGTAATCCGGCTATCGCTGTTCTGCACGGCGACCTCTGTTTCTCCAATGTGCTCTATGCGCCGGACAAACAGGCCGTCAAACTGGTAGATCCCCGGGGCAGCTTCGGCATTCCGGGGATCTACGGCGACCGGCGGTACGACCTGGCGAAAATCAGACACAGCTTGAACGGGTACGAGCATATTGTCCACGGGCGATATTCTCTGCAAACGGCGGGCAATGACATCCGGCTGGAAATCCCGTTTACGGATGGGCAGCTCCGGCTTCTCCGCGACTGGGACCGGTATCTGGGCGGCCGTCTCCGGGATGTCGCCAAGATCGAGGCGCTGCTGTTCCTTTCGATGCTGCCTCTCCACAGGGAGAGTCCGGAGCGCCAGATGGCTTTGTACGCCGTGGCAACCCGTCTGCTGTATGAAATTTTCGCCGATTAGAACCCCCTTGTTAAGCCGAGGAACCGGGCGCTCATTCTTTTATACTGAAAAGGAGCCCACAGAAAAAGGAGAGTGACAAGAATGAATCAGACGGCAGCAAAATTTGTGATGGCAACTGCGATTCTCGTTTCGCCTGCGGCAGGAACAGCCCTGAAGGCAAGCGCTCAAACCGCTGCGGTTCAGGCCCAGCCGGCGGTTCAACCGGCCGGTCAGGGTGTGCAGGCTGTACAGGCGGCACCATCCGGCACATTATCCCAAGCCGGAATTTCCGGCGTGAAGACGGAGTCCCGGGAAATTTTGCGGGAGTTCGGCGGAGCCGGCAATTTCTCCCCGTCAGTTGTGACGAAAACTCCAGCGTGACCGGTCAAAAGAGATAAGCGCCCGACGCTTATCTCTTTTGCGTTTGCAGGCAGGGCTATGACCGGGAAGATCCGTGGATTGCGAAAGTTCCGCAGGTTGAAGTCATCCGGTAAAGCCGAGAGGGCCGGGCGTTATTTTTCTATACTGAAGAAGTAGTCACATCCGAGCAAAGGAGGTGAAACGAATGAAAGAGATCACGTCTAAATTTATCATCGCCACCGCTATTCTGGCGGCCCCTGCGGCGGCCACCGCTCTGAACGTAAGCGCGCACGCTGCGGCTGTCCAGATCCAGCCTCCGGTGATTTCCGAAGGTGGGCCTGTCACTGTGGCGGCTTCTCCGCAATTCAACCCTACCGCTGCGGAAACAACGGCTGAGACTCAGCCGCCCGCTTCCGCCGGTATCGTTGAATTAGCCGAGGCGGAACCTTCTTTTACGATCAATGTGTTTAAGAAGACATTGGCCTAAGCGAGCCGGACAAAGAGAGATAAGCGGGGAAGTGGCTTATCTCTTTTCTCTCTTTTGCACCTATGGGGATATGGAGGGATTACATGAATCAACGGATGTTTACCTGTCTGGATCTGAGGTCTTGTTTGAATAACTGCGGAACGACAGGCAGCCATAACTATCACGAGGGCTATTTAAGCTCGGCAAGGGCTTCCTTTCCGGAGGATGCCTTTCAGTTTGACGCTCCTTTCGAATTTAAAGAAATACCGTTCGTTCTCTTTAAGCGGCAATCTTTCGATAATATCGTAACGGAAGGACAGTCCATCCAGTTCCCCCGGCAGCGGGTGACCAACATTCATCTTCTCGGTACCTCGAGCGATGCCAATATGGCGGACTATATGTATTTGATGCTGGACGGGCAGGAGGTCTCGAAGCAGAAGATCCTGTTGTCCCATTTTATTTCGGAGGTTCCTTTTCCGCGTAACGAGTGTGTAATCGAAACGTCCTGCCTACATACGATGGATGGCCCTCTTACGCACAGATCCGCCAGGCTCTGGTATGACGGGATTGAACTAGACCGTCCGGCCGAGATCAACCGGATTACGTTTGAAGACAACCCTTGCATGCACGTGTTCGGCCTGACGCTCGAAAGCGAATCAACACCGGGGGGCAGGTAATATTTACCTAATAAAGGGAGGGATACAGCCGAGGACCCGGCCGGGATAGCTCTTATACTAAAAGAGAGCCGGCACTCTTAGAAGAAAGGAGGATGGATGGAATGAAGGAAACGACGACTAAGTTTCTCATTGCGACTGCTGTACTGGTGTCTCCCGTCATGGGCACGGCCCTGGACGTCAGCGCCGGTCAGCCCGCGTTTGTCCAGGCGCACACGGCGTCTGCAGACGTTCAGCAGAACCGGGCGGTATCCGCGTCCGAAGATACTTATTTAAGCTTGCGGACAGCGAAGAAAGCGTCCGATCTGCGTTTGCAGGAACCGGGAGAATATACGGTTTCGGGCGTATCGTCGCTGTGCGTAAAATGTGTGGCCTAAATACCTGAAAAACTCCGGTGAGACGAGCCTGTACGGGCAGTCTCCCGTTTTTCATGTGAAGGATCGCCCATTCCAGGGAAAGGAAGGTGAAACGGATGAACCAAACGGCCGCGAAATTCGTCATTGCCACCGCCATTCTTGTCTCTCCGGCTGCGAGTGAGGCTCTTAACGCGAATGCGACTGTGCAGGCGCTGACTGCACAAGGCACGGCTGCGGACTCTTTGCAGGCGAAACCGGCGGGCTGTGCGTTTCTTGCCGGCAGCACCCTTGCAGGTGCCCGAACATCTCCGTCTGCGGCCGGGATAGTTGCACGGCACGGCGAAGAATACACGGCACCGGCCTTTACAAGCTCGGGTTTCACAGGTTTTGCCCTGAAATGTTAGGTGAGCGTGGCGGCAGACTCCGATGACCGGAAGAGATAAGCTGTAACCCGGCTTATCTCTTTCTCTCATTTACGAGGCCGGTACGAGGCCAAGGAAAAACCCCGATTTACAGCTTAACGGAGGAGGACGGACCGACGGATGACTTTTACGTTATACAAAGAAACCCGGTTGAATTGTTTCTACGTCAATATTGCGGCTCTGCTGAAGCGGCTTCCCGTTGAAGATGCCCATCTGATTTATTTGTTCAACCAGGCCGGTTTGTTTTACCGCGATACGGAGGATGAGGATGAGTTTCAAATCAGCCCCTATTACCGGCTGTTGGACGATTTTGTGTACGGGCTGTTCGGGGCACGGCTCCATAAGACGGGATCCTCTGCGGGAGACGATTACATGCGGACTTTGAAAGAGACTCTTGCGAACGGGAAGAGTGCAATCATTGAATCCGATATTTTTTATTTGCCGTACAGCGGGTTTTATAGAAGGACCCATTTTCCGCACGCATTGGAGGTTACCGGATACCGGGAGGGCACGTTCGAAATCTGCGATCATTATTACGAATATCACGGCTTTCTCGAAGAGTCCGAACTGCAGGCCGTATTCGACGCTTCGCTGGACAGCGCGTTTTATAAACGGTTGTATGTGTGGTTTCTGAAAAAAACGGAAGGGCCCGCTCCCGAGGAGCTTACACCGGCATTCTGCAAAAGCGTAATCCAAGACAACCTGGCGAATATGCAGGGAGCCGTCACCTACGATTGTCCGTCCGGCAGTTATCCCGGTCTCGCCGCTTTCGTGCCCATTTGCGGGAAAATAAAAAGCCTGAAGACGATCGAAGAAGACTCCGTCAAGTTTAAGGCGGCCAGTTATTTATATGAAGGATTCAGGGAGATCGCCAACTCCCGGTACCACCATCACCATTTTCTTAAAGCTATCGGGGAGCACGCGCTCGCCGAATCTTATCTGGAAGCCGATCAAAGCTGGATGGTGGCGGCTAATTTGCTCATGCGGGCGGCGACGGGCAATCAATTCCAGGCCTTCGAAGAGCGGATATTGGCCCGAATGGAGCGGGTGAAGCAGAAGGAAGCCGATAATACCGCCCTTCTGCAGCAGTGGCTCGACCGGCGGACGGCGGGGCCGTCCGATGACGTCCGCAAGGATGAATCAACAACCGCCTAATATCCCGCAACGGAATCTGATTCTTGTCCGGCCCGCTCTGGTACGATTGCCGTAGGCAAAGAATGGAGGAATACTATGCGGATCGTATTGGATTTGGACGGGACTATTTGCACTTTGAAAAAAGAAGGCGAGTCGTATGCCGATGTTACGCCTTTACCGGGCTCGGTCGAGGCTCTGCGCAGGCTGAAAGAAGAAGGGCACCGGATTATCATCCACACGGCCCGTCATATGAAAACGTGCCAGGGCAATGTCGGGGAGGTTCTTGCCCGGGTCGGCGGCCTGACGCTGGACTGGCTGGAACGCTACGAAATCCCCTACGACGAAATTGTTTTCGGCAAGCCTTACGGCGACGTGTACGTGGACGATCTGGCCCTGGCCTACCGCAGCTGGGACGAGGTTCTGGAACGGCTGAACATCGGATGAAGCCTCTTCAAATCGTAATTCCGATGGCGGGCCGGGGGCAGCGCTTCCGGGATGCGGGCCTGTCCGTTCCGAAGATGCTCATACCCGTTGCGGGAAAGCCGATGCTGCAATGGGCGCTGGAAAGTTTGACGCCGCATTTTCCCGGGAATAAAATCGTGTTCGTCTGTCTGGAAGATCATCTGGAGCAGGGAGAATTGGAGACGGTCATCAGAAGCTGCTGCGGGAATGCCGTTATCCGCTCTCTGCCCGAAGTTACGGGAGGACAGGCGGAGACGGTGTTAAGCGCGGAAGCGTGCTTCGATCCGGAGCTGCCCCTTCTCATTTACAACTGCGATACGTATACGGAATCCTCCATTGGCAGAACGATCCGCACTAGAGGAAACGAGGCCGACGGGATTATCTCCGTGTTTGCTTCCACGAGCCCGGCTTACAGCTATGTGCGGACAGACGGTCGGGACCGGGTTGCGGAGGTCAGGGAGAAGCAGGCGATCTCGAACCGGGCGACGACGGGGCTGTACTATTTCCGGAAAGCCGGACTGTTTCTGGAGTCGGCGGAGGAAGCGGTGCGCCTTGGAACGGCGGAAGGCGAAACCTACGTGGCACCGCTGTACAACCGGCTGATCGCACGGGGATATACCGTCGTTGCGGACCAGGCGGACAGATGCTTTCCGCTGGGAACGCCGGAGGAGGCTGCCTATTTTGCAAGAAACTACAGAAAGCGGGAGAGTGATGGGGCATGACGAAACGGATCTTTTTCGGTTTAAGCGGCGGCCTTGGCCCCGTGCTCCGGTGTTTGCCGGTAGCCGAGCACTTCCGGCGTTCCGGACACACTGCGGCTTTCAGCATTTACGGGGAGGGCAGCGCGGCTTTTATTGAAAGCAGAGGTTTCAAGCATCTGCCTGACGACGATCCGACCGTTCCGTCCGCCGAGAGGATGATAGCCGGTGGTCCGGTCTTCTATAACCTGGACCATTACTATGCGGGAGCGGGCCTGCTCGACCCGGATTTCGTTCAGGCCTGGATTCATCACCGGATCCGCATGCTGGAGAAATTCAACGCCGATCTGGTCATAACGGACATGAGTCCCCACACGGCAATCGCCGCCCGTTACCTGGGCATCCCGGTTGCCTCGATCACCCAGTCCTGCTTCCATCCGGACGGTCAGCCCGTGCATTACTGGGGACGGCCTCCCCGTAATCTGCCGAGAGTGACGCCAGTCGTCAACCGGGTACTGGACAGGCTGGGCCTGCCGGACATCCGGCGCATGGAACAGCTCAATGCGGGGACGCTCAACTTTATCCCGGGCATTCCGGAGATGGACCCTGTCTACACGAACGGCGTTCGTTATGTGGGCCCCATCGAATACCCGGCTGCAGGTCCCGCCGGCGCCCGTCTTCCGGATGAGCCGTTTGTCCTCGTCTATCCGGGCAGGCTGCAGGATACCGCCGGCGCTACGGGTTTGCAGCTGCTGAACCATGTTGCGGAGGCATTCGGAGGGAAAGAGGAAGCGGTCGTTATAGCCGCCAGCGACGGGCTGCCGGACCGTCTGAAGGCCGGGCTTCCCGGGAACATCACGGTCATCCCGTATTTCAATTCACATATGCTGGAGAACTGCCGTTTGTTTATCCACCACGGGGGACACGGAAGCTGCCTGTCCGCCATCATGAGGGGAATTCCGTCGCTTATCCTGCCGACGCATACGGAGCGGGAGTTCAATGCCCGCAAGGTGCAGGAAACGGGAGCGGGGGAGTATATCCTGCCGGGGACGTTTACGGCCGATCATTTGTATAAGCTTGCCATGTATGTAGCCGAAGACGGTTACAAAGAACGGGCCGGGGAACTCGCTTCGCTGATCCGGAGCCGTAATTACGGTGGAGCGAGGGAGATCTACAAGCGGTGCATGTCGCTTATGAACCGGAGGGCGCTGGCCCTGGAGGAGTTATGATCTACGGAATCGGCGTGGATTTGCAGAACATTGCCCAGCTTGAAGAGGCGGTGAAGAGACAAGGGGAGAGCTTCCTTCAGAAGGTGTTCACGGACCGCGAGCGGGCTTACTGCAGCCGGCATACCAGCCCCGCCCAGCATCTGGCGGCAAGGTGGGCCGTCAAAGAAGCGTTCCTGAAGGCGACCGGTTCCGGACTGGGAGGGAAGTACTTATTTAAAGACCTGGAAGTAGTTAACAAACCCTCCGGTCAGCCTGAACTTATCCTGCACGGGAAGGCCGAGGAGGACCGCAAGCGTCTTGGATTTCACATCTACATAAGCATCTCCCATTCGGGGGAGTATGCGCTCGGTCAGGTGGTTCTCTGCATGGCCTAAACCATGTTCCGCAGTCTGTTGAAGTGTCTCCGCCGGAGGCAGCCAGCAGGCTTTTTTGCCGTGGAGCGCGCCCGTTATTTCTTGACGCTCGGACAGTCGCAAAGGTAAGATGTAAATAGCTTTATCCAATTATGGAAGTGTGTTCCTAAAATGATCAAGGAGCTGATCCCGTGACCCAGACTTTGACCGGAATAGATCATGTTCAACTGCCTGTCTCTAACCTGAAGCAATCCATTGAGTGGTATGGGAAAATGTTCGGCTGCACGCTGCTCGATAACTACGGGGAATGTGCGATGCTGAAACTGGAGAACGGCCCGAATTTAATGCTGTGGCAGTCCAGCGACTATTCTTCCGCACATTTTGACAAAGACGGAGAGACCATGCCGGTCATTTTCTTCAAAAGCAACGAAATCGATCTCCTTGCCCGCAGGCTGGAAGAAGAGCAGGTTAGAATCGTCAGCTTCGATGACGGCGGCTTTGCCAAGTTTCTGAAATTTTACGACATTAACCATAATTTTATCGGCGTTTTACAATTGAAGGAGGCTTAAAAAAACGCGGCAGGCAAACCGGTACCCGGAAGGGGCCGGTTTTTTTGCGTTCTCTGACGGCCGTACAGCTTAATCCCGCAGCATTACGCATGGAAACCCGAGAAGACGGGGCGGCGGAAACCTACAATAAACCTATACGGCGAACCTGGATGGCAAACTATACCGCGGAAACTCACAAAGACAATGAAGGTGCGTGAAGATGACACAGATTTTCCATCGTTCGAAAGTTTCTTGTCAGCTCACTCCGTGGGGGGAGGCCTACCGGACCGGCCTGAAGGAACTGGCCGCGCTGGATGTAGCCTATGTAGAAATCGGCAGTCGGCTGCTTCTGCCTTTTGAACGGGAAATCAACCGATGGCGGGAGCTGCTGAACGAAACGAGCCACAGCGTGTCCGGTGTGTTCGAATTCGGGCATTTCGCGGGCTGGAACCGGCGCCGGGAAATCTATCTTCACCATGACCGGCTGGCGAGAATGCTGGAGTCGGCCGGAATCGGCCGGGTAATTCTGGGCCCCGGAATTCGGCTGAAACGGAGCTGGACCGAGGAAGACCGGCACCGCATGGTGGCCATGGTAACCGAAATTCACAAGCGGTACAGCTTTTACGGAGTAGCCGCGGACATTCATCCGCACATTTCCCACTGCATTTACACGCGGGAGGAAATCGATTACGTCATGGAGCGGGCACCCGACGATCTCGGGCTGGTCCCGGATGTGGGGCATCTTCATGAAGCCGGTATCGCGATGCGGGACCTGCTTGAGCGGTACGGCCCGAGAATAACGGCTCTGCATGTGAAGGACGCCCGTCCTGCAGAGGGCGATCCAAGGAGCGCCCGGCCAGGCAGCCGGAAAACCGTTTTTACGGAGCTGGGAAGCGGGATGCTTGATCTTTCTTCTCTCTTGCAGGACCTGGCCGGGCATGACTTCTCGGGTTTTCTGACCCTGGAAATGGACGAGGTCTCCTGTCTCCCGGGTGAAGCCGTACGTCTGTCTCTGGATGTTCTGAAGAATGAAAGTTCGAAATTCAGTCAAGAAAGGAAGAAAATAGACGGACATGTGGACTAAGCTACCGATCCTCCCTTATTTTCGCCTGGTCGGCCCTTATCTGAAACAGCACAAGAGCCGCTTCGCTCTGTTGACGCTTCTGCTGGCCGCCAATATCGCCGTACAGCTTACCATTCCCTGGCTGTTAATGAAGTACTTCGATTCACTGAATTCTCCGGAGCCCGCGGAAAAGTTCATTTTTCTTTTCATTCTGCTGGGCGTGTGTTATCAGATTCTCTCGCTGGCTTCCGACTATGTCGGAGAACATGTCGGCTGGTCGGCCGCCAACAAGCTCCGCAGCCGGCTGATGCGGCATTGTCTGGGGCAAGACATCGCTTTCTTCCACCAGTACAGCCCGGGAGAACTGCTGGACCGTGTAGACGGAGCGGTCAACGGGCTGGCTGAGTTCTTTTATAAATTTGTGGTCCGGTTCACGAACAACCTGGTGCTTTTAGGCGTCACCCTCATCATTCTTTACAACATCCACTGGAGTATCGGAGCCGTTATGACCTTGTTTGTGGCCGGCGCGGCACTTGTGTATTACCTCCTTCGCGATTACGCACTTCCGCATTGGGTCCGCGTCGGTGAAACGTCCTCCGCCTTCTTCGGTTTTATCGGCGAACAGCTGACGAATACGGAAGATACCCGTTCGAGCGGAGCTTCGGGGTACGTGATGCGGAAGTTTAAAGCGCTTCTGAATCAGTGGCTGCCTGTTCATATGGAGGCCGGCCGGGCGTTCTCCGTCATGTGGATGAGTTCCATGCTGTTGCTGGGTTTAAGCACCATCCTCACATTCGGCGTCAGTTCTTGGCTGTGGCATGCCGGCGCGGCAGGTCCCGGTACCGTCTACATGATCATGATGTACACGGTTATGCTGGTCGGGCCTATCGATACCATCCGGCTGGAGCTGGGTGCCCTGCAGCGGGCTTCGGCCAATATCGAACGGATCCGGCAGCTGTTCGAAATCCGGCCGTCGGTGGGCGACCCCGCGGAAGGAGGAGACACCCTGCAGGGCGGCGCGCTTTCCGTCGAATTCAGCAGCGTCTCATTCGGCTATACGCCCGGCGAGCCTGTGCTGCATGGGATCGGGTTCAAGCTGGAAGCGGGCGAATCGCTCGGCATAGTGGGCCGCACGGGGAGCGGCAAAACCTCGATCGCGAGGCTGCTTTTGCGCCTTTACGATCCCCAGTCGGGCACAGTTTCTCTGGGCGGAACCGACATCAGCCGGGTAAAGCTGTCCGGGCTGAGGGAGCGGGTGGGCATCGTCACGCAGGACGTGCAGATCTTTAAAGGCACGGTCCGGGACAATTTGACCTTCTTTAACCAAAGTATCCCGGATGGGAAAATCGTCAGCCTGCTTACCGAACTAAGCCTGGACAGCTGGTTCCAGGCGCTTCCGCAAGGCTTGGATACGCAGCTCGAAGCCGGCGGAGGCGGACTGTCCGCAGGCGAGGCGCAGCTGCTGGCGTTCGCACGCGTTTTTCTCAAGGACCCCGGTCTGATTATCCTGGATGAAGCTTCGTCCCGTCTCGACCCGGCGACGGAGGAAAAGCTCGACCGCGCCGTAAGGAAGCTGCTCCGGGGAAGAACGGCTATCCTTATCGCCCACAGGCTGAGTACGCTCCGGCATGTGGACCGGATTTTGGTGATGGACAGCGGACGGGTTGCGGAGAACGGCCTGCAGGGGGCGCTGCTGGAAGATCCGGATTCGCGCTATTCGCGGCTGCTGCGTCAAAGCCTGCGCAACCGGACGGTATGAGCCCGCTTCGGCTGATGTGGAGATTGTCCGCCTGCCATCCCCGGCTTTTCTGGAAGGGGGCCGCGATCTGGCTGCCGTTCAATTTGTCGCCCCTAATCGCGGGGCTGCTGGTCAAGCTGGTTTTCGACAACCTGGCAGGCACCGGGGAAGAGGCCAGCGTGGCGTGGTTTGTCATCGCGCTGCTGGCCGTGAACGCGCTGGCTTCGGCGGGGTCCATTGTGTGGGGGACCCGGACGGAGACGGAACTGAACTTCCGCGTCAAGAGCCTGATCCGGCAAAATTTGCTGGAGCATATTCTCAAGCGGCCGGGAGCCAGATCCCTCCCTTACACGACGGGCGAAGCCGTCTCGACGTTCCGGGACGATGTGGAAGAGCTGGCCGATCTGCTGCGTTTGTATAACCTGCTGCCCGTCAAAGCCCTGTTTGCGGCGGCGGCGGGCGGAATTTTATGGTCGGCTTCCCCCGGCATCACGCTGCTTGTTTTTTTACCGCTTGTGTTTATGTTAAGTCTCGGCCAGCTGGCGGCGGCTTCTCTGCAAAAAAGACGGGAAGCTTCCCGGAAAGCCGAAAGCGGGATATCGGGCTTTATCGGGGAGGTCTGCGGCGCGGCCCAGGCGATCCGGCTGCAGAATGCGGAAACGTCCGTAAGCCGCCGCTTCCGGTCTCTCGGAGAGATGCGCATGAGGGCCGTTCTGAAAGAAAGGCTGCTGGACCGGTCCGTCTCCGCTTTTTTGACGAACACCACGCAGACCGGAACGGGTTTCATTCTGCTGGCGGCCGCTTTTCTTTCGGGGAAAGGGGAGCTGACCGTGGGGAACTTCGCCCTGTTTGTCGCCTATATCGGAGTGTTGACGGGGTTTGTCCAGTACGCCGGTTATCTCTTGAAAACCTACAGGCAGGCGTGCGTGTCCGTAAACAGGCTTCTCCATCTTCTGCAGGGAGCACCGCCCGATACGCTGCTCGCGCGAAGGACGCTGTATCTGAAGGAAGAAGCTCCGCCGCCGTCTCCCGGGCTTCCGGCTTCCCCAAGCCCGCTGCAGCTGCTGGAGACCAGAGGGCTGACTTACGTTCACGGCGGCACGGGTAAGGGAATCCGGAATATAGACCTCCATATTCCCGGGGGATCGTTCGTGGTCGTTACGGGGCGGAACGGCTCGGGAAAAACGACGCTGCTGCGGACACTGCTCGGCTTGCTGCCAGCGGACGCGGGTGAAATACGCTGGAACCTGGAGAAAGTGGAGGAGCCGGACCGGTTTTTCACGCCGCCTCGGGCCGCTTACACCCCGCAGGTGCCGGGCCTTTTTAACGGTTCCCTGAAGGAAAACATTCTGCTCGGCTTGGCCGAAGAACGGCTCGGGGAGGCGGTCTATCAAGCTGTGCTGGACAAGGACGTCAGTCAGCTGGAAAAAGGTCTCCGGACGATTGTCGGCGTGAAGGGGGTCAAGCTGTCCGGAGGGCAGATTCAGCGGACGGCGGCGGCCCGGATGTTTGCCCGGAAGAGCAGCCTCCTCGTTCTGGACGACTTGTCCAGCGCTTTGGACGCCCGGACGGAGAACGAGCTGTGGAAGCGGCTGGATCGGCTCCGGGATACGACCTTCCTGGTCGTGTCCCACCGCAGGGCCGCTTTCGAGAGAGCGGATCATATCGTCGTTTTGAAAGACGGCGCTGTTGAGGAGCAGGGCACCCTGGATGAACTTCTGCGATCCTCCGATGAAATGCGGCGCTTATGGGAGCAGCCGTAAGACCCGCCGTGAAATCTGATCCTGCAAGGAGGAAAAGCCGAGTGGCCTTTTTATCGTTACCCAAGGTTCCGGTGCTCCGTTATTACAAGCTGCTTAGAACCTATCTGGCTGCGCTGCGCGTGCATGTTCTGGCCCTTTGCGCCCTGGTCGCCCTGAATATCGGCCTGCAGCTGGTCAATCCTCAAGTACTGCGCGTGTTGATCGATACGGGATTGTCCTCTCCCGCTTCGGGCATAGCAGGGCTGACCGTATGGTTTGCCGGGCTGGCTTTGGTCCAGCTGCTCGCCACGATCGCCGCAGACTACGCGGGGGAATGGATCGGCTGGACGGCGGCGAACCGGCTCAGGGCGGACCTGCTGGAGCACTGTTTGAGGCAGGACGGTTCTTTTTTTCAAACGCATCCGGCCGGCGAGCTGATCGAGCGCATAGACGGCGACGTGAGAGGATTGTCCGGGTTTTTCGCCATGCTGACGGTTTCGTTGTGCGGCAATATCGGTCTTATCGCCGGGGTGCTGGCCGTCCTTTTTTACGAAAACAGCTGGATGGGGTCCGCTATGACGTTATTTGTCGCGGCCGCTTTGTTTACGTTCGGCCGGATCCGGGAATGGACGCTTCCGTTCTGGGTGCGGGTGGGGGAAGCGGGCGCGGATTTCTACGCTTATCTGGGGGACCAGCTGTCTCATACCGAAGATACGCGCTCCAGCGGAGCCGAAGCCTACACCATGGATAAGTTCAGGCGGATGCTGCGGCAGTGGTTCCCGAGGCATATGCGGGCCGGATTCGGTTTTTCCCTGATGTGGGCGGCCTCCACCGTCATTCTGGGTTTGGGAACCGTTCTGGTCCTGGCGCTGGGCACTTATTTATGGACCGACCATTCGATCACCGTGGGGACTTTGTACATGATGCTGTTTTATATGGGCCTTCTTGCGGGGCCGCTTGATCAGATCCGGGATTTGATCGGAAATTTACAGCGGGCCGAGGCCCATCTGGAAAGGATCGGCGGACTGCTGGCCGAGGTTCCGGTTATCCGGGACCCTGAGCCGGGGGAGGAAGCGCCGCTCGGGGAAGGTCCGCTCTCGGTGGACTTCCGGGGAGTGAGTTTCGGCTACGGAGGCGAATCCGGCAGCGTTCTTTCGGATCTTACGTTCAGCCTGCAAGCGGGCCAGTCGCTCGGCATCGTCGGCAGGACGGGCAGCGGCAAAACTTCCGTAATCCGCCTGCTCCTGCGGCTGTATGACCCCGCAGAGGGTACCGTTCTGCTGGGGGGAACGGATATACGCCGGGTCCGCCTGGCGCAGATTCGCGAGCGCGTCGGTCTCGTAACGCAGGAGGTGCGGATTTTGAGCGGAAGCGTCCGGGATAACGTCACTTTCTTCGCCCCGCACATCCCGGACGAACGGATTGTGGAAGTATTGGATCAATTGGGGCTCGGGGGCTGGTATCGCGCGCTGCCCTCGGGGCTGGATACGGAGATCCGGGCGCAGGGAGCAGGATTATCCGCAGGCGAGGCCCAACTGCTCGCTCTTGCCCGCATTTTTCTGCGGAATCCTTCGCTGGTCATTCTGGACGAAGCTTCTTCCAGGCTGGACCCTTCTACCGAGGAAAAAGTACAGCAGGCCACAAACCGGCTCCTGCAAGGCAGAACGGCCATCGTCATCGCGCACCGGCTGAACACGCTGCGCGGCGTGGACCGCATTCTCGTGATGGACGGAGGCCGGATCGCGGAACAGGGGAGCCGTCAAGCATTGACGGAACAGCCGGGTTCCCGCTATTCCCGGCTACTAAGACAAGCATCCGGAAAGGAGACTATATGAACACGAGGCAGTTTTTATGGAGAATGGCCGCTTACCATCCCGGATTGTTTTGGAAGGGCATCTTTCAATGGCTTCCCTTTAACCTGGCTCCGGTTGCCGCCGGCCTTCTGATGAAAATGTTTTTCGACCAGCTTACGGGTCATTCGGCATCGTCCGACGTCACCTGGTTTGTCGTGGCCCTGCTGGCCGTCAATGCGGCCGCAACGCTGGGATCGATCCGGTTTGCGTCCCGCACCGAAACCGCGCTTAATTTCCGC
Organism: Paenibacillus sp. RC84; assembly: GCF_041260495.1. NCBI lineage: Bacteria > Bacillati > Bacillota > Bacilli > Caryophanales > Paenibacillaceae > Paenibacillus > Paenibacillus sp. RC84. The sequence continues at coordinate 262,254 of NZ_JBGBYL010000009.1, forward strand.
ATCAAGGGACTTATCCGCCAAAATCTGCTGAATCACATCCTCGGCCAGCCGGGAGCAAGAGCTATTCCGGGGTCGCCGGGCGAGGCCGTCAGCCAGTTCCGGGACGATGTGGATCAACTGGCCGATACGATTAGGAACGTGAACCTTCTCGTTGTCAAAACGGTCTTTTTCTTTACGGCGCTGGCCGTGTTACTCGCGGTAAACGTTCCGATAACGCTGGGCATCATTCTTCCGCTGATTGCCGTATTTGCTCTCGTGCAGATCAGCATCATCCGGATGAACGTCCGGCTCCGGCCGAAGGGCGGCGGGCGGCGGGAACTGTCCGGCTTTATGAGCGAGGTATTCCAATCGGTGCTGGCGGTCAAAGTAGCCGGAGCTGAGGACAGTGTAGTGGAAGAATTCTCACGTCTTTCCGATGACCGGCGGAAACAAGTTTCCCGCGATAGAGTCATGAGCCAGCTTATGTACGCACTGATGCCGAATCTGGTTCAGATCGGATCGGGCATCCTTCTGTTGGCCGGTGCACGCCTGCTCGGACCGGGAGAGTTTACCGTCGGAGATTACGCCTTGTTCGTTCATCTGCTGCTGCATATGAGCAAATTTATCGAGTACAGCGGAACCAGCATCACCCAGATTAAACAGGTAAAAGGGTATTTAAGGCGGCTGAACTGGCTGCTGCAGGGCTCGTCCCTGGACAGGATGATCGATTTCAAACCCCTGGATCTGGCGGAAACTTCGCCGGCTGCCGCGCCGCCTGCCGTTTCGGAATCCAGACAGTTCAAACAGCTTCAGACGAAATCCCTGACGTATTTCTACCCCGGCACATCCAAAGGAATCAAGCGGATCGATCTTCAGATCTCCCGCGGTTCTTTTGTCGTCATCGTAGGACGAGTTGGCTCGGGTAAAACGACGCTGCTCAGAACGATACTGGGTTTGCTGCCGGCGACGGCCGGAGAGATCCGCTGGAATAACCGGCGGATCGCGCACCCGGGAGAATTTTTTATCCCTCCGCGCACCGCTTATACGCCTCAAGTGCCTAAGCTGTACAACGGAACGCTGAGGGAAAATATTTTGCTCGGCCTGCCTGAAGAGGGTTTGGAGCAAGCCGTTTATGACGCCGTGCTGGAAGAAGATGTGCGTCTGCTGGAAAACGGGCTCGATACGGCGGTCGGAGTCCGCGGCGTGAAATTGTCGAACGGTCAAATCCAGCGCTCCGCCGCCGCCCGGATGTTTGTCCGCGGCAGCGAGGTTCTTGTCGTCGACGACATGTCGAGCGCCCTGGACGCCGAGACGGAAAGCAGGCTGTGGGAGCGTCTGAACGCCCGCGAGGAAGCGACCTGCCTGGTCGTTTCTCACCGGAGAGAGGCGCTGCGGCGGGCCGACCATATTATCGTTATGAAGGACGGGGAAATTGAAGCCCAGGGCACCTTCCGGGAGCTGACCCTCGCTTCGGAGGAATTCAGAGCTCTATTGGATGAAGCCGGCGGCACTTTACCGGTGAATCGTCCTTAAAAAGCCGAGTGCTCCGACTCCGTGCTTTTTACACTGGACGTATAGAAGAACCGATTTGGCTTTGGCTGCAACAAGCGGCTTTTTCCGAACAGAAGAGAAGGTGATGGATTGGAACCGAGCTGCAAAGAGAAGCTGCTGAACCGCCTGGGGCGCAAGCCGCCGGGAACCATGATCGTTCTCGGCGATATTCTGCTTGATGAATACACAGCCTGTACCCGGGATTATTCAGCCAACGAACACTGTGTCGTCCTGCGTAAAGGACCGAGCTTGTTTTTTCCGGGGAATGCCCTGAACGTCTCCTTGAATATCGCGGCATTGGACGGGAACGCGGCCATTCTCGGCGCGCTCGGGACCGATACGGAAGCGGGCAAGCTGCGCAGCCTGGCCGGGGACCGGATTGATTCCGGCGGCCTGATCGGGGAGACCGGCAGACAAACGACGCTGAAAACCCGGTTGTCGGACGGAGACGGTCTGCTGCTCCGCGTGGACAGGGAGGACAATACGCCGTTGTCCGCATCGGTTGCGGGGCTTTTGCTGAAGCATGCGGACAGCTTGCCCGCCGTGAGCTGCGCCGTGCTGTCCGACCTGGGCAAAGGCGTGCTGCCGGATTCCCTGATCGCCGGTTATATCCGCCGGGCGGCGGACAAAGGCATCCCGGTTCTCGTCGATCCGGCCGGGGAGAACATACGACGCTACGCGCACGCCTCCGTGCTGTTCCCGAACCTCGCCGAGTTCAACAAGCTGACCTCGTGCAGCTGTGCAAATCCGGCGGAGGCGGCGCGGTACGCCCAAGGAAATCTGGCCGAATGGGAGATCGGCGCCCTCGTTCTAAAGGCGGCGGAGGCGGGCAGCTATCTGATTACCGCAGAAGAAATCCGCCATGTTCCTGCCTATTGCAAGGAGCCGGTTTGCGAGGTGGGTGCGGGAGACTCTTTCCTCGCGGCTTTTGCGGTCGGGATTGCTCACGGTCTGCCGCTGGAAGAGAGCTTTATGCTGAGCAATGCGTCGGCTGCCGTTTCGGTTTCCAAGGGGTACACCTCGACGGTGAGCACCCGGGAATTGAGCGCATTTATCGGACAATTGAAACAAAGGGACGACAGGCGCCCGTGAGGAGGTGGAGTTATGGCGGACGAAGCTTTTCGGCAGCAGGTGAAAAATAGAAGGGGCTACCTCCGGTCGTCCCGCAGCAAAATTCTCGTATGGACGACGGCGGAACGTGAGGAAGACGTCATGAGGCTCTTGTCGGAGAAAACGCCCGATCTGGCGGCCATCCGTTTGCGTATGCCGGATCTCGCCTTGTTCCGGGCGGGAGGATTTACGGTGCTGCCCGTCCGTGACCGTAACGGGCTGGAGGCTCTTGCGCGGTATTTGCAAGGGGAGCGCGGTCGTGCGGAGATCGAATCCGATTCCGGCGCAAGTCTTTCCGCAACAGCGGACTCCGGCGGGATTGTGACGGCTTTCGTTTTTCATGCGCCCAAGACAGGAGCCGTAACCGGAATAGGAGCCGGGTCGGAAGCCGGAGCGGATTACGCCCACCTGATCGGAGACATTCCCAAGCAGTATGAGCCTGCGGAGCTGTATGTCTACAGGGACCGGTTCTGCTTCCCGTTCTACTTCCGGGCGGCCGAACCGGCCGAGAAGCTGGACGTCGGCACCGAAGTTCACGGCAAGCCCAAACCGAAGGCCGTTATAGCCGACTGGTTTCTCGGATACGGCGACGGCGTCATCTTGCTTCCCCTGCTGCGGAAATTTATAGACAAGCAAGCCCGCCTCGGGCACGAGGTGCATCTCATAGCCAAGGAGAAGCTGGCGTCGTTTTTCGGGACTTTCCTGCAGGGCTGCCGCATTTACCGGAGCCCGGAAAGTCCGGCCGTGTATGAGGCGGTGCTGAGGTCCTCCCTGTACCGCAAAGCCGTTCTTCTGCCGGTTTCCGTTTCTTCGCCTCCTACGCGGCACATAAGCGGGCTGTTCGGCGCGGCGCTCGGCTTTAAGCGGCCCTACGCGCTTCCGGAACCGGTTCCCGTCTTCTACCCGCCTCTGCCTGCCGAACAGGCTGAAGAGCTGGCGGGGCTGCGGGCGGCGGGATGCAAGGTCGTGGGCATCCAGTTCCACACCGGGGACGCGAAGCGCTCCTGGCCCGAAGCCAGAGCCGGGAGGTTTATCGCCCTGTGCCGGGAACGGGGACTCGCGCTGGTCAATTTGACGCCGCTTCCTTATCCGGCGGAAGGATGCAGCGACTGGAGCGTGCTGCCGGCGGAGCGGTTGTTTGCCGCAGTCGGGGGACTCGACGCGTTAGTCGGTATCGACAGCGTCTGCGGTCACATGGCGGGCTTTCTCGGCGTGCCTCATATCACGCTCTGGGGCAGAAGCTTCCCCCATCTGCAGTTTCCTTTCACGTCCGACGAGTCCCACGTCAGCTTCCGGACGCTGAGAGCCAATTACAGCCTCGTGCCCCGGAGCGCGGATATCGCGGATATCCCCGCGGAGCTGGCATTTGCCAGGCTCACGGATATTTTGGAGGGAAGACTCCCGCTCGGCAAGGAACTCCATACGGCGGAGGACACGCTGGAAGGACAGGGGATAGAGTGGGTGAGCGGGGGATGAGCAGAATCGTGTATATCTGGGACCGGACGAGGGACGGAGCGGATCTCGAAAATCTGCGTCTGGAACTGGCCCGGACGATCCGGGAGTACGGCTATTCCGTTTCTGCAGCTTCCGGTAACGAAGGGCTGGCCGATTTTCTGCTCCTGCCCGAGACAGAGACGACGGAAGGGAACGCGGAGAACAAATCCGTCCTGATCGTAACCGACGATGAGGAGGTTTTGTCCGATTCGGTTTGTTACCGGAGCGCGGAGGAAATCTGGAAGACGCCTTTCGAGGTCGGAGGGGTCGTGCTGCTTGGCGAGATTCACAGGTTTGCCTACCGGTTTACGGGCTTTTCCTATTCTCCCATGTGCCTTGTTCACGTTCCGTCCCGTTCCTTCTCGTATCACCGGCTCGTTTCGTATTGGATACATAAATCCGGCAGAAAGGTCCGGTGAACGATGAGGAATAAGATGGCAGAACTGCCGGAATTGAAAGCGGAGCTTGCTCGGGCAAGGACCGGAAAAACCGGAGAGAGGACTAAGACCGTCGTCATGGCCGGAGGCTGCTTTGATATTTTTCATATCGGGCACCTGGATTATTTGCAGGCCGCCCGCGGCATGGGCGACATTCTCGTCGTAGCCGTGAATTCGGACGCTTCCGTCCGCAGAATCAAAAGCCGTCCGCCGGTTTTCGAAGAGGGGCAGAGGGCGGGCATCATAGCCGCTCTTGAGGCCGTGGACCATGTGTTTATTTTCGAGGAGGACGACTGCTGCGAATCGCTGAGAGCCATCCGACCCGATTTTTTTGTAAAAGGCTGGGATTACAAGGACAAAACGTTTCCCGAAATGGCGGCCGCCCGCGAAATGGGCTGTGAAATCAAGATTGCCGGAGAGGATAAGAAAGCTTCTTCCTCCCGGCTGCGCTCTATTTTGCGGGGCGAAAGGAGGTTTTTATGAACATACTGGGCTTGGGCGGCTCTATTCACGATTATTCGGCCTGTCTGGTCCGCGATGGCGAAGTCCGCTGCATGATGGAAGAAGAAAGGCTTGCGCGGGTCAAGCATTGTCTGGGTCTCGGGGGAAAAGTGTTCCGGTGCAGAGCCGCCGATTACTGTCTGCAGGCGGAGGGCCTGGATGCCGGGTCGCTCGATCTCGTGGTGGGAAACGATCTGATCGACCCCGTCTACTATATGAAGTACGCGGATAGGATTCAATTGATCAATCATCATTTGGCCCATGCGGCAAGCGGGTTTTATCCGTCTCCGTATCCAAGCGCGGCCGTGCTGGTTGCGGACGGAAGAGGCAGCTTCACGGGTTTTCCGGCCGAGCGGGAGACGGTCAGCTACTATTTTGGAAACGGCTCGGAGCTTGCCGAGATCAAGAAAGTGTCGGGAACGGACACGCTGGATTTCAGTGCCGCCCACGATTCCGAATCCGGTCTGACGGATGCGGACATGTCCAACTCGGTCGGGGGGTTCTACGAACGGGTCACGACGGAGATCGGCTTCGGGCTGCTGCAGGAAGGCAAAACGATGGGGCTGTCGCCCTACGGAACCGCACGGCATACCGACGCTTTCGGAAGCTTCTATTCGATGGATGACGAGGGTAATTTCCGCCAGACTCTGGATCAGGTAAAAGAACTCCGGACGTATATCCGCCGGACGCTGGAAGCTGCGGAAGACCCGGAGAAGTTTCAGGCCAAGGCGGATTTGGCTTATGCGGTCCAGCATCATATGGAGCGCATTCTTGTGAAGGCCTGCCGGTATCTGTACAACGCAACGGGCAGCCGCAATCTGTGCCTGGCCGGAGGGGTGTTTCTCAACAGCGTCGCCAACTACGAAATATTGCGGCAGACGCCGTTCGAGCATATTTTCGTCCAGCCGGCGGCCGGGGACGCGGGTACCGCTATCGGGAGCGCGCTGTACGGCTTCCACGTACTCGGCGGCCGGCCCCGCACGGCAGTGAACATTCCTTTCTCGCCCTATCAGGGCAAAAGCTACGGGCCGGACGAGTGTGCGAAGGCGGCCGGGGCATTTGCGGACCGCATCGAGCAAGTGGAAGCCGCCGACGTCTCCATGAAAACCGCCGAGCTGCTTGCCGAAGGCCGTATTGTCGGCTGGTTTCAGGGCCGCTCGGAAATCGGTCCGAGAGCGCTCGGCAACCGGAGCATTCTGGCGGACCCCAGGCAGGCGGCCATGAAGGATACGATCAATGCCCGCATCAAGCACCGGGAGCATTTCCGCCCGTTCGCGCCTGCCGTTCTGGAGGAGAGACAGGCCGATTTTTTTGACCTCGGCTGTCCTTCCTATTATATGCTGCTGGTTCCTCCTTTCCTGCCGGGCAAAGGGGAGGAGACGGCGGCGGTGTGTCATGAGGATCGGACCGGCAGGGTCCAAACCGTTTCGCGCAGGCTGAATCCCCGCTTCCATGAGCTGCTCGTACATTTCGAGAGCCTGACCGGAACCCCCGTGCTGTTAAACACTTCGTTCAACGACAACGGAGAGCCGATAGTCGAGACGCCGCACGACGCCGTTTCCTGCTTCCTGCGGATAGATCTGGATTACCTGGTCCTGAACGGGACGATTTATAAGAAGCGCAAGGAAGGAGGTGCCGGCCGTGAAAAAAGCGGTGAAACGCCATCTGGACACGCTGGTTCGGAAGCATGCCCGTTTTGAAGGCAGCCGGACCGCGCTCGAGCAAGCGTTTGCCGTGATGGAAGGCAGCTTCCGGAGCGGGGGCAAGCTTCTCGTATGCGGGAACGGAGGCAGCGCCTCGGATGCCGAGCATATTGTCGGCGAGCTGATGAAGGGCTTCCGCTTGAAGCGTCCCCCGGAAGCCGCGTCCCTCAGACGGCTGAAAGGGCGGCTGCCGGATACGACAGGCCTTCCGGGTGAACCGGCGCCGTCCTGTCTGGACCGGCTTCAGCTCGGGCTGCCCGCCATCTCGCTTGTCAGCCAGACCGCTCTCGTCACGGCCGTTCTGAACGATCTGGCGGCGGATGCCGTTTTCGCCCAGCAGGTTCTGGGCTACGGGAATCCGGGCGATGTGCTTCTGGGCATCAGCACTTCCGGACAGGCGGCCAACGTCACGCGGGCCATGGAAGTCGCCCGGACGCTGGGACTCGCGACCGTTGCGCTGACGGGAGCGGGCGAGGGCCGGATCCGGGCCTGGAGCGATGTGGTGCTCGCCTCCCCGTCTTCCGTAACGGATGAAATCCAGGAGGACCACGTGAAGATGTACCATACCCTCTGCCTCATGCTGGAAGAGGAGTTTTTCGGACCGGAATCGGAAACGGAGGGATAGTATGCAAGACGGCTATTATTTGTCCGCTTATTTGCACATTGATCCTCTGGATCATTTGCTGGGAACGATTATCCGTCACGATCAGAACGCGGCTTTGTTTCAGAAGAGCGGCAGAACGGTGAGACTGATCCGGCTGTGGGAGCTGGAGCGTGTGACGGGGATTAAGGAGCACTACGTCTCCTTCCATAGTGCGGAGCAGGCGAAGCGCGTTCTGAACGAGCTTTTGCGTCCGCTCGGCCTGTCGCTCCGGGACATGGTGGAAATATGGGGAACTCCGGGCTTGCAGACAACGGATGATTATCACAGCGTTCAGGAGTACCGGACTCTTTCTTATCACAGCATTTCCCATCTGTTTTCTGCGGTTATGGCGGATTCGGACCTGTTTTATAACAAACGCATTCTCGGTTTTGCCGTTGACGGCGGTCCCGACGGGGTCGTGGACACGAGGGAACGGACGGAGAAATATTTCTTCACCGGAGGCTATATAAACGAAGGCCGGGTTAACCTGTTTCCGGCGGAATCGCCGGGTATGCTCTGGGGCTGGGCCAAGTTTTATTTCCGGATGCGGGAGGGCACGCTCATGGCGCTCGCTTCGGCAAGCACGAGCGAGATCTACGGGGAGAGGACGGCCGGCTTTCCCGTGCTCGACGGCCGGCATGACATGTGGGAATCGGACTGCATCCGTGACCTCGTCAACCGGGTCGAGCAGTTGACCGACGAGGATGCCGGCCGGTTGTTCAACGGATTCGATCCCCGTTTCTCCCGGCGGGAGAACAAGATCAGCATGATTATGAAAATCGTCCAGCGGGTCTCCATGGAGGTGATGGACGCCAATATCGACCGCAGCCTGCAGGCGTATTCCATCGATCCTTCGGAAACTTATCTGGCGCTGGCCGGCGGCTTCGCGCTGAACTGCCCGACGAACAGGCATCTGATGAATAAATACGGGTTCGCCGGATTTATCGCGCCTCCATGCGTCGGGGATTCCGGGCTTTCGCTTGGGATGGGGCTCTATGCTTTCCACAAAAAGCTCGGGGGAGAACCGTTCGATTTTAAGCTGGCTCACGCTTATTTCGGGGAACCGGACTCTTCCCTCCCGGACATCCTTTCGAGCGAAGCCTATGCCCCGTTTATCGAGCGGGCCGAACCGATGACCGAACAGCAGGCGGCGCGGGATATTCAGCGGAGCCTCGTCCTGTGGTTCGACGGGGAGTCGGAAATCGGCCCCCGCGCGCTGGGACACCGTTCTCTTCTGGGAGACCCGCGGACGGAAGAATCGAAGCGCCTGGTGAACGAGGTCAAGCAGCGGGAGTGGTGGAGGCCGGTAGCGCCGATCATTCTGGAAGAGGAGACGGCCGCATGGTTCGAGACGGATTATCCGTCGCGGTTTATGCTGCATACGTTCAAGGCGAGGCCGGACAAGGCTCCCCTCATTCCGGGGGTGCTGCATCTGGACGGCAGCGCCCGTGTGCAGAGCATCGGGCATCTGGAGAATCCCGGCCTGTACGGAGTCATCGGCGAGTTCCGGAAGCAGACCGGCGTCCCCGTCATTTGCAATACGTCGCTGAACGACCGGGGCGAGCCGATCGTCAATACGATCCATGAGGCGCTCAATTTCGCCCTCCGCAAAGGCATACCGGTGGCGTATATCAACGGGATGCGCATCCGGCTGCGGAATCATGCCGATTACGCCCAGGCGCATGAAGGCCCGTATCCCCGCCGGATCGGCATGAGTGCCCTGAGCGACCGGGAAAAGGAGGCGGCGTGGAAGGAGCTGAACCCGTGGGACGTTCCCCGCGACGTGCTCTACCATTACCGGGACCCCAACGAGCAGGAACCGGCGGGTATTTACGACATCCGCAGCCGGGAAGATGCCGAGCGGCTGTGCAGGGAGGTCCGGCTCGTACAGCGGCATAAGAAATTGTTCCGCACGATCTAAACTGGCGTAAAGGCGTGAATAACGATGCTCATATTGGGATTGGGAGGCTCCATCCACGATTTTTCCGCTTGTCTGCTGCATAACGGAAAAATCGTATGCGCGATCGAGGAAGAGAGGCTGTCCCGCTCCAAGCAGGCTTTCGTCGATGCCTCGACCTTCCGCTGCAAAGCGGCCCGGTACTGTCTGGATTACGCGGGCGTGACCGAAAAAGAAGTCGATCTTATCATCGGCGCGGACAATATCGAAAGCCGGTATTACGCCCGGTATGTCCCGGGAATTCGGCTGATGAACCATCATCTCGCTCATGCGGCGAGTGCGTTCTATCCGTCGCCCTTTACCGAAGCGGCGGTACTCGTGGCCGATGGCCGGGGCAGTTACCTGGACCGGGAGAACAAGATCGTGGAAACCGTTACTTACTATGCGGCCGGAGGTACGGAAATCCGGGAAATCCGAAAGGTGATGGGCCGGGAGAGCGGCGATTTCCGCAACGTGTCCAACTCCGCAGGCCTCTTCTACTTGGCCGTGACGGAGGAGATCGGGTTCGGGCCGATGTACGACGAGAAGACGCTGGCCGTCTCCGCTTATGGAACCGCCCGGCTGGTGGACGCGTTCCAAGCCTTCTACTCGCTGGACGACGAGGGCGGTTTCACCCAAACTCTCGGGCAGATGAACGAGCTCCGGAGTCTTATCCGCGCGGAGCTCGGCCGAGCGGAAAGCGGCGGCGAACTGTTCCGGGCGAAGGCGGATGCGGCATATGCCGTGCAGGTTCATCTGGAGCGGATATTGATCCATGCCTGCCGGTATTTGCATAAGCGGACGGGCTCGGACAACCTGTGCCTGGCCGGCAGCGTATTTCTGAATCATGCGGCCGTAAACAGGCTGCTGCGGGAGACGCCCTTCAAGCGGCTGTATCTGCCGCCGGCTGCAGGCGATGCCGGAGCCGCCGCGGGAAGCGCGCTGTACGGCCATTATGTGCTGGGCGGGCAAGGCAGAGAAGTGCTTCTCCCGGCCACCCCATACCTGGGGAAGCCGTATCCGGCGGAAGCCATGGAAGAAGCCGCTCGCAAGGCCGGGGATTTCCTGGAGGAAGTGAAGGCCGAGGATGTCAACGGACAAGCGGCCCGGCTGCTTTCGGAAGGAAATCTGGTCGCCGTCTTCCGGGGAGGCGCGGAGTTTGGGCCGAAGGCTCTGGGCAACCGGAGCATCCTTGCGGATGCCCGATTTCCCGGAAACATCTCGCGGCTGAACTCGGCCAAAAAGCGGGAAGCTTTCCGTCCCTTCGGTTACATTCTGCTGGAAGGGGATGCCGGTAAGGCGGTCCAGCCGCAGCTGTACCCCATCTCTCCCGGATTCAATGCGGAAATGGCCGCTCTTCTGGAAAACTACAAGCGCATAACCGGCTGCTCCCTGCTCCTTAACACCTCGTTCAATCTGGATGGGGAGCCGATGGTGGAGACTCCGGCGGAGGCCGTCCGCTGCTTCCTGCAAGCGGAGCTGGATGTTCTCCTGATGGGAAACAAACTGTATAGGCGGAAAAGAACGAAAAGGGAGGCAAAGGCGTGAAGCATTTGGACGACAAGCTGCTGCAAGATTTCCGCTGTTTTTACGAAAGCATTCCCGATAAGAAGGGCGTGTATTATTTGTTCTTCACGACGGGACTTCTTCACTGGGCGGCCAAATCGCTTCAATTCGTACCGGACACGGTTCCGGTCGTCTTAATCGGGGCGGGACTTACCGAAGAAGAGCAAATCTGGGTCCGGCAGGAGCTCCGGCGCCCTTTCTTTTGTTTCGTGGAAAAAGTGGACGAGGGAATGGTGTGGCATTACCTGGCGGCCGTAAACAGCGAGGATTTCGGATGGCTGGATATCGACTGCTTCGTTTTGAACGACCGGCTGTTCGGCGAAATGGCCCGCGTACCGCGCTCGGCTTCCATGAACTGCGTGTGGTCGTATGAGTACGGAAAAAGAACGGTCCCTCCGGCGCGTTTTGAGTTTCGGGTTCTCCGGACGTTCTTCCTGTTTGTTAACCGGAAGGTTATGCGGGAACTGGACGGGGGGAGTCTGCCGTGGTCGCCCCGTCCGTTTCTGCTTGATGCGCCGCCTGCCTTTTCCTCGTTCAAAAGGTACGATACGTTCCACGTGCTGGACGATGCGCATAAACGTACACTGGCCCGAATCCTTCCGGAAAACGGCGACGGGACGCCGGTATTTCCCGCGCAGATCATAAAGAAGGACGGGATCGTGACCCGCCATCTGGACACGCTGGTTCTGTATCAGCTCCTGGCACATTCCCGGGGATATCCCATTCATCGCGTAAGATGTCTGGATGAGGACGATACCGCTTTGTCGGACGAAGTCGTGCATATCGGTTCGGTCTCTTATTACCGTTCTTTTGCGGATCCCGGCTATGAGGTGGTGAGCGGGGAAGAACGGGCCCGATACAACGAAATCTATGAAAGGGTCCTGCTGCTGGACTATACGATAGTCAGCCAATTCGAACGGCGTCTGCCCAGATCTTACTCCGTTTACCGCAGAATGCTGGAACGGGATATCAAACGGCTGGGCATATCTTCCGAACATGTGAAGGAAGAAGCTTTAAAAAAGCTGACCGGTCAGGGCATGAGCCGGGAAGCGGCCGAACGCATCTGCGGGGGCCCGGTATGAGCAAAGCCGTACGCAAAATCCTTGTTACCGGAGCGGGCGGGTATATCGGGTGCAGCCTTGTGCCCGAGCTGGCCAAGCGGGGGTATGAAGTCCGGGCTCTGGACAAGTATACCCGGGGCCAGGACAGGCACTTTATTCATTCCGGCGTAACCCGGATTTATGCGGATACGAGAACATGGAGCGGCGAAGGGCTTGAAGGCATAGACGCCGTTATCGATCTGGCAGCCATTTCCCATGACCGCAGGGGGGAAATCACTCCGCACGAGACGCTGGACATCAATCAGTTTGCGCGTTACCGGACTGCGAAGAGATCCAGGGAAGCGGGGGCCGGGCGGTATCTGTTTATGTCCACCTGCGGCGTGTACGGATTCCGGGACGATCCGCGCGGTGCGGACGAGAAGGCGGTTCCGAACCCGCTGACGACTTACGCCAAAGCGGCCTGCCGATCGGAGCGGGATATCCTTCTTCTCGGCAGGGAGGGGTTCGACGTTACGGTGGCGCGTCCGGCCATCCTTTACGGATACTCTCCGAGAATGAGATTCGATCTCGCTGTTAACGCGATGGTCCGGGCGGCGTGGCAGACCGGCACGATCACTCTCCAGGGCGATGGCGGGCAGTGGAGGCCGTTCGTCCATCTGAAGGATGCCGTCGAGGCCGTCTGCTGTCTGCTGGAAGCTCCTGAGGAGAAGGTGACCGCCGAGATATTCAACATCGGCTCCGGCGGGCAGAACATCCGGATTCGGGATCTGGCGGAGCTTGTTGCGGCCGTACTGCCGATTCCCGTCGAGATCAGACGGGAGGGACCCGCCGATCCGAGGTCCTACCGGATCAATGCGGATAAGATCGGCGGGGTGCTGGGCTGGAAAGCCTCGTATTCACTGAAAGAAGGGATTGAGGAGCTGTACGGAAAACTCGTCCGGGGTTTCGTCTGAAACGCCCGTTCTCCTTCGTTAAAGGGCTTCTCCTCGGGACTTCTCCCGATAGGGCAGCCCCGAGGGAGAAGTCCCGAAGCCAGAACAAAGAAGCTTCCCGACCCGCATCGCGCAGCGGGTCGGGAAGCTTCTTTTAGGTTCGAGTCCGTGTTAAAGGCATCCGTTGAAAAGGATCACAGGTTGACTTCGGGGACGGCTCCTTAGCTGTCTTTTTTATACACGAGCGGGTTAAAAGGGGTGTCCGCCGTCTCGCCCGTCTTCTGTCCCCCGAAGTATTGGTTGAGATGTCCGGTAGGATCGGTCCCGAAAGGGTTGACGATCACGGCTCCGTCCTCGTAATACATCATCGTCATGGCTTCACGGGTATCGCGCGTATCGTTGGGCGGGGCATTGTGAAGCGTCCAGCCCGCGTGAAAGGTCACGTCTCCGAGTCCGATTCCGCCGTAAGTCATCTCTTCCAGCCCGAGTCTGTACGCCGCTTTCAGGTTCTGCTTGGCGGTTTTTCCGCGATTATCGAGCGTATGAGACCGCGAAATAAAGTGAAGCGAACCCATGGAAGCGGTAACCTCCCGGAGAGGAATCCAGGCTGTAATGGAGCGGTCCGTGTCGAGAAGCATGTAGTTGTTATCCTGATGCATGGGCGTTGCGGCCGCACCGGGCTGTTTGAAGAAGGCGGAGTCCCGGTAAATCCGGACGCCTTCCACGCCCATCAGATCGGCGGCGATCTTGGCTAGCCGGCGGGAAGCGGTGAAGCGCCCGACATCGGGGTGGCGGAGACGCAAATTGACCGTGCCGGAATCGTCCGGACCGTAGGAAGGGATCGTATTGGTCATGTAATCGCGGATGGCTTCCAGAATGCAAGGCCGGTAGGCCGTAATTTCCGCAGGGGTGAGAACCTCTTTCAAACAGATATGCCCATTGGCTCTGAAATAACGGATCTGCTCCTGCGTCAGCGTGTAACCGGACGATAAATCCGGCAGGACTTTGTTTGCGGATTCGGATTCCAACTGAATACCTCCTTGTGCGCGTTTACTTTTTTTCTATTATAAAATCCGGTCCGTTCCGGGCCTCAGGTTTTCTTGTCCGGTTGACGCCGTAAAAACGAAACGGGAAAGAATGTCCGATTAACGAGCAAGAAGATCAGATTGTCCGTTCCACGGCGTTGTTAGAATGGAAATAAGTTCATGTGGCGAGGTGAAAGCATGCAGGACGGTTACTATCTTTCCACCTATTTTCATATCGGCCCCCTGGATTATTTGACGGGGACTTGTATCCGGCACGACCCCAATATGGCCCTGTTCCGCAAGGAGGGCGGCGATATCCGGCTTATCCGCTATTGGGAGCTGGAGAGATTCACGGGGCGCAAGCAGCAGAGGCAGTCTTTCTACAGTCTTGAGCATGCCGCAGGGGTCGTCGACGAATTGCTCGGCCCGCTCGGCCTGTCCTTGGAAGACATGACGGAAGTGTGGGGCACGCCCGGGCTGGCTACGTGTTCGGATTACCACTCCCTGGACGAGTACCCGGACTTGTCCTATCACAGCATCTCCCATCTGTTCTCGGCCGTAATGGCGGACAGCAGGCTGTTCTATGAAGGAAATGTGCTCGGGCTGGCCGTCGATGGCATCCCGGATGACGTGGTGGACAGGGAGACGGGGAACAAACCGTTTTTTGCCGGCTGCCTGGTGCGCAGCGGGAAGCTGGAGCTGTTTCCGGTGCAGTCCCCCGGTCCGCTGTGGGATTGGTCCAGCACGTATTACAACCTGAGAGAAGGCACGCTGATGGCGCTTGCCTATGCTTCCGAAAGCGTCGTAAATCCTGTTCCTCTGGAGCTTCCGCCGGCCTACGACCGGAATTTCAACATCTGGGAGCATGATTATTTACGGCCTCTCATCGAAGCTGCGGACAAGCTTTGCGAGAGGGATACGCGGGAAAACCCTGCTTGTACGGGCTTGGATCCTCGCTTCACGGAGAGAGAGAACAAGATTTCCGCCGTGATGAAGCAGGTGCAGGCGGCATCCATCGCCCTGATGGAGCGGAATGTGGAAGCCATTCTCGACTCATACGGCGTCAAGCCGGAAGAGACCTATCTCGCTCTGGCCGGCGGTTATGCGCTGAATTGCCCGACGAACAGCCACCTCATGCGCAAGTACGGGTTTAAAGGCATGATTGCGCCGCCCTGCGTAAACGATTCGGGCCTGTCGCTCGGCATGGGCCTGTATGCGTTTTACCGCAAAATGTCCCCGGCGAGCATCCGGTTCCGGCTCGGTCACGCCTACCATGGCGCATCCGGGTCCGCGCTGGAGGAAGTCCTCCAGTCCGGCGCCTTCGCCGGCTGCATCGGGAGTGTAACCCCGCTGGAAGAAAGCCGGGCGGCCGAAGATCTGTGCCATGCGCCTGTCGTCTGGTTCGACGGACCGGCGGAAATGGGGCCCAGAGCGCTTGGCGCCCGTTCTCTTCTCGGGGACCCGAGGACATCGGCGGCGAAGGATGCGCTGAATACCGTCAAGCAGAGAGAATGGTGGCGCCCGGTCGCGCCCGTTATTCTTGCCGGCGAGGTAGGGGAGTGGTTCGAGGAAGGCTGTCCGTCGCCCTATATGCTCCATACTTTCCGCGTAAAGGCGGAGAAGCGGGAGCTAATCCCGGCCGTTATTCATCTGGACGGCACGGCAAGGGTTCAGACGGTGGAAGATGCTCCCCCTACCCGGAATCTGTACAGGCTGCTCCGGGCTTTTAAGGAAGCGACCGGAGTTCCGGTTCTGTGCAACACTTCCCTGAACGGCAAAGGAGAACCGATCATCCAGGATATCGGGGAAGCGCTGCATTTCGCTCTGGTGAAGGGCATCGAAGTGGCGTATATCAACGGCAGGCGCGTTCAGTTGGTCAACCATGGCAGCTACCGGGCCCGGGCGGGGAACGCCGCTTTTCCGCGACAAATCGAATTCAGCCCGATGAGTCCCGAAGAGAGAGAGGCTGCGATGCTGCGGCACAATCCTCACCGAATTCCCCTGGAGATCCTGAAATTTTATATGGAACGGATCGAAAGAGGCGGCATCAAGCGCTACGACCTGACCGATCCGAAGCAGGCCCGCCGGCTGATCCGGGAGGTCCAACTGCACCGGTCGAGGCCGGGATAACGGGAATTTCGCGATCCTGAAGCCTAGTCATTTTATTCATCCGAAGGAGGCTGTTTATGACTGCGTACTCATTAAGCGTGCAGGAGAAACAATTTTTTGCCGAGGAAGGCTATCTGATGCTGAAAGGCGTGTATTCGCCGGAAGAAGTGAACGCTTTGAAGGAGGAATACCACAAGGCCTGGCTGGATTCGATTCTCGACAAGAAAATCGTACAGGACCCGGAGAAGCCGTTAACGAGCTTGTTTCCGCGCATGAAGGATCTGCATAAAGATCATGCCCTTGTACGCGAGTTTGTTTTTAAAGAGGAGGCTTTAGCCGCCCTGGAAGAATTGGCCGGGGAGGAAGCTCTTCTGGTATCGACCAACTTTTATTTCAAGCCTCCGGGTTCGACGGGCATGCCGTTTCATCAGGACAACTACGGTATCGGCGTCCTTCCGGGCACCTGTTATGCGATATGGGCGGGCCTCGATCCGGCGGATGTGTCCAACGGCGGCATGCGGATTGTGCGGAGGACCCATACGTCGGATCTTCAGGTTCCGGAGAAAGTGTACACAACGGCCGAGGATACCTTCGGCGGCTATGTTCAGACTCTGACCGTTCCCGAAGAACATGAGCTTATCGAGCTGCGGACAGAGCCGGGCGATATCGTGATTTATCACGGAAATTTGATCCACGATTCGGCGGACAATGGGAGCGAGGTTCTTTTCCGCCATTCGATTATCAGTCATTACGCCGGGGCGAGCGCCGAGAAGACGACGCTTAATTTCAATTATCTGATGAACAAAGAAGGCCAGCGGGTGCGCAAGCGGATGAACGCGGGCGCCAACTTGGGCAGAAAGGGGGAGTGAACGATGAATGAGAAGCTAACGGACGACAAGCTTACCACGTTCGCCGGCGAGGGCTATCTCGTCCTGAGCGACGTGTATACACCGGAGGAAGTCAACGAGTTAATCCGTCAGTTTGATCTGCATTGGGTGCAGCTCACCGCTTCCGGGCAGATCATCCAGAACGGGAACCGTCCGCTCGAAAGTCTGTACCCCCGCCTCCGGGATTACCACCGGAAGAATGAAATCATTAAGCGGTTATCCCTCAAACCGCAGCTGTTCGCTTATCTGGAGCAGCTCATCGGCGAAGAGGCGCTCATTATTTCGACCAGCTATTATTTCAAATCTCCTTCGACGAGAGGTCTTCCCATGCACCAGGATAATTACGCTTTCGGCGTGTCGCCGGGAACGACTTATGCCGCATGGATATCGCTGGACGGTTCGGACGAGGGCAACGGGGGCATGACTTTCGTGCCCGGTACCCACTCGTTGGACCTGCAAGTGCCCGAAGGCGACGTTTCCGACGTCCGCCGGTATTTTTCCGATGAAGGCCAGTGGCTGAAGGATTACGAAACGGCGGAAATGGTGAAGGTTGCCACGAATCCGGGAGATGTTATTTTTTTCAACGGGAATATTGTCCACGGCTCTTCGGACAACTTGTCCAGACACCGCTTCCGCAGGTCGCTGCTCATTCATTTTACCGGGGTGAGCGTGGAGAAGCTTGCGCTTAATTTTAACAATCTGATGGATAAAACGGGCGCCAGAGTGCGCAGAAGGCTCAATACGGATACGAAAATTACCGAAGGCCAGGAATCGGTGTTTTCCATTCAAGAAGCGGATTATTTTGCCGGGTGGAGGTAGAAAGAGGCGTGGAGAAAGCAGGTGACAGGATGCTCATTCGAGTACCGCTCGATAAGGTGGGGCAGGCCGGAGATCTGATTCAACTCATGGAAAAAATTTATTATCTGTCCGATCGCATTACGAACGTCAGCCGGGATGAGGCGGCTTTGACGATCGAGTACGGGGGTTCGGACGAAGAAGAGGTCGTCCGCCGTCTGGATGCCTTATGCGCATCCCTGTCCGGACGCCGGAAGCTTCCCTACCGGAAGGTGAAGGATAACCGCAGGGATGGGAAGGCGGCCGGACGCGCCCGAGCGCGAACAGGAGCGTCACCGTCACGGGAGCGGGATAGCGAAAACAGGGAAAGCAGTGAAAGCAGTGAAAGCGCCAAGGAGGCCCATGTGCTGCTGGAGCAGGCGCTTGTGAAGCTTCTGCGGAGCCGGGCGCATGCGTACGGGGCGGCTCTCCGCAGATACCCGGCGATGATGCCGGAATCCGTCCTCCAGAAGAGCGGATATATCCGGAATTTCCCGCAGAATGTTTATGCCGTAGGGGAATTCCGGCATCAATTCGACACAATGCAGGAGATCCGTGCCCGGCTCGAGGACAACGCGCCGCTGCACGAGCTGCTGCAGCCGAGCGGCATGTATCTGCAGCCCTGCGTCTGCTACCACGTGTACGAGGAACGGAGCGGGACAAGAAGCGGCGGCCCTGCGGGAAACGGGAGCGGCCCCGGGGCGGCGGGGGCGGTTTCGTCCGGCCCGAAGCTCGCGCTTTACTCCGCTTACGGACCTTGCTTCAGGCATGAGCACGCCAGTCGGATAGACGATTCCCGGCTGCGCGAGTTCGGGATGTTCGAGATCGTGTACATCGGCGGAGCGCAGGAGGTAAGGGATATGCGGCTGAAGCTGCTGGAGGACACGTGGCTCCTCTTCGGGCAATTGGGGCTGGAGGGGTACGTGGAGACGGCGTCGGACCCCTTCTTCCTGCCGGAAGACACGGACCGCCGGCTGTTCCAGCTCGCTGCGGAGTCCAAATTCGAGCTGCGGTTCGCACCCGGCGGAGGAAGCGCAAGCGATTATGCGGTCACGTCTTTCAATGTATGCGGAGACGTGTTGTGCAAAGCGTTCGGCATAACCGGAGAAGCAGAGGAATACGGAGACTCCGGTGAAGCGGGCGAGGCGGGCAAGGGCGCTCCCCTTCATTCGGGCTGCACCGCCTTCGGAGTGGACCGATGGGTGCAGGCCTTGGCCGACACGCACGGATACGAGGCCGGAAGCTGGCCGCAGCTCATCAGGGAGCATCTGTAAGGATGGATACGAGACACCTGCTTCCTGTCGTGGAATCGCCGGGTTTCGAGACCGAATGCTACCACAACATCCGGTTGAGTCTTCTGCTTGCGCATGCCCGGACGCTGCCCTGGTACCACAGCCACTTTATGAACCTGACCCTCAAATCGACGGGGGCCGATCTGTTTCCCGTCGTCCGCTTTGAAGAGCATCTCGACGTCTATTCCGAAGTTCTCGAGGAAACGCCCCTTGTCCGCTGTGAGGACTGGGTAGAGACGGCACGGAAGAACCTGGGCGAAGGCCGCTATATGATCGTGTATTTTAACTGGAGAAACATCCCCTGCTCCCGTTATTACAACAAGCAGGATATGTTTCATGAAGCGCTCGTGTACGGCTTCGACGATGAGCGCAAGGTTTTTCACTTTCTCGCTTTCGACGTGAACGGCAAAGGATACGGAAGCTCGGAGGTCCCCTACGGCCTGTTCGGCCGGGAGATGACCAGACTGGCCGATGAAGATTTGCATGCCCAGCGCTGGTTTGCTTTCTACGGGTTTCCCGCGTCGGTTATCCGGCTCAAAGATGCGCTCGCGTCCCGTCCCGATACCCGTAACATGTACTTTGCCCTGGAGAGAGGCAGGGTGCGGGGGAACGGTTCGCAGGATGAGACGTTTGCGATGGGCCATTACGTCAACGAGGTTCTGTCCCTGTATTTCCGGCAGCTTGCGGAGGGAAGACCTCTTCAGGCTAAGGAATTCATTTACTGGAACATTATCGTTCACAAGATGATTCTCCACAAAAGTCTGATGCTGCAAAGGATTGTTTATCTTCAGACCGGGACGGATTCCAGTCAGCTGGACCTGTTGAAGAATGTGTATATCAAGGCCAAAACGGAGATGGACCGGGCCAAGTGGACGAGCATCAAATATCAGCGGACGAAAGCATCCGTATACCTGCATCAGCTTGCGGACAATTTCCAGACCCTGTATGAGCTTGAGAAACGGGCTTCCGCCATGCTGATGGAGTTTCTTACCTTGTCTCACTTGAAATGAAAATCTGAATCGTCGAGGTGTAAGCATGAACCAAACAGCCATGGAAGCTGTGATTATTGAACATGTGAAACAGATTTTGCCCCAGCAGATCGAGATTGAGCCGACCACCAAGCTTCTCGAAACGGGAATCGACTCCATGAGTTTTATCCGGCTTGTGGTGTTGCTGGAGGAAGCTTTCAACATCGTGATCGAAGACGAGGAGATTCTGCTTGAGAATTTTACCAGTGTGGAAACGATCCGGAACCTCATTCAGAAATGCCTGGACGGCAAAGGGTGAACCGGACGGAACGCACGCCAACAGAAGACGAAGAGGTCATGGTCAAAAGCAGAGTAACCGACCGGGGGATATGAGATAGTAAAAGTACCCCGGGGAAACAAAAAACAGCCACTCAAGGAGGCAAAACCATGAAAACCGCATCGTCCAAAAAGAATGCCAAGCAAGTGACCATGACACTGGAGAACTCCAACAGCAAAACTTATCTGGAGCTGCTGGACGGACGTTCCGAAGAGCTTCAATTCACTCAGGTAGCACCGACCGAGTTCACCGTCAACGATTCCGAGTTCAGCCTGAAATCCGGCATCAATGTGGAACTGGGCATCAAAAATGTCGATCTTGTCGCGACTTCGAGCGTGATCTGGCCGGGACAAACCATCCGCGTCCGCGGTGGTCTGCACGGACAAGGCGCGGCCATGAAAGCTCAAGCCACAATCCCGTTCAATAAAAAAATGGCGGACGGCGTTCAAGGCGAGTCCTGGCTGTACTGGGTGATCGAAACTCCGGAAGGCGAATTCCACAACAAACAGGCGATTCACATGAAAGGGACCCTGAAAGGCCTGCCTCCGAAAAACGCCACGTTCTATTCGGACAGTGTCACTCCGCTGTTTGACAGCGAAGACAATCAAGTGGGAACCGTATACGGATGCCTGCAATCTAACTAATCGAACGGTCAAAGGAGGGGTCATCCACACGGGCCCCTCTTTCTTACTTGAAAATTGCCGTACGAGAAGGAGAATGCGATGTACGACGTGATTATCGTGGGCGCGAGATGCGCCGGAGCTTCGCTGGCTTCCTTTTTGGGGCGGCGCGGACACTCGGTTCTGCTGGTCGATCAATTTCCGTACCCGAACGCGACAACGTCAACCCACATCCTGGGCGAGAGCGACGTGTACGGGAGGCTCGGCATTCTCGGGAAAATGGAGTCCGCCGGAGCGCCTTTCTTGACGCGGATGCGGGTGGATTTGGAAGGGACTGTTTTCGAGTCGGATATTACGGTGACGAAAAGAGCCCTGGGACTCCGCAGAGAACTGCTGGACCCTCTGCTTCTGCAAAGCGCAGCCCGTCATCGGAACGTTGAAGTGCGGCTTAACACCAGAGTGACGAAGATTTTACTGGAGAACGGACGAGCCGCAGGCATCGAATGCCGGAGGAAGGACGGGCAGCTTCAGCGTTTCGCCGGAAAAGCCGTAATCGGTGCGGACGGCCGGTATTCGGCGGTGGCCAAAGGGGTGCGGGCCCCTCTGGAGACCGAGACGGAGCGGCCGCTTCACGGGGTTGCTTACGCGTATTTGTCCGGTGTGCATCGGCTGCCCGTTCCGGCGGTCGAATGGTACTGGAAGGGTTCGTCCGTCGTCCTGTGCAATCCGATCGACGGGCTGATGCACTGCGCAGCCATCATGTATTCCCCCGAAGAACAGGAGCGGATGGGCCGCCTCGGACGGGGGGAATTCATGGAAAGGCTGCTGGAAATCCGCACGCTGGCGCCGAGACTGGCAGAGAGCGGATTGGAAGGAAGCGTCCGGGGAATTCCTCCGGCTAAAAGCTTTATCCGTAAAGCTTACGGCTGCGGATGGGCGCTGGCGGGAGATGCCGGAGCTTTTCTGCACCCGGTGGCCGGCGTCGGAATCGACAACGCCGTATGTACGGCCGAAGTCCTGGCGGACGAGCTGCATGCTTTTTTCACGGGCGCGAAGGAATGGGAAGAAGCGATGCGGAGCTATGAAGAGCAGCGCAACAACCGGATTTATCCGCAGTACCGGCATTCGCTGGCTACGCTGGAAACGGCCGGCGATCCCTTAACGGAAACGTCGGCCGGCGCCCTGAAGATGCTGGCGACTTTCCCGAGTCTGGTCAAGAAAATCGGCCTGCAGGCGGAAGCCGTCATTTCACTTTTATCTGGAGGTCAAAATCATGATTGAATGTCCAACGGACCGTACACGCAATGTCACTTATCTCGAAGCTGCCCCGGAGCAAGTATGGTGGTCGATCGCCACGACGGAAGGAACGAATACGTATCTCACGTACTCTTCTTCTACAACAGGCGATCCCTCTCTGCCGAAGGCGGGAGATGTCTACACGCTCAATTACGGCGACATCGAGAATCAGTCTGTCGTTGTGGAAAGCGTACCTAACCGCCGTTTCGTCCTCTCGGACGCTTATCAATCCCTGGCACCCGACGGCAAAGCGGAAATCTTCTATGTAAACACGGCTTTTACCTTAGAGGCAACGGACGGGTTTGTCAAATTGAGTCTGCAGGTGCAGGGATTCGCCGAAGACACGTACGGGCAGTGGCTGCGCGAGTGTCTGGAAATGGGCTGGCGGCGCTCTCTGATGAATTTGAAGTCGGTGCTCGAATTGGGCTTGGATCTGCGGACGGAATTATTCAGTTATCCCCGGCTCGGTGTAACCAACTGCACGGTGAACCCGGAACAGAGCCGGGAGACGGGAGTTTCCGTGCGGGGCGGAAATTATTTGCTGGAAGTATTCCCGAACAGTCCCGCACAGAAAGCGGGGCTCCGGGCACACGATGTCATTCTCGCCATTGGGGGACGGACAACGGCGACCTACGGCGATTTCGTCCGCGTCATTTCGTCTTATTCCGGTAAAAAGGGGCCCGTATCGGTAATGTTCAGCCGCAGCGGCAAGCAGCACGAAACGACAGTGCGGCTGTCTGTCGAAGAGCAGTTCACCGGCTTAAATAAGGAGAGCCTCTCCCTGGAGGAAATTAAACACAGGCGCGAGCTTATCGCGAAAAGCCGCTCGGCATCCGGAGCGGTCTGGACCGGAACGGAGAGCGGCATGAAGGATGCGGCTGAGAACGGAGAAGACGGTGCAGCGGGAACTGAATGAAACGAAAGGAGCGTGAGGGGAATGATCGGGGAAGAACGGAGTGCGACAGCCGGGCTGGACAGGGAGTACAGCCTTACCGGCGAGCAGATTAGCCGCTACCGCAGGGACGGGCATGCTTACCTGGAAAAAGTCTGTTCGGCCGAGGAAGTACAAGCTTACCGTCAGGCGGTTACGGAAATTTACCCTACGTTCACGGCCGATTCCTATCCGCCGGACGAACGGGAGTTTTACGGAGTGGAACGGGCCTTTCCGACCGTGATGAACATGTGGGAGAGAAGTTCCAAGGTGAGAACTTTCACCTTCGCCCGCCGTTTTGCCCAAATCGCCGCCGACTTGATGGGCGTGGACAGGCTGCGCCTGTACCACGATTCGGCTATTTTTCTGGAGCCCGGAGGAGGAGCGATTCCCTGGCACCAGGATAGTCCCTACATGCTGCAGATGGACCCGGACATGACGATGACCATGTGGATGCCGCTCGTCGATCTGCCGGCGGAGCTCGGATCGATGCGCTTTATGTCCGGCTCGCACGAGTTGCTTGCGGACAAGCATACGAATCTGCTTCTGCAGGCTTACCGGAAAGGACTGGCCGAGGTCCATTACGGGGCGATGCCCGCCGGAGACGCGACCTTCCATTCGGGCTTGACCCTGCACTATGCGGCGGCCAACCGGACCTCCATCGTAAGGGAGGTCGCCACGATCATTTACGTTGCGGATAACCTGCGAATCGTTGAACCGGATACTGAAGCGAGAGCGTATCACCTGAGACGGATTTTTCCGGGAATGAAGCCCGGGGATACAGCCGTCAGTCCTTGGACGCCGCTCGTGTTCGACCGGTTTGCAGAGTCCGGCAGCCGGACGGAAAGGAAGGGATAAGATGGAGAACACGCATGGTTTTGATGCCCTGGAGCAGGAATGGAACGTGTCGCGGGAGGACATCGACGGGTTCCGCAGGGACGGGCATCTGCTCCTGAGACAGTTGGCCTCGGAGGAAGAGATCGGCCGGATCCAGGAAGCGTGCCGGCGCGAGATCGCCCGGCTGGACGACGGGCTCAGGCTGCAGGTGATGAACGTCTGGGAGAAGGATGCCGCCGTGAAGGCGTTTGTCTTCGCCCGGAGATTTTCCCGGGTTGCGGCGGATCTTCTCGGTGTGGACGGAGTCAGGCTGTATTTCGACCAGGTCTTCTTCAAGAAGCCCGGGGCGGGCGCAATGCCTCTGCACCAGGCCAATCAGTTCATGCTTGAACTGGACCCCGATTCCGTCCTTTCGATGTGGATGCCGCTCACCGATATTCCGGGAGAGAGGGGGCCGCTCTCTTACGTTGCCGGTTCGCATCTTCACGAGAAGCTCCGGGGAGCCAAAAATCCTCTCCTCGCGGCCATGAGACTGGGCCTCTCGGAGAAGCCGTGCGGCCCGATGCGGGCGGGGGATGCTTCCTTCCATACCGGCTGGACGCTTCACGGCGCTTACGGCAACGATACGGAGATCACGAGAGAGATGCTCATTATTACCTGGTTTGCCGAAGATGCCCGGATTCCGGATCCCGCGGACAGCGCCGGCAGGAATCCGCAGCTTCAGAGCCTTTTCCGGGGCCTGGAGCCGGGCGGCAAGGCGCAGGGACGGCGGCTTCCGCTGCTGTTTTACCGGCCCTACCGGGATGTGGTCAAGCTGGTTCATCAAGCGGAGGAGGATGCGGAATGAACGGGGCCGTTCACGATGACCTGCCGCCTCTGAGCGACAGCTACGCACTGCCGGAGGGCCTGATCGCACAGTTCCGGGAGAAAGGGCACGTCTGCATCAGGCAGGCGGCCTTCATCCATGAAATCAGCGCCTACCGTCCGCATATCATCTCGGCGGTGGAGGGCTACACGGGAGACCGGAGCGTCCGGCCGCATAAGCAGCTGTATATGAACCTCTGGGAGGAGGATACGCGTGTCCGGCAGTTCGTATTTGCGCGCCGGTTGGCTAAGCTGGCGGCGGATCTCATGGGCGTCACGGGAGTCAGGCTGTATCTGGACCAGGCGAACTTCATCGAGCCGGGGGCCAGCGTGACGCCTTGGCATCAGACCGAGGCTTATATGCTGGAGCTGGACCCCAAGCAGATTATCACCATGTGGATGCCACTGGTTGATCTGCCGGAGCCCGGCGGGCCGGTGACCTACCTGTCCGGCTCGCATCTTCTTCCGGGGGGCGCATCCAAGAATCCCCTGCTGGAAGCGAAAAGAGCGGGACTCCCGGAAGAGAACTACGGTCCGCTGAGGACCGGCGACGCTGCGTTTCATGCGGGGCGTCTGCTGCACAGCGCTCCGGGGAACGGCGGGGCCTTCACTCGCGAGGTGATGACGGTGACGTATTTTGCCGACGGGGCGAGAATTCTGGATCCCGAGGACAAGTCCGGCAGAGCCCCGCACCTCAGGCGCCTCTTCGCCGGAACCGGGGCGGGACAGCCGGCCGCAGGGCCGCTGACGCCGCTGCTTTACCGCAGGCTTTTTTAAGAGGAGGAAAATAGGTGGAGGATTCTCTTTTCACGGCAAATTTGCACGAGGAGATTGTGCTGTCTCCCGGACAGATAGAAGAATACCGCAGCAAGGGTCATGTTTATGCCGGACGGGTCGCCGCGGAAGAAGACGTGGCGGCCCTGCGCCCCCTGGTGAGGGAACTGGTCCGGACCTGTGTGCGGGAAGACCGGCCGCTGGAGGAGCGCGATGATTTCGGCAGAGCTTTTCTCCAGCTGATTAATTTATGGCAGAGAGACGAAACTGTGAAGAAATTCGTCTTTGCCCGCAAATTCGCCCGGATGGCCGCCGATCTGCTGGAAGCGGACGGGGTGCGGCTGTACCTGGATCAGATTTTTTACAAGGAGCCGGGAGGCGGCCCTACACCTTGGCATCAGGATGGCGCGTATATGCTCCGCTTTAAACCCGACAAGCTCATTACTCTCTGGCTGCCTCTGACCGATATTCCGGACGAGATGGGCTCGCTGCGGTTCATTTCCGGTGCGCATGAGACCCGGCGGATGAAAAGTTCCGGCAATATTCTGCTGGATGCGGTCCGCAGAGGGCTGACGGAAACCGGCTACAAGGGAATGAAGGCGGGGCACGCGACGTTTCATTCCGGATGGACGCCTCACAGCGCGCTGGCGAATCCGACGGACTCCATGCGTGAAGTCCTGACGATCACGTATATAGCGGAGGATGCGGTTATAGCCGACCCGGAGGATAACGAGGCGCGACGGAAGCATCTGGAGACGTACTTTCCGGGACGGAAACCGGGAGAACGCGCGGACAGTCCGCTTAATCCGGTTCTGTACAGCAGGGACGGAGCTGCCCGGTCTGCGTCTGAATCCGCGGCTCAATAAAGCAAGAATTGTTTGCAATCGAAGCAGAGAGAAGCGGCGGCGGGACCTTTACAATGAAAGCAACGGAAAGTTTGGAGGGGAAGCAACGTGTCTGCGAAAGATCAAATACGTCTGTTTTTAAGCGATCAAGGCTGCGGTATGCTGCCGGTCGAAGAGATTAGCGAAGAAAAACGGCTTTTCGATATGGGATTCGATTCGCTGAGGTTTATGGAGCTTGTCGTGCTTATCGAGGAGCATTTCGGAGTCCAGTGGCCGGACGAAGCGCTGGAAATCAGCGGCAGTACGCAGGTCGGGGATATCGTTCAGGCGCTTGAAGGCTGTTTATGAGCCGCCGCCCGGACTACGGTCATTTGCTGACGATGCTGCCCCATCAGTTTCCCCTCCGGGTGCTGGACGAGGTAAAGGATTATTCGCCCGGAAAATTTCTTGTAGCCGGATGCAGCCCGCTGCCGCTGAAGATCTACTTCGGCAATACGGATACCATTCCGCCTACCCTGCTGATTGAGGGGCTGGCCCAAGCGTGCGTCATCCTGACCCAATTGGAGACGGCACCCCTGGAGGAAGATGAAGTTCCCCTGCTGGGAGCGATCAAGGCCAAGCTGCTGATGCCCGTATCCTGGCAGGAACCCATTACTTACAAGGTAGAACCCGTCCGCATTTTAAGCAAAAAAGCGATCTTTACCGGCACTTTGTACCGGTCGGACGGAACAACAGCGGTATCGGCCGAACTAAGCGTAGCTGTTGCCGCGACATCAAATTCATAATAGGCGGGGACCATCGTATGCCGGCAGAGGCTTATTTGCATGACGCAAAACCTTGGACCATGGTGGACCGGATTATCGGAGAAAGCGATAGGGCCATCTCAACATTGAAGAATATTTCCGGCAGTGATTTCTATTTGATTGGTCATTTCCCTTCATACAGTGTATATCCCGGTATGCTGATGGTGGAATGCATCCTGCAATCGGCCGAGCTTCTGCTGCGGCGGCAATTGCCCGGGAAACCGGGCGACTGCCGGTTCGGCGAAATCGCTTCGCGTTTCCTCAGTCCGGTCGTTCCCGGGGACTCCGTAAGATTTGACGTCGGCTTTACGGCCGGAGGAAGCGAACTGGCGGCCGTCGGGAAAGTCGGCGGCCGCACCGTGATTCACTGCAAAATGAAACTGCTGCGGGAGGAGGGGGAGAAGGATGAACGGAGATGAAAGGCTGGTGGAGCTTTACGACCAGGGGAAACTGGCGGGAGTTCTGCACCTGCCGCCCGAGCACCTCAAACCTTGTCCGGTGATCATATACTGTCCGGGCAAAAACGGCGAAAGGTACGAGGTGCACCGGCTCGCCGTGAAATTCGCCCGCAGATTGGCAGAGCAGGGAATCGCTTTCCTGCGTTTCGATTATTACGGAATCGGCCTGAGCGACGGGCATTATTTCGACATGACGACCTCCGGTAAAATCTCGAATGTGCGGAAAGCCTATGAGTTTGTCTGCGATCATCCGGATCTGCAGGAACGGGAGGCCGTCTTCCTGGGATTCAGCGATGGAGCCAGAATCGCCTTGATGGCGGCACGGGCGAGCGGGATAGAGAGGCTGGTTCTGTGGAGTCCGCTGTTTTTCGAATTCGGCGGGAATTATCCGAGCGGAAAGCATCCTCGTTTTATCCGGCATCCGGAAGCGGGCAAGCTGGTTATGCCGTGGGCCGGCCTATGGGTCGGGATGGATTTTTACCGGGATTTGCAGAGCATGGACACCGAAGTCGCCCTGGAATCTTATAAGGGCTCTTCCGTCCTCGTCTACGGAGACAACGATCCTCTCATCCTGGAGGAAATGGAGCTGTCGGAGTCCCGCCGGTCGGCGATTTACAGGCATTCCGCACAGAATCGGGTAGTCCGGGTTCCGGAAGCGGGCCATCTGTTTACATCCAGACCGCTGGAGGAAACGCTGATGGAGCATACGACTTCCTGGCTCCGCACGGAGCGTCTGGTTAGGGGGGAGGGCAGCTTATGTGGAAGCAAAGACGATTCGGACATGACCGCGGTATCTACGGACTCGTGGAAGAACTTGACGGACCCGGGAACGATCTCGTTGTGACGTTCGCGGGATTGGGCCAGGCGATGAGCGAAAAAAACTACCTGTTCTCCAACCTGCGCAAATGTTTGGCCCGGAGCGGAGCAAGGGTCGTTCAATTCGACTACCGCGGCCACGGGGACAGCTTCGGAGAATTGGGGGACACGACGGTGTCCGGCATGAAGCGGGATGCGCTCGAAGTGCTTGCCGAAGTTTTGGAAGAGCACCCGACGGAGAGGATCTTCCTGATCGGCAACGCCCTCGGCGGGATCATAGCCCTCCAGACGGCAGCCGCACTGCAGAAGAAGGAGGAAGCTGCTCCCGTCTGTATCCCTGTACTGCTGGCGCCTCCTTTCCGGAAATTCCCGGAGAAGGAAGCTTTGTTCGGACGGGAGGCGCTTCAGGCTCTCCGCCGTGAAGGAAAGCTCGACGCCCAGCTTCTTGTGCCGGGCTTCGATTATTACACGCTGAGCGACTTTAACCGGGAGCCGTACGATTTTTTTATGGCTTGGGGCGCCCATATGCTTTATTTGCACGGTCAGTGTATTTCAGGCGGTATGCTGGACGAGCTTCTTGAGCTGGATACGGCCCGTCTTGTCAGAGAATACGGCGGGCCTCTGCACATCGTGTGCAGCAGTGAAGATGACGACACCCGGATAATGACGGAGGCAATGGACCACGTCTTTCTGCACAGGATGCAGGGATACCGGTATTTTTACCAGCATCCTGCGGCAATGGACCAATGGATAACCGAGGCGGTCTCCATTGTACGGAGCGATAACGGGGAGAGGGAGAAATTTTAATGGAAGAAACCCGGAAAACAATAGCGCAAACCATCCTGTCCCAAAAAACCGACTGGCGGTTCCCGGACGGCGAAGGATTATCCCAGCGCACGCTTGACTGCAGACAGCTCTGCATGATGGAGGTGCTTAAATGGAAAGGAGAGCGGCAGCTTACGCCCGTTTTCCTGAACGCCTTCGACTGCGAGTCGAACGGACTCATGCTGAGGCGCAGAGAGCCCGAGCCGGGGAGAGGCTGGAGGCTGACAAAATATTCCCCTTTGAATACGGAGGGACTGTATCCTCTGATTGATTCCGTCTTCGATCACGAAGGCTACTGTCTGTTGTTTTACAATGCGAAGGAAGCCGTGTTCTCCTCGTATTACGGGAAGCACGATATCGTTCATTGGTCGCTGCTGGTCGATTATGACGAGGCGGGGGTGACACTGGTCGATGACGAAGGGGCCCCGGCTTTTTTTAACGGGTATATCGGCAAAGTCCCCTGGGAAACGCTGATGAGCGCTCAGGCGAACTCGGAGAAGGGCGGTGTCGCCATCCTTGGACGCCGGCCGGGGTATGCGAAGACTTGGGAGGAAGAATTCCTCTCGCTGGTCCGTGCCTCGGTACACAATATGGTCGATCAGCAGGGACTTAAGAATCTGGAGAACTTCGTAAAGGCGATTGCGGAAAGCCCGCCGGAAGCCTTGATCCCCATGCTGGAAACGCTGGAGTTCGACGTCCACTATTTCCGCCGGTTGAGGGAGCTGTGGAAAACGGCCGTGGAGAACGGCACCGTACCGGTTCGGTACAAAGCCCCCGGCTGGGTGGAGGAGCTTGTTTACGTGTGCAAATCATGGTCTTTGGTTATGGGGGTTCTGGCTAAGTGGAAAAGGCAGCCGGATAAAGACTATTCGGCTAAGCTTACCGATTACCTCGGGCAAGCCCTTGAAAGCGAAAAAGGGTTTTACCGGGAGCTACGACATCTAGTATGAGGTGAATCATGAAAGAAGAGTTCAAGCGGATTGCGGACACGATCGTCAGCCATTCTCTGAGGCTTCGTCCGGGGGAAAAAGTGGTAGTCAAAGTCCGCGGAGATGCGGCGGACTTGACCGAAAGCCTGATCGCGCGCATCTACGAGGCCGGAGCGGTTCCTTTCTTGCAGACAACGGACGTCGAGGAACTTAAATGGCTGCTGGCGGGAGCCTCCGAGGAACAGATCCGCCAGTGGGCGGAGCATGACCTGGGCCTTGTCGACGCGATGGACGCGTACATCGGGATTCACTCGGAAGCAAATACCTTCGAAATGGAAGATGCGGACCAGACGCGCTACGGCTATTACGTGAAGCATTATCTTCAGCCTCTGACAATGACGATGGCGTCCAAGCCCAAATGGGTGCTGCTCCGTTATCCTACCCCGGGAATGGCCCAGCAGGCGGGCATCGGAACCTCGAAGCTCCGGCAAATCTACGCCTCGTCCTGCCTGATGGATTACGGGGGGCTCCAAGAAAAGGCGGAGCCGCTCCGGAAGCTGCTCGGGCGGACAAGCCGTATCCGTATCGTCTCGCCCGGGACGGATTTGTCTTTCTCCGTGAAAGGCGTTCCCTCTTTCCTGTGCGACGGCCGCTACAATCTTCCCGACGGAGAGCTGTTTACGGCGCCGGTGGCCGGCTCGGCGGAAGGCCGGATCACGTTCAATGTGCCGACAAGCTGCATGGGCAAAACGCTCGATTCCGTCGCGCTCACGTTCCGGCAGGGCAAAGTGACCGAATGGTCGGCGGACGATACCGAAGCGCTGAGCGGCATTTTAAAGACGGACGAGGGAGCTTCGCGTCCGGGCGAATTCGGCATCGGGCTGAATCCCCATATCCGACAACCCATGCGCAGCCTGCTTTTCGACGAAAAGATGGCGGGAAGTATTCATCTTGCCTTGGGACAAGCCTACGAGATGGCCGATAACGGGAACACCTCGGGTATACATTGGGATCTCGTTTTATGCCAGCTCGAAGCCTATGGAGGCGGCGAACTTTATTTTGACGACATTCTGATCCGTAAGAACGGTTATTTCGTTGTGCCGGAATTGGAACCGTTAAATCCTTGAACGGGAGGGAAGCGGATGGCTCACCTGTTTATCGCGGTCCAGAGGGTTCTGGGACATGTAATTCCGGCCTTGGCTATCGGACAGCAGCTTAAGAAGAAGGGGCATAAAGTCACGCTGGTTACCCACCCCGCCAATAAGGAGCTGGCTGTCCGTGCGGGACTGGCCTTCCTGCCGGCGGAATGGGGAAAATTTCCGGAGAAGTTTATTTATGAACAGGCCCAGGAAATGGATGCGCTGCTTGCCGGCCGGGAAGTCGACTGGATGATTTGCGATTCTTCCCAAGCGGCCCCGGCTTATGCGGCGGAGAAAAGAGGAATCCCCTGGATCAGCCTCCAAACGACGGTTCCTTATCCCGAAGAAGCGCTTCCCGGCAGCCAGACCGTCTTTAACCGGCTGAGGCAGAGCTACGCCCGGGAGCTGAACGGGGTCAGGATGAGACTGGGACTGCCGCCGCTTACCGATGACAGGAGAACGCGGGGAGATCTGGCGGGGCTGTCTCCCCGGCTTCATCTGGTCAACGTCCATGCCGCGCTGTACCCGGAGGAAGGCGGCATTCCGGAACAGTCCGTGTTTACCGGGAGCTGCACGCTTGAGTCCGGAGACCGTGACCGCGTAACCGAGGCGTCCCGGTTAGAGGCGGAACCGTGCCCGGGCCGTCCCGTTGTTCTCGTCTGCGCTTCCTCGACGGAACGGCATGATTCCAGGGAGGTCATGAACCGCTATATCGGCGCGGCCGTGAGTCTGTCGGAGGAGAATTCATTTCATCTGATCGTTGCGGAACATAAGCCGTACGAAGGGAAGCGGCCTCTGCCTCCCCATGTCAGCTGGATAACGGCTTATCCCAATCACGATCTTCTGCTGCCCCGTGCGGACGCTGTCATTACGCATGGAGGCTGCGGCACCGTACAGTCCGTCATGAGGTACGGCGTTCCCATGGTTGTGATTCCTCTCGCATCCGACCAGCATCTTCTGGCCCGGACATGTGAACGCCTCGGAATCGCCCTGACAGTCGGCCCGGAGGAAGCGGGACGCGGGCGGATCGGACAGGCGCTGCACAGCCTGCTGGCGGAGGGAAACCCGTATACACCGCGGGCCAAGGAACTGGCTGCGATTATGGGGCGGGACAACCCGAACGAAACGGCCGTCTGCGCCATCGAACAAGTTCTGCAAAATAATTCGTAAAGGATGAAGCGCATGTTGACCGGAGAAGCGGCACTGGAAGTCATTCAGAAAATCGGCGAGCTCGATAACGTGGATATGGATACCAATTTTCTGGAAAAAGGAATAGATTCCGTTAAGATCGTTGAAATTCTGATTGAGTTCGAAATGATGTTCAATATCGACGTTCTGGACGATCAGCTGAATCTGGACGAACTGTCGACTCCCAAACACATTCAGGATTACGTAAACGGAATTATCGCCAAGTAGCGCAGAGCCGCCAGGAAAGCCGAGTAACTCCCCCCTTCGACCCTCTATGCTTAAAGAGAGAAGGGGAACGTTCCCCTCTAAACGGGAGGAGGGGTACATTGAGCAAGGGAATCATGACAGGCGAAATGATGGAGCACTACAGGGAAAATGGATTCGCGGTCATTCCCGGGGTGTTTTCGCCGGACGAGGCGGAAGAGGTCAAGCGGGCCTTGAAAGAAGTATGGACGCGGGGCATCCGCAGCCGCACGATCCTGCAAAGCCTGGTATTTCCGCTGGAAAGCTTATTCCCACCCTTGAGGAATGTGCATCAGAGCCATGAGGCTCTCAGACGGTTCTCGCTCGATTCCAGAGCCTTCGGGACGGCTGCGCGGCTGCTCGGCGAGAATGCGCTGCTTGTAGGAACGACGGGGTTTTATAAATGTCCGGGGGCCAAGCAGCTGCCCCTGCACCAGGACAATTACGATATCGGGGCCGAGCCTGCTCCGGGCTGCGCGTTCTGGGTGTCCCTCGACGGGGCGTCCTCGGAAAACGGAGGGCTTCGGATGGTTCCGGGCAGTCACCGCCTG
The DNA here is from genome assembly GCF_041260495.1 of Paenibacillus sp. RC84. Taxonomy (NCBI): domain Bacteria; kingdom Bacillati; phylum Bacillota; class Bacilli; order Caryophanales; family Paenibacillaceae; genus Paenibacillus; species Paenibacillus sp. RC84. The sequence goes on from NZ_JBGBYL010000009.1 coordinate 295,738, forward strand.
GGTCTGCTGAAACCTCGGGCTCCGGGCAGCCGTTCCACCTACGGGCAGTCGGTTCCGGTTCCCGATCGTCACACGGAGGTCGACCTGACCACCAAGCCCGGAGACGTGGTGGTGTTTAACGGCTACACCGTCCACGGCTCCCATGCGAACCGGACCCGGTACGGGTTCAGGAATTCTCTCGTGATGCATTTCGTCGGCGAAAGCGTCAGAAGTCTTTTTGTGCAGAACAGGGAACTTCTCAATTCGGCCGGCGATAACATATTCAGACCCGTCAACAAATCTCACAGCGTAAAAAGGTTGTTTCTGAACACGGATTCCGACTAAACGGGGAGGAGCGGGGATGGATGCAAAGTTATTTTTCCGTCAGCTACTTGACCATTCTGGCCTATGCGCAGTGGATGGAACTCATGAAGTCACCTACAGCCGAATAACGGAGCTTGCGCAGAGTCATGCGAGGATGCTGAAAATAGCCGGACTCGCGGCCGATCCAAACCGCGGACAGCGGACCGTCGCCATCGACGTTTCCGTCGGCTGGAGAGCGATCCCGCTGTTTCTGGCGGCTCTGAGGCAGAAAGTCACCCTCGTTCCGGTCGATCCCGCCAAAAATCCCGGTTTGACCGAAAATGTGCTGAGCTGGATCAAGCCGGAGCTGTATATCACACCGGCGCTTCTAAACGAAGACGGCGAGCTTCTCCCCGGGCTTAAGCCGGTAACGGCTTCACCCAGAGAAGAGCTGCGGGACGTCGCGGTCGTCCTGTACACGTCGGGGACGACCGGCCGGCCCAAAGGCGTCATGCTGACCTACGGCAACATTTGGTCGAACGTCGGCAGCATCCTGGGCTACTTCAAGCCGGCTCCGGAGGACAGGCTTTATCTGTTCCGGCCGCTTACTTACGCTTCGGCCTTTACAGGCGAGCTGTTGCCGTCCTTATTCGGGGGAGCGGCCGTTTACTTCCGGCCCCCGGATACGAATCCGCTGAGCACGATGAAGAGCATCCAGCGGGACGGCATTACCATTCTCGGCACAACGCCCACCGTCGCCGCCACCTTCGCCCGTTTCCGGAAACGGTTCGATTTCGGCAGCCTCCGCTGCCTCATGCTGAGTGGGGAGTGTCTGACCGTCAGACAGGCGGAGCTCATTGCCGAAGCGTTTCCGGGCGCGGCTGTCTGGAACGCCTACGGACTTACCGAGGCTTCGCCCCGGATCAGTTGTCTGACCGAGGAGGGCGCCTTCCTGAACCGGAAGGGCTGCGTCGGCAGACCTTTGGCGGGCGTCGAGGTGAAGGTGCGGGCGGAGGACACGGAGGGAAGGGCTGCCGAGGAAGGCGAGGAAGGCGTCCTGTACGTGCGGGGACCGAACGTCATGAAAGGCTACTACGGGGATCCGGCCGCGACCTCGCTGAAAATCAAGGGCGGCTGGCTGAGGACGGGCGACCGGGCCGTAATCCGGGAAGGCGACATCTATATTCTCGGAAGAGCCGATTCCCTGATCATCCGGGGAGGAGTCAATATGGACCCGAGCGAGATCGAAAGCGAGCTGATGAAGCTCCGGGGAATCAAGGAAGCGCTCGTTTTTGCGGATTATTCCGAAGACCGGACGAGAGTTCATGCCTGGATCACTTGTGAACATGGGGTCCTGATGACACAAATCCGTTCGACGATCATACACGAGATCAAAGATTCCCGCTTGTGGCCGGATGTGATCGAAATGAAAGAGGAGCTTCCGAAGACGGCCAGTGGAAAGCTGATTCGTCCAATCCAATCTTTGAGGTGAGTTCATGCACAAAAGCTATCCGGTCGTCCATCCGTTTACATGGATGCCTCCCAGCGGCACACTAACGACGGACACCTGGCTCGAGCAGGTAACCTGTCTGGAGCGGGGAGACGGTTCCTGGGTGTACGACACGCAGGGCAAAGCCTATCTGTATACGACTACGGCGGTTCCCACGGTAGGGCTTTCCAACTGGCGGGTCATCCAGGCGATGAAGGAACAGATGGAACGACTGAGCTTCGCGTCGACCTGCGCCCAGACGCACGACCTGGTCGAGCCGCTGGCGGACAAACTGCTCCGCCTCTGCGGCAGCCGGTATGCCAAGGTGTTCTTTACCAACGACGGATCGGGGGCCGTGGAAACGGCAATGCGTCTCATCCGGCAGCATTTCATCTCCCGCGGGGAGGCGAAGCGGGACAAGTTTATTTCATTCGACGGAAACTTTCACGGAACAACCTACGGCTCCGGTTCGGTTACCCATCTGGGCATCCGGGAAATGTTCGGAAGAGGCCTCGATGATTGCTTGTGCGCTCCCGCGCCTAATTTGTACAGGCCTCCGGCGGCGGCTTCTTCTCCCGAAAGTGCGGCGGACTTCTGCCTGAAGGAGCTGGAGCGCCTGATTGGGGAAGCGGGCCCCGAGACGATCGCCGCCGTTCTTGTGGAGCCGATTCAGGCGGTGAACGGAGTGGTTCTTATGCCGGAGCCGTTTTTTTCACAAGTCAGGGCTTTGACGCGGCAATACGGCATTGCGGTGATTTCGGATGAAGTTACGACGGGACTGGGCAGAACGGGACACTGGTCCTTGAGCGAGAAATACGGGCTGGAGCCGGATGTTCTTGCCGTATCCAAAGGATTGACCGGCGGTTATTTCCCGATGGGGGCCGTGCTGATGTCGGGCGAGCTGGACGACAGTTTGTTCGGAAGCGGCGGCATCCTGCTTCACGGCTCGACGCAGTGCGGACATCCGGTCGGCTGCGCGGCGGCTCTGGAGGTGCTGGAAATCATCGAGCAGGACGGACTGCCGGATCATGCGGCCGTGCGCGGACAGGGGCTTCTGGATGATTTTGCGGACGCGCTGGCCGGTCATCCGAACGTGGGCGATATCCGGGGGATGGGCCTTATGCTTGCGCTTGAATTCGTGAAGGACAAGGCGACCAAAGAGCCGGTCGATTTCGAATGGGGGCGCCGGTTGTCCGGGCATCTCCACGACGAAGGCATAATGGGCAATTATTTCAACGGCATTCTTCTTATGTATCCGCCCCTGAATGTCAGCGGGGAAGAATGCGACTTTCTCGTTCACGGGGTGACGAGAGCATTACGGCGAATGGGGTGAAGACAGTGGCGGCAAGAGAGCACTGGCACGACTTTTTCGGGAAGGACTATCTCCTTTTCTCGGAAGTGATTCTGAATGAAGAGCGTACCCGTTTCGAAATCGGGCAGCTTTTGTCCTTGCTGAATCTGCCGGAAGGCGCGTCCATTCTCGACCTGGGCTGCGGACAAGGCCGGATCAGCGTCCCTCTCGCTCTGAGGGGGTACCAAGTGACGGGTATCGACGCGTCGGATACGCTGCTGGACGAGGCGCGGCGGCGGGCTCAGGCATCCGGAGCCGAGGCGGTGTTCAAGTCTCTGGATATGAGAGAGCTTGATTTCGCGGACGAATTCGATGCGGTTCTTAATCTCGGCACGGCATTCGGGTATCTGGAAAACGAAGAAGAGAATCAAGACATTCTGCATCGTGTCTACCGCGCTCTAAAACCGGGGGGACAGTTGATTCAGGAAACGGAAAACCGGGACTTCAAGCTTCTTTACAGCGCGAAAAAAACGTGGGACATGATGAACGGCTGTCCCGTATGGTCGCAGCGGGATTTCGACAGCGTAACCGGCAGATGGAACGAAGAGATGACGTGGTTTGACAATGGGGAGCTCAAGTCATCCCGGTTGAACCTGCGTTTGTATACGGCCGCCGAGCTGCTGCGGCTGCACGGTAATGCGGGACTGGACGTCAAGGGAATATACGGAGGCTTCGATTTGTCTCCGCTTACGACCTCAAGTCCGCGGATGCTGCTTCATCTGGAGAAAAAAACGGATTAATCCGGGAGGGTTCTAGATGGAAATCGAAAATAAACACAAGCTCATTAAATGGGAAGAAATGAACTGGGAGCCGGGCATTTATGAAAACACCGAGATGAGCTACCTGTACGAAGACGAGCAGGGCAGATTGTGCTTTCTGGTTAAACTTCATCCCGGAAGCTTCATTCCCATGCACGACCACCCGAGAAGAGAATTCGCCTACCTGATCAAAGGCGATCTTATTTTAAACGAGAACGAAGTGATGAAAGAAGGCGATTTCCTTACGGCGGGCCTGGCGGAATCCCATGACGTCCGCACCGAGAACGGCGCGCTGCTATACGTCTTCATCGACTATCATGTGATCCGGCAGCGGATCGTTGAGATCGAGACCACATCGTAAGGCTGGGAGGAACAGGGGTGAGTGGTGTTACGACCGTTAAGACGGCTTTGTTTAACGAAACCTATCATGCGGCCTATGAATATGTATCGGATTTTACGGCCTTTACCCTTTTGAACGCAATGAAGGCGGGGGGCATCGACCTGAACGGCCCGGTGCGGGAGAGCAGGCTGCTTTCTCAGATCGCCTGTTCGGAAGAGAACAGGCCGCTGTTGAACTGGGCTCTTCATTTTTTGGAGCAGCAGGAGTTCGTCGGGAAGACGACCGGGCCCGGAGGCACAGCGGTCCTGACACTCACGGCCAAAGGCAGAGAGTGGACGAATCCGGGCAATCCGTTCCCGGCCGTGCACGTGGCCCCCTCCCTGAAGCTAATCGAATACGCGGGGACATTCTGGCTGCGGGCCATCCGGGGAGAGGTTCAGCCTCAGCACAGGCTGTTTAACCGCGAAGGCATCGCCCTGTGGGAAGTGTATTTCCACAATGCGCATGACTTGTACGCGGTACACAACCAGTGGGCAGCGGAGGAGCTGGCGGATCTGATTCCCGCGGAATCCTGCACAATCCTGGAGCTCGGTACAGGTTTCGGTTCGGCAACACGCGCTCTGCTGACGGAAATCCGCCTCCGGTCGAAATTCGTCGAGGAGTACACCGTCTCGGACGCCAGCAGACTGCTCGCCGCGAAAGCCGGCCGGATGCTCGAAGGAGAGCTCCCCCCGCACAAGCTCCGCCAGCTGACACTGGATATCAACGAGGTGAAGAGCGGCGGGGAGACGTACGACTTTATCTATGCCGTCAATGTCATGCACTGCGCGGAGGATCTGGCTCTTTCACTGGACGCGCTGCGCCGGCTGCTGAAACCGGGAGGAACGATCGTGTTGTCCGAGTGTGTGAGGGAGCATTACCGGTCCAGGCTGCATCAGGAGTTTATTTTCTCACTGCTGCCCGATTTTAAGCCGGTCGGCGGAGCGGACGGGGACACGTCCTGTTTCGGGTTTCTCCGCCCGGAGGACTGGTGGGAGGTCATGCAAGCCGCGGGCTTCCGGGACATCTGCGTCAAGATGAACGAAGGGCCGGTCCGCGGCGCGATTATAACCGGAAGCCGGGAGGGCTAGCCTATGATCGTGTTCTGGGACAGGGAAGCCGGCAGGGATGCGGGGGATAGCGACCCGGCGGACAGCGATCCGCTTGATTCCCGCAATACGCCCGCTGCGGCTTATGTGGCCGACGGATTGATTCTGCACGTCGGAACGGCGGAAGATGCCCGCAGGCAGGCCACGGCCGGAAGCTGCGAGGCGCTTGTCGTTCTCACGGAGAACGAGCGGGTGGAGACCGGCGAATTGCCTGCGGACGCTTCCGTTCCGGTGTATGTTTTTACGAAGGCGGACAAGCAGTCGCGGTTTGTGATCCAGCTTCTGTTTCACTATCTGGCGTCGATCCAGAGCCATGTCTTCTCGAGAAAGACTTTCGCGGGTGCCGGACCCGACACGGAGATGGATTGGGAGCGCGTGCTTAAGCACATCCAGGACAACCTGGGCACGGGAGAGCTCTCTCTGGAGAGCGTGGCCAAAGAATGCTACGTATGCAAATGGCAGTTTTCGAAACGGTTTAAAAAACAATTCGGCATCACCTTCCGCGACTATCTGATCGAACAGCGGATCGGGGAGGCCAAGAAACTGCTCGTAAAAGGACACTCCGTTACGGATGCCTGTTACGCCGTGGGATACGGAGACATGACCCATTTCGGAAGAATCTTCCGCAAGAAGGTCGGTGTGAGTCCTTCCGATTACCGCAAGCATTATTACAGCCAGTTTATTTTATGAAAGTCTAAGGGAGATCCCAAACAAGTCAAAGCGAGGGGGAACCGTATGAGAAAAAGATGGCAGTTCTTGCTTGTCGTTCTGATTGTGGCAGGACTATTAACGGAATTTTATTATTACTGGAATCGGCCGTACAAGCTTCCACCGGTATCCGACGGTATGCGGCTTGCGGAGTATAATCTTGCGTTCGAGAAAGAAAAAGCCGCAGCCGGCGGCCAGGCGCTGGGAAGCGCAGAAGAATTGCAGAAAAAGGTCGCCGCCGAACCGGATAACCTGGCCTACGGCAATGCGCTCCGGATAACGATGGGCAAAGAAGGCCGGATCGATGCCTTCGTATCGTTTATGAAATCGTTGGAGCAGCCCCCGGCAAGAGCCAAGCTGCAGCTGGCGCTGGCTTACGTGGACCAGATGCAGAACGAGTCTCTGGGAACCGCCTCTCTCGGACAAATATCTGTTCATTCCATTGAATTGATGAATGAGGTGCTGGAGAAGGACCCTTACGACTGGCTGGCTCATTATGCCCGCGGAATCAATAATCTGTACTGGCCGGTGGGCTTGCAGCGGATCGATAAGTCCATTCAGGATCTGTCCTTCTGTCTGGCTGTCACGAAAAAGTTCGAACAGGACCATCCTTTCTACATGTGGACGCTGGCGTACACGGCACTGGGGGATGCATTGGTTAAAAAAGGCGAGGTCGGCGACGGCATGAAGATTTGGAAAGAGGGACATCAAGCTCATCCGGATGATCCGGCCCTGAAGGAGCGGGCGCAAGCCTCCAAGGAGCAGGCAGTCGAGATTGTCGTGCGTGAGCGGGGCATGGATCAGTTTCAGCGGCCGGAACCGGGAATCAGCGACCTCAGCCCCATTTGGAATCCCATGAAAGAAGGGCAGGGCAAATGAACCAAGCAGGCTATGCACCCGAAGAACGATCCCGTCAAGCGGGTCAACCGGCAGTGGTAACGGGCTTGGGAGTCGTAACTTCGATCGGAACGGATGAGGCATCCTTCTGGAGAAATCTGCTGCGGGGAGAGACGGGCGTCAAACCGATCACGGTGTTTGACGTGGAGAAGCATACGAACCGGATGGGCTGCCAGATCGACGACATCCCCCTCTCCGAATACGCTCCGGACGCTCTCCAAAAATCGGGAAGAGCGACGCGGATACTGATGCCCGCCATCGAGCAGGCTCTGTGGAATGCGGGGCTCGATAAGCCTGCGCTTTCCCGCTGCCGGGTCGGGCTCTGCGTAGGCACCACGATGGGAGATATCGACCCGCTCGAAGGCGCCATTCAAGGGAAGCGCAGCGAGGCGTTCGGAGGGCCGCATGTCATAACGGAGCAGATCAGTCGGCTGCTCGGATTGAGGGGTCCCGTATGGACGTTCACCAACGCTTGCGCAGCGGGTAATTTCGCCATCGCCAGAGCCATGGACGAGATTGCGTCCGGCAGAGCGGACGTGATGATCGCCTGCGGAGCGGATTCGCTGTCCTGGGTCGCTTTTACGGGATTCAGCAGCCTGCGCGCCATGGCGCCCGACCGCTGCCGGCCCTTCGACGTTCGCCGGAAAGGGCTCCTCCTCGGGGAAGGGGCGGGCGTGCTAGTCATCGAATCGCAAGCTCATGCGCAGGCGCGCCGGATACGTCCGCGGGCCGGGCTGCTCGGGTACGGGATGAGCTGCGACGCTCATCACATTACCCAGCCCGATCCGCAGGGGGAAGGCGCCGTGCGGGCCATGCGCGCCGCTTTGAAGATGGCGGCGGTCCCGGCGTCCGCCGTCGATTATGTGAGCCTGCACGGAACGGGCACCCAGGCGAACGACAAGATGGAAGCGGCCGCTTTGTCGGTCGTCTTCAAGGAGACGCGTCTTCCGGCTGCCAGCTCGATTAAAGGCCACATCGGCCATACGCTGGGCGCGGCGAGCGCGATTGAAGCGGTGATGAGTGTGAAATGCCTGGAAGAAGGGGTGGCTCCGCCGACGCTTAATCTGGAGCAGCCCGATCCGGCTTGCCCGGTCCCTGTTCTCATGAAGGAACCCGCGCCCGGCAGGTACCGTACCGTTTTGTCGAATTCCTACGCGTTCGGAGGAGTAAACTCCTCGATTGTTCTGTCCGCCGTTCATGGACAGCGGCCGGAAAACTTGGAATAAGGGGGGAATAGCGGTGCCGCAGTTCATTTATTTAAGCGGGTGCGGGTATTACATGGCCCCCAGCTTTGCGGCGATTGTCGAACGTCCGGACAGCCGGCCTCCGGCTGAAGATTCGGACGACGAGACTTTGTCTTCCCGGATCGAAGATGAACCGGAGGATGCGGCAGGGGGTCTTAGAGGGCTGAAAAGGCATTCCAGAGCCGTCCGGCTGGCCTGTCTGGCCATCAAGGAGGCGCTGCAAATGGCCTCGATTCCGGGGCACGTCCCGGATGGGAAGAGAAACGACATCGGCGTGGTTGTCGGAACCAACGACGCGAATCTGGAAGCCATCGACCGGCTGCAGCAGGAGGCGGAAACGTACGGGGTGAACAACACGAACCCGGGTCTGTTTCCGGAAACCGTACTGAATGTAATAGCCGGCCAGGCATCCATCTACTTCGGGCTCGGCGGCCCCAATGTCACGATATCGGGCGGGGACTTCTCCTCGGTGAAGTCGCTGCAGTACGCGGCCGACATGCTGGAGTCGGGCCGTGCTTCCCAAGTGGCGGTCTGCATCGTAAGGCTGCTGCCGCCCGCCGTCTTCGAGGGAAGCATCCGGTACCGGGCAGCCAGGGAGTCCGTCGTAGCTTTGGTGCTGTCCCGGATGCCTTCCGGGGGGGACGGCCTCAAGCTTCGCGTAGCAAGCGGAACGGACCTGCCGGATGCGGCCGCAACCCGCGTGACCGACGAGCAGCTTCCGGCGGTTCTGGCTGTCAGGCTCAGAAGCGGGGAGCTTCCGTCCGGAACGTCCGTGATTTATGCGGATGCCGGCCCGGAGGGGCTGCTTGCCGTCGAGTTTTAAATCCGTGCAAATCCGCATCGTTAAGAGGAGATAACCGTGAAGAATACTAGCGTTCTGGTTACGGGAACGAACATGTTGTGTTCCCTGGGCATGACCAATCAAGAGGTATGGGAAGCCGCACTGTCCGATTCGGTACCGGAGCCGTCCCGCCGCTCCTATCCTTTTCCGGACGGCAACCGCCTGGAATATCCGGTCTTTTCTCTGCCGGATTTCGACCTGTCCGATTGGCTGGAAGAGAAGAGTGTGCGGTGGCTTGCGGAAAATCATCTGCTGGACGACCGGGACTTCTGCATGCTGCTTCTGTCCATCCGGCAGGCGCTTGACGATGCCTCTTTCCGGATAACCGGAGACAGCAGAATCGGGCTCGTTATCGGTCACGAGAATCTGGGCGCCGTGAAGCTGACGGATAAATTCATCCGTTATCAGGATGCCGCCTCACAGAAGGACCAAGCGGAAAAAACGCCGCTTTTCAACGAGTTCCGGCGTGAATTTTTTAATATCCAGACTTTTCCCTACTTGTTTTACCTGGCACAGCTGCTGGGGGTGAACGGCCCGGGCTATGTCGTAAACAATGCGTGCGCCTCGGGTTTGTATGCGCTGGAGCTGGGGAGGATGCTTATTGCGAGCGGCAGCGCCGATCTCGTTATCGTCGCCTGTTCGGACTACGCGCACGCATCGGAGTATTTGTGGCTGCAGGAGAAGGGGTTTGTTTCCGGACAGATGAAAATCAGACCGTTTGACCTGCATAGGGACGGCTCCATTCTTGGGGACGGTGCGGGCACGATCATTCTCGAATCGGCCGAGCATGCAGCGGGGAGGCCGGCAGAGCCGCTGGCGGTTTACCGCGGAGGGGCCTTCCTCCAGGAACACTGGCATATGACGCTTCCGGACGTTTCGAGGCACTCCTACGCGTCGGTCATCACGGAGGCCGCCGGACACGGCACGGCTCCGGAAATCGACGTTATCGTACCGCACGGGTCAGGCAGTACTCTGTGGGACCGGTACGAAGCGAACGAAATCCATCGCGCTTTCGGCCGTCTGAACCGGCCTGTTCCGGCCGTAACCTCCTTCAAGGGGTATTTCGGGCATTTGCTGGGAGCGAGCGCCATGATCGAAACGGTACTGCTTCTGCACTGCATGAAGAAAGAGATTCTGCTTCGTACGCTGAATTACGAACAAGCCGATCCAAGGGTGCAGCTTCCCGTTCAGACGCTAACCGCGCACCGCAAAACGGCTTCCGCCTTAAAATCGGTACCCGCTTACGGCGGATTCCACGCGGCCGTGCTGTTCAACAAGCCGGATTAGGAGGAACTATGGCCACGACGACTTACAGTTTTACAGGAAAAACGATTTTGGTGACCGGGGGGTCCCGGGGGATCGGCAGGGCCGTCGTCAAACAGCTGGCTTCGGCAGGCGCTCGCGTAGTCTTCACCTACTCGAAGGACCGGCAGGCGGCAGAAACGCTTCTGGATGAAACGGGGAATGACTTATCGCGTGTCTCTTGCGTGCAGGCGGACTTTACAGACAAGCTTGCCGTCGCAAGAATGGTCGCAAACCTGCTGGAAGAGGGTCCCGTGCATGGAGTCGTCAACAACGCCGGAATTTTGCAGGATACGCCGATGTACCGGATGACCGACGAGCAGTGGGACACCGTCCTTCAGGTGAACCTTACCTCCCTGCATATCATTTTGAAAAACCTCATCCGTCCCCTTGCCGCTTCAAGGGGGAGCGTGGTGAACCTCTCCTCCGTGACCGGAATTGCCGGAGCGGCCGGACAAACCAATTATGCCGCCTCCAAGGCGGGCGTCATCGGACTGACCAAGGCGCTTGCCAAGGAAGCGGGGCCTCTGGGCATACGGGTAAACGCCGTTGCTCCCGGGTTTATCGGCACCGACATGCTGGAATCCATTCCCGCCCGCCGCAAGCGGGACCTGGAAAAGGACATCCCGCTGAGAAGACTGGGAACGCCTGAAGAGGCGGCCTCCGCCGTCCTTTTCCTTCTCTCGGATGCGGCTTCTTATATGAACGGCGCCGTGCTGGTTGTGGACGGAGGATTACTTTGAAAAGGAGAACTGTCATGAACGTTAAAGCTGTGAAATCCCGCATTATCGAAGTAACGGTGAGTCTTCTGGATTCTACGGAGCCGATGGAAGAACTGGACGCCGACGCTTTCCTGCGGAAACCCCTGCCCGAAATCGGAATTGATTCTCTGGCTGTCCTGGAGCTCGTGGTTACCCTGGAAAGAGAATTCGGCGTAAGAATGACGGAGGACGATCTCGGCGGCATCGCTACACTGGAGGATATTCTGACCTTTATTACAGGCAGGGCGGGACAAAGCTAAGCCGGATCTCATTATGAACGGATGGGGAGATGGAGAGTACATGCAGGTTAAACCTTTGAGCAAAATGCTGCTTGCCGTGTCGGCGCTGCTTCTGACGGCCACCGGCTGCGGCGCCGGGCAGAACCGGACGGATTTCGGCTTTTCGTTGAAGGAGACCACACAGGCTTCCGGCGTCAAATTCACCCACAGCAAGCCGACATTCGACTCCAAAGTGGCGAACATTATGCCTTGGATGGCTTCGACCGGAGCGGGCGTGTTTACGGCGGACTATGATGGGGACGGTTTTATGGACCTTTACTTCGTAAACTCCGCCAAAGGCTCCAAGAACGCTCTGTTCCACAACAATGGAGACGGCACCTTTACCGAAACGGCCGAATCCGCCGGGCTTGCGGATGTAAACAAGGACGGAATCTCGGAAGCGGCCGTGTGGTTCGATTACGACAACAGTGGGTATCCCAGCCTGTTCGTCGGTTCTTGGGGCAAAAGCCGCCTGTTTCACAATAACGGGAACGGGACTTTTACGGAAGTCACGGATCAGGCGGGGGTTGGATACAAGGGCTATGTCAACAAGGCGATCGTCCTCGATTACAACAAAGACGGCAATCTGGATCTGTACCTGTCTTGTTATTTTCATGAAAAGAACGACCTGTGGAATTTGACGACGACGAAGATTATGCATAACGATTTCGAGAGGGCGCGCAACGGCGGCCGTAACGTGCTGTACCGCAATAACGGGGACGGTACATTCACGGACGTCACCGCGGAGCTCGGGGTGGGCGATACAGGCTGGACCCTCGCTTCCGGGACATGGGACGTGAACAACGACGGCTGGCCGGATATCTACAATGCCAACGATTTCGGTCCCGATACCCTGTATTTGAACGAAGAGGGCAAGAAGTTTACGGCTGTGGTTCAACCGAGGGGAATCGGAGATGATACCTTCAAAGGAATGAACGTCGATTTCGCGGATATTTTCCATGACGGCAAGCCGGCCATGTACGTCAGCAACGTCAGCAAATCCCAGTATATTCTGGAAGGCAATCAGCTGTGGCACGAGAAGGACGGCCAGTTTATCGACCGCGGGAAAGAAATGGGCGTCAATTTGGCCGGCTTCTCCTGGGGCGCCCGTTTTATGGATCTGGACAACAGCGGCAAGTCGAGTCTGGTCGTACAGACGGGGTTTGTTTCCGCCAGCAAGAAGAAAGATTACTGGTTCGATCTCGGGACACTCGCAACGACACCGGGCAATATCGTCGAGGATACGAAGAATTGGCCGGCTTTCGCAGACAAGAGTCTTTCCGGCTATGAGAACAAGTTTCTTTTTTACCCGCAGGGAAATAAATTTACGGATATAGCGGGGCAGGTCGGGCTTGACTTCGTGGAAGACGGACGCGGCATCTCGGCGGTAGACATCCGCAACCAAGGCAAGCTCGACCTTGTGTTCGCCAATCAGGGCGGGCCGGCCAGAGTTTACGAGAATACCGTCACCAATCAGAACAATTGGATCAAGCTGGATTTGATCGGCACGGCGCCGAGCAGCCGGGACGCGATAGGGGCGAGGGTGACTTTTGAAGTGAACGGAGTCGAAACGGTCATGGAAAAAGACGGAGCCAACAGCTTCGGCGGCCAGAGCGATCCGCGCCTGCACTTCGGCCTCGGCAAGGCGGATAAAGCGGACAAGATCACGGTGCGCTGGCCCAGCGGAAGAGTGGAGCAGTTCCGGGACGTTCCCAAAAACCAGATTTTGAGACTGACCGAAAAGAAGGACTAGATGAGCAAAGATCCGAGACTGTATATTTTGGCGTTTTTGTTGTCCTTTGTTGCCGCAGGCCAGCTGTTTCTCGGTTTTTTTCAGAGATGGGACTCTTTTTTCGCGTCTGTGCTTACAGCGGTCGCTCTTGAATTTATTCTGGTCGGCTGGCTGAAGAAAAAGTGGGCGTTCCCCTTGAGCGCCCTGATTACGGGTATCGGAATCAGTCTGCTGCTCAGCTCCTATGCCGTATGGCCTTATGTCCTGACAGCCGTCCTGGCTGTCACGATCAAGCAGTTCGTAAGGCTGCGGGGCGCCCACATTTTCAACCCGAACAATGTCGCGATGGTGATCATGCTGATCGCTCTGCCCGCCTATGCCGTGAGTACTCCGAAACAATGGACCAACGGGATCGAGGTCATGAGCCTCATTATGATTCTCGGTCTCTTCGCGGCCTATAAAGCGAAACGGCTGGACTCCGTCCTGGCTTTTATCGGGGGTTTTTCCTTCTTTGCTGCTATAAGAGTCGGATTTTTCGGAGAACCGGTCCTGTACGCCTTCGGTCCGATGATGGGGGCATCCTTTCAGCTTTTTTCCTTCTTTATGATCACGGATCCCAAAACGACGCCGCCGACCCGGAAAGCGAGGATTCTGTTCGCCTTTCTAATTGCCTTTACGGATGCCTGGCTGCGTGTGAATCAAATAACGAATTCGCAGTTTTACGCTTCATTTCTGGTCACGCTCCTGCTCGGGGTGCCTTACAGGCTGCTGGCCAATAAAGCGGGGAAAACGGGCATTCCCGTCTAAACCGTCTAAAGACGCAGCGGCAAGGCAGAGGACTTTCCTCCGGAAGAGGAGAGCCGCTGTATGGCCGGCTGTTAACACGCCAAAAAGTCCGGGGGAGGCGGCTCCGTTTGGAGCTTCCGTTGTCCCCCGGACTTTTTCTAGGTGGCTACTCCACATAGCGTTTCTCGGCGCCCAAATGCCTGGCGATACAGGCTGCGCTGCAGAACCAGTCCCGGTCGAAGTCCCAATTCTTCTCTCCGGCGTAAATCGGGCTGCGGCATCTGTCGAATGCGCACTCCGTAACTTGACTGGGTTCCTCTGCCTGACGGTCCGGCAGTCCGACTTCAAATCGATCCAACGACGGCAAGTCGAGCCCTCCATTCATCCGTTATGAAACTAGGATACGATGACGGAGGTCGGCGGGACTCCTCGTTTGTTGCCGGCTGTACGGCGTTTGTTGATGTCCGGCCGGTTTATTCGGCGTCCCGCAGCACGCTCACGACTTTGCCCAGTATGCTGACGTTAACCGGATAGAGAGGCTGAAAGCGATCGTTGGCGGGTTGAAGCCTGACCCGGTTGGATTCTTTGAAGAAGGTTTTCACCGTCGCTTCTTCACCGTCGATCAACGCGACGATCACTTCCCCGTTGTCCGCCCATAACTGTTGACGGACGAGCACCAGGTCGCCGTTCTCGATTCCTTTGTTGATCATGCTTTCCCCTTGAATCCGCAGGATGAAATGTTTTCCCTGGCCCACCAGATTTTTGGGAACGCTGAAATACTCTTCGATATTCTCCGCAGCCAGGATCGGACTGCCCGCCGTAACTTTACCGATCAGGGGAAGCCGGACGTAATACTCCGCGGAGAGCGAAGCTTCACGGAGTTCGCTGTCCGGTTGGATGGAAGCGGCTCGCACCTTCCCGGACCGGTACAGCTCACCCGGCGTCTGAGCCCGGTTCTTGCTTGCAAGATGAGCGGCCATCGTCTGGAGGAGGACAAAATCTTCCTCCTCAAGCTGCTCGGCGACATCATACAAGGCATCTATGTGTGGATGGCTCTTCTCGGAAGGAGGGAAGGGGATCAAGGTTGAAGGAAAATCAGGAATCTTACCTGTCATTAGCCAATCAAGAGAAACGTTGAATTGTTTGGAAATGGAGATCAATGCTCTAGCAGTAGGGGTCGATTTTTTTTTGCCATTTTCCCAATCACTGATGTTTCCCGGAGAAACTCCGATCATAGCGGCCATCTTGGCCATGGTCAAGTTGTGCTTTAACCGCAGCTCTTTAATGCGATGATTAATTTCATTCATTTGCAAGCCCCCAATTCGGCATATTCCAGAACAATCAACAAACATATGTTCTAATAGTATATCAAACATTAGTTTTAGAAAATAGCTATTTATTCCTGTATTACAAATACTCAAAAATACGCATTTTCGAATTTTATCCTTGTTTTCACACGCATAAGCGTATATAATTTGTTTTACCAGTTTCATCCAAAATAAATTGAATATTTATGTTTAACTTTTTCTAGGGATGTGAAACTTCATGACAAAAAAAGACGGATAGGTGACAATTCAAGCAGATCAACGACAAAGTTTTATTGGTAAAATTTATTTCAGAAGCACTTAATCAGCTAATTTATCATTTTGGACTAATTTATGAAAAATTCACCAACTATCAAGAGGGGGATGAACGAAGTGGATTTGCTGGTCTTTGTACATAAAGCCGAGAGATGTAAAGATTACCTGGCGGATTTGCTGCTTCTTTCCAAAAAAGTGAAGTTGACCGAGTTTGTCGATTTTAACTCCGCTCTCCAACTGGTCAAGCAGGCGCACTATAAACTGATCGTGTTTCTTACATTCGAGCCGTCTTTTCCGAAAACCTGGAATGTGAACGAGCTGAGAATCAACAGTCCTCTGCTCGCGTTAGCAGGAGCCGATAAAATCAGCTTATCTTCCTTGATATCTCTGATTGATATGGTGGCCCAGAATGAAGAAGTTTCCCATGATAACCGGCTTTTCGCGGAATCGCTGGCCTACATCGACGAAAACATATGCGAGAACGATCTGAATCTCGAGAAAGTCGCTTCGCAAATTTATGTCAGCCGGTGCCACTATTCCCGGATGTTTCAGAAGTATGTGGGTACGGGCTTCAAAGAATATGTGATGAATAAGCGCATCCAGAAAGCGAAGCTTCTTTTGAAAAGAGGAGAGCCCGTAACAGACGTCTGTTTCTCGGTAGGTTATAACGATTTGACTCATTTCGGCAGAATTTTCAAAAGGAAGGTGGGGGTAAACCCGTCCGTCTATAGATTGAGCAAAGCCGCTTCGCAATAAGAAGAAAAAGGAGGGAAATGAAAAAACAAGGAAGACGCTGCCTTTTACAGACGCGTCAACCGTTTCAGCCACAAGGAAAGCGGAGGAGATGGATCCATGCAGGTCATTGCAGTCGCAGCCGGAATAGGGGCATGCCTAGCCTTTCTTGCTCTCTTCATTTATCTGAAAGCTTTTCACCGCAGCATCCCGAAGATGGTCGCCAAATTTCCGCTCACGGGCAATGTCCATTACGACCGCAAATTCCCGCAGATTTTAAGAGCGTTCTTGTCCGGCAGCAACTGGACTTTGAAACCGGTATTGGGGATGCCCAAGCTGCGTGCCAGGCTGGAAAACCGTTTCGAGCCGTTCTACAAAGGGTTCGCTTACGAAGGGGCCGGCATGGGACTTGGGGTAAAATCCGCTTTATTCCCGTCCGGAGGCAGACGTTTCGAAGCTTACGTTCATCAGTTGTCGCCGGGATATCTGTATCAGTATTACGTGGGACTCGGATGGTACCTCACTATCCGGTACGGTTTCCGGTACCGGGCATACAAGCGCTGGATAAAGCAACTGGACCCAAGATACGCGCCCATTGTGTTCGATGGAGCCGGATTTAAAACCGCGTTGTTTCACTATAAGAAAAATAAACAGATTATTCAGAAATTTCAACATTTCCCGTTTCCCTACCAGCGCGTCTGCTACCAGGGTTTCGGCCGTTGTTTATGGTTTTTAACGGAATTCGATTTGCAAAAAACAGCTGCCGAACTGGAAAATTTACCTGCTGAATTCAGACATGATGCATATAGTGGAGTAGGGTTAGCCGCAGCGTACAGTTTTTTTGATCAGCTTGCGTTTGCGGCCCATGCGGATAAACAAATTCCGGAGCAATACCGGCCTTCTTTCCGGCAGGGGCTTGCTTTCGGCTGGGAGGCGCGCCGTTTGCAGGACCCCGTTTACTGGGACGAACAATTGGAGAGATACACCTATCCCGTCATTCTCAAAGTCACCGGATTTGTGGACCGTGTTCACGAGGCCGTGCAGCTGTTGGGGAAGGACGATACGGAAGCGGATTATTACTTGAGATGGATGGATACGGTGCGGAGTCTGCTTAAGGAAGAATAGCTCGTAACCGCAGCAGAAGCTGCCGGTGTAAAGGAGAGATGGTATGCGTGCGAAGAAGCTTGTGAATACCCGAGATCTTTCTTACGAGGAATGGCTCGCCTGGCGGAGACAAGGAATCGGCGGCAGCGATGCGGGAGCCGTCTGCGGAGCGGACAAATGGAAAACCGCTCTGGAAGTTTACCTGGATAAAACCGGAGAACTGCCTCCTTCGGAAGAGAAGGAAGCGATGAAGCTCGGCAGCAAGCTCAAAGATTTTATCGCACGGGAATTTACGGATCGGACCGGACACAGGGTGATGAGAAGAAACTGGATTTTTCAGCACCCGGAGCATTCTTTTATGCTGGCGGGCCTGGACCGCTGGGTGATTGGCTCTCATGCGGGTCTTTTATGCAAATCAACCGGCGAATTCAGCAAAGAAGAATGGGAGAACGGCCGGGTTCCCGCGAAGATTGATTTTCAGTGCCAGCACTATATGGCCGTTACGGGCGCGGATCACTGGTGGGTAGCCGTTCTGATCGGCGGCAACAAGTTCCGTACCGTGCGTCTGGAGCGCAGCGAAGAGCGGATCAAACGGCTTATCGACCGGGAAGCCGTATTTTGGAACGAGCATGTCCTGAGAAGAAGACCGCCGTCCTTCGACGGAACGGATGCTTCGTCCGATCTGCTGAACCGGCTGTATCCCCCGCCGACGAGCCGGAACTCGTCCGTGCGCCTGACGGAAGAAGCGGAAGGGTGGATTGGGCAGTACCGGCAGGGGGCCGAGGAAGAAAGGGCGGCGGCGCTGCGCAAAACGGAAGCGGAAAATAAGCTCAAGGGACTGCTGGGTGAACATGAGCAGGGCACGGTAGGCAACTACAAAGTGGAATGGAAAAGCATCAACCGGAAGTCGGACCGGTTCACCCCCTACAGGCGGTTTCAGATTTCAACCATTTCGAAATAACGGAGGAATTTCATGCGCAACGAAATGAATACGCATCTGCGTTCGGTCGTATCCTGGCGGGATTACCGGATTGACCCGAGATACTTTATTCTGGCGTTCCTGAGCAGCTTTGCGATAGCCGGGCAAGTGTACCTGGGCTTTTTCCAGAAATGGGATGCGGTTTTTGCGGCAGTCGTTTGTACCACGGGGACGGAAATCATTCTGAACCGGCTGAAAAATAAAACGTGGATATTTCCGCTCAGCGCCCTGATCACGGGAATCGGCATCTCTCTGCTGCTCAGTTCCAATCAGCTGTGGCCTTACGCGCTCACCGCCGTTATCGCGATCGCGCTGAAATATGCCATCCGTTTCAAAGGCGGGCATATTTTCAACCCCAACAACGTGGCGATGGTCATCATGCTCTACTCCCTGCCCCAGTATGCGGTGAGTACTCCCAAACAGTGGACGAACGGCATCGGCGTTATGATTCTGATCCTGTGCCTAGGCATCGTGGTGTGCTACATCGCCAACCGGCTGGATGCGGTGCTGGCTTTCCTCGGGAGCTTTACGCTGTTTGCGTTCGTGCGGCATTTCTTCTTCGGAGCGCCTTTGTTTGCGGCCCTTGGGCCCCTCATGGGCGCCTCCCTTCAACTGTTTGCCTTCTTCATGATCACGGACCCCAAATCCACGCCTGCGACAAGGAGCGCCCGTATCGCGTTTGCCTTTTTCGTGGCTCTGCTGGACGCCGTTTTCCGGATCAACCGGATTCCGAATCCGCAGTTCTACGCGCTGTTCCTTGTGTGCCTGGCCCTCATCATCCCATATCGGCTGTGGGCTTCCCGCAAAACGGCGCCGGAGCCGGGACTGACGGCAAACTCTTAAACAGAGGAAGTAAGAAGGAATGGAAATCCGACGATTAATTTTACAAAAGAGGTGAACGCCATGTGCCGCAACGGGACATGCAGGAGGGCTTTCAACGGCGGAGAGGGGACAGGCTGCGGCAGACACTGCGCCAACCTCCAGACGGAAGCCCATTCTAATGAAGGAACGGATGGTACAGAAGCAAAGCCGGCAAGCCGGTCCGCAAATCAGGTTGAAAAACAGCCGGAAAATCGGATGCCGAGCCGCACGGAAACTCGGCCGCAGCACAGGGAGCGAAGCGATGAACAGAAACAGGGGAAGCGCGACCGTCTCCCGGCCGACCATTTGCCATCGAGGTATTTCCTGCGCACGAAATATTTCAAGTATTGGGACTTCTGGGACCATTTCCGCTAAATCGCAAGAAGCAACCCGCAACCCAATAAAAAGACAGACAACTTCACAAAATAAAGACAAAGACAGGACGGGCCCTCCCGTTTTTGTCTTTTTTTATTTATCCAAAGAAGAAAAGCAAACATAAAAATAAATATTCAAAAACAAATAAAGATATGATACGATTAAATAAAAGAAAACAAGTGCAAGTAAAGCAAAACAATACTCGTTCAATTCCTGAGGAGGAGCACAAAATGACGGCAAATTTATGGGATGCGGAAGTCGCGGTAGGCGTTAAGAAAGGTTTGGACGAACTGGTGTACCGGTCGAACCTGCTCGGGTTTGACCGAACGGTCGCCAATTGGGGCGGCGGCAACACCTCGGCCAAAACGGCGGTCACCGATTTTCGCGGGCGGGAAATCGAGGTCATGTGGGTAAAAGGCAGCGGCTCGGACCTTGCGTCCATGAAAGCGGAAAATTTCACGGGCCTGCGCCTGGACGATATTCGTCCGCTTATGGAGCGGGAAGAGATGACCGACGAAGAAATGGTCGCCTATCTGGGACACTGCATGGTGAACAGTCGGCACCCGCGGGCTTCGATCGAAACGCTGCTGCATGCGTTTCTTCCTTTTAAACATGTGGATCATACGCATCCCGATGCCATCATCGCTCTCTGCTGCGCGGATAACGGCAAAGAGCTGGCGCGCGAAATATACGGCGACCGGTTTGTCTGGGTGCCCTATGTGCGTCCCGGTTTCACCCTTTCGAAAATGATCGCCAAAGGCGTACGCGCCAACCCGGGCGCCGAGCTTGTCCTGATGGAAAAGCACGGACTGGTCACCTGGGGGGAGACGTCGGCGGCCTGCTACAAGAAGACGATCGAAATTATCTCGGAGGCGGAAAATTTCATCGAATCGCGCGTGAATCGCGCTGCGCTGTTCGGCGGCGCGAAGTATGAAACGCTGGCGGACTCCGCACGCAGAGAGATCCTCGCGCAGGTACTGCCGGTCATCCGCGGAGCTGTCGGCGGGGAACGGAAGATGCTGCTGACGGCCGATGCCGGAGAAGATGTGCTGGCATTCGTGAACAGCCGCCAGGCGCAGGCGCTTTCCCAGGTGGGGGCCGCCTGTCCGGATCATCTCGTTCATACGAAGATGAAGCCGCTCTACGTGGATTGGAATCCCGCCGAAGCTGATGTTCCGGCCCTTATCGAAGCGCTGAAGTCCGGCATCGCCGCTTACAAGGAAGCGTACGAGGCTTACTTTGAACGCAACAGGAACGAGGGTGACGCGATGTTCGAGGCGGCGCCGAGAGTGATTCTGATTCCCGGCCTCGGGATGGTGAATACGGGCAAAAGCCGGGCAATGGCCCAAGTGAGCGGCGCCCTTTATCATCGTGCCATCGCCGTGATGAGGGGAGCGACGGCGCTCGGAAACTTCGTTTCGCTGAGTGAAAACGAGTCCTATAACGTTGAATATTGGCCGCTGGAGCTGTACAAGCTGACACTTGCCCCGGCGGAAGCCGAATTCTCCCGGAAAGTGGCGTTCATTACCGGCGGAGCGGGGGGCATAGGCGGCGCGGCCGCCCGCGAGCTGCTGAAGGGCGGTGCCCACGTCGTGCTGGCCGACCTGAATCTGGAGGGGGCGCAGACGCTGGCGGCGGAGCTTAACCGGCAGTACGGGCAAGGACGCGTCATAGCCGCCGCAATGGACGTTACACGCGAAGAACAGGTCGCGGAAGCATACAAGGAAACCGTCCTTGCCTTCGGCGGGGTGGACATTATCGTGAATAACGCCGGCCTGGCGACATCGAGTCCGTTTGAAGATACGACACTGAAAGAATGGAACCTGAACATGAACGTGCTGGGAACGGGCTATTTCCTCGTAGCGAGGGAAGCGTTCAAGATCATGAAGGTTCAGGGAACCGGCGGCAGCATGGTATTCGTCGGCTCGAAAAATTCCGTCTACGCGGGCAAAAACGCTTCCGCCTACAGCACCGCCAAAGCCGCCGAAATTCACCTGGCGCGCTGCGTTGCCGCCGAGGGAGGCGCCTACGGCATCCGCGTCAATTCGGTGCTGCCGGACGCCGTCCTCCAGGGCTCGGCCATCTGGAATTCCGGCTGGCGCAGCGAACGCGCCGCGGCTTACGGCATCGAGCCGGATCAGTTGGAGGAGTATTACCGCAAGCGGACGACGCTGCTCGTGAACGTGTATCCGCAGGATATCGCGGAAGCGATCGCCTACTTTGCCTCGTCAAAATCGGAGAAGACGACCGGCTGCATGCTGACCGTGGACGGCGGCGTTCCGGCGGCGTTTACGCGATAGCCGGAGGGAGGGCGTCGTGCCCGGCTATGCCGCCTCGTGGCGGAGGGACGGAACGTTATGCGGGGTGATGCAGGCTCGACGCATACGGCCGTGACGCCGCCCCGGTTGATGCCGCCTCGCTGTATACGGCCGTGACGTCACACCGGTTAATGCCGATTCGTTCCAGACGGCAATCGTCGTGCCCGCTCCGTCCCGCCTGTGCCGCCGCGGCCTTCGAGCGGCATGGGCGGCCGTCCGAAGGCCGTTCGTCTAGTCCCGTCCCGCCCGATATTGTACAATAAAAGAAACAGAGGCGAAGCCCGGACCATGCCTGCATCCGTGCGTACGGCAGAAGAACAGGCCCGCCTCGGCAAGAATGGAACCATGAAATGAGGATGCACGATGCTTGTAGCGGAAAGATGGCAGAAAATACTCGCGCTGGTCAATGAAAGAGGAAGCATACGGGTGACGGAGCTCAGCGAGCTGTGCGGAGTCACCGAGGAAACGATCCGGCGCGATCTCGACAAGCTGGAGAGCGAAGGCCGGCTGATGCGCAGTCACGGCGGAGCGGTCCGTGTGGGAGAATCCCAGCCCGAGATTCCGTTCAAGGAACGGGAAACGGTGCACGCGGACCTCAAGCGGAGCATCGCCCGGGAAGCCGTTAAACATATCCGGGAGAACGACCGGATCATACTCGATGCGAGCACGACGGCGTGGTATATGGCACAAATTTTGCCGGACGAACCGCTCACCGTGCTGACCAACTCGATTCAAGTCGCCGTGGAGCTCAGCTCCAAGGAGAAAATACAGGTCGTTTCCACCGGAGGCCGTCTTCTTCCGCAATCGCTTTCCTACGCCGGTCCGCTGGCCGAACGCTCCCTGGATACGTACCATGTCGATAAAGCGTTCCTGTCGTGCAAAGGCGTGCATGCGGCGCGCGGCATTTCCGAATCAAGCGAGCTGCAGGCGCTGGTCAAAGCCAAAATGGTCGCCATTTCCGACGAAGTTTTTTTGCTGGCGGACCACAGCAAGTTCGGTCTGCAGTCGTTTGCCCACGTCGCTTCATGGGAGCGGATCGGGCATGTCATCACCGATTCGGCGACGAGCGCGGACAGCTTGGAAGCCCTGCGCGAGAAAGGCGTAAAGGTTACCCGGCTTTCCTGAGCCCCCGCCGTATCCGCCCTGCCCGTTCCCCCATCTTATTATTCGCGGAGCGGAAAGGGCTTTTTTCAATCATTACAACGTATTTCTTCTATTAAAAGAGAGCGCTTTCAACCGAAAGGGGCGATTCATCTTGAAGGTTTCCTTATTTATCACCTGTTTGAGCGACCTCGTGTATCCCCGGGTCGGGCAGGCGATGGTGCGGCTGCTCGCCCGGTACGGCATCCGGGTCCATTTTCCGGAGGTGCAGACCTGCTGCGGACAGCCGGCTTTTAACAGCGGCTACTGGGACGATGCGCGCAAGTCGGCCCGGACTCTGCTGGAAGCGTTTGACGACAGCGACTTTGTCTTGTCGCCTTCCGGCTCGTGCACGGGCATGGTTCAGCATTATTATCCGAAGCTGTTTCAGGACGATCCGGAGCTGCTGGCCAAGGCGGAAGCCCTCCGGGAGAAAACGTACGAGTTTACGCAATTTCTCGTCGGCGTGCTGGGCGTTACGGATCTCGGTGCGGTGTTTCCCCACAGAGTCACCTACCATCCGTCCTGCCACGGCACGCGGCTGCTTGGCATCAAGGACGAACCGGCCTCCCTGCTGGAGCATGTGCGGGGCCTTGAACTTGTTCCGCTGCCTCATGCGGAGGACTGCTGCGGGTTCGGAGGCACGTTTGCCGTCAAAATGAGCGACATATCGGGCGCGATGGTCGCAGAGAAATCCGATCATGTCCTGGAAACGGAAGCGGAGGTGCTCGTCGGTCTCGATATGGGCTGCCTCATGAATATATCGGGGAATCTGCTGCACAGAGGCAGACCGGTTAAGGTCATGCATCTGGCGGAACTTTTGGAGGAAGGAGTGAGACGGGCCGATGAGCATGTCTAGCGGTGGGGGCAGTGTGAAAGACCGGGCGAAAATCGCGCTTAACAACGATTTCCTGCGGAAAGCCGTCAAGTTCACGACCGAGCGTCTGAAAACCGGCAAATTGAACGCGGCCGCCGAGCAGGGAAACTGGGAAGAATGGCGGGAGCGGGGACGGCAGATCCGCCTGCATACGATCGCTCATCTCGATTATTACCTCGGCGCCTTCGTTGAAAATGCGCGGGCGCAAGGCGTCCATGTCCACTTCGCGGAAACGGCGGAAGAGGCGGTCTCGATTACGATGGAGATCGCCCGGCACCAAGAAGCGAAGAGCGTCGTGAAATCCAAATCCATGGTATCCGAAGAGATTCACATCAATCGCGCGCTCGAAGAACTCGGCATTGAAGCCGTGGAGACGGACCTCGGCGAGTACATCATCCAGCTTGCGGGGGAAGCGCCGTCCCACATCATCATTCCCGCGATCCACAAAAACCGCTACCAGATCGCGGAGCTGTTGTCCGAAGAGGCGGGCGAAACGCTCCCGCCCGATACGGGCGTGCTCGCCGGCTTCGTGCGCCGGAAGCTGCGGGAGAAGTTCCTGGAGGCGGACATCGGAATGACCGGCTGCAATTTCGCCATCGCCGAGACCGGCTCCATCGTTCTCTTCGAGAACGAAGGCAACGGCCGGATGGTCAGCACCGTCCCCAAGACGCAGATCACCTTCATGGGAATGGAGCGGATCATTCCCACGCTGGATGATCTGGAGGTCATGGCGACGCTGCTGCCGCGCTCGGCCACCGGCCAGAAGCTGACCGTGTACATGTCGGTCATCTCCGGGCCGAGAAGAGAACCGGACGGAGACGGTCCGGAGGAGATGCACGTCATCATCCTGGACAACGGGCGCTCGCTTCAGCTCGGAGACCCGGATTTCCAGGAGCTGCTGAACTGCATCCGCTGCGGCGCCTGTCTGAATGCCTGCCCGGTCTACCGGCACATCGGCGGGCATGCGTACGGCGGCACTTACAGCGGTCCGATCGGGGCCGTCCTCACCCCGGCGCTTAACCGGAACACGGCCGAGTGGGACGATATCGCCGGTGCTTCGACCTTGTGCGGCGCCTGCTACGAGGCTTGTCCGGTCAAAATCCCGCTGCACGACATGCTGGTCTATTTACGCGGCCGCAAGGTCGAGAAGGGCCATGGGGATGCGGCGGAGAAGGCGGGAATGTCCGCTTTCGGTTATATCATGGCCGATGCCAAGCGCTTGAGGCGGGTTGCGGCGCTGGGCAGATTCGGCCAGCGGTTCGTGGCCCGCGGCGGCGTGATCAAAGCGAGAATCGGTCCGCTCAAGGGCTGGAACACGCACCGCTACGCCCCGGCGCTTCCGCCGAAGACATTCCGCGAGGAATGGAAAAGCCTCGCCGAAGAAGCCGCCGGAAGCCTGCCGGAGATGGACGCGGACGTGAAGAGCCGCATGGAGCGGATTATGGACGCCCGCCGGAAAGGGGGCGGCCGTCATGAGTAAATCCGCTGCCGATTTCCTGAACAGGCTGGAAGCCGAGTCCCGGCGGAAGCAGGAGGCGTTCTTGGGCGGCATCGCCTCCCGGCTGGGGCGTCCCCGGATAACGGAGCGCCCGGCAAGACCGTTCCGGGGAGCGCCTGACTTCTGGAACGCCGTAGATTTGGACGAAGAGGCGCGCATCCGTCTCTTTATGGATAACTGGCGCAAGGCGGGCGGTCATGCCGAGAAGCTGGCCTCCATGGAGGAAGCGGCCGCTTTCGTGCGGCAGTTGATCCGCGACCTGGAGGCGAGGCGGGTCATCCGCCAAGACCAGCCGGAGCTGGAGGCGATAGCGGCCGTGCTGGAGACGGCAGAGGGACTCGACCGCCTGACCGTCTGGAACGCGGAGCATGCCTCGGACGCGGAGAAGGAGGCCGGGCTGGCAGACGCTGCCGGAGCCGACATCGGGCTTGTGGCGGCCGATTGCGCCGCGGCTCATACCGGTACGGTCGTGCTGATGTCCTCGCCCCGCAAAGGCAGGAGCGTCAGCCTGCTTCCGGCGGTCCTCGTCGCGGTGGTTCCCGCCAGCCGGATGAAGATGCGTCTCGGCGAGGTGCTCCGTCCGCTCGACGGGCTGGCGGCCGGAGCGAGGCCGGCCGGGATTCATTTCGTATCGGGCCCGAGCCGTTCGGCGGATATTGAGAACGACCTTACCATCGGCGTGCACGGTCCCGGTATTGTCTATGCGCTTGTGGTGGAAGACTGCTAGCCGTCCCTGCCGGGACGGGCCGGTGGCTTGCCTGCGGGAGCAAACGAAAATTTTATGTAAATGAACTGCCGTTTCCGAGCGGCAGTTCATATTCGGTTCTTTCTTTTTATGCTGATACGCGCCAAAGGCCGGAGGCGTTTCAACTTCGCGCCAAGTCTGGCGTCGTCAGGCCGCAGCAGCCTGCCTGGCCGCACAAAAATGCCGCCCCTCAAAACAAGGGGCGGCATTTTCTCGTTATGACTCGGCAGGCTCCATTGCCCGTTCGATGAATCCGGCGTTATTTCGCTACCGGTACGGCATTCAGATACTCTTCCATCGTCGTGTTCTTCGTCTTGATGTCTTTGGCCATCTGGGTGCCGACATAGCGCAGGTGCCACGGCTCGTACTGATAGCCGGTGACGGATTCCTTGCCCTTCGGATAGCGGATGATAAACCCGTATTCGTGGGCGTGGTCTTCCAGCCACTTGGCTTCGGGCGTTCCGCCGAAGCAGTCTTCGGCCGCACATTTGCCTGTGCTGCCCGCAACGTCTATGGCCAATCCCGTTTCATGCTCGCTGTGTCCCGGTACGGCGCTGTATTTCTTGGCCGCGGCTTCGCCGTCCTTTTGTACGTAACGGTTGAACAGGGTCGTCTGCGTGGAGTGGGAGCGGTAAGCGGACACGCCGGCCAGCGGTGTCCCGTCTTTCTTGGCCGCGGCGAACATGTTTTCCAGCGCGCCTGCCGCTTCTTTGCGCATCATGCGCTTTTCGATTTTTTCGGCGAATACAAAATTCACATCCGGGTACACCAGATCGGAAGGTTTGTACGTGTCCGGAAGCTTGAATTGTTTGTTAACCAGCACGGTCATGCTTTCCGGCTTGGCGGCCACCTGCTCCGCACCGTCCGTTCCTTTCGAAGTGGAAGCCGGTGTCGGCGAAGTCGGCGGCTTGCTCGTGCTTCCCGGTACCGCGGACGGACTTGCGGAAGGCGAAGTTACCGCTGACGTACCCGGAGTCGACGTGGCGGCCGGGGAGTTCCCGCCCGTTTCCTTGCTGTTCTCGCAGCCGGCGAAGAGCGCGATGGCGGAAGCCAGGATCAGAAGCCGGGTGATTCTTTTTTTCGGGGTCATGGTAGTTCCTCCTTGAATTAAAAAAAAGGCGCATCCTTATGCGGGACAGGCCCGAAATACAACACGTTTTATTATACCTTACGCGGGTTGAAAAACCCAACGCGGGGCAATTGTGACTAAGCGGTGAAAACACTATCATCTTGCCATTTCATTCGCTACAATGGGGGTAACAAGAAGGGAGGCAGCAGCTATGATGATCGCATCTCTGATTATCGGCCTGGCTTTGGCGGGTCTGATTTTATGGGCGACGATTTGGATCACCAATAAGGCATACTCCAGAAAATGGGAAAATCCCGACGAGGATTGAATCCGGGATACCCGGCGGTTCCTGCCCGGGGCCCGACTCCGCCGTCCGGGGTAAGGGCATTTTCGTTTCATGCGTTATCCGTAAGAGAGAGAAGGTCAACAGCAATTGTCGGGGATAAGCATAAGCCGCATGTGACGGAGCGGACGCCTTCTTTGCTCTTTCAATTCTTCCGTTTTGCAACCATCGGTTTTACCTCCTCCATAAGCGTTATGCTCTATATTCGCTCTTTTTGCGGAAAAGGTTCGGTTATTCCGGGCCGAGTATGTCCATACACCGCGAAAAACCATGTGACCCGGATATTCATCCGGTTCTAACCCCCGCATAGGGCGCCAATTTCCAAAATAAACCGTTCCTGGCGTTTCACACCTTCCCCATTCGGGTTAACTCCAAATAGGGCAGGATTTCTTCAATTTCCTCCTTTATACAAATTTTTGTCTTTGCTTCCTGTGGAAGCTGTATTATAATCGTTCATGTTCTTAATTATCGTGAGGGATAGAGAGAGGAGAAATCGTGTGAACAAGAAAATTTGGATGTCTGCACTCGTATTACTGTTGACTTTTACTGTCGTATTGGCGGGTTGCGGCAAAAAAGAATCACCGAAAACGGCTTTGGAGGAATCCTATACCGCTGCTTCTAACATGAACAGTGCGGATTTCAACATGAATATGACCTTGAACCTGGATTTCCCGGAATCCGCGCTTAAAGCGGATCCGAGCTTGGCGATGGGAGCTAATTTCCTGAAAAACCTGGATGTTACGGCTAAAGGTGTTTACCAGGCCGATCCTATGCAGCTGGAAATGACGCTGGAAGCCAACCTCAAAGGCGACATGCCGATGAAGATTTCCCTGCCTATGGTTATGACCAAAGACAAGATGTATGTGAAAGTTCCGAACATTCCGCTTCTGCCTATTCCGAAAGACACCGTCGGTAAATACATCGTCGTGGATGTCAACGAGCTGAATCAGACGACGGACGGCAAAGTGAACGTAAATGCCATCGACGTGAAGAAACAGCAGCAGTTCGGTCAAGACGCGATGAAAATCTTTACGACCAACTTTGACGAAAAAACGTACTTTGTCGATGTGGATAAGAAAAACGCGGGACTGCCCGAGAGCGTAGACGCGAAACAAGTCGTGAAATTCCAGATTACCAACGAGAACCTGGAACCTACCATCAAAACGATTGTCGAGAAGGTAGCTCCGCAGCTTCTGGATCTCGTGTCCAGCGACAAGTATAAAGACATGCTTCAAGTCGATCCGGCCGAAATCGAGAAGGCAAAGAAAGAACTTGCCGCCGGTTCGAGTAAGGAAGATACCCAGAAGGCGATCGATGAGCTGAAAAAAGTACTGAAAATCAACGAATTCAACATTTTGACGGCTATCAATAAAGATAAATTCCCGGCTTATCAGGAAATTAACGCGAACCTGGACGTCACCGATGAAAAGCAGGGTACGTTCAAAGTCGGTACGAAAATCAAAACGGAGTACAGCAATATCAACAAGAAGGCTAACCTTCAGCCTCTTCCTACCGATACGCTGACTATCGAACAATTTTCGCAAAAAATGCAAGCTTCCGGCATGTAATAATCGCTCCGGTCGCGCGCAAGACAAATCCCCGGTTTCCTTGATGGAAGCCGGGGATTTTTTGCCGTTGTCCGCCGTTAACGGCATGGAAAAACCGGCCGTACGGGAGGGGGATGCCCGGGTCAGCCGGTTTATTATGAGGATGTAGAGCCGCGATTAAACAGCTTATACGAATAGTTCATAACGAGGATCATGGCGGCGCGCTGCTCGTCCGTTTTGGCCAGCAGGCAGTGGCGTCTCCAGTCCAGGAAGCGGATGGCGGCCTCGCGGCTGCCGTCCTGGGCTCTCTGCCAGGTGTCTTCGATCTCTTCAATCGACGGAATGACCTGATGCCTCCGGTAAAAGCCGACCGTCCGGGAAATGGAGGACCAGTCATATTGCATAGGACGTCCTCAGAATGTTTCTTCTTCCGCCTGCCGCTCGAACCCGGTCCAGAACAGGAAGGTGGCGCTGAAGAGAAGCATCACGCTCCCCCACCACATGTAAGGATTCCAGAGCGTCGCTGCTTGGCTGAACAGGCCGCAGAGGCACAGGATGATACCGTGCGGCAAAAAAATGAATCCGGCCAGGCGGCGCAGGTCGTATTCTTTTTTGGGCCCGTTATTCATCGTGTCTTCCTCCTTCGCCTGGTTGCCGGATTGTACGCAGAGTACGGACGACTTTTTACCGTACCCTGTATTACCTCCGTCTCTTTTAAAGGAAACAGCGAAATCGGTCACAAGGTATCCGTGTAGAGCCGCTTTTGGAAGGAAGAGGGATTATAGGGGGCTATTTTTACGAAAAAGGGGGTCTGGACGCCGATTACGCTCCTATATGAAGAAGAAGAGAGCTTGCTTCTTGCGGAACGGTTTTCTATGATACAGGTGTACTTATAACCCTTACAGAGAAACGAGGCGGCCCATTTTGAAAATCGGATTAAGCTCTTACAGTTTGTACCGTGCCATCAGAGCCGGGGAGTTGGACTATGTCAGTGCGTTGGATTGGATTGCGGCTAACGGCGGCGAACATATGGAAGTCGTTCCGCTGGAAATTGATTTTACCCGGGAACCCCAGCTTGTGCAAAGCATCAAGGAAAAAGCGAAGTCCGCAGGCATCGAGCTTTCCAATTATGCGGTCGGAGCCAACTTCCTGACGGAAAATGAGGGCGCTTACCAGGATGAAATTTCCCGGGTGAAGCGGGAAGTCGATGTAGCGGCCGAACTGGGCGTTAAGCTGATGCGCCATGATGTGGCCCGCCATGAAGACGTTTCCATCCGTACGTTCAACGCGAATCTGGGCCGCATGATCGAAGCGTGCCGGACGATTGCGGATTACGCCGCTCAGTACGGGATTACGACCAGCATCGAAAATCACGGCTATCTGGTGCAGGCGAGCGACCGGGTGCTTACCGTCGTTCAAGGCGTGGCCCGTCCGAACTTCAAGACGACGCTGGATATCGGCAACTTTATGTGTGCGGATGAAAATCCGGTCGCTTCCGTGCAGAAAAATCTGCCGTTTGCCTCCATTGTACATATCAAAGATTTCTATCTCCGCCCTTCTTACCGGAATCCGGGTGAAGGCTGGTTCAAGACCACGGCAGGCAACTACCTACGGGGAGCTATTGCCGGGCAGGGCGATATCGACATGTGGGAAGTGCTGCGTCTGGTGAAGCGTTCCGGATTCGACGGCTATCTGTCCATCGAATTCGAAGGCATGGAAGAGTGCAGACAAGGCTCCAAAATCGCCATGGACAACGTGAGACGGATCTGGGCCGAAGTCTAGACGATTCTGCCTCTGCAGAGCCGTTCGGGGTCTATAAAAGAAGCGTTCTCCTCCTAAGAAAGGGAACGCTTCTTTCCGGCTGCCGGAAGGGAACGGGGAACAGGGAACTTTTTCTGAATAAGGAGAAGTTCTTTTTCATTTTCCGGGGAGGAGGAAACTGATATACTAAGGACAGACTTTATCCGGAAAAAAGGAAAACCGATGATTCGAGGTGCGCTTGGGAATGAATAAGTATTTGGAACTGCTTAAGGATATCAAGGAAAACGGAACCCGCAAAGAAGATCGCACGGGAACCGGAACCATTTCCGTGTTCGGGCGTCAGATGCGGATGGATCTGGCGGAAGGCTTTCCGCTTTTGACGACTAAAAAACTTCATATGCGCTCGATTATCCACGAGCTTTTATGGTTTTTGAAAGGTGAAACCAACATTCACTATTTACACGACAATGGCGTCACCATTTGGGACGAGTGGGCCGATGAGGACGGCAACTTGGGCCGTGTGTACGGCGCCCAGTGGCGTACTTGGCAGGCGCCGGACGGACGGACTATCGACCAGATTACCCGAGTGATCGACCAGATTAAAACCAACCCGGATTCTCGCAGGCATCTCGTAAGCGCCTGGAATGTCGCAGAGGTAGATGAGATGGCGCTGCCGCCCTGCCATTACGCGTTCCAGTTCTATGTGGCGGACGGCAAGCTGTCGTGCATGTTCCAGATGCGTTCGGTCGATACGTTCCTCGGTCTGCCGTTCAATCTGGCCTCGTACGCGCTTCTCACACACATGGTCGCGCAGCAGTGCGATCTCGAAGTCGGGGACCTGGTATGGACCGGCGGGGACGTGCATATTTACCTGAACCACCTGGAACAGGTGGAGAAACAGCTTGCGAGAGAGCCGTTTCCGCTGCCCAAGCTTGAAATCAAGCGCAAGCCGGATTCTATTTTCGATTACGCTTTTGAAGATTTCGAGTTTGTCGGCTACCAGTCGCATCCTGGTATTAAGGCTCCGATCGCGATCTGATTGCGCAGGGCGTCAGCAGAGCACGTTTCGGACCGAATTAGGACGGAAAATAGGGTGATCCATGAACGGCCGCAAGGTTCGCATGGGTCGCGGGAAGAGGTGTTGGCCAGGTGAGTATTTCTTTTATTTTTGCGATGGACCGCAAAAATGCGATCGGGATCGACAATAAGCTGCCGTGGCATCTGCCGGCGGATTTGAAATATTTTAAAAAAATGACGACCGGTCATCCGATTCTGATGGGGCGGAAAACATACGATTCAATCGGACGCCCGCTGCCGAATCGTGAAAATATTGTCCTGACCCGGCAAAGCGGCTTTAAAGCCGAAGGGTGCACGGTCGTCCATACGGTGGAAGAAGTGCTGGAACGTTACACGGAAGGGGAGGTTTTCGTGATCGGCGGAACGGAAGTGTTCCTGCTGTTCTGGCCTCACGTGGACAAGCTGTACGTGACGTTTATCGACGATACTTTCGAAGCCGATACGTTCTTTCCGGAGATTGATCCCGGCGAATGGACGCTTGTTTCCGACGAGCCCGGTATCCGGGATGAGAAAAATCCGTATGATTATACATTCCGGGTGTACGAGCGGGCGCAGTGACGCCGAAAATGCCGGTGCCGGAATCGAAATCACAAGCGGATACATATCCGTCAGAATAGTATCGGGAGTCCGGCGCGGTAACGGGGGATCCGGCTGCGCTGGGCATTCGGAAGGACGGTAAACAAGGCGGGACGCAGACCGGTTATTCATGCGCCTGCGGCTGCCCGGTCTTCTTGCCGGAGCTTCTTCCAATAACGGGTACATAACCAGCCCGGCGGCTTACATAAGCCGGGAAAGCTGAACGGGGGCGTTAAGGGTGCAGCAACCAAGTTTACGAATCGGCATGATCGGATTGGACACTTCCCATGCCGTCGAATTTACGAAACTGCTCAACGATCCGGGGCATCCCTGGCATGTGCCGGGCGGCCGGGTCGTGATCGCCTATCCGGGGGGATCGGAAGATTTCGAGCTGAGCCGTTCCCGCGTGGGAGGGTTCACCGAGAAGCTCCGCGGCGAATACGGCGTGGAAATCGCCGACTCTCCCGCGGCCGTTGCGGCGGCATGCGACGCCATCCTGCTTGAATCGGCGGACGGCCGGGTACACGCCGAACAGTTCCGGCAGATCGCCCCGTACGGCAAGCCGGTGTTCGTCGACAAGCCGCTGGCCGTCAGCTCGCGGGATGCCGGCGAGATCGCCGCTCTGGCCGGACGGCACGGCGTTCCGCTCCTGAGCAGCTCGTCCCTCCGCTTCGCCGAAGGCTTAACGGAAGCGCTGCGCGCTCAGGAGAAGGGAGCGGTCACCGGAGCCGACTGCTTCGGCCCGCTGGCGCTGGAGCCGACGCAGCCCGGCCTGTTCTGGTACGGCATCCACATGGTGGAGATGCTGTACGCCGCGCTTGGCCCGGGCTGCGTGCACGTCACGGCGGCAGCCGGGGAGTCGCACGAGGTGGTCGTCGGCGTCTGGGCCGACGGCCGCATCGGGACCGTGCGCGGCAGCCGCCAGGGCAGTCCCGCGTTCGGCGCGGTGGTGCACCGCGAAGGGGGGAGCCGCGCGGTCGATATCTCCGCGGACGCGAAGCCCTTCTACGCGAGCCTGCTTGAGCGCGTCATGGAGCTGTTCCGCGGCGGCGAGCCGGCGGTCGGCATACGGGAGACGCTCGAAGTGATCCGCTTCATCGAAGCGGCGAACGAGAGCCGTGAGACGGGGCAACGGGTGCGTCTTTAGGCGGCAACTTGGTTCGCCTCGTGCGGCACCCCGCCGTTCCCCGTCGCGCCCGGGGCCGCTTCGCGCCGTCTCCAGCGTCTCGGAGCGTCTCGCCTCGCCCCAGGCCGCTCGCGCTGTATCGCATCGCATACGCATCGCCTCAGGCGCACAAAAAGACCTGAACCGCCGTAAAGAGCGGTTCAGGTCTTTTCAAGTGAACAAAAAAAGCTGCGGAATCGTCATTCCCGCAGCTTTTTCCCGTTTCCGTCCCGCCGTTCGAGCAGGAGGGAAACGGAACGTAACTTTGCTTAGGCGCGTTTTCTGAACAGGCTGAGCAGCAGGGAAGCCGCGCTCAGTACCACAGCGGCAATCGACAGATACAGCGGCGTATTGCTCGCGGAAGCGCCCGCCTGCTGGGCGGGAGCCGCCGTGGCGCTGCCCGGCGCCGTGCTTGTATGGCCGTGGCTGTCCGTGCCTGCGCCGGTCGGTTTAGCGGCAACCTTCGTTACGGAAGCGGGCTTGTCCGAGCCTTCGGCGCCGGTCCACTCCACTACGCTGCCGTCCTGGTAAGTCTGATAAGCCTTCCAGACGATGGAAGTGGCGTTGTCGGCCACTTTGCCCTGCATGTTGAATTCGCCGAATTCGGTTTTGGTCAGGCCGCCGTTCTCCGCGGTCCAGGTCACACCCGTGATTTTATCCGCTCCGTCTTTGGCAATTTCGTATTTCCAGCCCGGTTTCGGCTCGAAACGCGAGATGGATACGGCGTCTACCGGGAATTTCACTTCGATTTTGGTAGTCGGCACATCTTTTTCCGTCGGTACGCGAACTGTAAATTTCTGATAGGAACCCGCCGTCGCTTCGGCAGGATTAACGGTAACGTGGGCGCTGGCCACGCCGGCAAAGAGCATCAAACCGGCTACAACGGCGGCCGCTTGTATTTTAAGCTTGTTCATGAGTAACTCCCTTTCTCTCGCAATCTTGTAGTACTTCTACTGTACCCAAAGCGGGCAGGAGAAAGTATGACTCAACTGGGCTATTTTTGCCCCCTAGTTATGATCTTTTCGTGACATACCGTGTTTCACGGCATAGGCGGTAAGCTGGACGCGGTTATCCATGCCGAGCTTTTCGAAAATATTTTTCATATGGTTTTTAACGGTGTTTTCCGAAATGAGCAGCTTTTCCGCGATTTGCCGGTTGTTGTATCCTTCGGCGACATAGAGGACAATTTCATGTTCGCGGGCCGTAAGCTGAGGCAGGGGCTGGCCGGAGGCGGCCGGTGTCCCCGATTGACGGAAGCGCCGCATAAGCCGGTCCGCCATCTGGCGGGCCACCTGGGAATTGTCGTCGAGCAGGGCGTGCAGGTAGTTGAGCCACTCGTCGGGGTCCATATTTTTGAGCAGATAGCCTTGTGCTCCGAACTGGACGGCCGTGAACAGATCGGCTACATCGTCCGATACCGTCAGGATTACGATGCGGATGTGAGGGTAGCGCTGTTTGATCTGGCGGGTCGCCTCCAGGCCGTTCACGGGGCTCATATGGATATCCATGAGCACCACATCCGGCTGCAGGTTGCCGCAGAGGGCGATCGCTTCCTCGCCGTTATAGGCTTCGCCGACGACGGTGAATGAAGAATCGTCTTCCAGCAAGCTCTGGATTGCCTGGCGGGCAAGGGGATGATCATCCGCGATGAGAACGCGATAGCAGGTCTCTGACATGGGTTTTCCTCCTTGATGAAGTGACGGACAGCTCCGTACCGTTTTCGGGCGAAGACTGAAGTTCCCACGAGGCTCCGAGCTCGGCGGTCCGCTTGCGCATCATGGTCAGGCCGTAGCGGTGCCGCTGGGATTCGTCCTCTGCGAATCCGACTCCGTTGTCGGCGATTTTGAGCGACCATTCCGGGCCGCTCGTTTCCAGGTCGATGGAAGCCTGGGTCGCGCGGGAATGCTTGCGGATATTGGTGAAAGCTTCCTGGATGATGGCGAAAATCTGCACTTCTTCGGCAGCCGTGAGAACTTTGTCGGTTGCCCGCAGATTTTGGACGGTTTCAATGCCGGTCAGCACTTCCCAGTCCTGCAGCCACTTGCCGATGCGCAGAGTGAAGGAGGTCCCTTCCTCGGGCAGGGTTCGGAGATTGAAAATCGCCTGACGAAGATGATGGTCGATTTCAGAGACGGCGGCTTTGGCTTCCTCGGTCTTCCCCTGCTTCAGCTTCACGTTGATAAAAAACAGCGTCTGGGCGAGATTGTCGTGCAGCTCCCTGGCCAGCCGCTCGCGTTCTTCATAGACGGCGCGTTTGGACGTTTCGCGGGCCAGCCGGTTATTGGTACGCTCGATACTGCGGAACATCCAGGTGGCGAAGATGTAGGAGACGAGGAGAGTGAGGAACGTAATGTACCAGTTTCCGGTTTCCATGGACATATAGCTCAGCATGAACTCATGCCGGATAAACTCGAATCCTCCGATAAACAGGGTAGGGGTCCAAACGGCCAGCCATTTAAGGGTTTTAAGCGACATAAAAGCCCGTCCTTTGCATAGATTAATGATTCTTGTCTTAACGGATGTACCCAATATACCGTAACGCGTCCGGAGCAACAAGGCGAGAGAAATTTTCCTCTTCGCAGACCGCGACTTTTTGGAGAAAC
The DNA here is from genome assembly GCF_041260495.1 of Paenibacillus sp. RC84. Classification (NCBI taxonomy): domain Bacteria; kingdom Bacillati; phylum Bacillota; class Bacilli; order Caryophanales; family Paenibacillaceae; genus Paenibacillus; species Paenibacillus sp. RC84. Next base: position 332,005 of record NZ_JBGBYL010000009.1, read on the forward strand.
TTTCGTCTAATGGATTTAGCGTCCTATTTCGGACGAAAAAACTTCGGGCATAGCAAAACCGGCCCCTCGGGTCAAAGGGCCGGCTGTGGGTCACTCAATAGAGCATTTCCCGTAAGGAAGCTCCTTTATTAATCGATTGAGCGGGCAGGTCCGCATAACAGAACGGATCGCCCTCTTCCTCCACAACTTCAATCATGAGAATGTGTTCGATCGGCAGAAGGACGTTATCCATCTTAATCAGACCAAACTGTTCGTAGTGATTGGAAATGACACCGGTAATGGTATCTTTGCCGCAGCTGACTATAACTTTCTGCTTCTGGTATATGAGTATATCAAACATAAATAAACTCACCTCTCTATTAAGATATGACAAGTCCTCTGTGATATTCGTCACACCATTTTTTAAAAAGAAAAAACATTAAATTTAATTAAAGACAATTTAAAGATTTGTCTTTAAATGAAGTCTTTCTTTAAAATAGAGAAAGAATGTAAACGCCTACAACACGCGGATTGCCGAGGTACGTGCTTATCGCGGCGGAAATCCGGCCAGGGACAAGGAGGATGTGCAGCATGGAAATAAAACGACCCCCCAGCCGGGACGAAATCGTGATCGGGCTGATCGGTCCGGAAGAGCTTCTCGATAAAGCGGAGGAGACGATCAAAGCTTTTCCTTCTTTTCATTCTTTGTCTTTAAAATGGGAAGGGGAGCCGCACCGGCTTCCGGACGTTCAGCGTCTCGGCGAGCAGGCCGAGGTGCTGCTTTTTACGGACCCGGACACATTCCGCCTCGCTAAGCAGAGCGTTGCGTTCCGAATTCCGGCGCATTATGTGCCGCTGACGGGCACGGGCTTATACCGTGCGCTCTATCTGGCCGGTCATACCGGCTCCCCCGGGAAACTGACCGTAGACGGACTGACGGAGCCTGTCGTAGCCAAGGCGCTGAGGGAACTCGGGGAGAACGGCATGGACGTGGTCTGTTACGGCGGACAGAGCGACGGCAGCTTGCAGGAGCTGATCGACTTCCACCGGGCAGGGGCATCAAGGGACACAGTCGCCCTAACGGGAATGAAGACGGTTGCGGAGGCTCTGACGAAGGAAGGACTGCGCAGCGAATGGATCGCCCCGACCGAGCACGATATGACGATTTCGCTGCAGCGCGCGCTGCTCTCCACGGAGACGCGCCGGAGCAAAGAGGGCCAGATCGTCATCGGGTTCATCAACATCGACGGATTCGAACGGCTGGCCGCCAGGTCGGGCTCCGAGCACGAAGTGCAGCGGATGAAGCTGGACCTTCACCGGATCGTGCTGGACTACGTCGAACATCTCGACGGGTATCTGAACACGCTCGGCGGGGACGAGTTTCTGTTCATGACGACGAGAGGGATATTCGAGCGGGAGACGGGCGGCTACAAATCGATCCCGCTGGCCAAAGATTTGTCGCTCATGCACGACCTTACGCTGAGCATCGGCATCGGCTTCGGCCGTTCCGCCAACGAAGCGGGTACGCATGCGCGCCTTGCCCTGCGCCGCTCCAAAGATGCGGGCGGCAACATCACGTTCATCGTGCGCGAGGACCGCAGTGTCATCGGTCCGCTGGAGATGACGGAGCCGAACCGCTTCGACCTGTCCCTGCTCGATGCCGAGCTGATCAAGGAAGCGGGGAGGGCGGGAATGACGCCCGCTTACCTGAGCCGGCTGGTCGCGTACGTAACCCGCTTCGGGAAGCTGGATTACACGGCGCAGGAGCTTGCGGGCGTCCTCGACGTGACGGTGCGCAGCACCCACCGCTTCCTACTGGCTTGGCAGGATGCCGGGCTTGTCGACGTTATCGGCGAAGAACGCGGCGTTTCCAAAGGACGTCCCAAGCAAATATTCCGCTTGGCCTTTCTGGAGGAGAGAATCCGTTCGTGACGGTGACCGGTGACCGGAGGTCCTGCCGGACACTCGCGGATTGCGTGGAACGGACCGATCCTTCACGGCTGCGGGAATAAAGACCGGACAGGCGGAGCAAACTGTCAATGATTTACTCCATGCCCGCCCGCTTTCAAGCCTTGATGCGTTTATTTGTAAGCCGTGCCCGAACAGCACGGTTTACAAATAAAAAAAGCCCCTCGACAAGGAGCTTCAAAGCAGCTACTGCTGAACGTGACTCTTCCCGCAGCAGCGGAGGTTTTTAAGCCCGGTGCATACGGGTCTCGAATTTTTTGCCGAGCAGCCAAAGCAGGCCGATCACGACCAGGACGATCAGGAACTTCCAGGGCTGGCGGATAAAAGACATGATGTCGTACCCGACGAACGCCATGGTAAACACCATCACCGCCTTCCCGGCTACGATAGCCGGCAGAAAAATCATTTTCTCGACCCGGGACAGAGCCGCCGCCACCACAACCAGCGAAGAAGGCGTGAACGGGAAGCAGCTCAGCAGGAAGATCGTGCCGAACCCGTGGTTATGAATCCAATTCATGCCGTTGCGCAATTTGGGCGAGCGGGTCAGCTTTTGCATAAACGCCGTATTGGACAGTCTGCGGAACAGCAGGAACAGGCAGGTCGCGCCCAGACTCGTGCCGAGCCAGGAGTATAGGAAGCCGAAGCCGAGCCCGTAGGACGCGGCGTTTCCCATGACAATCACGAACAGCGGAAGAACGGGAATGAAAGCTTCGATAAACGTCAGCAAAATACCGGGCAATGGACCGAGAGAATTATAATGAGACAAAAGCTGCGCAATATTTTCTTCGGTCAGCACATTTTTGATAGATTCCCAAGTCACGGCGGTTTCAAGAGCTCCTTTTTCGGGTAGTGAAAGATCAACTGGACTGTTTTAATGTTTCGTAAAAAAGGGTTTATACATGAGTATAACGAATGAAATCCGGAATGGTTTCTCGGGCAGAGGCGGCATCCGTGTCCGGCAGATTCATCCGTTACCCAGTTTACCTTAAAACAGAATATTTCTTACACAGCACGAAAGGGGAATTTTGTTCATGGCAAACCGCAATCACAACGGAGGTGGCCCTTTGAAAACGGATCTTACCCGCATTCAGGATTACTTGGAGTGGCTTAAAACGAAAATCTATCTGGACTCCCTGTCCGATAAAGCGAAAACGCGTGCCCTGCGCCGCGGAGAAGTCTACAAATGCAATTTGGGTAAAGGCATCGGAAGCGAAGAAGAGAAAGAGCGTCCGTGCATCATTTTACAAAACGACGTCGGCAACAAACATTCCGGGAATACGATCATCGCGCCTATTACGCACACCGCGGGCATTCCGAGCGTATCCGTAGAACTCAAGGGCAACTATACGTATTTGGAAGCGGGCAAAGAAAAGCAGCTTACCGGTTACGTACTGCTGGCCAATATTATGACTGTCAGCAAGTCGCGCATTACGGGGAGCTGCCTGGCGAACATCCGCGGAGAGATGGACGAGATCGAAGAAAAAGTGATGGTCTCTCTGGGCATGTTCAAAAAATATAAAGATCTTCTCGACAAAAAAGAGAGGGACAAAGCGTTTATCAAACGCCTGCTGCAGGAAAATTATGCGCTCAAAGAAAAACTGGATTTGTATGAGCGTCCGGACAGCGCCTCGGAAATACATGGTTGACAAAGCTTATTTGGTGTGGTTTAATTGTTTTAGCGACTTACAAATATGTTTGATCGGTTGATCGAATCGTATCCCAAAGGTCCATTACAATTCAAATATAAGGAGTCCGTTGATTCCTTCGTCTTTCGAAAAAAGATCTCCCGCCAGAGGTCTTTTTTTCATGTCTACTAAATAATACACGGCAGGGGATATTTTGAAACGGGGAGACGCAAAAAGTGCAAAAAGTGGAGCCTAAATGCAGTTCTGCAATCGTTTTCGAGCCGCTTGGAGACCAGGCCGTCGTGCTTCGTCTGGGTGAAAGCATATCCGAGGAAGTGCACCGGCGTGTTCTGGAGGCGGCGGAGACGATCAGCCGCAGCCCGTTTCCGGGACTGGTCGAGATCGTACCTACATATACGACAGTCACGGTCTGGTACTCCGTCGTAGAGGCGGCGGTGGCCGCCGGCAGGCATTTCTCTCCTTCGGAGCTGGAAGAAACCGAGGCCATGCTGGCAGGCGGGGAGCCTGTCGTTTACACTTGGGTCCGCCGGCATCTGGAGCGTGTTCTAGAAACCGGTGCTGCGGAGCATTCGGTTCTTCCAGCTTCTCCGTCGCGGGAAATTTTTATTCCGGTATGTTATGGAGGCTCCTTCGGTCCGGATTTGGAAGATGCCGCACGTACTCTCGGGATGAGCCCGGAAGAAGTTGTGCGGCTGCACAGCGAAGGCGTATACCGGGTCTATATGATCGGCTTTGTACCCGGATTCCCTTATTTGGGAGGACTTCCTTCTTCTCTGGCTCTTGCGCGGAGATCTAATCCCAGGGTTGCCATTCCGGCCGGATCGGTTGGAATCGGAGGCAGCCAGACCGGGATCTATCCGCTGCCTTCGCCGGGAGGCTGGCATATTATCGGCCGTACGCCGCTTGATCTGCTGCGGACGCGTCACAATCCTCCGGTGCTGCTGCAGGCGGGGGACACGGTCCGCTTCGTGCCTGTAGACGAAGAGGATTACGAGCGGCTCTGCCGCGCAGAAACGGAGATGGCTAAGGAGGGGAACCGCCGATGAGCCTGCTTGTCGAAAATCCGGGGTTGTACACGACCGTGCAGGATACGGGGCGCTTCGGCTTCCGCCGCTTCGGATTTGTCTCCGGAGGGGCGATGGACATCTTGTCGATGCAGGCGGCCAACATCCTCACGGGCAATCCCCGGCATGCGGCCGTGCTGGAATGGACGCTGCAGGGTCCGCGGCTGCTGCTGCGTCAAGACACGCTGACCGCATGGTGCGGCCCGGAGTTTGCGGTATACGCCGGAGGGACACCCGTTCCCGGCTGGCGCCCCGTATATATCCGGGCGGGGACGACGCTCACGCTCGGAAGCGGGTGCAACGGATGCCGGGGCTATCTTGCCCTCGCGGGCGGCGTCGACGTTCCGCTTGCGCTCGGCAGCCGGAGTACTTACACCCGCGCCGGGCTGGGCGGGTTGGAAGGACGGCCGCTTCAGGCGGGCGACGAGCTGCTGCCGGGCAGGCCGTCACCGGCCGCCGAGCGGATGATGGCAGAGCTCCGGCTTCAGGCTTCCGCTGAAGACATCGATGTCCGGGCGGCCGCGTGGGAGGCATCCTGGGCCGTCAGACCTGGGAGGACGGCGGGGAACCCTGCGGTGCTTCGTGTCGTCCGCGGCAGTGAGACCGGCCGGTTTAAGGGAGGCCTGGACGCCTTGACCGCGAGTGTTTACCGCGTGCAGCCCCAATCGGACCGCATGGGCTGCCGGCTGCAAGGCCCCGCCCTGGAGCTGTCCGTTCCGGGCGAACTCGTATCGGAAAGCACGGCGCCCGGGACGATCCAGGTTCCGCCGGACGGACAGCCGATTGTGCTGGCCGCCGACAGCCAGACGACCGGCGGGTATCCGCGAATCGGGCATGTCATCAGCGCGGATCTGCCGGTTCTGGGCCAGCTTGCTCCCGGGGCGTCCGTGCGTTTCGCGGAAGTGACGCTGCATGAGGCGCAGGCGGAGCTAATGCGCCAGGAAATGAACCTGAGGCTGCTCCAGACCGGAGTACGCGCAAGGATGGGGAGATAAGGCATGGTATCGATCGATTTGAACTGCGATATGGGCGAAAGCTACGGCGCTTACCGGTTCGGCCGGGACGAGGAGCTGCTGGAGAGCGTTTCATCGGCGAATATCGCCTGCGGGTTCCACGCGGGAGATCCCGGCGTCATGCGCCGGACAGTGGCGCTCTGCCTGGAGAAAGGCGTCGCCGTAGGCGCGCATCCCGGGCTGCCCGACCTGGCCGGCTTCGGCCGCCGGGAGATGGCAGTCGGCGCCGAAGAAGTCTACGAGCTGACTTTGTATCAGCTCGGAGCCCTTCAAGCCTTCGTACAGGCCGAAGGCGGCACTCTCCGCCATGTGAAGCCCCATGGCGCTCTGTACCACATGGCGACCGCACGCGGCGATCTGGCCGATGCGGTCGCCCGGGCGGCGCTGCGCGTCAGCGGCGGCGCTCTCGTGCTGCTCGGACCGCCGGGCAGCGAGCTGCTCCGCGCCGGGAAGGCGCACGGGCTGCGCACGGCGGCGGAGGCGTTCGCCGACCGGACGTACCGGCCGGACGGCACCCTGACGCCCCGGACGGAGCCGGGAGCGCTGCTGAGCGATCCGGCGCAGGCGGCCGCGCAGGTGCTGCGCCTCGTGCGCGACGGCGCCGTGACCGGCGCGCGCGGCGAGACCGTGCCGCTGACCGCGGAGACGGTCTGCGTGCACGGGGACGGCCCGCACGCGGCGGTCATCGCCCGCTCGGTCCGGGCGGCGCTGGACGAGGCGGGCGTTGCGGTCCGCCCGCCTTGGGGCGCGTGAGGGGCCTCGCGCGGGCTGGGGCGGTGCGGCGCCGCAGGACGGCCGGCCATCGGAGCCGGGTGCACAGCCCGCGGTACGGCGCGTTCACGTCCTGCTTCAGGTGACGCAGGACGGCTGACGGCGAGAGCCGAACCCGGCCCGGAACTGCGGAGCTGCTCCGGTTTTCAGGAATATCTGGAAAGAACGACTATAACGAATCTCCCCCTTGAGAACGGGCCCGCAAATATGCGTTAATAGAGATGCAGCCGGCCGGCTCCACTCTATCAGGAAAGGAGTGATTCGGAACAATGAACACGACAATGGAGGTGGCTTCTGCGTAAGCGGAAGCCCGTGTCGAACCGGGGGCGGCAGCGCCCCCGGTTTTTATTTTCCTGAAGATTATGTGAAATGTGCGTGACAAAAACAGGCCGACTCCATATAATTGGAAATAGTAAACCCAAAAAAATTAGGTGAAAGGAGATGGTTTCCATGAAATTTGTTCAAACAGTAAGAGTGAAAGTCACCGTAGAGGTGCTCATTTTCTAACTGCTATCATCATGGAAGTACCGTTCACCTGTTTGTATATACATACAAGCTGCGGCACGATACCTATCGTGTATATCTTTCCTTATGAATGATGGCAGGTGCGGAAGATGAAGACCCTCTACGTTTGACGATGCGGTACGGATCATACACGACCAATTCGAGGAGGTTTTCATCCGATGAGTTACAAGAACGGCAAGGATATTCTTCCGGCCAGCTTGCTTAAAGAGCTGCAGAATTACATTCAGGGAGAGATCATTTACGTTCCGAAGAAAGAGAAGAAACGCGCAGGCTGGGGAGAAAATAACGGAACCCGCCTCATTATAGAACGGCGCAACCGCGAAATATTCCGGTTATACCAAAACGGTTCAACCGTGCTGGAGCTGATTCAGACGTTTCATCTATCGGAAGACAGTATACGCAAGATCATTGGAAAAACACGCGAGCGGCTTAAAGAAGCTGCCGCGACACCATAAAACGGCGACCTCTTAGGCCGCCGTTTTTCTATGTCTTCCGGCAGTCTCCCCCAGAGGCTGGAAATTTTTTTACCCGGATCGGGCTCGTGTGCTATCATAGATAAAAAGTTGCGGTGGATGGTTTGTGGAAGGATTTCGGAAATATTAATCGAACCCTATCGGTGTAGAGACAGACCGCAGACGAACAGGAGGAATGGAGTTGAATCCATACCGCATTTTGCTCGCAGACGACGAAGCCGCACTCCGATTTTTGTTGACCGAGACGCTTTCGGACGAAGGATACGCCATCACGGAGGTTATGGACGGTAAAGAAGCGGTTGCCGAGCTCGTTAGAGAGCGTTACGATCTGGTTATTCTGGATTATATGATGCCGGAGAAAACCGGGGTCGAGGTGTGCGAATGGCTGCGTTCGGAAGGCGGGATCAACCGCGAAGTGCCCGTTATCCTGCTGACCGCCAAGGCTCTGGACAAGGATCGCGAGAAAGCGACTGCGGCCGGTGTCAGCACTTATATTGTCAAACCGTTTAGCCCTCTTCAGCTGGTCGATACCGTGGAGGCTCTTATAGGCGGCGCATGACAGCGATTACGCGATTACGAACGGAGTGAATCTCAACCATGAATCAACCGAGCTCCCGGGGGCATGGCTCAGATGCCGAGGGAAGAGACGAACGGCTGCTGAAGCAGGGGCGCAGGCTGTTCATTAAGGAATTGGCCCATCAAATCGCACAGATGGACGATCTGCTGGTGATCATAGCTTCCTCACCCGAGGTGAAAGATCTTCAGGATATGTACCGGATCGTTCACATGCTGAAAGGAAGCGCCCCCATGTTCCAGTTCGGGAGGATCGGCAAAATCGCCGAGGAACTCGTCCGCGTGTGGGAATGGACGCAGTCCCTTCATCCATCTGCGGCGTTAACGGCGGATTTCACCCCTCTGGTCAATGAAAGCGTCACGCACACGAGCGAATATATCCGTCATCTGCTGATGGAACACGATGTTTCGGTGATCGAGCTCGAGGTGGACGAACAGAAGGGAAACGGGATCGTACACACAATGGGCGGCAAAAGGCGCTTGTTGATCATAGACGATGACGATGTGCTGCGCACATATCTGGTGCGGCGGCTCGAACTGGACGGCTACAAAGTGGACGAAGCGAGCGACGTCCCGTCCGCCAAGCTGCTCTTGCGGCAGCAGGCCTACGATTTGATTACGCTGGATCTTATGATGTACCCGCAGTCGGGTTATGAACTTTTCGATTTTCTGAAGGAAGATCCGACCTTGAAATGGGTGCCTCTGATCGTGTTGTCCGGCCGTGACGATTTAAGCGATAAAGTGCGCTGTTTCCATCTGGGCGCGGATGATTACGTGACGAAGCCTTTTCAATATGAAGAGCTGGCCGCACGCATTTACGGGATTGTGAAAAGAACCAAAAATTTCGAAGAGCTGGCCTTCCGCGATCCCTTAACGGCGGTGTTCAACCGGAGGTACTTCGATCACCAGATTCAGCTGGAGCTGGAGAGGGTGCAGCGCTATCCGTCCGCCATCTCGCTCGCCTTTATCGATATCGATAATTTCAAACGGATCAACGACCGGCACGGTCACCATACGGGAGATCTGGTTCTTCAAGGTCTCGCGCATTTGCTGCAGACCCGGATGCGCTCGACGGACCTTGTTTTTCGCTTCGGAGGAGAAGAGTTTGTCGTGGTCATGCCGGGGACGGGAGCGGAAGCGGCGGCGGAATCGCTGCGCGCTCTGCTCGAGATGGCGCACCTTCAGCCGATCGTGTCCGACGAGGGGGAGGACTACTGGATTACGTTCTCCGCGGGCGTGTCGGCCTGGCACTCGGATCTGTCCATAGACGAATGGATTCTGCAGGCCGACCGGGCGATGTACCGGGCGAAGCAGGACGGCAAAGACCGGATCTATATCGAGGAGGAGACGGAAGCCGCTCCGGCCGGTTCCGAGGGAAGCCTACGGCATCGTCCCAAGCTGCTCGTCGTGGACGACGATAAGATTTTGCGCGCCATTGTGGTCTCGGGTCTTCAGCACCTGCCTCTTGATATCGAAGAGGCGGAGGACGGAGAAGCCGCGTACGAGCGTATCCGCGAAGGCGGCATAGATTTGTGCATTTTGGACGGCATTATGCCCAAAATGAGCGGAATCGAGCTACTGGAGCTTCTTAACACCGAGCCTCCCGTGACGGGAACCATGTGCAAGGTGATCATGCTTTCCGGTCGGAAAAAAGAAGAAAGCATGGACACGCTTCAAAAGCTTGGCGTTCACGAGTACATGACCAAGCCGTTCTCGATGGTCGAGCTGGAAATGAACGTGAAGCGGCTTCTGGATTAAGAGGCGAGCGTCCGCTTCATCCAATTAAAAAACCATTTCAGCCTGCGGCAGGCCGGAAATGGTTTTTTTTAATGGAAGGTAAGCCGGGGACCGAATTGCCCGGTCGGACATCGGCAGCAAGAGCGCTTTACACGAGCTGCCCCTGCGCCGTAAAAAATACGCGTCCGCCGACATGGATGGCGAACCGGCCGTCCATTTCGCTTGCCCGCAGATATAGCAGCGACGGGCGGCCGATCTCATAGCCCTGCTCGACAGCCGTTTCGACGGACGGGCCGTCGAAATAGCGGTAGTGCGCCAGGTAAGCGGCCAGGCAGCCGCCCGCGCTGCCCGTAGCCGGATCTTCCGGCACTCCGAGTTCGTCCACGAACACGCGGGCGTTGATCCCGTTCGCGTTATCGTAAGTCTCCGGGCAGAACGGCATGACGGGGACGGCGGCTTCTGCGGGAAGCGCGGCTGCTTCTTCGGCCCGGTAAACCGCGCTGCGCACCGAGGCGAGGGTTTTCACGGGAATGAGGAGGAAAGGGATGCCGGTCGATACCACTTGAGCGGGGTAGCGTTCGTCGATTTCCTCCGTTTCCAGTCCGATTACCGCTGCTGCGGCGGAAGCGGAAATAAGACTTCCGAAAGAAGGCTGAAGCTGCTCCATCCAGAGCACGCCGTCGCTGCCGAAGGTGACCGGAATGTTTCCGGCGGGAACTTTCAGGGTAATTTCCTTTGCATCGGGACTGTAAAGATGACGGATGATCCAGGCGGTCCCCAGACAAGGGTGACCGGCGAACGGCAGCTCGCTGTTCGGCGTAAAGATACGGACCCGGTAGCTTCCGTCCGCATCCGGTTCCGGCTGGAGGAACGTAGTCTCGGAATAATTCATTTCGCGGGCAATGCTCTGCATATCCGGGGCGGGCAGCGGCTCGGGACAAATGATGACGGCGAGAGGATTTCCCGCATATTTCTTTTCGGCGAATACATCGACGATATAAAAATCCTGCTTGGACAAGCTCATGGGGGCACCGCCTTTTTTTCGGAAAATAGGATTTGAAATGATTTTAATGAAATTTTTTGTGAAAGTACAGCACAGAAACAGAAGCAGGACTTCTCCCTTCTTTCATGGAATTGTCATCTGAGCTTTCTTTCTCCGCCTTTTTCATCGCGTATACTGGAGGAGCCGACCGCTCAAGACATTCGATTCGGGGAACCTGTTTCTGGTACACTGATCTTAGGGGGTGGAGTAAATGGCCAAACGGTATTTTACGGTAGAGGAAGCCAACGTCCTGCTGCCTGCGGTACAGGATCAGATCTCCGGTCTCAAAGAAATCAAGAAGAAGTTTGAGGACAAGTATGCGGAGCTGCGTGAAAAAAGACAGGCGGTCCGCAGGCTGGGCGGAAAAGAAGCATACGATCCGCTTTTCGAGCTGGAATGCGATCTTGAATTTCTGCAGATCGAAGCCCGCGGAATGATTCAGCACTTTTATCATCAAGGTATCGAGCTAAAGGACATTGATTCCGGCCTTGTGGATTTTCCGTCCATTCTGGGCGGCGAAGAAGTCCTCCTTTGCTGGCGCAGCGGAGAGGAACGCATCGGTTATTATCATAGCCGGCAGGACGGGTACACAGGCCGCAAACCGCTCCCCGGGGATTAAAGGTCCGGGAAGCGTGACTTACAAAGACACTGGAGGCGGATGGACTGAACATGAAAGGAAAGGTAGTGAAGACGGCACGGCGGACCTTTTTTACGGCCGGTCTGCTGTGCCTGCTCGTCATCCTGGGAGGATTGTTTCCCCGGGAGGCGTTTGCGCATGCGATTCTGACCGGGACGGACCCCGCTCCGAACAGTACGCTGGCGCAGGCGCCGGAACAGATCCAACTGACCTTTAACGAGCCGCTGGAAGAAGGCGTCTACTATATTCGTGTTCTTGACCAGTCGGGCGCGAAGGTTACGGACAATGCGGCGACGATGACGAAAGACCGGACGGGGATCGTTTTGCAGCTGCCGAAGCTGGACGACGGGCTGTATGTGGTGTCCTACCACGTCATCTCGGGTGACGGTCACCCGGTGGGCGGGAGTTATCCGCTCACGGTCGGCAATGCGGCGCCCGCCGCGCAGAACGGGAACACGGGCGGCACGACCGCCGGACACAACCATAATCTCGGCAACTCGGGCGTAGACGGGCTGATCCAGTATGCGGCGCGCGGTCTGTGGTACGCGGCGATGCTCGCGCTGACCGGCTGGCTGCTCTGGAGGCGCTCGGAATTCGGCCGCAAGCTGCCGCAGGAAGTTTCCGCGAAATGGACGCTGAATCTGCAGCGGTTTTACTTGGTTGCTTTGCTTTTTGTCATTCTTACACATGTGGAGGCTCTCCTCGGCGACGGAGGACTTTCCCAGCTCGGCAGTCTGCTGACGGGTACGGGAATCGGTATTTCCTGGCTCGTAGCGCTTGGCTTGTCTCTGTCGGGCTTCGTCCTGCTCGGACGAGCCGCCTGGCTGGACTATGCCTGGGCGGCCGCGCTGCTGGCGGTTAAAGCCCTGTCCGGGCATGCGGTAACGTTCCCGCCCGTCTCGGCGAGCGTAGCCGCCGATTTTATCCATCTGGGAGCGGCGGCTGTCTGGGTAGGCGGCTTGACGGCGGCAGCCGCGGTGTACCGGAACAGAAGGGAGGAGTTTACCTCCTTCCTGGGCCGCTTCTCAGGAGCGGCGCTAGGGTCGATTATCGCGCTTACCGTGAGCGGCGTCGTGCTGACGCTGTTATTCCTGCCCAGTCTGGATATGATCATTTATACCCAGTGGGGGATTCTTATGCTTGTTAAGGTCGGCGTCGTCGTGCTTGTCGTAGGGACGGCCGCCTTCTTGCGCTATACGATGAAGAACAAGCGGGACAAGGCGACAGCGAAGCTCTACAAGGTGGATTTCAGCTTTATGCTGATTATCCTTGCGGTGGTCGGCGTCCTCACTTACTTGTCTCCGGCTCCCCCGAATGAGCCGCTGAACTGGCACGAGATGGGCAAAAGCGTGCATATGACGGCCGAAGTGTCTCCGAAAGCACCGGGCACCAACACGTTCAAGGTGACGGTCTGGGTGCTGGATACGATGGGACTGCCCAAGCATGTGCAGATGAACGCCCAGTACGAGCCGAAGGAAGAAGAGGAGGCCACGCTGGCTCCCATCCAGATTCCGCTGGAGCTTCAGGAGAATCAGGAAGAAAACTGGCTGGAGGGGTACAACATGTACACCTATTACACCCAGGGACCTTACCTGCCGCTTCCCGGCAAGTGTACGCTGGAAGTCCGGATTATGGACTCCAACGACGACGAGGCGGTTTACAAGAAAGAATTCCGGCTTTATTAGCTAGCGAAAACAGCCCCTTATGCTTGCCTGCATAAGGGGCTGTTTTTTTGTGCGGCCGCGGAGTTGCGGGAAGAGTGGACCGGAGCGGGAACGCGTGACCCGGGCGGGAATATCGGCGGGATGATGAAGGCTGCACGCCGTTGACGTCCTAAAACGCTCCGGCCGTGTATGGTTTCCGTTGGACCGGACCGGGGCCCGCAAAATTTAGCCGCAAGCGCCGCAGTACGGCCCTCTCGAGATTCCGGGATTTCGGGATTCCGGAGATTTAATCACCGGCTTTGCCCGCGTCCCGGCGACAGGCGGCCGTAGGTCCATTTTCTCCAGAGCCACTCGGCGGGCCCGTAGCGGAATCTTTTCAGCCAGAATGCCGAAAAGGCGATCTGCAGCGGGTAAATGGCGAGGCAGAGCAGGGTGCCCTGCCACAGACTGACTTGACCGTATAAGCGGAAGCCGAGGAACAGAACGACACAGAGGACCGTCTGCGACAAATAATTGGTCAGCGCCATCCGGCCGTAAGGTTGGAGAAACCGGAGCCGCCGCTGCCAGACCGGATTTTCGAGAAGCAGGGCAAGGCCGGCGATGTAGACAAACGCCAGCGTGAACCCGCTCGTGTAGACGAGGAAGAACGTCACGAGGCTGAGATCGGTTTCCGCCCCGATCGCGTAAATGGCGGCGATGGCCGCCAAAAGCGGGAGGCTGAGCGCAAGGCACCGGCTGCGGATCTTGCGCCACCGCTCCCGGTGGGCGCTTACGTCATGAAGCAGGCCGCTTCTTCCCGCCGCCAGTCCCAGCAAGAACATGCCGAGGACGACGGGCAGCATGGAGAGCTGGCTGGACAGCGAGTCCCACACTTCGCTGCGCCAGTGCCAGGCCAGCCAGTCGGGCCAGGAGAGCGTCCGGAACGCGTGAAGGCTTGCGGCGGCATCGGCTTCCGTGTATAAGGGGCCTCCCAGGGAGGGATCGATCCCTCCCCTCGCGTAGGCGACCAGCGCGATGATCAGGGCGGGCAGGCCGAGAATCAGCAGCAGGTAGCCGAGCACGAGGAGGAGGCCCCACTTGCGGACGGTTTCCGTCTTCATCCGGTAAAAAACGGGAAGCAGGAAGCCTGTGATGGCGTAAAGAGTCAGAATATCTCCTCTCCAGAAGAGCGCCAAATGCAGGAAGCCGATCAGCAGCAGCACGAGCAGGCGCCTGCGGAACAGGCCGGGCCCATATCCCTTCTGTTCGGCTCGCGTCATGAAGATGTAGAATCCGAGCCCGAACAAGAAGGAGAAAATCAGATAAAATTTTCCCTGGACGAACAAATCGAACAGCAGCCGGAGCCACCTGTCCGCGCCGTGGTAGACCGCAAATTCGCTTCCGCTGAAGGTCGGCATATTGACCAGAAAAATACCGAGCAGAGCGAAGCCGCGGATGATATCGAGCGCGATGATGCGTTCAGTCCCTGCGGAGGGGCCGATCATAGGAGTAACACCGTCCCGTCATAGCCCTGAAAGGCGATTTTTTCCTCATCATACGTGAAAGAGCCCCCGGTAGCAAATCGGGGGCTTGCAGACGGAAGAGAGGCGATACGGGCAAGCCCCGAAGCTCTTATCGGAAGCCGTTACGGTCCGGGCGACGGTCTGTCCGGTCTGTCCGGCTGCGCTGTCGGTGGGCGGGTTCGTTCTCCCGCACACAGCGCGCTTCCGACAGGGCTGACAGCTTGCCTGGCCGTCCGTTTCCGGCAGTCGGTATCAGTTCCGCGGCCGCGCCCGGGTCTCCCGCTCAGAACAGCGTGAGCGCCCAGAGAATGAACGAGGTGGCGGGGACGAGCAGCACCTGGGCCAGAATCGTTCCGGCGAGACGGGACAGCATGAGGAGGCCGAACATTTTGTTAACGGCCTCCTGGCTGGCTTTGCCGTGCATGGCCCGGTCCGTCAGCAGCCCGACTTTCGGGTCGATCAGCAGCGTCATAATAATGGTGGCGATGCCGTTGATGAGGGCGGAGGACATGGTGGCCTGCGACTTGTTGTCCGGGCTGAAGGCCGACGCGTACAGGGCCGCCAGGACGCCGACCGTGTAGATGGCCGTGACGATGACATTGAGCAGCACGAGGCGTTTGGGCACCCCGCCGATCCGCAGGCGGGAGAGCATCTGCAGGCGGGGCGGGCGCAGGTGCTTGCGGGCCTGTTTGATGCCGTGCACGTTGGCCGTGGCCTTCAGCAGGGACGGAATGGACCCCGTGACTTCGAAATGGGCGATCATCCGCGCCGACAAGGAGACGAGCGTCGGAAACAGCACGATCGCTATTGCCGTTCCGACCGATGCCGACATCAGGACGAAGCGGAACGGCGCCAGCGCCAGATGGGGGTCTGTTCGTCCGGCCTTATCGGCAATGCCGGAGATCATCAGGCCCTGCACCATGTTCGAAGTCCGGGAGATCAGGACGATCATACCCGCCAGCGAAAGGGCGACAGCCAGTTTGGCGGTCCGGATTCCCGCCAGACGGAAGGCGTAGGCGGACGTTTCGGCCGCGTGAATAATCAGGGTGAACAGACAGGCGAGGAGAAGCATGGTCAAGAGATATCGACTCTCCTTTTGAAGGAATGGAATCGCGCCCCCGTCGGGTCCGGTTCTTGCGGGACTCGTACCTTGGCAAGGGTCACAGGAAGGACGGCACGATATGCCGCGCGGCATGGCCGCCCGTCCGTTTATTTTTGTGCGTTATTGCCGGCGTGTTCATTTTTGCCGTCCGGTCTTTCTAGTGGAATTATACAAGGAACCTTTCCTATTAGCGAGAGAACCCGGCAGGCATGGGAAGATTTTTACACGGGAAAACGGATCGTTTTAGCGGAAAAACGAGAGGTTTCAGGTTGACAACCTCACTGTAAAAAGGTATCATTCCTTGTGAATGATAATCATTATCACCAAGAACGGACAGGGGAGAATACAACGAATGAAATCAGCAGCACGCAAATCTTACGTATTATGTCTGATCGTCCTTGCGATGGCGCTTGCTCTGGCAGGCTGCGGCAAAGGCAACCAGGCTTCGGATGGGGGAGCGGCATCGCCCGCACCCGGAGATACAGCGAAACAAACGATCAAGGTTAAACATGCCATGGGCGAGACCGAAGTGCCGGCTGCGCCGAAACGCGTCGTCATTCTGACGAATGAAGGAACGGAAGCCTTGCTGGCTCTGGGCATCAAGCCGGTCGGAGCGGTTAAATCGTTCACCGGTAACCCTTGGTACGACCACATCAAGGCTGATATGGATGGCGTAACCGTCGTGGGCGACGAGCATCAGCCGAACATGGAAGCGATCATCAGCCTGAAACCGGATCTGATCATCGGCAACAAAATGCGCCAGGAGAAGGTTTACGCCCAGCTCAGCGCGATTGCGCCGACCGTATTCTCCGAAACGCTGCGCGGCGAGTGGAAGAACAACTTCAGCCTCTATGCCGAGGCGGTGAACAAAAAAGCGGACGGCGAGAAATTGATCGCCGACTTCGACAAACGCATTGAAGACTTCAAATCCAAAGCGGGCGACAAGCTGAAAGAGAAAGTTTCCGTCGTGCGTTTTATGGCCGGCAAAACCCGCATCTATCTCGACGATACGTTTACCGGCATTATTTTCAAACAGATCGGCATTGCCCGTACGCCTGTAAAAGCCAAGGATACGTTCGTGGAGGAAATTACGAAAGAGCGCGTGCCGGAAGTGGATTCCGACCGTCTGTTCTACTTCACGTATGAAACGGGCGACGGCAACGGTACGAAGCAGGAAGAAGCGATTACCAAGGATCCGCTCTGGCAGAACCTGAACGTGGTGAAGAACGGCAAGGCCCAGAAGGTGAACGACGTAACCTGGAACACGGCAGGCGGCGTTAAAGCGGCTAACCTGCTTCTCGACGATTTGTACAAGTTCTACGACATCAAGTAAACATAACTGGCGAAGCTCCGGCGGCGCCAAGCGAAAACTCCGTCCTTCGGGCGGGGTTTTTTACTATGTTCCGGGCGCTTATCTTAAAATAGTTTAAGGAATCCCACAAAATAGGATATGGTATCATTAAGGACAAAGACAGAAAACGGGCGGTTATTCAAGCAAACCGTTAGCCGTGTTGGAGGTACAGATATGTACGGGGGAACGATTCTACTTGTCGACGACGAGATCGAAATCACCAATCTTCTGGAGATTTACTTGAAAAATGAAGGCTACCGGCTGTTGAAAGCATCCGACGGCGCCGAGGCTCTCGAGCTTTTGAACGAAAACGAAGTCGATCTGATCATTCTGGACGTCATGATGCCCCGGATGGACGGGATCGAGGCGTGCATGAAAATACGGGAAGAAAAGCATATGCCGATCATCATGCTGTCGGCCAAAAGTCAGGAGATCGACAAGATCACGGGACTGAGCATCGGGGCGGACGATTACGTGATCAAGCCGTTCAGCCCGCTGGAGATGCTGGCACGGGTCAAATCGCAGCTCCGCAGGTACCGGCAGCTCAACAGCCGTCCCGCCAAAAACGAGAATGAAATTCTTATCGAGGACCTGCTCATTAATTTGGGAACCCATAAAGTATATGTGGAGGGCAGCGAGGTCAGACTGACGCCCAGAGAGTTTGCGATTCTTCAGGTGCTGGCCCGCAGCAGAGGGCAGGTGCTGAGCATGGAGCAGATTTACGAAGCCGTATGGGACGAGCCTTTTTTCGAATCGAACAATACCGTCATGGTTCATATCCGCAAAATCCGTGAAAAAATCGAAAAGGACCCAAGCCGTCCGCAAATGATCAAGACGGTCTGGGGAATCGGCTACACCATCGAATAAGTTCGGCTCGGAGGGGCAAGACTGGAGTGAACAAACTTGAAAAACAAATTTATCCACACCGTGCGCTGGCAGTTTATTTTTATTTTTATTCTCAGCATTGTGTTCGCTGCGGGAACCGTGCTTCTCGCCTACCGGATAGTGAAATCGATCATCGGCCTCAGCTATTACTCGGGACCCCTCCGCTGGGTCGTTAACAATATCGGCTCTACGCCCGTAATGGTCGTGGTCGGGGGCGGGCTGTTTCTTGTTTATTTTTTTATTTTCAGCCGCAAGATTATCGGGTATTTGGAAGAGATCACACAGGGCGTGCAGGAAATCGCGAAAGGCAATCTCGACTATGAAATCGTGGCCCGTTCTTCCGACGAGCTGGGCGAGGTTGCGGAGACGATCAACGCGATGACCCGGAAGCTGAAAAAGTCCATCGAAGAGGAAAGAAAAGCGGAACGGACGAAAAACGAGCTGATCACGGGCGTTTCGCACGATCTCCGTACCCCTCTGACGTCGATTTTGGGCTATCTGGAACTAATTGAGACGGACCGGTACAAGGATGAAGTCGAACTCCGGTATTATACGCGCATCGCTTTTGAGAAAACGAAAAATTTGAACAAGCTCATCGACTACTTGTTCGAATACACGTCGCTGCCCGGCGAAGGCATCGAGCTTGAAATGAAGAAAGTGAACATCTACGGCTTTCTGAAGCAGTTGGCGGAGGAGTTCGTCCCGATTTTAACGAAAGCGGGCATGACGTGCCGGGTGACTGCGGAGGACGACACGCTTTATATCCGGGCGGACGGCAGGCAGCTGGTCCGGGCCTACGAGAATCTGATCTCCAACGCGATCCGGTACGGCAGCGCAGGCAAGGTTGTCGATATCAAAATCAGCCGCAGCGGGCAAGAGGCTGTCGTGGAGATTGTCAATTACGGAGAGCCCATTCCGGAATCGGACCTGCCGTATATCTTCGAACGGTTTTACCGGGCGGAGAAGTCAAGATCGTCCCGCACGGGCGGAACCGGCCTCGGACTGGCTATCGCCAAGAGCATTATCGAGATGCACGGCGGGGTAATAGCGGCGCGCAGCCACCGGAAGCAGACGGTTTTCGAAACGCGGCTCCCTCTGCAGCCTTCACGACAACCCGGAACAGACAGCTAAGGAAGGCCGATCGTCAGCGGCCTTCTTTTTTTCTATCGGCAGGGAAATCCTTAA
This sequence comes from Paenibacillus sp. RC84, assembly GCF_041260495.1. Classification (NCBI taxonomy): domain Bacteria; kingdom Bacillati; phylum Bacillota; class Bacilli; order Caryophanales; family Paenibacillaceae; genus Paenibacillus; species Paenibacillus sp. RC84. The sequence continues at coordinate 351,122 of NZ_JBGBYL010000009.1, forward strand.
GTTTTCTTAAGAATGCTTTAAGCGAGCGGTAAGCGGTTCTAAACCGCGCCTTAAACTCTCTCTTGTATACTAGAAATCACGGGAACGCCGAAAGGAGCAGAATTATGAACCGTAAAAAACGGGTATGGGCCGCATTGGCGGTAATATTTCTGCTGGCGGCATATGTGAGGATCGATTTTCTCCGTTCGGTCGATCACGAGATGCCCCATGACTCGCTGAATTACGATAAGATGGTCAGACAACTGCTGGAGACGGGAGTATACGCCTATAACGGCGAGACCCCGAACGCGCTCGTAACCCCCGGTTATCCGCTTTTTTTGGCGGCGGTATATGAGATCGCGGATTATAAGGAGCACGACCCGCTTCCCTGGGTCCGGTACATACAGGCGCTGTTGAGTCTGGCCGCTTTGGGGTTCGTCTACCGGATTGCGAGAAGGTTTTCCGGCGAATTGACGGCACTCATTGCGCTTCTGATCGCGGCCGTATATCCGCCGTTCGTCTGGGCCAACGGGGCCATTCTGACCGAGGTGCTGGCCATTTTCCTCTTGATGGGATATCTGCTTGCTCAGATCCGGGTTTTCGAAACGCCTTCTTACGGCCGGGCTGCCGCCGCGGGAATCTGGCTCGGTCTGACCGTGCTTGTACGCCCGGAATTTCTGCCGCTGATTGCCGTGGCCTTCGCGTTCCAGTGGCTGCGGGACAAAGAAGCGAGGAAGCGGACGATCCGGCTGTTTGCCTGCTCCGCCGCGGCCGTTGTGCTGCTGCTTGCGCCCTGGTGGATTCGCAATGCCGTCACGCTGCATCAGTGGGTCGCGACGGCGACTCAAGAAAACCCGTTCAGGGCGGGAACGTATCCGTACAATACGTTTAACGACGAGAGCCTGGTAGACCCCGCGGGGAAAACGGAGAAAGAGCTGGCCATAGCCCGGTTGAAAGCCGGTTTTACGACCCAGCCGGGGCTGTTTATCAAGTGGTATACGATCGGAAAAATGCAGTACGTGTACCAGAGCGTCTACCGCGGCGGGGGCCATCAGCCTTATTATCCGGTGATCCCGTTCAACGCGAACCTGCTTCACCGCACACTTGTGCTGTCCGGCGCCATAGCCGTTCTGGCCGCACTGAGGCGCTGGAGGGAGACCGTTACGCTGCTGGCTCTCACGGTTATCGCGATGAGCCTGATCCGTCTCGGCTTCGTGGCGGATTACCGCTACAACGTCACGATGATGCCCCTGATCATCATTCTGGATTGTGTCCTGGGCTGGCGTGCGGTTATGTGGTGGAAGGGCAGACGGACACAGAAAACCGCCGTTTTGAACCCGATTAAATAACGAAATGAAGCATGAAAAGAAAGAAATGAAATTGAAATGAACGAAAATGAAAATGAAAGTTACGAGGTGCACAAATGTCCGGTTCTTTTTTTACAGGTAAGAAAGGTTTTTTACTCGTTCTGGTTCTAGTCCTTCTGGCGGGTGCCGGAGGGGGCTGGTATTATTACTCTTCTAAATGGAAGGCCGCTGTCGGGGGACCGCTTCCGGCCAAGCAGGAATTGACGAAAGTCGCCACGGCCGACAAGCTGAAAGACAACTACGACGTTATTGTAGTCGGCACGGATCCCGAAGGCGTCAGCGCGGCCGTGTCCGCTTCCCGCAGCGGGCTGAAGACTCTTCTGATCGAACCCCGCAAGCGTACGGTTCTGGGCGGCCTTATGACGGAAGGCTGGCTGAACAGCATCGACATGAACTGGGACAAAACCGTGTCGACTCTGCCCGGCAAAGAGCCTGCGTATTTCAATCAGGGCATTTTCAAAGAATGGTACGAGAAAATCGAAGGTCATTCCTTTGACGTAACGACAGCGGCCAATGCGTTTAATAAGCTCGTTGCCGATGAGAAAAACATTGATGTCTCCATGGACGGGTACAGTGTGGAGCCGGTTCTCAAACAAGAAGGGGCCGCTCAAACCGTAACCGGAATCACCGTAACCAAACAGGATGGGACGAAACAGACCATCGGCACCAAAACCGTTATCGACGCGACGCAGGATGCGGATTTCGCCGCGGCTGCGGGAGTGCCTTTTACCATCGGGCGGGAAGATATCGGGGATAAAAAAGCCCGGATGGCCGTTACGGCCGTATTCCGGCTGGAAAATGTCACGGACGATGTGTGGAGCAAGGTGGCCAAAAGGCTGAACGGCGACAATGATAAGGATACGGGCCTGGACAAAATGTCCGCCTGGGGATACGGCAAAGAGATGGCGGGCTACGTGCCGCTGAACAAGCAGCGCATGAAGATGCGCGGGCTCAATATCGGCCGGCAGCTTGACGGTACGGTGCTGATCAATGCGCTGCATATTTTCGATATCGACGGCTTGAACGCGAAATCCCAGCAGGAAGGGCTGGAGATCGCAGCCAAGGAAATTCCGAATGTCGTCAAGTATTTGAAGACGTTCGATGAATTCAAGAACGTGGAGCTGGACAGCATCGCTCCCGAGCTGTATGTGCGTGAAACCCGCCACATGGAAGGGCTGCACAGGCTCAGCGTCGTGGATTTGCTGGAAAACCGCGACCAGTGGGACCGGATCGCTTTCGGATCTTATCCGGCGGATATCCAAAGAACGTCGCCTAACGATAACGGCGCGGTCGTCGTTCATCCGACGAAGTACGCGGTTCCGTTCCGCAGCATCGTGCCGCAGAACGTAGACGGCCTTCTCGTCGTGGGCCGGAGCGCCAGCTACGACACGCTGGCGCACGGCAGCGCCCGCGTCATCCCCGTCGGCATGGCCGAGGGCGAAGCGGCCGGAGCGGCGGCCAAGCTGGCCGCGGAGAAGGGCACGACCTTCCGCGCCATGGCGGAATCCAAATCCCTGATCGCCGACCTGCAGAAGCGGCTGAACGATCAGGGGATGGACCTCAAGCCTTATAAGCTGGACGAAGCGGCGTTTATGAAGCATAAGGCGTATCCCGGTCTGAAAGCGGCGGTGTCTATGGGCATTGCTTACGGCTCTTATGCCAACGCAGGCTTTAAGGAGCTGGATAATCCGTCGAACGCGCAGCGGATGGTGAACCAGATGAACAGCGTAAGACGGATGTACGCCGCTTCTTTCCAAGGAGATCCTTCCGCCGCCGTGAAAGGGATGGAGGAGCCTGCGAAGAAAACGCTGACTCTGCAGCAGGCGAGCTACACGATCGCGCTGGCCGCGGGGCTGAAGGTTGAAGCCGCGGAAGCGCAGGCCGCGCTGGAAAACGGCGGGCTGCTCAGCAAAGCGACCCTCGGCATCATCGCCAATAAAGAGAAGTTAAGCGACGGCGATGTGTACATGATGCTCAAAGACGCGGTAGAAAAGCAGGCAGGAGCAAAGTTTTAGAAAACCGAAGACTGCACAGGCGGGAACTAGCGCTATAAAGGCCAGATGCATGTGAAGGCCGGGCCTGGGTGTCCTGAATAGTCCCAGTCCCCCTGTGCAAGAGGTGCTTGCTAAGGACAGGCTTGCAGAAAACGAAATAAAGCCGGTCATAAAAAAATAAAACGCCCTGTTCCGTCGGCGGAACAGGGCATTTTTCATGGTTCGAGCTTTTATCGCACATTTATTGCAGATTGATTTTTACCGCTTTGTCCGGCCGGACGTCTTCTTTGTGAAGAAGCTGGAGCTTGGGATCGCCCTTGGGCTGCTCGAACACCAGAGTGCCCGAAACTTTGCCGCCCGGAGCCAGTTCGCCGTATTTGAGGCCGGTTTCCCCGGAGAAGGAAGCGAGCACTTTATCGCTGATCATCCCGTTGCTGTTGGCCATTTCAAAGCTGTAGGGGTTGTACGGGAGCTCTTTGGTCCCCGAATTTTCGATATTCAGCGTCACCACGACAAATTCGCCGTCCGGCAGGTTGGGCGTTTCTGGCCCCTGCTCCGTAAATTTTTCCACTTTGCTTACTTTTATTTTCGCATCGCCGATTTGAACGGTATCTTCTTTGGAGTATTCCTGAGCGAGGGACACGGCAGAACGCGACGCTTCGGCGGCGGAAGAACGGTCTGCGGCGCCGCCCTGTTTGAGCGGGGATGCTTGCTCCTTGTAGTCTCCGCATGCGGTCAAGGCCAGACACGAAACGGCGGCAAGCAGGCCGAGTTTTGTTTTCAAAATACTCTCCCCCAATCTGAATGTTATTCGTTAAGACTTATAACCCGCAAACGAAACCCGGTAAACAATTCCGGCGCAAACAATTGCCTTCCTCCCCGCAGCCTGATAAACTGTTGAAAAGCAAGCCGAAAGCATACCCGTTACGATGAAGAAGAAGAGTAAGCGTCAGGCAGGACTCCAGAGAGCTGATGGCAGGTGAGAATCAGTGTCGGGCAGACGCCGAATGGGCTTCCGAGTGCCGGTCCGAACCCCTTTGCGGGCAGTAGGAGCCGGCGGCAGCAGGTCCGGCCGTTATCCTGGGACCCCGTATCGAAAGCGGACCGCTTTCCGTACGTTAGAGCGCGTTTGTCCAGGCAAACGAACAAAGGTGGTACCGCGAAGTGAAACTTCGTCCTTTTTAAGGACGGAGTTTTTTTGTTGTCCGGTTTACGTTCCGGACCTTAATCTTCGAAAACATTTTACTTCACATAAAGGGGGTGATGGCCGTGGAAGACGGTTGGTGGTGGCGTCTCAAAAACAGGACGGACAAAGATTTGAAACATTTGCGAAAAGGGATTGAAACCTACATTCAAAGGAGAAATGAATATGGAACGGATATTAACGGGAGACCGCGTCACCGGGAAGCTGCACCTCGGCCATTACGCCGGAAGTTTGAAAAAGCGGGTGGAGCTGCAGCATCAGATGGAAACGTTTCTGCTGCTGGCGGATGTGCAGGCGCTGACGACGCATTTTGAGGACCCGGATCTGGTAAGAAAACATCTGCGGCTTGTCGCGCTGGACTACTTGGCGGCCGGAATCGACCCGGAGAAGGCTGTGCTGTGCGTGCAGTCGCTCATTCCGGAAATCGCCGAGCTGACGGTGTTTTACTCGATGTTTGTCACAGTCAGCTCGCTGAGGCATAACCCGACGACCAAAAGCGAGGCGGAGCAGCGGGGGTACGACGATTTGTACTACGGCTTCCTCGGTTATCCGGTCAGCCAGGCGGCGGACATCACGTTCTGCAAGGCAACGCTCGTCCCGGTGGGCGACGACCAGATTCCTCATATCGAGCAGACCCGCAAAATCGTCCGCAGATTCAACTCGCTCTACCGGCCGGTGTTTGAAGAGCCCCGGGCGCTGGTCGGCCATAGCCGCGCCTGATCGGTCTGGACGGGAACGGCAAAATGAGCAAGAGTCTGGGCAACGGCATTGAGCTCGATGCCTCTGCGGAAGAGATAAGAGATAAACTGAAGAAGGCCAAGACAGACCCTTCGAGAATCCGCAAAGACGATCCGGGTCATCCCGGGATTTGCCCGGTCTTCTCCTACCATGAAGCATTTCTGGCCGGGGATGCCCCGGAAATAAGGGAGAGCTGCGAACGGGGGAGCATTGGCTGCACAGCCTGCAAGGAGAAGCTGGCGGAAGGGCTGAACGCCCTGCTGGAGCCGATGAGGGAGCGCAGAGCTTATTACGAGGCGAAGCCTGCGGACGTGGACGAAATTCTCCAATCCGGCACAGCCAAAGCGCGCGGCATCGGCCGCGAAACGATGCGGGAAGTGCGGGAAGCGATGCGGATTGATTATTTCGGACGCTGACGGGCCAGTGCGGCAGTGTGACTGTGCGGCACCGCAAGGCTCCATAGGGCCCGGCCCGGCCATGCCGCAAGGACAGCCCCGCAGCGCGACGCACTTGTGCCGCACGGCAACGCAAAAAAAGCCTATCCGTTAGATGAAGTGCACCCCTTAGAATGGACATTGGAAAAACCCTCTGGGTAAAATCCGATAAAATTCTAGGGGGTGCATTTTTTTATGCCAGCGAGAAAAG
>NZ_JBGBYL010000010.1:0-332140 GCF_041260495.1 Paenibacillus sp. RC84
TTTTCGCGGCGTGTTTCGTTGTTGCCGGCAAGAAGTAACTTTACCAGCATCCGACGTCTTTTGCAACAACCATTTTGTGGAAGCGGAAAAGAGCCGTGTTCCAGACTCTTTTCTCTGCCTCTTTTTACTTGCAATCGTGTACCTTAATGTCTAATGAGTACCGTTAGAGCCGAAATCATCGTAGCTTGAAAGGTCTCCATGATAAAAAACGACGTCTCCGTCCATCACCGGGAATGATTGTCCCTTGGTGTCGGTAACGCTCCCCGCGCCACCCTCCATCTGCCACTGGTTATTCAATGGGCCGTGGATATATTGCAAATATGGCCTGTTCACGTCTCTTCCCCGAATGCTTTCAATATTGAAATTCACGACGATGTAGCCATTCCGCAAAAAGACAGGCGACCGGTCGTCGAGCGTTTGTTTCCGGCCATAGACGGCGAGGTCGGTTCCTTTCGTTACGGTATAGACCGCTGCAGGCAGGCTGTACTCCCCGTACCATTTTTGATCGGAAGCGAGGGCCCTGGCTCTATCAACTCCAGCCGGAATGTTTTGCGTCTCCCCAATAAAAGTCCGCACTTGCTGGGGCAAAATGAGCCAATGATAAGTCCCCACCCAGGTCGGCTTGGCCGCTTTCTTTATATAGTCGGCCGTAAATGCCGCAAGGTTCGTGAAGGAACCCGGAGCCTGATCGAAAAGATACCCAGCCGTCTGCTCAAGCTCCAGTGCGCTCAAATTGCGAAGCCGGTCGTTTAATACGACAAAACGCTTTTCCTGGTCCTGCGGGGAACCTATACGAACAAAAGGCTTGTTATCGGCATGATAATACAAATCAACGGGCTGTCTTTTGCCGTCTTCATTAGAGATGAAATAGAACGCAGGCGTAATCCGCACACCATCGTCCGAACCGAACATATTGCCTTTGGTTTTGAGATCAAATTTGATATGATAGCCTGTTTTAACCGAAATGTTCTTAAATCCCGGTTCGGGGTGGCTTCCCGGATGAATCGGAAGGATGAAGGGATAGCCAGTCGGCCGCGGTTGACCGTCGATACCTTTTTCCCCTATCCAATATTTCGTTCCGGTGTGTGCCGCACTGCCTTTAGCCGTACGAAATACGTTTTCCCAATTATAATCTGCGATGTCCGTCACTTTAAAATCATAGAGACGTCCGATCACATCGACCGGAACTGTATCAGTGGCAACATGATTGATCAAGGTTAGGTTAGCCTGCGGTTCTGTCGTAAACGATACCGGAGCATTTTCCGCAATAGAGCGAAAAAGAACACTATAAGGACCTTCGTCGACCCATACAGGCATATAAAACGTTGCAGACAATTGCCCTAACGGAATGTCAATCCACGTATGCTTCGGTATAAATTTCATAGATGCGTCGTAAGTGTCAAACGGGAACCACACTTGTTTCTGCCTGGTGTACTTGGCATAATCACGAATTCCGTAACCCGGGATGCCGCGGTGCGGACCCGTTGTGGGTACGGTTACGCTAAAAGGACGGTCAAGGATTAGCGCGGAGCGGTCGTATGCAGGGGACGTTTTCTGATTATGCGCCTGATCGTCGGAAACCGAAGGCACCATAATGACCGGCGTGTAAACCGTGACGGGATTGATTCCGGGGATGTCGAAGGTTTTGTCCGCTCCTCCTTTAATGTTCCCCGGGAGAAGCGTGTACGCGATTGTTCCCGTTGTGGGCTGGGCCTGCCGATTGGCCAGTGTTTTGCTGATCGTGTAGCCGGTCCCGTAAAAAGTATCCGCACCTAACCTGGCAGGCTCCGGAATAGGCTTGGGCAGTGGAGCCGCGGCGTCGTGAATCCGGTTGTCCATAAGCGTGGCCCCGTCGAACACCAAAAGATCGTTGCTCACTTTGTTAGCGCCGACCGCAGCTTCCGCAGCAGCTTGATACAAGCCGGTCTCGTTCATAGGCGGGCCTCCGCCGGTACCCAAGTTTATGGAATTGCAATTCGAGGGTTGTACGTGAGAGGATACGTCGTCTTTATTTGTGCTTGTTATAACGGGAGGCGTGTAATTTTTAGCGTCCAAAGTAACCGAACCGCCATACCCGCCAAGAGCATAGTTGCTGACTCGCGCCTGCCCAGGCCGGTAAACTTCCAGATTATCGATTTGCCAGTAGCCGTAAGGACGCTTGACGGTCATCGTTTGAGTAACTGTCTGGCTCATGGGGATCGGAGCACCGGGCGGAGGAACGGGAACGGTCCATACATACGTCTTGGTGACGGGGACGTTGTAGGTGACCTCTCCGGTCATGTTGGTGAATTTGTTTTGAAAGAGGTAGTGGAGGCTTTGTACATTGGCGTAAAGGCTTTCGGAAGTGGGGATGCCTTCGAGGACGTTAAAGGTTTCGGCACCGCGCCTGTCGGCACGAAGCATTCCGCTTGTTTGGGGGTCCATGGAGTAACCGCTTTGTGTGAGGCCTTTAGCCGGCGGATTGATCACCGGACTGCATCCGTTGGTTCCTCCGGGAGGCTGGGGATTTCCCGTACCGGGGTTTCCTCCGCCTGAGGAGCCGCAATCTTTGACTGTTAGAGTCACCGATTTCTTCTCGTCCAGATGCTGAAGATCATCTTTGAAATGAGCCGTGATTTCCGTGGCTCCTACTGCTGCTTTCAGGGTGATTTTGCCGGTTTGGTCAATGACTGCGATGGAGGGGTTGGAACTGGTCCAAGTAAGTTTATCGTGTTTTTGGAGGGGCCAAGAGGTGCCGTCCGGCTTAGTCAATATGGCTTCCGCCTGCTGTGGAGAAGAGTCGGAGGTGCAGAATTCGGGCTTCGGGAGATTGATGACAAGGCCGGGGTCTGTCGTAACCGTAATTTCAGCAGCATCCGAGATGCGGTAATCGCCGTTATCCCAAGTAGCTCTTACCTTAACCTTGCCGGCCTTCTTTCCTTGAACTTGTCCGGAAGCATTCACAGTCGCGATAGTTTCGTCTTCGGATTTCCACGTGGTTTCGGTTGTTCGGGTGGCAACGTCATATTCCTTTCCCCAGTCACTCGCTCCCCAGTCCTTTGTTTTGACGTTTGCCTGGAGCTGAACTTTCTGACCCACGGAAATGGACGAGTCGGGTACTACGGTGATTTCTTTTTCCTCGTAGATGTCTCCTGCCCAGGTGATATCGACTGGGGTTTCGTACATAACGACTACCTTCGGGCAGCCATTCGGCCTCTTCATAAATTCTTTGTAGTCGGATTCGATAAAATCCATACCTGTATAGGTATTTAACAAAGCGTAACTATCGTTGATGATGTCGGGTTTTGATCCCGGAATGACGGGTTCATATGAAAATGCATCATGATATGTAACTTCATACAATCGAACTTTATCAACTTTATCACTTTGAATTGTTCTGCCGTTATACTCCCATGTTTGTGCTTTCCACTTCGATAAGTTTATATCATCTTCCATGGTTGATTTTATTGGGAAAGGACTGTCACAAACTCTATTCCACTCCACATCTTTTTGTTTCGTACCGTTTGAATAGTCGGCTCGGAATTTCCCGTTATCCAATTGGTACCAATATACTCCCGGATTAGCGGTCACATTTCCCGAAAGTGCTATTTTAGTTTTAGAACTCTTTGACGATTCAGGGGGTTCTAAGGCCCTTACAGTTTGGGTAGTCCAACATAAAATCAAAAGCAACTGCAATCCAATTATAGAAATAATTCTTATTAATTTTAGCTTCATCGTCACTTCTACTTTTCCCTTTCTTATTGTGATAAATATATCATTATAAAATCTTTATTATCTGCTGTTATGCTATAAGAAAGAGATGGTCGATTTTCAGGTAAAGTTGTTTGTAGCACTTGTGAAACCCAGAACAACTCATCTTTGCTGCTATTAAGAAGTTCATTGTTATTGCGGTTCGACAAGGTCTTTAAACTAAATTGATTAACATTCTCTCCTCGTAATCTAGTCGCTGATGTAATTCCATTCCCCATTGCATTACCTAGTTCTAAATTGCTTAAATCCTTTACATCAGATTGAACTGCAATTTCACTATACAAAATATACTTACCTATCTGATACTTCTCGACATTTTCAAGAAACATAGGCTTATAAATGCTGACGTTGCTGTCATTATCGGAATCCACAGCGATTACGCGGTTGATTTTCATTGTTCCGACGCCGCCTCGGAGAGAAATACTTTTGCCTCTTATAAAAGAAAAGTCACGAACTACGCCGTTATAATCCATCCCATACTTATACTTCGTTATAGTCGTCAAATTAGACCCTGTCAGCCCAACCTCTCTAAGCTCGTTAAGCCCCTTGTATTGTTCGGCTTTGCTGCCTTCCACCTCCATAAAACGCATCAAAATGGCGGAGACTTCCGCCCTTGTGGTCGCTTGGGCAAGCCGGAACGTGCTGTCTTCAAACCCGTCTACGATACCGGTACCCTTTACGAGCGCCACATAAGGAATCTGGTCGCTGGCAATACCTCCTTTGTAGGTTTCGGGAGTCGGCAGCAGGGTCCCCTTCGTGTCCTCCAACGCCTGTTTAAAGCTTACTTCCGATTGGGCGAGGCCCGTTGAAATCCATTTGATCATCTCGTAGCGCGTCAGTTCTTGGTCGGGTGAAAAGCCGTCCTTATAGTCCCTCAGGTCTATAAAGCCGAGAGCAGCAAGCTTGTTCACCTCCGCTTGGCTCCAGTGGTTTTGCAAGCCGGAAAGGGAACTCTCTGCCGCCGTAGTGTCCGTTTTCTGCTTTGTAGCCCGGTTCAGCATTGCCGCGAATTCGGCACGCGTAATTTTGCCGTCCGGGTGAAAGGTCCCGTCGCTGTACCCTTGTACCAGGTTAAGCTCGGCTGCCTTGCGGATGACCGTTTCAGCCCAGTGCCCTTCCACATCGCTAAAAGACTGGGCCGGAACAGCCGCGGCAAGCTCTGTCGTAAGGCCATCTGCTTTGGCATCCTCATGCAGGAGTATAGCGGCCGTCCCAAATAAAAGGGCAGCTCCCCAAATGCTTTTGTTTTTTCTGAGAAAAACCATTAAAAAACCTCCTTTTCACACGTTAAATAGTAGAAGCAGGCACAGCAAATAAACATAGAGAGTAAACCAAATAGCTTTGATTGGCACAGCAATGGAAGAGATAAAAATGACACGAAAGGAGTTAGAGGGACGAGCGGGAGGGGGAATGAGGAAAAACAAAGGCACAAAACCTAGTATATACGATCTATCAAATTTTGGAAATAGTGAAAATAAAATCAAGTAAATGACCACAAAAAAACCGGCCAGTCGGATTTAATCCGAGGCCGGTCCGGGACTTTTCAAACCATTAACCGCTCACGCCGATAAACACGTAGCGCGCGATAACGAGGACGAACAATACCCACATGAGCCAATGAATGCTGTGTTTCTTTTCAACGCGGCTGCTCAACTGAGAAATAACCGCCAGAATGACATAACCTACGATACCAAGAGAAATACCGTTGGCAATGCTGTAAGTGAACGGCATGAACGTGATGGTCAGGAACGCCGGAATCCCGATCACGAGATCCTGGAAGTCGATGTCACGCACCGACTGCATCATCAGAACGCCTACGACGATCAAGGCCGCGCCTGTCGCGGAACCCGGAATCAAAGCGATAATCGGAGCGAAGAACAGAGCGAGAATGAACAGGATGCCCGTTGTGAGCGAAGTCAGACCGGTACGGCCGCCTTCCGCAACACCGGCGGAGCTTTCCACATAAGCGGTTACGGTGCTGGTACCCAGCATGGCGCCGCCGCTCACCGCAAAAGCATCGACGAACATCGCTTTACCGACGCGTTTGTTGCCTTCTTCTTTGTTTTTCATGATGCCGGCACGGTTAGCCGTACCTACAAGCGTACCGAACGTGTCGAACATTTCGACGAAGGTAAAGGTCACGATGACCGATACGATGCCTACGCCCATAATACCGGCAAAATCAAACTCCCAGAAGTTAAGCTGGCCGAGATCCGGGATCCAAGGCGTCTGGGGATTGTTCAGCGAGCTCAGGTCAACGTATCCCATCAGAAGAGCGATAATCGTCGTGCCCAAAATACCGAACAAAATCGCACCGCGTACACGGAGCACCATCAGAATGGAAATCAGGACGAGGCCGATCAAAGCCATAATCACGTCCGGGCTTTTAAAGCTGCCCAGTTCAATAACGGTTTCGAAGCCCTTAAGCGGTGTAAACTGGCCTTTCGGAATATCGTTAACGGTTTCAGCCGCAATTGTCATAAGGCCGGTATTTTTCAACCCCACGATGGTGATAAAAAGACCGATCCCCACCGTAATCGCGTGCTTGATTCCGTCCGGAATCGCGACGAGCAGCATCTGCCGCAGTCTTGTAATGGTCAGAATGATAAAAATGATCCCCGAGATAAAGACGGCGGTCAGAGCCATCTGCCAAGTGATCGGGTTGTTGGTGGAAGCGGTGGATACCACGACAGTCGCAAAGTACGCGTTAAGTCCCATACCCGGCGCCAGAGCGACCGGAAAGTTCACGAACAGACCCATGGCGATGGTAAAAATACCGGCGGCCAGAGCCGTCGCGAGAAATACGGGATACCACTCCATGCCTGTTTTGCCGAAAGCGGTCAAGATGTTCGGGTTAATCACCAGCACGTAAGCCATAGCCATAAACGTGGTGATACCCGCCATAATTTCGGTCCGTACGTTTGAGCCGTTTTCCTTTAATCTAAAAAAACGATCCATTGCAACGAAATCCCCCTTAAATTGGATGAGAACAACAAAAAGCCCGGGCGACGTTGTATCACCTGGGCCGGTTGCAAGAAAGAGCGGCTCCCACGGTCATCGGTCACTTCCTTTGGAAATAAACTTCCCTAATTTGCCGGAGCAAATTCGCGATCGTCCATTTCAAAAAGAGGCGCCAAAGGCCGCTGGGCTGCACGTTCTTTTCGTAGCCAGATCATTACGGTGACCTCGTAGAAACTTCCGGGCCAATCCCCGGAATTATACGAAAAGCATTCAATTTTGTTATTCTTCTTCATTCTAGTAAGCGAATCGGATCTTGTCAATACGGAATAACGAATATTTAACTGGCAAAAAAGAGTTAATGTTCGGGATTTTTTCCATGTAAGGCGGAGAGGAACGGAGGCGATAAAAAAGGCCGGAGCCCTTTTCGGAAGGGTCCGGCCTTGCTCTTTTTATGCTATTCCCACTCAATTGTTGCAGGCGGCTTCGACGTCACATCGTAGACGATACGGTTGACGTTATCCACTTCGTTGACGATCCGTACGGAGATTTTCTCCAGGACATCCCAAGGAATACGCGCCCAGTCGGCTGTCATGCCGTCGATGGATGTAACGGCACGGATGCCTACTGTGTAAGAGTATGTCCGGGCATCGCCCATAACACCCACGCTCTTCATGTTAGGAAGAGCCGTGAAGTACTGCCAGATCTCGCGGTCGAGACCGGCTTTGGCGATCTCATCGCGAAGGATCGCGTCGGAATCACGGACGATTTTCAGCTTCTCTTCCGTTACTTCGCCGAGAACACGGATCGCAAGACCCGGGCCCGGGAACGGCTGACGCCAAACGATGGCGCCCGGAAGGCCGCATTCTTCGCCGACTTTGCGCACTTCGTCCTTGAAGAGCGCCTTAAGAGGCTCGACAAGCTGGAACTTCATGTCTTCGGGAAGTCCGCCTACGTTGTGGTGAGATTTGATTGTGTGAGCCGTTGCCGTGCCGCTCTCGACAATATCCGTGTACAGTGTGCCCTGAGCGAGGAAAGCGAAATCGCCCAGCTGTGCGGATTCTTCTTCGAAAACGCGGATAAACTCGTTGCCGATAATTTTACGCTTTTGCTCCGGATCGCTCACTCCGGCCAGTTTGCCGAGGAAGCGGTCGCGTGCGTCGATTTTGACTACGTGCATATCGAATTTGCCTACAAAGGTCTCCATCACGCTCTCGGCTTCGTCCTTACGGAGCAGGCCGTGGTCGATGAACATGCAGGTCAGCTGATCTCCGATTGCTTTGTGGATCAAAATGGCCACAACGGAAGAATCTACGCCGCCGCTCAGTGCGCACAGCACTTTACGGTCGCCGACTTGTTCGCGGATATCGCGGATCGTATCTTCGATGAAGCTTTCCATGCTCCAGTCGCCGGTACAGCCGCAAATATCGAAAATGAAGTTGCGGATCATTTCGTTGCCTTGCGCCGAGTGGCGGACTTCCGGGTGGAATTGGACGGCCACAATGTTTTTATCCGGGTGGCTCATCGCCGCGATCGGGCACGTTTCCGTGCTTGCGTCAAGAACGAATCCTTCCGGCAGATCGCAGACATGGTCCCCGTGACTCATCCAGACCACTTGCTTGGAATCCAGATTCTTCGCAAGACGGCTGTGAGACTGGAATTCAACTTCCGATTTGCCGTATTCGCGCGTAACGGCGCGCTCTACTTTACCGTTCAGCTGGTGCGCGATCATCTGCATGCCGTAGCAAATGCCCATGATCGGAATGCCGAGATCGTACACACCAGGGTCTACGACCGGAGAACCTTCTCCGTATACGCTGACAGGTCCGCCCGAGAAAACGATCCCTTTCGGGTTCAATTCGCGGATTTTGTCCGCTGAAGTATTGTAAGGGAGCAATTCGCTGTAAACGCCAAGGTCGCGAATGCGTCTGGCGATCAGCTGATTGTACTGCCCGCCGAAGTCTAAAACGACAATCAATTCGTGTGATTTTTGGATATCCATGGTCCGCCTCCTAGTATAATCTTGATCATTATATATAACAAAGGCGGATGAATCAAGGCATACCCTAGCCTTCGATCCGCTTCCAAAGCTCCAAAATGCGCCCTTTGCCGATAATCCCGGCGCCGCTGCGGTCATAGCGGACTTCCTCGTACAAAGCGGCAAATTCCTCCAGCGCCCGTCGCCGGCGGGGATCAAGTCCAGCGAGTCCCGCGACGTACTCGCGCAGCGTCTGCTGCGGGGCTAGGCGGCCGTGGCTGCGGAACACTTTCAGCCACAGCCGCTCCATCAGCGCCGTGCTGCCCGTGCCGCGGCGGAGCGCCGCGCTCTTGCGCAGCGGCGCCTTGGATGCGCGGCGCGGCCGGAAGCGCCGCAGCAGCCAGGCCGCGCCAAGCGCAGCGAGCAGCGCGGCCGAACCCCAGGCGGCCGGCGAATCGGCCGCCCGGGCAAGTGCGGGCAGCAGCTCCGCTGCCCAAGGGCCGGCCGTGTCCGCAGCGGCCGTCTCCTCTTCCGGCGAGGAGATGGCTGCGGGCACGGCCCCGGCTCCGGCGCCGGACGGAGCCGCGAAGCCGGGCGTCGGCTCGAAAGCGAGCCAGCCGGCGCCCGGGATGTACGCTTCGGCCCACGAGTGGGCGTCGCGGCTGCGGACGGTAACCGCCAGGGTGCCGTCCGGGCCGCGTTCGCCCGCTTCGCCGGGGGCGAAGCCTTTGACCCAGCGGGCGGGAATGCCCGCCGCGCGCAGCATCACGACCATAGCCGACGAGAAATGGTCGCAGTACCCCAGCTTGTCGACGAACAGGAAGTGGTCGACAAAGTCTCCGCCGGCGGCCGGGAGCGTCGGCTTGTCCATGCTGTAGCGGTACTCCGTGCGGAGGTACCGCTCCAGGGCGAGCGCCGCCGCGAGACGGTCCTGCCCGCTGCCGGCGGTCACGCGCTCCGCAAGGTCGCGGACGCGCTGCGGCAGCCGGTCCGGGAGCTGGAGGTACGCGGCGAGCTCGGCAGGCTCCGGCTCGGCAAGCGCAGCTGAAGCATGCGTGTTCCGCCCGGGGCTTCCGGCTTCCGCGCCTACGGTTTCACTACGGCTGCCGTTGCCTCCGGCAGCGGAAGTACGGCTATCAGCCGCCGCATTTACTTCGCTGCTGTCAGCTGTGCCGGATCGTTCGCCCGCGCTTCCCGTACGGTCGGCATTTGCACCATTTGCCTCGGGTCCGGGTCTGCTGACGGAACCCGCGTTTGTTTCGCTGCCGCTTACAGTGTCAGGATGCTCGCCTGCGCTTCCCCTGCCGCTGACGTTTGTGCCGCCGGCTCCCGGGCTGCCATTCGCTGCGCCAGAGTAGTCACCTGTGGTTCCCGTACCACCAGCGTTTCCACTACTATCACTTGAACCGGAACCGCCTCCTGCGGTCCCCATACCGCTGACATTTTCGTCCACAGCCCCATTCCCTCTACCATCTCCTCTATCCCCCTTGCCGTCCACACTGCTTCGCGATCCGCTTCTGATCTCGGCGTCGCTCACTGGCATAACCGGGAACGCTTGCGGGCCGGGATCGGGCATGGACCAGCCGCTGCCGAATGCAAAAGGCTTAACCGTCACGCGGTAGGATTGCAGCGGATCATCCGTCACGGGAAGGGCAGCTTTCCCGCTTTCGTTGTTCAGCCAGAGAGTCTCCGGCTTAACGGATTGGCCGGAAGTATTTTTGGCTTCTTCCAGCTTCAACACTTCACCTCCGGCAAACAGCTGCATCCCCAGCTGCCCCGAAATCCCTGTAACCTCCTGGGTGTAGGGACCTTTCACGGCTGCTGCATCAGTGGCTTTGCGATCGGCCGAAGTCATGTTACTTCCCTCCGCAGACTGTCCGTTACCGGCGGCCGCTCCGGCTTCTGCGGGCGACGCGCCGCCCTTAGAAACCTCACCTCTTCCGGCCGACTCCGTCTGCCCCGGCAAAGCCGGGAATGCCGGACGGAGCGTGCCGGAAGGCTGGGACCAGCCGCGCCCGTCATAGACGCTCTTGGCTTCCCCGCGCCAATACGCAAGAACCGGCGTCCGGGCGCTAAACACAACCCTGTTGTCTGAAATCAGCGCACCGCCCAGCACGGAATCATCGGCTCCGTATCCCGAAATTCTGAGGGAGGATGAGCCGTTTGCCTGGCCGGCGCCTGAACCCGTATGCCCGCGCGTGAGCGCAGCCCATTTGTCTGCGGCGGCGGACAAGCTCAGGGGCTTCATTTTTGCCGCTGATCCGGCTTCGCCCGCTGCCCAGGTACCCGCCGCATAGAAAACCGCTGCAGCAAGGACACTGATGCCCATCCACGGCAAAGCCCCCCCGCGGCCGGTTTCGGCGATGCCGAATTGTCTCCGCAGACGGGGAACGGTCAGGCCCGCAAGCAGAAGCAGGCCGAGCGCCCCGGTGCGGATCAAACCGGGCGTTGTATCGATGCCGAGGCCGACTTGGAGGAGCATCAAGTAACCGCCGGTTGCGGCTGCAAACCAGGCCCCGTTTTGACGGTGCAGCAGTAGTTGATGGGAGGCCGAAATAAAAGCGGCCGCACCGAACAAAAACAGCAGCGATTCAGTCAAACCGCTAAGTGCGCCAAGTTGACCGGATGCCATATAGTCGAGGTCAGTCAAGAACGTTTCCCAAAGTCGGACCGGCCAAGGGCCGAAAGGAAACAGCAATTTTTGAAACTGATAGCCCGAAACTGCGGCAATCCCGGCCAGCTTAAGTGTCCATAACAGCGTAAAGGAACGCACGCCGGCTGAAATCAGCAGAAAATATCCGAACATGACCGCATAAGGAGTGATGCCGAAAGGCTGGAATTCGGCAGAACCGAGAGCAAGCGGACTCAGCCATTCGAGCAGAAGCATATACCAGATCACAGTCAGCACAGCGTCCCGTATCCAGGAAATCTCCCCCTGTTTTTCGTTCTCAACGAGGCGTCCGGCAGCTTGGTTCCTTTCAGAATAAGTCCCGGAATCCGCTGCTTTATAGGGTGAAATAAGCGTTTTTTTAACCGATTGCATCTTCCGCCCCTCCCTCTTTCGGCTTCTCTTGATCTCCCGGGATGCTGTGAGGGACAGACGAATGCTCATTAAAAAAATCAGCGCTGCCGGATGACCGGGACACAACCCCCGGATAAGCGTTGCTGCCGGCCCTCTCCATCTCCTGAATTCCCTCGGAATTATCGGCGGAGGCAGAAACTTTCATTCGTTTCGCTTTATGTTTTTTCATGAAAAACGTTCGTTTGTTGACGGCGGAACCGGAGTTTTTCGCGCTTTGTCCGTACCCCGCGGCAGGCGCCTCGGCAGCCGTATCTTCCACGGCGGCAAAACAAGCCGCCTCCACCCCGGCTTCACGCAACACGGAGAGCCGTCTTTGCTCCTGAGACGTAAGCATGGGCGATTGTGAAACGTACACAATCTGCAGAGGCCGTCTTGCGGCAAGCAGTTCCATGGCACAGACTATCAGGGCTTCATCCAAACGTGAAGTCAGATAGAGCAGCGTAACGCCCGAGCCTCTGGAAGCATGCTCCTTGCGCAGCATGTGAATCCCTTTGCCTGTCTCGCCCCGGACGGCCGCCAGCAGTTCCAGAGGCGCGCTTGCAACTGGAGCCGAAGCGCCGTTATCCGGGTTAAAAGAGGGTACGCCCTGGAACACGGGAAAGCTGTACGGCTGCGCCGATTGAGCAAGTACAGCCCTTTCCCGGAAGGAGGTCCCCGTAACGACCCCGCCGGTTCCGGTATCCGGTTCAAGGACGGCGTAGGCGGCAAGACGGATCCGCTTCTCCAGCATGGCCTGTCCCAGACCACATGGGCCGGATGCCGAGTGCTTGCCGCGGATATGTTTGCTTTTGCCGAAAGCGAGTCGGCGGCGGTCTGCTTGCGGATGTTCATTCGTTCTAGCCGGGTAGTTCCGGTCTGCCGAATTTGGAACTAATGTCCCGGTCGGGCTGCCGAGCTTCTCACCCTGGCCGCTTTCCCCGGACCTATCGCTCTCCCTGCTCGTTCCGTTCCAGCCTTTCCTCCCGTTCTTGCCTTTTTTTGCGCTGCTTGCACTTTTCCCGCCTTTCGCGCCCTTGCCCGCCGAATGCACGCATTCGCACCCGGTGTCCGCTCCCCCGCAGCCCGGCTCCGTGTCGAGCACGATAATCCGGGACGGTTTAACCATCCCGGAACGTACCTGCGTCTGCAGCGAGCCTGTACGGGCGGTCGCTTTCCAGTCGATCCATGACATGGGATCTCCCTCGGCATAAGCCCGTATGCCGGCAGACACGCCGGTTGTACGGAGGTGCCGGGACGGTTTCCCGCGGCTTTCGCTTTCCGTACCCGGCACCCCGCGCAGCCCGAATGATTCAGGCGCTGGGTAGACCGTGAAGGCGGCTTCTGTTTTCACGACGCGCCTTTTGGTGAACAGCCCGAACAAATCCCCGCAAAGCAGTTCTGTGCGTTCCAAAACATACTGTCCCCGGCCTACATCTTCCAGTCTGTATGAAAGTGAGACAGTCGGCGCGGTCCAGGGAAAACAAAGCAGCGACTTGCAGCTGCTCTCTTCCCGTCCCTCATGCACCCAGTGCTCGCGGACCACCATCCAGCATACGGGCAGCAGGGAGCGCTGAGTCACTTCAAGCTTCACTTCCGCGTTCTGACCCGCAAAAAGCCGGGGCGCCCCGAGCCTGCGGGAAACCTCCGCCCCGTTAAGCGTGAAGAAAAGGACGGAAGCGCCGGAGACCGCATTCGCCCAGAGCAGGCACTCGATGATCAGAGGAGCCAGTCCCCCGGCAGCGAGGTAAAGAACGTGCGCCCCTACCGCTCCCGCGACCGTTCCCGCCAGATTCAGCCAAGTTTTCATCATGGCGTCCTCCTAGCGGACAGCCGCAAAACGCAGCACGGGAATCGGCACGGAAGCGACGGCCGCTTCGACCGCAGCCTGAGGCGTCCTGCCGCCGATAAGCGCGTCCGTCGAGGGCAGCAGCCGGTGGGCGAAAACGGGCACGGCCAGGCATTTGATGTCGTCGGGCACGACGTAGCGGCGGCCCTGCATCAGCGCTCTGGCCTGAGCGGCCCGCATCAAGGCCGCGGATGCGCGGGGACTGGCCCCGAGCCGCAGATCGGGATGCCTCCGCGTGGCCCCGGCGAGGCTTACGATATACTCGCGCAGGGACTCGTCGACGTTGACCGTGGCGGCCTCGTTCTGCAGTTGCACCCATTCTTCCTGCAGCAAAACAGGCCTCAAGCTGCCCTCCGAACGCCGCTGAAGCTGCTGCTCCAGCATGCCGACTTCGTCCCCGTGCTCCGGATAGCCGAGCGACAGCTTCATCAGGAAGCGGTCCAACTGCGCTTCGGGAATGGGATACGTCCCTTCATGATCGAGCGGATTTTGCGTGGCGAGCAGCAGGAAGGGCTTCGGAAGCTCGTAGGTGACACCGTCCACGGTTACGCTGCGCTCTTCCATCGCTTCCAGGAAGGCCGCCTGTGTCCTCGGCAGCGCGCGATTCAGTTCATCGGCCAGAACGACCGGATTCATAATCGGTCCCGGTCTGAATTCGAATGCGGCGGTTTGCGGCCGGAATACGGAAACTCCCGTAATATCCGACGGCATTAAATCCGGCGTGCATTGAATTCTTTTACAGCCGCAGCCTACCGTGGCCGCCAGACTGCGGACAAGCAGCGTTTTGCCTACGCCCGGCACATCTTCCAGAAGAACATGGCCTCCGCACAGCATGGCA
Organism: Paenibacillus sp. RC84; assembly: GCF_041260495.1. NCBI lineage: Bacteria > Bacillati > Bacillota > Bacilli > Caryophanales > Paenibacillaceae > Paenibacillus > Paenibacillus sp. RC84. The sequence continues at coordinate 14,432 of NZ_JBGBYL010000010.1, forward strand.
ATGACGCTTTTCTCGATCACATCCCGTTTGCCGACAACGACTTTGGCGACTTGATCGACTACTTTTTGTAGAAGAGTATGGGGCTGGTCAAATAAGAACGTCCGATTGGAAATCACGGGGAAAGCCTCCTAGTGAAATGATATATTCCCAGTGTTCCCCGTTCTCTATGGAAATAGACTTGCAGTTTGCTAGGAAAAAAGAGCGGTTCCGCCGGAAATCGTCACTTCTCTCCCGCTTTCGTCCGCGTGATAGTCTAATATGTCGCCGCCGAGCAGCTCTACTGTCTTCCTCAGAGGGACATAGAGACTCCCGTCGAGAAGGCGCATATTGGGCAGATGATAGACGGCCGTCACCCCGGCCCATAGGCGCACCGACAAGGTGTAGTCGCGCAGATTATAGTCCAGCCGGGTGAACCCGTAGTCGACGCTCGCTGTGGAGGCCGCCTGATCCCAGCTGACCTTGGCCCCCATCTGCTGCGCAAGCACTCGCAGCGGCACTTCGAGCCGCTCCTCCCGGAAAAGAGCCTGCTCGGGGGGAAGCACCGTCCTTCTGCCGTCTACGGTCAGCGTCAGAGGAAGCTGCGGCTCCGCCTGCCGGGGCCGGATGGAGCCCGCTCCCACGGCCGCTTCTTCGCCGGACGGGACAGGCGTACGCCCGCCGGAAACGGAAGCGGTAGCAGAAGCGGCCCAGTCTCTCATCGCCGCAGCCGTCCGGGCGAATTCCGCTTCGCCGGGTGCGCTCCGGTGCCACCGCCCGGCTTTGCGGACGGGGAACTGGGCGGGCTTCACCTGATCGTCCAGCCTCGCAAAGGTATAGCCCTTGTCCCTGAAGTACCGGATAACTTCCGGGAGCGCTTTTACCGTTTCCTTGTGCCCGGTCCCGTCATGAAACAAAACCGTCACCTCATGTTTAAGCGGAGCTTTACGGATCGAGCGGATAATTTCCGCCGCGGGAACGCCCGTCCGTTTGGAGTCCTCGCTGTCGATATCCCAATCGAACAGCGTGTAGCCCGCTTCCTTCATGTAGTAGAAGTAGAAGGCATCGAAATTCTCGGCGGTTCCGCCGGGTGCCCGCATCAAGCCGGTCCGGAAACCGGCCGCTTTCTCGATAGCCCGGTCGGTCTGCTCGACCTGCTTCCAGAAGCCTTTGTAATCCGAGTACAGCTTCTTGTAGGTATGATCGTAGCTGTGGTTGCCCAGCGCATGGCCTTCGGAGACGATCCGCTTGACCATCTTCGGATTTTCCTCCACATGTTCACCGACGACAAAAAATGTGGCGGGGATTTCTTCTTTTCGCAAAATATCCAGCACTCCCGGTGTATATTTGCTCGGTCCGTCGTCGAACGTCAAATAGACCGTCGGTTTATCAGGAACAGCGTAGGGCCGGTCCGAGGCGACCTTCTGTCCGCTTATAAGCGCTTCGTAAATACTCTCTGCCGGGTCTCCGTCCGCTTCGGCGGCATAAGCTCTGTACGCAGGCTGTATGGACGGGAATACAACGAAAATAAGGAGAAGGATAAGAGCGATCCGGGTGAAGCGAAAGTGGGACAACTTCGTTTTCAGCATGACAATCCCTCCGCATTATTCGATCATTTGGCTGCTGGTAGAGTATATGAGAGAGTTGCCGGGGGTATGCTTTTGCACGCAAAAAAGAGCCCGGCTGACGCCAGGCTCCCGTAATTAAGCGATATGCGGATAGACAAATCTAGCACTTTATTTCCATACGAGGGTCAAATAGTGGCGGTATACATCGTCAAGCAGGGCCGTCGGGTCCTCCAGCTCCGCCTTGCTTGCCGCGGCCACCTTGGTCAGATGTTCGATCTCTTTCCCGATGAACGCGTGAATCTCCTCGACCCTCGCTTCAAGGTCCAGCTCTTCCCCGGCTATTTTTCTCCTTAAAAGCTCATTGATCTGATCTCTCAACCCGGATTCGGGCAGAAGCCTATCTACTAGCTCCTGAAAAAGAATAGGCGGGTTCGTGTCGTTTTCCTCGATCCATTTGCAGGCCAGAATCGGACGGAGCACGTAGAAATATTTTTTGATCCGGACCTGGTCCCTTTGGAGGTATTCCCGGAAATTGCCCTTCGCCATGCTCAGATAATGATGAAGAGACGCCTTGGGCGAGAACACTTCGCTGCGGAGGCGGAGCATCTCTTCCTTGAATCCGTAAGCTTCCTGATAGACGATATCCGAAATCAGCCATTCCATAAGAGGCGGATTCGATTTGCGGAACAGCTTCAGCGCTTTCCGGATATCCCAGCCGTTAATATCGAGCATCTCGTTGATCGGCACTTCGATCACGTCTCTTTTGTCGTCGATGGAAAGATACCATTCGGGTCTGCGGACATAAACAAACCGCACGTCATAGTCGCTGTCCCTGGAAGGAAATCCCCAGGCGCGGCTTCCCGACTCAATGGCAAACAAGACTTTTACCTGCTCGTTTTCTTCGATTTCTTTTAATTTTTCACGTATGACCGCTTCCATAAAAGCCCTCCGGTTTCCGAAATTTTTCAGTTCTTCAATCAATCCGGCGCTTTTTGGGGTAAAAGCAGATTAAAAGCTTAATCTGTAACCTGCTGCCTGTTCCAGGGAGCTAAACGTTAGCGCAGTTAACCGCAAACCAGACTAATTAAAGAGGTGAAACGAATGGGAGATATTAAAGTCGGCGTGATCGGGACCGGATTCTCGGCCATGGCCCACATCGAGGCCCTCCAGCGGGTGCCTTCGGTTCAAGTCGTCGCGATTGCTTCTTCACGGCTGTCGCATGCGGAGGAAGCGGCGGCCCGCTACCGGATCCCCATGTATTACGGTGATGCCATGGAGCTTATCCAGGACCCGGATATCGACGTTGTACACAACTGTACACCCAATCATCTGCACTACACGTTCAATAAGGCGGCTCTGCTTGCCGGCAAACACGTCTTGTCCGAAAAGCCGCTCTCCGTTACCGTCGAGGAGTCGGATGAACTCCAGAAGCTTGCGCGGGAAAAAGGTCTCGTCGCCGGCGTGGCGTTTATTTACCGCCACTATCCCCTCGTCGAGGAAATCAAGCAGCAGATCGCTTCCCGGACATACGGCAAGCCGCACTATGTGCTGGGCGGCTACCTCCAGGACTGGCTGCTGTACGAGACGGATTATAACTGGCGCATGGATTCACGCCTGAACGGGCCTTCGCGGGCGGTGGCGGACATCGGCTCCCATTGGTGCGATACCGTCCAGTATGTGCTGGGCACCCGCATCGTGTCGGTCTTCGCGGACCTCGGAATCGTCCATCCCGTACGGTATAAGCCCAAAGACAAGCAGGCCACGTTCACGAACGCCGCGCCCAAGCCGGAGGATTGCGAACGCGTTGAGGTGGACACCGAGGATTTCGGGTCCATTCTGGTCCGGTTCGAGGACGGCACCAAGGGCGTCTTCTGCATCTCCCAGGTCAGTCCCGGCCGCAAAAACAAGCTGTATTTCGAGATTTCCGCCGAAAAAGGCGCCCTGCGCTGGGACCAGGAGGAAGCGAACCGGCTGTGGATCGGCTCCCGTGATGTACCCAATCAGATCCAGATGCGCGATGCCAGCCTGATGAGCTCCCAGGCCGCCTCCATCACCCATTATCCCGGCGGTCATGAAGAAGGCTGGCCCGATGCGCTTAAAAACCTGCTGCTCGACTACTACTCTCTCATCGGCAAACGCAGAGTGCGCCAGACGGATGAAACGAGCTCCAAGTTCGCTACCTTCAATCAGGCCTGCGGCATAATGAGAATCGTCGAAGCGGTTCTGCAAAGCCATGAGCGCCAGCGGTGGGTGGACGTGTAAGTTACCGCCCTCTTCTTCCGCTCCGCCCCGGGTCCGTGGGGCGGGCTTCGCTGCTGGGAGATAGCGGGCGGCTCACCGCTCATCCGCCGCCTGCCGCGTCTTCTTAACGCGGCAGACGGCGTTCAGACACCATGGCTCCGCTCCCGCTGTCCAAGTATGTCAGCGAATTTCTTCAAAACAGATTAGTTTTCCTTCAGATAAGCCAGCGCTTCTTCGATATGGCCTTTCACTTTGACCTTGCGCCATTCCTGGATAAGGATGCCTTCTTCGTCGATGAGAAACGTCGAGCGTTCGATACCCATAAACGTCTTGCCGTACATGCTCTTCTCTTTCCAGACCCCGTAGATTTCGGCTACCGCATGGTCTTCATCGGCCAGCAGCAGGAAAGGCAGGCTGTACTTGTCGATAAATTTCTCGTGCCGTTTCAGGGAATCCGTGCTGACGCCCAGAATGACGGCGTTTAAAGATTCGAATTCCGTATGCTTGTCCCGGAAATCGCACGCCTGGGTCGTGCAGGCCGGCGTCATGTCTTTCGGATAAAAATACAGGACCACTTTCTTCCCTTTAAAATCGGACAATTTCACCTGCTGTCCGTTGTTGGCCGGCAGTTCGAAGTCCGGTGCTTGATGCCCCGTGTTTATACTCATATCGGGAGCCTCCTTCGGTTCGTCGTTTTTGCATTAGTTTCCATTATACTCATCTAACGGATTCATTGGAAATCGAGTTCAAGCCTGTTACGCAGAAAGACCGGCAGCGTTGTCCGCTGCCGGTCTTTCTTTCATTCCCTTGACCGTATTGCTTGCTGCATGCCGCCGTTCTTACTCGGCCTGCTCCGTCTGGGCTTGTTTTTGGTCTTTCTTCTGAGGCTTATCGCCCTTCTTCGCATCGATAAACTTCTCCAGCGAAGGAGTCAACTCTGTTTTCAGCTTCTCAAGAAGCTGCTCTCTTGTGATACCTTTGGCCGACGCAATCTCGGCGACGGTTTTACCGGCTTCCTGCTGCGTTTTCAGCTCTTCCTTGGTAATCCCGAGGATAGCCGCAAGCTTCTCCGGATCTACAAAGCCGCCGCCGTGGCCGTGTTTGCCGCCTTTAAAGTTTTTGAAGCCGGTAGTTGTGACGGCATTCTCGATGCGCTTCTGAAGGTCCGCCTTCAGTTCGGTCGCCTTCGTGCTGTCGATTTTGCCTTCGGTTACTTTGGCATCAATCTCTTTCGTGGAAGCTTCCACCAGCTTCTTCACCAGGTCCGCCTGGCTGATGCCTTTAGCTTCGGCCAGCTGAGCCAGGGACTTGCCCGCTTTCAACTCGGTGATCAAGGCGTTTTCTTCCAGACCGAGAACGGCTGCCGCGTCTTTCAGGTAAGATCCCGGACCGCCGAATTGTCCGAAAGGTTTGCGGTCCTTGCCGTCATGCTTGAATGGCGCCGACTGCTGAGTCGACGTTTGACCCGAATCGGTGCTGTCGGCTGCGAATACCTGGCTGGAAAGAGCGGCTCCTCCGCCGAGCAGAAGTGCTGCAGCCAATGTGGATACCATCAATTTGCTGCGGGTTTTATTCATTCTTATTTCCACCTTTCAAATGGGGGCTTGTTTATGCTACACCCCAAGTATAGGCAGAAGTTATGACGGAACTTTTACGCGAAGCTTAGCGAAACCTAAAACTTTGCTGAAAGCAACCTGAAAATTGTGGCAGCCTCCGTTTCATACCGTCGAATCAGGACCCCGCCCCGCGGTAGCGCTTGACCCCGATGTTCCACACGCTCAGGCCGATCGTAATGAAAATGATCCCCATGACCGGCGTCAGCAGGGCGAAGCCCTTCCAATTGAGCGGATCCAAGAAATAAGCCGCCGGATAAAACCCGACGAATGCGAACGGCAGAATCCACGTCAGAATACCGCGCAGCAGCTTGTTGTAAATCGTGACCGGATACCGCCCGTAGTTCTGGATGTTCCAGATCAGAGGCATGATGCCTGTCGGCGAATCGGAAAAGAACGCAAGCGCGCTCAGGGAGACGTAAATGCCGCCGTAAATCAGCACGCCGGACACGACCATCATCAGCATCACCAGCGGATCGCTCCAGTGGACCGGCAAATCGAGCTGGCCCCACGAGTAGATCATCACGACCAGTCCGGCTAGAGCGCTGAACAGGGAGGCCGGGTCCATGTTCTCCAGCATAACCTGCCACAGGCTGTGGGCCGGGCGGGTCAGAATACGGTCCATTTCCCCTTTGACGATGTAGCGTTCGCTGAAATTCCACAGGTTGAAAATCGTGGAGAATAGTCCGTACGGGATCATAAAGAAGCCGTATATGAACAAAATCTGATCGCGGTTCCAGTCTCCGAGAAGCGCGGTCTGCTGGAAAACGACGAGAATAAACACAAGGTTCAACCCGTTGAACAGCAAATCCGAAACGACCTCGATCCAGAAATCCGAACGGTAGGTCAGCCTGGTTTTTAAATAATTTTTCAGGTAATCCAGAATAAGCGATAAATAGAACATGCGTTAACCCCCCTGCACGAACAGCCGGGTTCTTGCTTTATGCCACATGAAGGCAATCGGCACAAGAAGCGCGACGAACCAGATGACTTGAATCGAAACCGCCTGCCATACGGCGCTTCCGGTCATTTTGCCGGTAATCACCGAACCGGGCAAATACGTAATGGCTTGGAACGGCAGCCATTCCAGGAGCTTCGCCGTCCAGCCGGGGAACATGGTGATCGGCAGAATCAGTCCGGAGAACAGATCGACCGCCACCCGTTTCATCCGCATCATACCCTCGCTGTTTTCCAGGAAAAACGCGGACAATCCCGTCATAATATTAATCTGGGAATTGATTAAAAAAGCGAACAGCAGCATGAGCAGATAGACAAGCCACAAGGAAATATCCGTCGGCAGCTCGACCGGGAACAAAAGTGAGACGATCACGAGGCCCGGCGTCGTAAAGAGAAGAAACCGGAACAAGCCTTCTCCGAAGCCCTGCATCATTTTGTACACGACATAATTGTAAGGACGGATAAACTGGATCGCGACGCTCCCGTCCCGGATTTCATTCGCGATTTCCCGGTCCAAGTTATTGAAGTAAAAAGCGCGGCTCATCCAGGATACCACGATATACGTCGTCATCTGTCCCAGCGTCTGGCCGGCAAGCGTTTCCTGACTGCCGTAAATCGCCTTCCACAGGAAATAGTAGGAACCGATGTTGAGCGCGTACACCAGGATGCCGCTGTAATAGTTAACCCGGTAGGCGAGCATGGTTATGAACCGGATGCGGATCAGCTCCACGTAAGCTTTATACATGCGGCACCGCTCCTTTATCCTCTTCGGCCCCGCTGCCCGGCTCCCCCGCTTCCGGCGCGGACGGCTTCCGGACTTCGGCCGAACCGGACTTGTAAATCTCGCGGACGATATCGTCGGTATTCGTTTCCAGGATGCGGATATCCGCAATCCGGACGACACCGACGATCCGCGCCAGAACGTCGGACACGTTCGCGCTCCGCTGTGGGATGAACACACGGGCGTCCAGCGAGCTGTCCTGCTCCCAGGTCACGTCCAGACCTTCCGTGAGCAGCTTCAGACTTTCAAGAGGCACCGGGTCGTTGAACTGCAGCACCACTTCCTTGCCTTTGCCCCACGTCTCCTTCAACTGATCGAGACCTCCGTCGTAAATGATGCGTCCGTCGTCCAGCATGATGACCCTTGAACATAGGGCTTCGATATCTTGAAGATCGTGCGTGGTAAGTAGAATGGTCGTCCCGTAGCGCTGGTTCAGCGATTTCAGGAACTCGCGGATCTCGGTTTTCACTACGATATCGAGCCCGATCGTAGGCTCGTCCAGGAAAACGATCGCGGGGTTGTGCAGCAGCGAAGCCGCAAGCTCGCAGCGCATCCGCTGACCGAGACTCAGCTTCCGGACCGGCCGGCTGAGCAGCTCGCCGAGCTGGAGCCGGTCGGACAGCTCGTCCAGCCGCGCTTTAAAATCGTTTTCCGGAACCCGATATACTTTCTTAAGCAGTTGGAACGATTCGATGACGCCGATATCCCACCACAGCTGGCTCCTCTGGCCGAAAACGACCCCGATGCCTTTGACAAAAGCTTCTCGGTCCTTATAGGGGATATATCCGTTCACTTGAAGATGGCCCGAAGTGGGAACGAGAATGCCCGTGAGCATTTTGATCGTCGTCGATTTGCCGGCGCCGTTCTCTCCGATATAGCCGCAAATCTCTCCCTCGGGGATTTCAAAACTGATATCTTTAACGGCCGTAACCTGGTTATATTCACGGTCGAACAGATCGCGAAACGCTCCTTTTAGCCCGCTTCTGCTTTTCTGCACTTGGAACTCTTTGCGAAGATCTCTCACTTCGATGGCTGGCATGTTTTCCTCCTGCTGTTTAGTTGGACTGGGAAAGTTTGAAAGCCCTGTGAATTCATGTGTAACTTGCGGCAGAGAAGAAGTTGCCCCTATAATGTAATACATGAGTTCGCCATTCCCACCCCTCATCATACAACAAAAGAGCTTTTTGTAAAAACACCCGGAGGCGGCTCCGGTACAAATCGCGGGAATACGGAAGCCTTGTTTCAGCAGCCGGATATCCAGTTAATCATGTACAGACAACGCCTATTTTATAGATGGAAAGGGAATGAACTCACATGCCGAAGCCTAAAAAAAGACGGGTAAGACCGTGGCGGATGCTGATTGTCGGGATTGTTTTCGCCCTGATCTGCACCGCAGGCTATTTTGCTTACAGCATATACAGCTTCGCCGATAACATTAACAATAAAGACGCAATTCAGGGATTTGATAAGAAGTACCAGGGGGACGACTATAAGCCTCCGGTCTGGGAGGGAACCGGGCGTGTGAACGTGCTTCTGCTCGGCGCTGACTCCAGGGGCGTAGAGAACGGGGAGCCGCCGCGCTCCGATACGCTCATGATCGCCTCCATCGATCCCGTGACCAAGAAGGCTTCCCTGATGTCCATCCTCCGGGACACCTGGGTCAAAATTCCCGGCAACGAGGAAGGGCGCATTAACTCGGCCTTTACTATCGGGGGGCCCAATCTGGCGATGAAAACCGTCAGCGAGCTGACCGGGATTCCGATCCAGTACTACTTGTACACGGATTTCAAAGGGTTTATCGCCCTTGTGGACGCGATCGGCGGAATCGACCTCGAAGTCGAGAAGGACATGAAGTACACCGATGCCGCGGACGGACACGTATTCGATATTAATTTAAAAAAAGGCATGCAGCATCTGGACGGCCAGACCGCTCTGCAGTACGTCAGGTTCCGCCACGACGCACAGTCCGACTACGCCCGTACGGAACGCCAGCGCAAATTTTTGACGGCCGTAGCCGATAAAATGCAGAGTACGCAGTCTATCCTCAAGCTGCCTTCCATTTTGAAGGCCATGGAGCCTTACATCAATACGAACATGTCGTTCGGAGATATGCTGAAACTCGGCGGGCTTGCCTTCGACGCGAGAGCCAAAGGTATTCAGAGCATCCAGCTGCCTCCGGAAAACCTGGTCGTCGAACGCAGAATCAGCGGGGCACAGGTCCTCTCCGTCGACAAGACGAAGCTCAAACGCTACATTGACGACGTATTCGAGGGCATGGCGGACGCTCCCGGAGCAGGCACAGGAACCGGCACCGATACGGGCACCGGCTCGGGTTCGGGCAGCGGCTCGTCCGGCGGCAGTTCGGGAAGCTCGTCTTCCGGAACCTCCGGCGCCAACAAGAACACCAGGCAGTAAAAGCTTTCTAACGTGACCGTCTCCTCCGGGGAGACGGCACGTTATTTTTCTTCCCGGCCTCCGCCATTCGGTGATAGGCTATAGAGGACACGATCCAACTACATAAACAAAGGAGTTACAAAGCCATGAATCATACACGTTCCGAAAAGCTCCATGAAGAAGCGCTCCAGCACATCGTCGGCGGAGTCAACAGCCCTTCCCGTTCGTTCAAAGCGGTCGGAGGCGGCGCTCCCGTATTTATGAAACGTGCGGAAGGCGCCTACTTCTGGGACGAGGACGATAACCGATACATCGACTATCTCGCCGCTTACGGACCGATTATTACGGGACACGCCCATCCGCATGTGACCGAAGCGATCATCCGCGCCGCCCGCAGCGGCACGCTCTACGGCACTCCGACGGAGCTTGAAATCACCTTCGCCCGGATGCTGAAGGAAGCCATTCCGTCGCTGGACAAAGTCCGCTTCGTTAACTCCGGCACGGAAGCCGTCATGACGACCATCCGCGTGGCGAGGGCTTACACCGGCCGCACGAAGATCATCAAATTCGCAGGCTGCTACCACGGCCATTCCGATCTCGTGCTCGTCGCGGCCGGCTCCGGCCCGTCCACGCTGGGCACGCCCGACAGCGCCGGCGTCCCCGCTTCCATCGCGCAGGAGGTCATCACCGTGCCGTTCAACGATATCCCGGCACTGGAAGAAGCCCTGGCGCGCTGGGGCGGCGACATCGCCGCGGTGATGGTCGAGCCCATCGTCGGCAACTTCGGCATGGTGATGCCGAAGCCGGGCTTCCTCGAAGGGCTCTGCGCCGCCGCGCGCGCAAACGGCTCCCTCGTCATCTACGACGAGGTGATTACCGCGTTCCGTTTCCACTACGGAACGACGCAAACCTACGCGGGCCTGAACAGCCGGCCCGAGGAGATCGAGCCCGACCTTACGGCGCTCGGCAAAATCATCGGCGGCGGACTGCCGATCGGCGCATACGGCGGCCGTAAGGAAGTGATGGAGCAGGTCGCTCCGCTAGGACCTGCGTACCAGGCCGGCACGATGGCGGGCAACCCCGCCTCCATCTCCGCCGGCATCGCCTGCCTCGAGGTGCTAAGGCAGCCCGGCACGTACGAGCGCCTCGAGCAGCTCGGCGCGAAGCTGGCGGACGGCCTCCGCGAGTCGGCCTCCCGCCACGGCGTCGCGCTGACCGTGAACCGCATCGCCGGCGCGATCTCGACGCACTTCTGCGACCATCCGGTCACGAACTACGACGAGGCGCAGGACACGGACGGCGAGCGGTTCGGCCGCTTCTTCCGGCTCATGCTGGAGCGCGGCATCAATCTCGCGCCGTCGAAGTACGAGGCGTGGTTCCTGACCACCGCGCACACCGACGAAGACGTAGCCCGCACGCTGCAGGCGGCCGACGAGGCTTTCCGCCTGCTGGGCTGATGCTCCGGGGCGGAAGAGTCGTCCTTACGGCGTCTCCTCGCAGCCCCGGCCCCGTCTCTTGTCCGTCGCATTTGTGAGGCCGGCGCAGGCCGGAGCTTCGTATCCGCGTGCACGAAAAGCAGGACATCGGCTCAAGCGGCCGCTCCATCCGCGCCGTAAGCGCCGCCTTACGCCCGCTGCGGTGCGCACCGCAGCGTGAAGCCAGCCTTTGCCGTTCACAGAGGCCGCTTCGCTTGCGCAGCCTGCCCCCATACCAAAAGCTCCCGCTCTGCTTATGCAGGACGGGAGCTTTTTTGCGTGGTCACCCTTGGTTCTTCTTGTGTTTGTAGGTCGGTATGCGCAGCAGCACGGCAGTGCCGATTCCGGGCCGGCTTGCCAGCGAGACGCCGTACTTTTTGCCGAAATGAAGCTTGATCCGCTGGTCCACATTGCGGATGCCGTAACCGGATTCCACTTCGGCCAGAGGATCGAAAAGCTTGCGGAACCGGTCCTGCGGGATGCCGTTGCCGTCATCGATGATTTTCAGATGAATATCGTCGCCGATGATTTCCCCGCTGATCCGGATGTGAATATGATCGCCGCACCAGGCGTGCTGAAGCGCATTTTCGATAAAAGGCTGCACGATGAGCTTCACCGTATCGTACCGGTTCACTTCCGGCTGGATATCAAAGAGAACCTCCATGCGGTCGCCGTACTTGATCGATTGAATGTCCACGTAAGCCTGCACCTGCTCCAGCTCCTTGCTCAGCGGGATGAAGGTGCGTCCGTCGTTCAGCGTCAGCCGGTAAAATTTCGCCAGCCCGATCACCATCCGGTGAAGCTTGTCGATATCGCCGAACCGGGCCAGACGGCTGATCGACGACAAGGTGTTATACAGAAAGTGCGGGTTGATCTGCGCCTGCAGCGATTCCAGCTCCGCCTCTTTTTTCTGAAGGTTCGTGAGATAGACTTCCCGGATGAGCCCTTCCGTGTGCTGTCCCATATCGTTCAGCGCGGCCGCAATCTGGGCGAATTCGTCCCGCCCTTCGTACGCCATCCGCTTCCGGAATTCCCCTTCCCTGAACGCGTGCAGGACAGAGACGATTTTGGTCACCCTTTTGGAGAAGAACCGCGAAAACATCCAGCCCACGAAAAAAATGACCAGAACGGAAATCAGACACACGATCGCCGTCAGCATCCGCACTTTGTCCGCATCCTGCTCCATGATCGCGGTCGGAACGAGCGAAACCACGCTCCACTCCAGTCCTTCAAGAGGCTGGCGCAGCACGAGATGATTTTGGGTCCATGATTCATCCCATGTCTTGCCTTTCATGTTCGGATCGGCAGTCGACGAATAAAGGATGTCTCCCTGGGGACCGACAATATAAATGGCGCTGCCTTCCCCGACTTTCGTATAATCCACGCTTTCAAAAAGATCCTGCAGATGGGCGGAAACCCGGATGAAGCCGATCTCCCTCAGCTCCACTCCGTTGGTCGTATCCACGATTCTGCGCAGCAAAGAAAGCCGGCCGAACCGGGCGTCGTCCTCGATCTGCCGCCACTGCATCGTCATTCCGTAGCGCTCGGGCGGAAAGCTCTTATACCAGTCCGCTCCCTCGATCCGGTTCATATGGTAGAGCTCGTACAGCTTCCCGACCGTCATAAGGGGATCGATATTCTCGTGATTGTAGTACACTTCCGGCAGGGTTTCATTGTGCAGATAGACGGAAAGCCACAGCCTGAGGCTGCTCGATTGAATAGTCTGCATCATTTTGGGAAGGAGGTAAGACGTCGTCGCGTCGTAGCTTACCCACCCCTCTTCGTAATGCTTTAAATGTTTGGCCAGCGTCGTATCCACGTAAATCATATTCGTCAGACGTCTCATATCCTCGATTTTGTACTGGATATTGTCTCTGATCTGTCTCATCGTGCCCTGCACGCTGCTCTCCGCCTGCTCACGCACCGACTTCACCAAAGTAGAAACCGCGAACGAGCCTACAATGATCACCGGCACGAGAATGCAGAGCGCGTACGAAAGCATCAGCTTATAGCCGAACGGAACGAACCGCCGGCGCCCTTCCGGTTTCATCCGTTCCGGCTCCTTTCCTGCATCGGGGGCGCATCCCCGCCGTTAGTGGCTTCTTCTGAACTGCATGGGGGTCATACCGAACGTTTCCTTGAACTGCCGGCTGAAATAAGGCAGATATCTGTAGCCGATCCGGTCCGCCACCTCGTAAATTTTAAGCGTGGGGTCTCCCAAAAGCTCCTTCGCCTTCTCCATCCGCAGTGCAATCACGTAATCGCTGAAATTTTGGCCGGTTTCTTCTTTGAACACATGGCCGAGATAGTTCGGGGAAAAAGAAAAACGGTCCGCCACGTCGCGCAGCGTCACATTCTCCTGAAGTCGTTCCTTGATGTACTCCATCATATCGCGGATCAGCTTGCGGTTCTTGCTCTGATTTCCCATGTTCAACTTTTCCGAAATTTCGAAAAGCATGCGGCGCATCCAGCTCCGTATGTCCTCGATGGTTTCGAATTGCAGCAAAATATCGAGGTTCTGCAGCTCCATCCCCAACAGGGTGAACAGCTGCTCGTTTCTCGTCTGGAGATAGCCGTCCAGCTTGACGATCAGGTACGTGGCGAAGTTATGGATCGTAAAACGCGACCGCAGACAAACCGCCACGTTAAACAGCCGGTCGATTTCATCATGAATGCCGACCAGGTCATACTGGACCATCGCATTGAACAAAGCGTCGAGCCGGAACTCCAGCTGCTTGGCGTCGGCGATTTCTTCCTTCGGAATTTCGCGGGTCTCGATAATCTTCGCTTTTCCGTAGAACATCTTGGCATCGAGAGCGGCGAGCGCCTCGCGGTAAGACTCCTGCAGAGCCGACGGATCGTCAGCCGGGTTGCCGAGCCCGATCGTGATCGTAAAAGGAAAATGCTCCTTCACGTATGCGATCACTTCCTGAAGCTCTTTGGTCCCCTTCTCATCGGCCGTAACCAGCAGGCCCAGGCGCTGCTTCGTAATCCGGCACATATGGGTAATTCCGCGCGGCCGGCACAAATCCATAATCTGTCCGCCGAAATCGTTAAGCATATCCTGGCGTTCCTTGGCCGTATACGGATTCAGCTTCCACGACAGATCGTCGGTTTCCAAAACCGCGGCCCGGATGGGATACCGGATCGGTTCCAGACCTTCCTCGGTCAACAGGTCATCCAGCTCCTGCCGGCCTGCCGTGCCTTCCAGCAAACGAAACACATATTCATTGTGCACAATCGGTCTCATCTGTTCGAAGGCCCGTTCCGTTTTGCGGCGCTTTTGTTCGCGGTTGAGATCCCCGATAATCGTTTCCAGCGATTGGATCAGTTCGTTATCATCCATGGGCTTTAACACGTAGCTGCACGCTTTTAGAGAAAGCGCTTCCTTAACATAGCCGAAATCCTGATGCCCGCTGACGAAAATAACCCGCAGCCCCGTATGCCGCTCCAGCGCCTTACGAGCCAGCTCCAGGCCGGTCATGCTCGGCATCCGTACGTCCGTCACGAGGATATCGACCTTCTCCTGTTCCATAACCCTTACGGCATCGAAGCCGTTATTGACGGCCCCGACCACATGAAGACCGAGACGCTCCCAAGGGATAAAAGTCTGCATGCCCTCCAGGTCCAATATTTCATCGTCTGCCAGCAGCACGTTATACATGTTGTTCTCCTTTCCCGGCGAATAGCAAAAGAGGTATACCCCAAGTATACCTCTTCTGCCCGCCTAGGCGGCATTAAATTTCCAATCAACTTCTTATTTGCCGATTTTCTTCTTGTTTTCCTGCCAGCGTTCCGTTTGGTATTTCAGCAGCTTGGCGTATCCGGCAGCCTGAGCGTCCTTCTCCGCTTTATCCAGGATGGATGTCACTTCCGCGTCGCTTTTCGCGAAGAGAGCTTTGGCGCGGGATTCGGTGAAGATATCCTTAATGCGCTGCTGTACCATACCTTCTTCCGTGTTGGAAGGCGGATCGAGATTTACGAACTCCGTACGGTTAAATACGGTTTTCCATGCCACTTGCGTCTGATTGCGCGTTTCCCAGCTTTGTTTTTCAGCAGGAAGCTTCAGCTCGATATCCGTCTTAGCCGTATCGATATAGGTCGTATTGCCGACCCATTGCAGGTTGACGAGAGAATCCATCAGCTTGGCGCGTCCGGTTGCGTCGCTGTAGTATTTATCCGTGAATTTAGGTGTGCCTTTCTCGTCTGTGCCCTGCCAGTATTCGCCTTCAGGACCCCAGAACATAACGCGCTGTCCTTCTTCTCCGGTCATCCAATCGAGGAAGGCGAAGATCGCTTCCGGATTTTTAGCGCTCTTCGTAATAACGTTTACGTTCCAGCCGAGTGTTGCGTAGTGGCCAGGGAATACTTTGGTTTTGTCCACGCCTTCTTTATGAATCGGCCAGATCATTTGGTAGCCCGGGTGGCTCGGATCCTTCGTTTGAAGAGCCGTCGTACCTTTGGAGCCGAATTCCGTCACGCTGGAAGCTGCCATAACCGCAACTTTGCCGTTGTTCACTTTCTCGTCGATCTGGTCTTTCGTTTGAGTCAATACGTCTTGAGTAATCAATTTCTCACGGAAAAGCTTGCTTGAGTAAGTCAGAGACTCCCGGTAAACCGGATCCGCGAAGATCGATTTCAGCTCGTTGCCTTCCGGAACGGCACGCATGGAGATGTTCGTGACCGGATGATCGTTGGCAAAGCCCGGGTACATGATTTCAACGTTTTGAGCCTGCACGCCGGAATCGAACGGAGTCACGTCCGGATATTTCGCTTTCACTTGTTTCAGGTAAGCGTACAGATCATCGTAGGTTTCGAGCTTCGGCTCGCCCAGTTCTTTGTAAATTTTCAGGTTGATCATATAACCCGCGTTGCCTGCAGGACGCTGCGTGTACCAGTTCGGGAACTGATAGAGCTTGCCGTCGCTGGAGCGCAGCATGTTGAGGGTCGCTTCTCCCGCCCACTTCTTCAGGTTAGGATATTTGTCGAGGTATTCGTCGAAAGACACCAGCATGCCTGCCGCACGCAGTTTCTCTACCTGGGCTCCGCGCTCCAGCCAGATGACA
Organism: Paenibacillus sp. RC84; assembly: GCF_041260495.1. NCBI lineage: Bacteria > Bacillati > Bacillota > Bacilli > Caryophanales > Paenibacillaceae > Paenibacillus > Paenibacillus sp. RC84. The sequence continues at coordinate 30,503 of NZ_JBGBYL010000010.1, forward strand.
TCCGGCAGCTCTTTGGAAGCCATCAGCGTATTGAACTTCTGCTCGGAGTTCCCGCCGTTAGGTACGCCCGTTACGTTGACTTTCTTGTTTTCTTTTACCCATTTTGTAGCGAGATCCTGGCCCCACACCGGCATAGTGAACCAGTCGTAGTTGCCGTAGAAGCTGATATCCAGCTGCTGCTCGCCGAACTTAACTCCGGTCGATTGAGTAGTACCTTGTTTGCCGGAATCCGAAGCAGCCGGCTTGCCGTCGCTGCTGCAGCCGCTAAGCACCGCGATGGAAGACAGCACGGTAATGAGCGTAAGCGAGACCCCTTTTTTCCATTTTGCCATTTGTGACACTCCCCTTAAACGATATTATAATCTATGTGGTCAATCGTGTTGCATCTGGTTACGCTTACATTCTGTTCAAAAAGCGAAGATCTACTCCTTGAGGGAGCCGATCATAACGCCTTTCGAAAAATATTTCTGAACAAACGGATAGATGAGCATAACGGGCAGGGTAGAAACGACCATCGTGGCCATCGACAACGATTTGGTCGTAATCGACTGCATCTTGGACAGTTGAGTCAGGGCCGCAGAGTCCAGATTGGCTAACTGCTCCGACATAATATTGGAGTTCAAAATTTGTCTCAGCAACGTTTGTACCGGGTACAAATCGGTGTTGTTCAGGTAGATGCTGGGCAGAAACCACTCGTTCCAGTGCTGAACCGCCGTGAACAGCCCCAAGGTGGCGATAACGGGCCCGGACAAAGGAAGCACGATCCGGAAAAACACCGACCAGGTGCTGCAGCCGTCCAGCTTGGCGGCTTCTTCAAGCCCCGCCGGAATACTCCGGAAGAAAGTCATGAAGATAATCATGTTCCAGACGTTGATCAGTACCGGCAAGATCATGACCCAGAACGTATCCATCAGGCCGAGGCCCCGGATGAGCAGGAAGGACGGGATCAGGCCGCCGGTGAAATACATCGTGACCACGGCCATAACCATGTAATATTTGCGAAAGACAAGATCGCGCCGGGACATCCCGTAGGCGAAGATGGAGGTCGCCAGAATGCCGAGAATGGTTCCCATCACCGTGCGGCTGACCGTAATCAGAAAGCCTTGAATGATCCTCTTGTCTTCGAAAACGACGTTGTAGTTTTCCAGTGTAAATTCACGCGGCCAGAAGGTGATACCGCCCAGCATCGTGTCTTTCCCGCTGTTGAACGAAATGACCACCGAATTCCAGAACGGATACAGCGTAATGAAGGCCAGAAGTATCAGCAGCGTATAAATGACGACCGTCATGAACCGGTCCCCAAAGCTTGCTCTCAACATGTTGTGTCCGCCTCTCTTTCTCCAGCTACCATAGACTTTGCCCCGTTCTGCGAGCAAGTAAGTTGGCGCCGCTCAGCAGAACAATACTGATCACCGCTTTAAACAATCCGACTGCCGTCGCGTAAGAGAACAGCTGGTTCTGAATGCCGGTCCGATATACGAACGTATCCAGCACGTCCGAGTATTCCCGAAGGACCGGATTCGCACTGAGTAGAAGAATATCTTCGTATCCGCCGTTGGCGCCCGCGTTCATCAGACTTCCGATGGCGAGAATAAGGAAAATGATGATGACCGGGAAAATGCAAGGCAATGTAATCAGATAGATTTGCTTAAAACGCGACGCTCCGTCGATCGATGCGGATTCGTATAAAGCCGGATCGATTCCCGCGATAGCCGCCAAATAGACGATCGAGCCGAACCCGATATCTTTCCATATCCCCGTGGAGATCAGGATCGTCCAGAAATATTCCGGAATCGCCAGGAAGTTGATCGGCTCGTCGATCATGCTCAGCTTCTGCATAGCGATGTTCAAACTTCCGTTGTCCGTGGACAGGAAGGACGTCACGAATCCCGCCACGACAACCCAGGACAAGAAGTGGGGCAGGTACGTGACCGTTTGTACGACGTTTTTGAAAAGCTTGTTCCGGACCTCGTTCAGCATGAGGGCCAGTATAATAGGCGCCGGGAATGCGATCAGAAGCTTGAACAAACTGATCATGATCGTGTTCCTCATAACCCTCGGGAAATCAGGAGACTCGAAAAACATTTTGAAATGCTTGAGTCCTACCCAAGGACTTCCGAAAAAACCGTTGAAAAGATCATAATCCTTAAATGCGGTCAACACTCCGTACATCGGAATGTAATGGAAGATAAGAAGAAAAACAATCCCTGGCAATACCATGAGCTGAATATCCCACTGTTTGAAAAAACGCTTCCATATCGACGGGCTTTTCGCCTCTTTACTTACGCTGGTTTCTACTGCAACTTGTGCCATTGTCTCCCCTCCTTTCCGGCCTTAAGCCGTTAGACTAATTGTATCCGCTTTCGTTTTGTCCGCCCATTTGACGGAACAACGAAATTTAATACTATTCAATGCAATTCACATTCGTTTGTATAAAAATGCAAAAAAAAGCAGAGGGCGTTCTGCCCTTCTGCTCTTTTTCGTTCGAGATTGTCCGCTGCGCTAATTGCTTAAAAAAAGGCCGCCTACAAGGCGCACAGTTCGATCTCGAAGCCGAGATCCTCCAGCATCCGGTGGTCTTCGCCGGCTTCCTGGCCTTCCGTGGTCAGATAATCCCCCAGGAAAATGGAGTTCGCCGCATACAGGCCCAGGGGCTGCAGCGATTTCAGATTCACTTCCCGGCCGCCGGCGATGCGGATTTCCTTGGACGGGCAAATCAGCCGCATGAGCGCGAGAATTTTGAGGCACTGCCGCGGATTCAGGCTCCGTTGGTCCGCCAGCGGCGTGCCGGGAATCGGGTTCAGGAAGTTGACGGGAATGGAGTCGGCATCCAGCTCACGCAGCGCGAAGGCCATCTCCGCCAGTTCCTCCTCCGACTCGCCCATCCCCGCAATAATTCCGGAGCAGGGCGACATTCCCGCCCGCTTTGCCTGATCTACCGTCCGGACACGGTCATCGTATGTATGCGTGGACGTAATTTTGGCGAAATGGGAGGCGCTCGTGTTGAGATTGTGGTTGTAGCGGTCTACACCGGCTTCTTTCAGGCGCACAGCCTGCTCGTCCGACAAGATGCCCAGACAGGCGCAAATTTTCAGGGGCATTTCCCCCTTAATTGTCTGCACGGCTTCAATCACCTGATCCAGCTCACGGTTAGTCGGTCCTCTGCCGCTGGCGACGATGCAGTAGGTACCCACTTTCATCTCCAGCGCTTTCCGCGCCCCCTCGATCAGAACATCCTTCTCCAGAAGCGGGTACTTGGTGATGGGAGCCTTGGACACGATGGATTGAGAGCAGTAGCCGCAGTCCTCGGGGCACAGTCCGCTTTTCGCGTTAATGATGAGATTGAGCTTCACCTTGCGTCCGTAATAATGCTTGCGTACACGGAAAGCCGCCTGCATAAGGGGCAGCAGCTCATCGTCGTCGGCCCGGAGTACGGTAAGCGCCTCTTCCATCTCGAGCTTCTCACCCCGAAGCGCCTTGTCCGCGTAATGTTCCCATCTAGACAGGGTTCCTGTCCCCCCAGCCGTTTGTTGTTCCGTATGCATGCTCAGCACGTCCTTTCTTGCCAAAAAAAGTTGAATAATCATCCGAATTTTACATTCCATAAATTTCGCCCGGTCGTTAATTGTTAACCTAATAAAATAAATTAAGGTTTACAATCAGGTTTATTGTAACAGGATTTCACCCGCACGGGAAGTTATTTCCTGGTCCGGTATTCGTAAAGGCAATCCTTCCCCTTTAACGCTCACAAAAAAAAGAGCATCTCCCCGAAGGGAAATGCTCTTCCTGAACCGCCGGAACCCCGGCGGGTTAAATGCTACCGATAGTTTTGGCGCAGCCATTCCCGGCTTGCGGCAATGCTTTCAAACGGCGGATTCTGGCACTCGTCCTGCTCGACGATAAACCACTTCGTACCGATTTCTTCGGCGGCGGACAGCACCGGCTTCAGGTCGACTTCGCCTGTGCCCAGCTCAACCGTGAGCAGCTTGCCGTCTTCCTTGCGCAGGTCTTTCACGTGAAGAAGCGGCGTTCTGCCCGCATACTGCTTCATAACCCCGATCGGATCGAAGCCGGCGTTATGAGCCCAGCACACATCCAATTCCACGAACAGCTCATTTTGCGGGAGCGCGGAGAAAAATGCGTCAAACATCGTCTGATCGCCGATTTTCTCTTCAAACTCGAACGAATGGTTGTGATACCCGAAAGCGATTCCGTGTTCCGCGAAACGGCGGCTGCTCTCCTTGAGAATTTCCACGATTTCACGGAAGCCTTCCTCCGTACGTTCAGGCGGAAACCAGCCCGGGCAGGCGACATACTTGCTCCCGATGGCCACGTTCATTTCGATTTCCTCGTCCAGGTTTTCCTGAAGACGGTGAATGCCCACATGACTGCCGACCGAAGTCAGGTTCAGTTCTTTCAGAAGTTCACTCAATTCACGGGAAGAAAGTCCTCCGTAACCGGCAAATTCTACCCCTTCATACCCGAGCTCCGCCACTTTCCGCAAAGAGCCTCTGAAGTCCTTCTCCGTTTCCGAACGCAGGGTGTATAACTGCACGCCAATTCCGATCTTTGTCATCTACGATCACCTTTCCTCTGTCCTGGGTTATGGGGATGTCGGAAGGGAAACGCTTCCCTTCGCCAAAAAACCTCTCCTTCTATTGATACCATACCTCGTTTATAATGAGAATGAATGATCCACGCAGAACATGAACTATTTTGCTAAATTATCAAAAAGGAACGATGCCTCGTGACAGGAATTCAGGACCCGGCGTCAGCCGTTAAAGATGAGGTCCATATTTTGTCCGCCGGTTATTCGGTGCACCGCAAGCCTTTCGTCTCCAATCAGCGGGACGGAATTGAATACTATTTGCTGCGTCTTCAAACGGAAGGCACCTGCCAGGTTTGGCAGGAAGGCCGCTATGTAACCGCAGAGCCGGGCGATCTTCTGCTGTACCGTCCCGGAGATGCCTACGAGCTGCGCATCGGCAGCCAGCACGAGACTTTACCGCCGGACGCCGATACCGTATACAGCGGCGATTATTACCTGATGTGCAGCGGAAGCTGGATGGACGCCTGGTGGGAGCGTTTCAAGAGGCCCGGCATTATCCGGGTCGGCCTGGACGACAGCTGGCTGAACATCTGGCGGGAAATTTTCCGCGAACGCCGCCGGCTGCACGATAACCTTCAGGAAATCGGCGATTATCTCGTTCGCGTGCTCTGCCTGTCGCTGGACCGCGTCATCGGCGATCTCGCGGATCTGGGGTCGTTTCCCCAGAAGCCGCGCTTCTCTTACATGGTCCAGCGCATGAAAACGTACATCGAGCAGAATGCCTCGGAGGCCTTCACGCTCCAGGATCTGGCCGACCACGTCGGACTAAGCACCTCGCGCGCGGGTCACCTGTTCCGTGAGACGTTCGGCCAGTCCGTCATGGATTACGCCATCGAGGTCCGGATCTCGATGGCGTGCGAGCGCATCCGCTTCGGCGCGATGACGCTGGAACAGGCTGCGGAATCGTGCGGCTTCCACAGCTATTCGTATTTCCACCGCACCTTCCGGGCGCGGATGGGCCTCTCTCCCCGCGAGTACCGCGACGGCAAGCTCGGCAGCCTGGAGAAACCGCAAGAACACGGCGTGACTTGAAGACCGTACCGGCCGAAATAGCGGCCAAACCAAAACAGCCCTTGTCCACTCCCGGACAAGGGCTGTTTTTCCTGCTGCGCCGAACCGGCATTTTGTATCTTTTCGCGCTGCTATCCGAAGCTCCAAGCATCCAGACGCAGCGCCACATACGGTGGCCGCCCGGGGCATGCTCCTGCAGACGCACCATCAAGCCGCTCATTCCGCTCTGCTCATACGCGGCGCGGACCCGCTTGCCTTCCCCCGAACAGCTCCGCCGACGGCTAAGGAGCGACTTTCACCGCTTTGACCCAACTGACGTCTTTGCCCCATTTTTTCTCGTGGTATGAGAACAGGATGTAGGTGCGCCCGTCGTTCGCATCCGTGCCCGCTCCCGCTCCCGCTTCCTTGGCGTAATAGCGAACTTTCGCCGGGAACGTCTCGCCGGTGTAGACGAACCCGCCGGACATGCCCGCCTTCTTCGCTTCTTCTTCGTTCGTCGACGCGCCTGTAAGCCGCTCGATCATCTCCAGCGCACGCGGCATCGTCACGGCATCGGGACCGAAGGCGTAGCTCTCCGGCTTCTGGCCCTTGCCGAGCGCGTCAGGCGCGGGCTCCCAAGCGGCCACGGTGCCGTTCTGAACGTAAGGATACACCTTGTAGCTGTATCCTTCCTGCTTCAGCGCTTTGCCGCCGGTGCTCTCCAGCTCTACCTCGACCACCGTGGCGTACGCCGCGGCTGCGGATGCTTGGGACGGCACCTCCGCAGGCTTCTCCGCCGCAGGCACGACCCGGGCACGGAGCTTAATGTCCTCGGGCGCCAGCGTCGGATCTATGTTAAAACGGATCACCGCGTATATCCCGGCAGCCAGACACAACAAAATGAGTCCGATCAGCCATTTTCTTCTATTCATCCGTTCCCCTCCGTTTCTCTCTTTGTCCATGTTACTTCCTCCGCGCCAAAAAAACAAACCCCGAAGTTTCCTTCGGGGCCTGGGGCCTAAGCCTTCGCATTTCCTTGCGTCCCGGTACCTAAGCGGGTTCCGGCAGCGCCTCGCGTCAACAAGTCCGAAAAGCCTATAAACCTGTGGCGCCGGCCTGCTGAAGCTCATTTTGCAGCTCATCGTGAATGAGACCGTTTGTCGCCATCACATTGCGTACGCCAAGCGTATAAGGCTGTCCCGCCGTATCGGTTACACGACCGCCCGATTCCTGGACGAGCAGCGCACCCGCGGCTATATCCCAGGCATTCAGCCCGATTTCGTAGAAGCCCGACAGACGGCCCGCCGCCACGTAAGCCAGATGCAGCGCCGCCGAACCCGCATTGCGGAGATTGCGCACCTTCGGCATGAGAGCGTTGATACCGGCCAGGTTGATTGGAAGAGCGCCTTCGCGGTCGGCGGGGAAACCGGTTCCGACCAGACTTTCGGACAGCGCCGATTCATCCGATACGCCAAGCTTAGCGGCTTTCAGATAAGCGCCCTTGCCTTTTTCCGCCACAAACAGCTCGTCGCGCATGGGATCGTAGACCACGCCCACAATCACTTCACCTTTGTAAGCAAGCGCAATGGACACGCTGAAGAACGGAAATCCATGTATAAAATTCGTCGTACCGTCGATAGGATCAACGATCCATAAGTACTCGGCATCGCTCACGTTGTCAAGGGCGGCCGCCGACGCCTCGGGGCCCGGCTCCACGCCTTCCTCGCCAAGAAACGCATGATGGGGAAAATGCGTCAGAATCAGATTGCGGATCATTTTCTCCGATCCCTTGTCCACTTCCGTCACAAGATCGTGGGGGGAATACTTCACATCCACCCGGCGGATTTCACCCACCCGGCTCTTAATCCATTCGCCCGCCTTCGCGGCGGTATTGATAGCGACGGCCGTAAAGCTTTTGCCGCCGACACGGTAAGGTTCCTGATTTACAGTCGTCATTGGATATCACTCTTTTCTCTCGCAATCTAGTATAGTTCTAGTATAGTAAATGAAACGAATTCCGTGCCACATCGTTTCACCCAAATTTCCTCGTAGGATCTGCCAAAAAATAAAGCCGCGTACGCGGTACATTCATCCGCCGGTCAATTTTTCTGCCCGCGCAGCCTTCCCGCAACCCGCGAAGCTAGACGGAATCCCCGCGAAAGTACCGGAAAAGCCGTCATGATCCGGCCCCAGACCCGGAAGCCGGGCGACAGCCTCGACGATACGCGGCCTTCCCGGCTTATCGTCTCCAGCCGGGCCAGCACCTTCGCGGCGGGCACAGGCGGATCGAAGCCGATGTTCGCGTCGCCCTTGCAGAGCAGCGGAGCCTGCGGGCCTTCTCCTCCACGGCGGATCAGGCGGTGGGCGATAAGCCCTCCCTCTTCCCCTTGGAAGAGGACGATATCGCCTCTCCGGAGATCCGCGGCGCTCACCTGCACGAACGTGCAGACGCTGCCCTCGCGGATCAGCGGCCGCATGCTCGTGCCGCGCGACGGAATCTCCACGCGCCCTTTAAGCTCCAGGGCGCGCCGCACGACAAGCGCCTCGGCGCCGAGTCCTTCGCTGCCGAGTCGGCTATGGACCTCTCCGCCCATCAGACGCCGGCCTTCCGGGGAGCAATGACATTCCAGAAGAGATCGTTCTTCTGGAAGAAAAGCTCACGGACCGGTACCCGTTCCAGGAAACGCATGCACAGCTGCATCACCGCGCGGGTCTCCTCTGCCCCCGTCGTCCAGAAGAAAACCTGGCTCATGACGATCGGCAGGGCGTCCGCCGCTTTCATCGGCTCCGTCCGGACTTCCTCCGACTGCCTGAGCACGTACATCCCCTCCAGCGGAGCGGCCGGAATGCCCTCGCCGATATCCCAGCGCGAATCGCTGCGGAAAGGCGAGTTGTACGCCAGCGCCCCGGCTCCGCCGTCCGGTCCCGCTTCGGGAAGGGCGATCACCGTCGCCTCGTCGCTGAGCAGGACACGTGGCCTGGACAGCAGCGCGGCCGTTGATTTGCCTGCTCCAGACGGGCCGGCGAACAAGTAGCCCCTGCCGTCCTGAACGGCGCACGAAGAGTGCATCAGCAGGCCCAGCCCGTTGCGGATCAGGAAAGCGCTGTAGACATTCATCAACGCATGCTTCAGCGCAAACTCGTCTTGAACCGCAACGGAAGCCGACTTAAGATCCTCGTCGGCTTCGATCCGGTAATCGGCCCGGGTATAGATAACCCTCCCGCCGCGCTTCTCCACGGCAACGTCGAAATCGACAAACGGCACGCCGTATCCGCCTTTTATATCCAGCCGCAGACGCGGTTCTTCCCCGTCGTCCCCGAAGCCTCTATCAAATGATTCTCTCAACCACTCACCGAGTACCGGGGAGTCCGTTTCAATGCCGATCCGCTCATTTCCGATCCGGGTCAAAAAACGCGCCATGGAAGGTCCTCTCTTTTTGCAAAATAAGATTGATTTTCATAAATTTTACCTGATATCGGATCGCTTCACAACAACAAAAAACACAAAAACCCCCACAGACGGCGCACACCTTCCCATTCTCACAAGGTGTAACCGCCCAAAGGGGTCTTCATGTATGTATGGAGTTGCAAATTTTCGGAAGGACTATTCCTTGCAGGCAGCGTTGCTTTACGCGCCTACGATGTTGTAACCGCCGTCTACGTGAATAATTTCGCCGGTAATGCCGCGGGACAGATGGCTCATCAGGAACATGGCCGTATCGCCGACTTCCGCCGTTTCCGTCGTTTTGCGCAGCGGAGCTTTCTCTTCCACCTGATGCAGGATGGAGTTGAAATCTTTAATGCCTTTGGCGGCGAGGGTACGGATCGGACCGGCCGAAATGCCGTTCACACGGATACCGTGCTGGCCAAGATCGGCCGCCAGGTAACGTACGCTTGCTTCCAGCGCCGCTTTGGCCACGCCCATCACGTTGTAGTTGCGCATAACGCGTTCCGCGCCGAGGTAGGTCATTGTCATGATGCTGCCGCCCTCCGTCATCAGCGGATACATGTGCTTCGACACCGCAACCAGCGAGAATGCGCTGATATCTTGTGCCAGAGCGTAGCCGTCGCGGGAAGTATCCACGAACATGCCTTCCAGCTCTTCCGTGCGTGCGAACGCGATGCTGTGCACCACTCCGTGCAGAACGCCGAACTCGCCTTTGAGCGCATCAGCCAGGCGTACGAGATCTTCGTCTACCGTTACGTTGCAGGGCAAAATAAGCGAATCCGGAATATTACCGGCCAATTTGCGTACACGCTCTTCCACACGCTCGCTCTCGTAAGTGAATGCGAGGCGCGCGCCTTGAGCCGCCAAAGATTGCGCAATCGCCCATGCGATGCTGCGGTCGTTGGCAACCCCCATAACCAGAATGTTCTTGCCGTTCAATAAACCCGATGTCGTCATTCGACAATCTCCTCTCGGTTCGAAATTGGACAATCCTTCACTTTAACAAGGTACCCCATTTGACCGGCAAAGACAAGAAGAACACGGCAAAAACATGCGCCGTTACCGGATTAACGCGGAATTCCGGAGGTTTTTATAGATTTAAGCGAAAAATCGCAGCCTATGTGAGCCATCATCTCGCACAGTCCGATTCCCTTGCCTTCATCGCTTCCGGCACGATCCTACGGAACGTTTATTTGCACGGAAGCCTCTGTCAGTATGTCTACGTCTTTTTCCCGTTCCAGATCCTTCATCAGACGAAAAAGGGCGGCGTCCTTCATTTTGGCTTCAATCATAACGTCGAGCCGCGGAGTGATCCCGGCAATGCCTCTGAAAAATTCCAGCAAAGGTCCGGCTTCCACGTAATCCGCATGGCTTCGAATGTCTTTATCGTTCTTGGGGCTCGACACATGGATTTTGGGCGGCAGCGGCTGATCCGCGCTATCCGGAAGCGAGACGCAGAGCTGCCCTTCCCATGTCGCCTGTATCCGGGGCCACAGCTCCAGAATGTCCTCCCCCTCGTTATTCACTTGATGATGATGGACATCGAGCACCATGGGCACTCCGACCTTCTCGCAAATTTCCAGCGTTTCGCGGGCGGTGAACGTTTTGTCGTCGTTTTCCAGAGTGAGACGGCGCCGGGCGCTTTCGTTCAAATCGGCAAAATGAGCCACAAACCGCTTGGCCGCTTTCAGTTTATCTCCGTAAGTTCCGCCTACGTGGATGTTGAGCTTGGCGTCCTCTCCGAGTCCCATTGCCTCCAGCATCGCGGCATGCCGCTCAAGGTCCGCATAAGACTTGAGCAGGACATCTTTGCGGGGGGTGCTGAGAACCGTAAAGTGATCGGGATGGAAGCTCGTCCGCATTCCGTGCAGCTTGGCGTAATCCCCCACTTCTTTAAATTCCTCGGCAAGAGCCGGGATCGGATCCCAACCTTCCAGCATGTCATGGCCCAGCAGGGGAATCAGTTTGGACGAGTAGCGGTACACCTTGATATCGTAAGCGCGGTTATGCCTAAGCAGCCGGAGCGTATTATGAAGGTTTTCGGCTCCTATTCTCTCCAGCTTGCGGACAGCGGCTTCCCGGTCATTCAACTGGCCGAACAGCGTTGCCGTCATGGTCTTGGACGGGGACGCATTCTTCACTTCCGTGGACATCGCCACATACCCCAAGCGTACGATCATGGCCGTTGGTCACATCCTTGCTCCTGATTGGTCTTTAGTGATAAGATGCCCCGAATAAAAGGCTACTATATTTATGGAAGCAAAATTTTAACGATCCGAAATTTCAGCGGCCCAAAACAAAAAGCAGCCGTTTTCTCAACCGGGGCCGAGATCAAAGCTGCTTTTCATATTCACGGTATACAACAAAAAGGATTGTCCGAAACGGTCGCTTCTTACCGGCTTCCTTGTTCGCCGAAAAACATCTCGTAGGCCAACGCGGTCTGCACGCGCGCCTCTTCCTCGGTCAGCTTGCGCACCAGATCCATTTCCACGAGGGTAACTTCATCCCCCTGAAAAGTGATTTCCGCGATAGAAGCGCTGATCTTTACGATAGCCACCGCCTCGTTGGCCGGCGAATACGCGATTACTTTCTGGCCGGTCGGATACACGCGGAACCCGCTTTTGCGCATTTTACAGCGCCCGTATTCCAACAGCTCGTACAGTTCCTGCTCGGATTTGAATTTGCATACGGAATTAAATTCGGTCTGAAAGCCCATAGCGCCCTCCCGGCTGATCGAAATAGTAGTCGTTGCTAAAAGCGCATGCGGGAAAGCCGCTCTCCGGCATCATCGTCAGCCTCCGGTTTACCCGGGCCCGCGGGGTTGTACCTGCAGACGGCAGCCTGCTCCCCTGCATGCGAAAACGGTGTCCGGCCAAGCCGTTACTCCACCGTATATTTGATTTGCTGTTTGGCCGCGTGGCGTTCCAGCGCAAGCCGGATGAGATCGTCCAGCAGCTCCGCGTAAGGTTTGCCGGTTTCCTTCCAGAGAAGGGGATACATGCTGAACGGGGTAAAGCCCGGCATGGTGTTGATCTCATTGATATAAATCCGGCCGTCCGTCCGGGTCAGGAAGAAATCGACCCGCGACAGGCCCGACCCGTCGATGGACTGGAACGCCTGGACGGCGAGTTCCTGAATCTGCGCGGCGGTTTCTTCCGGCAGATCCGCCGGAATGACCATCGTCGATTTGCCGTCGACGTATTTGGCCTTGTAGTCGTAAAACTCGCTGGAAGATACAATCTCGCCCGGAACGGAGGCCAGCGGCTCTTCGTTGCCGAGGATGGCGACTTCAATCTCCCGCGCGTCCACGAACTCTTCCACAATCACCTTCCGGTCGAACTGGAAGGCATACTCCACCGCTTCGATCAGCTCCTGCCGGTTGCGGGCTTTGGAAATGCCCACGCTCGAACCCAGGTTGGCCGGTTTGATGAAGCACGGATAGCCGATGGAAATTTCGGTTTCCATCAGGAAGAACGGCTGATCCTTCTCCCACTGGGAGCGGGTGAAGTGCCGGTACACGCACTGCGGGAGCCCCTCCTGCGCGAACATTTTCTTCATGGCGACTTTGTCCATTCCGACGGCCGAGGCGAGCACGCCCGCTCCCACGTACGGAATGTTCGCCATCTCAAGCAGCCCCTGGATGGTGCCGTCCTCTCCGAAGGTGCCGTGCAGCAGCGGCAGCACGACATCGACGGCTTCCGTCCGGGCGGCTTCACCCGCAGCGGCCACTTCGGCCATTACCCCGCCCGCCTGGCTCGTAAGGCCGGAGAAGAAAGGAGCCAGAGCCGCACCCGCCGCTTCGCTCTCGGAAGCGTCGAAAGCGAGCAGTTCCTTGCGTTCCACCCGGCCGTTCAGAGCCGCTCCCCGGCGCCATTCCCCTTGCTTCGTAATATAGAAAGGAGTAATTTCATACTTCGATACATCCAATGCTCCAATGACGGCATGCGCGGTTTGCAAAGATACCTCATGCTCCCCGGATTTACCGCCATAGATCAGTCCTATCCGCAATTTCCGGCTCATGTTTCCCCTCCGCCTGATTTCGATCATCTTTATTTATCCATCCATTTCATCCGAAACACGGACAAAGGCGTACCGGGTTTTATCCGTCCACGCGTACGAGTCCTTATAATCCCAGTAGCGGTGCTTGCTGCTGACGGTATGCGCGTTCACGAGCGGCATGCCGCTCGCATCCAGTGCGGTCACGAACGTATTGTGCTGAAAACGTCCGTCCCCGTCCCAGTCATAGCTGATAAAATCGCCCGGCCTTAGTTCGGCGGCCGAGGAAACGAGCGTTCCGCTCAGCCCTCTGCGGGAAGCGGGCACGTAAAGCTGAAGAGCCTGGGCGACCGCCCAGCTGTAACTCCAGAACTCGCGGCTGCCCTGCTTGCCCGCGTACCACCAGCCGGCGCCTCTTTTCCCAGTATAGTTCATCGGTGTCCCCCCTGCAAAGAGACATTGGGAGACGTAGCTTGTGCAGTCCACTTCAAATTCAATAAAAGCCGGATTGTACCGTTTCCACCAGGTGTCCGCATATTTGACCGCTTTGCCGCGATCGTAAAGCTTCTTCCGGGTTTCGGGGTAAGTTCCGACATGGTTCAGTATACTATAATTCAGGTAGGGCTGCGACGAGGAGATTTCACCTTCGGGCGTGTAAATTCCTTCCTCCGCCAGCCAGGAGTACGATTGTCTCGTTTTTTCCCGCTCACTCTCCCGGGCCGAAATCTCCGCGATGACCCAGCGCGATCCCTTACGGATCAAACCGACCCGCTCCCGGATGACGATGCATTCCTTCCGCTCCCTGCCCCCTTGTTCGTAAAAAAACTGCCGCTGGCACTCGACATCCGCGGTAACGCCTTCCTCGTGTTCGTTCACATGCTGAAGCTTAAGCCGCATTTCTCCACGCAGCGCCTTGACTCCGCGTTCTTTGCGGCTTTCGATCAGCCGGTGATACCGGGCGTCGGTTTCTCGGCTGAACCGTTCGTCTTCCACCACGTTTGCCAGCACTCCGGCCGACGCTTCCGTTTCCGCCGTATTGCGTGCGTGCAGATAATCGTACAGCGCTGTTTTCCAGGACATGCCTTTCCCTCCCAAGAGCCTACAGTCCGTTGCGGGGACCGGCCTTATACGCATGGATAATACGCGTGGATATTCGCTTAAATATATGAAAAATTTCAAATAAAAATGAGTCATTTTATTCTTTACGCGGCAGGGGGAACACGGTATACTAAGGATATAGCGAAATATGAAATTGAGTTTCATCAGATGAAACACCATCAACCAACCAAACGTAAGACACGGACAAATTTCAATTCGCCATTTCAAAGATCATAAGGGAGGCTTTGCAATGCCGCAAAAAGACGCTTTTAACGTACGCAAGCAGTTGACGGTAGCCGGTAAATCTTACCACTACTACAGCCTGCAGGATCTTCAGCAGCAGTTCGCCGGAATATCCAAACTGCCTTTCTCCATTAAAGTTCTGCTTGAAGCCGCGATCCGCCAATACGACGGCCGCGCCATCACGGACGAACATGTGAAGCAAATCGCAACTTGGGGCGACGAGAACGCCGACCACAATAAAGAAATTCCTTTCATTCCTGCCCGTATCGTCCTGCAGGACTTTACCGGCGTACCGGTCGTAGTTGACCTCGCGGCAATGAGAGACACCGTTGCACGCGCAGGCGGAGACCCTAAACGCATTAACCCGCTCGTACCGGTTGACCTCGTAATCGACCACTCCGTTATGGTCGACGCTTTCGGTAACGGTATGGCGCTTGAAACCAACATGGAGCTTGAATTCGAGCGTAACGAAGAGCGCTACCGCTTCCTGCGCTGGGCGCAAACCGCATTCGATAACTTCCGTGCCGTACCTCCGGCGACCGGTATCGTTCACCAGGTAAACCTGGAGTATCTCGCTTCCGTTGCGGCTACCAAAACCGTAGACGGTGAAACGACCGTATATCCGGACTCCCTGGTAGGTACCGACTCCCACACCACCATGATCAACGGTCTCGGTATCGTAGGCTGGGGCGTTGGCGGTATCGAAGCCGAAGCCGGTATGCTCGGACAGCCGCTGTACTTCGTAACGCCTGAAGTTATCGGCTTCAAACTGACCGGACGTCTTGCCGAAGGCGCAACGGCGACCGACCTTGCCCTCACTGTCACTCAAACGCTTCGCAAGAAGGGCGTTGTCGGTAAATTTGTCGAGTTCTTCGGTCCCGGCCTTGACGACCTCGTCCTGTCCGACCGTGCGACGGTTGCCAACATGGCTCCTGAGTACGGCGCAACCGTAGGTTTCTTCCCGGTTGACAACAGCACGCTGGAATACCTGAGAAACACAGGCCGCAGCGAAGAGCAGATCGCTCTCGTTGAAGCTTACTATAAAGCGCAAGGCATGTTCCGTACGAAAGACTCGGAAGAGCCGATCTACTCCGATGTAATCGAAATCGACTTGTCCACCGTTGTACCGAGCCTTGCAGGCCCTAAACGTCCTCAAGACCGCGTCGAGCTGACGGCGATGAAAGAATCTTTCAACGACATCCTGCGTACGCCTGTAGACAAAGGCGGATACGGCCTGTCCGACGAGAAAATCGCCGAAGAAGTCGAAGTGAAATACGCGGACGGCAGAACAGCCAAAATGAGCACGGGCGCCGTTGTAATTGCAGCGATTACCAGCTGTACAAATACATCCAACCCGAACGTTATGCTCGGTGCGGGCCTTCTCGCGAAGAAAGCCGTCGAGCGCGGCCTGAAAACGCCGGCTTACGTGAAAACTTCCCTGACTCCGGGTTCCCTGGTCGTTACCGACTATCTGGAGAAAGCCAACCTGCTTAAACCGCTTGAAGATCTTGGCTTCTTCGTAGCGGGATACGGCTGCGCAACTTGTATCGGTAACTCCGGTCCGCTTCCGGACGAAGTGAGCCAAGCCGTTGCCGACAACGACATGACGGTCGCTGCCGTTCTGTCCGGTAACCGTAACTTCGAAGGCCGCGTTCACGCGCAGGTTAAAGCGAACTACCTCGCTTCCCCGCCGCTGGTTGTCGCTTACGCGCTGGCAGGCAACGTGAACATCGACCTGACGAAAGATCCGATCGGCTACGGCACGAACAACGAGCCTGTCTACCTGAAAGACATCTGGCCGACCAACAAAGAAATCGAGGAAGCTGTCGCAACAGCCGTTACGGCCGAAGCTTTCCGCGAGAAATATAAAGACGTGTTCCGTGCCAACGAGCGCTGGAACCAAATCGCGGTACCGGAAGGCGAGCTGTACGAGTGGGACAAAAACTCCACTTACATTCAAGAGCCTCCGTTCTTCCAAAACCTTGGCCAGTCCCTGGACGACATCAAAGACGTCCGCGGCGCCAAAACGCTTGCGCTTCTTGCCGACTCCGTTACGACGGACCACATCTCTCCTGCCGGTAACATCAAGGTAGACAGCCCTGCGGGCAAATACCTGATCGAGCATGGCGTGGACAAAAAAGACTTTAACTCCTACGGTTCCCGCCGTGGTAACCACGAAGTCATGATGCGCGGTACGTTCGCGAACATCCGCATCCGTAACCAAGTGGCTCCGGGCACCGAGGGCGGCGTAACGACTTACCTGCCGACAGGCGAAGTGATGTCGATTTACGATGCTTCGATGAACTATCAGGATAAAAACACTTCCCTCGTCGTTATCGCGGGTAAAGAGTACGGAACCGGAAGCTCCCGTGACTGGGCGGCCAAAGGTACGCTTCTGCTGGGTGTCAAAGCCGTTATCGCAGAGAGCTTCGAGCGTATTCACCGCAGCAACCTGGTAGGTATGGGCGTACTTCCGCTTCAATTCCTCGAAGGTCAAGGATGGAAAACGCTTGGTCTGACCGGCCGCGAAACGATCGAGATTTCCGGCTTGTCCAACGATGTGCAGCCAGGCGAGCAAGTAACCGTAACGGCTACCCGTGAAGACGGCACGTCGTTCGAGTTCAAAGCTATCGTTCGTTTGGACAGCATGGTGGACGTGGATTACTACCGTAACGGCGGTATCCTGCAAACCGTACTCCGTCAAATGATGTACTAAAAACCAACGCTTAGTAACCAGTAAACAAAAAAAGAGAGCCCTCGGGCTCTCTTTTTTGCGTTAGAAATGCTGCGGTCCTCGCTCCTCTGAGTTCGAACGGCGCTAAAAAGAGGAGCATGCCCTCAACTCTAGAGCATGCCCTCAACTCTATGCTTCCTGAGACCCTCTTCTGTCCTTAACAATCAAGGACATGAACTATCTCTCGCGCTTCTTTCTCGCTCTTCCTAGCCTAGTGGACAAGCTGCTGCCTCAGTTAACGGCGTACGCGGTCTTCGCACCAATTCTCCCGAACAGTTAGGGCAGATGTGACCTCTCTCTTCCGTGCAATTTTTGCAGAATGTGCATTCATGCACGCAAATGTAAGCTTCCGACCGAGCGTCAAGCGTGTGCCCGCAAATCTGGCAATCCGTTTTCATGGCAAGACCCATACCCATATCCCCTTTAACACGAATTCGATCCTCTATGCTTTGATCTAACTTCAGTGTATAAAAGAAAAGCCGCCGCATACAGACATCTTCTAAACCTTTAAGGGCGCAGCGATCTTATAAATTTTAGTAAAAGGCCGTGCAAAACTTAAATTTTAAAATCAGGCTGCGGCGTTCATAAGATCCGCAGATCCGCTTTGTATGGCATAGAAAAAGACGGCCCTTCCTTCCGCAGGAATGCCGTCTTCGTTATTTTTTACTTTTTTCCGTTAACCGGGTTAGCTGCCGCTTTCGAACGAGTGATCCCGGCCGGCATCGGGGTTATGTTCCTCATCCGGGTACCAAGGATTTAGATGCACAAGCACCTCGTCCACTTCGGGATGCTTGGCCCGGATCGCTTCCTTGATGCTGCGCCCGATATCGTGCCCCTGCTGAATCGTTAACGTGCCCATAATACCGATCCTCGCATCAACAAGTATGTAATGGCCGTGTTCGCGGGCACGCAGACGGTCGATGCGTTTGACATCGGGAAACGACTCAATGATCTCCTTATACTGCTGCAGCTTGGCGTCCTCGACGTTCGTTTCCATTAGAATATTGACCGCTTCCGTCCCCATCGTATAAGCGAGCTTGATGACGAGGAAAGAGACGATAATTCCGGCTGCCGGATCCCCGTAGGCCAAGAAAGGAATATCAAGGTAATCGCCAGCCAGGGCCAGTGCGATCCCCGCAGAAGCGGCAATGGAAGCATAAACGTCAGCCAGATGATCGTAAGCCGTGGCAATAAGGCCTTTGCTGTTCGCGGCCCTGCCCAGCCTCATCGTATATACGTAGAGCCATTGCTTCCAGACCAGGGAAATAACCGCCGCGACCAGAGCGAGGACATGAGCTTCGCCCGGCGGCTCTAAAAGCGCCATAACCGCATGATACCCCATATAGATTGCCGCGGCGCCCAGCAGAAGCGCGACGGCCCCCGAGCCGAGCACCTCCGCTTTGCCGTGCCCGTAAGGATGATCGTGGTCGGCCGGGCGGTTGGAAATCCGCATGGAGCTGTAAGCCGTTGCCGTGGCAATCACGTCACCGGCATTATGTATTCCGTCTGCAATCAGAACCTGGCTGCCGAACAACCAGCCGACGACCAGCTTGATGCCCGTTAGGACGACATTGCTAATCAGGCTGATCCAGATCGCAATCATCGACTTGCGCTGTTCCATCAACCCGTCCCCTTCCGTATGTTCCGATCTAGTATTGCCCCCATGGTGGAAAAAAATGCCTTTACGCGCCTTCCTCAATCGAATATTGGGGAAAACGGCCTCTCGGAAAGGGAGCATGCTTTCCCTCCCCTTTCCCGCACGGGCAAGCGAAGGCCAGCTGGCAAGGGCTCAGCTGGCCTTATCTATTGATACGCTTCCGCGGAAGGGTTTGAAACAGCAGGCCGGCCGCGGGCCTAACCCGCTCCAGATCCCGGACAGGATCTTCCGGCTGAAGAATGCCTCCGGCAGTCGGTTGGCCGGCTGTTCTTCGGTAGTCTCCCGGTTGTTCTTCGGTAGTCCCGGCCGTTCTCCGGTATTCCCTCCGATGCTTCTCCCGCAGTCCCTCTCCGGCCATCTTGTTTCCTGTGTCCACACAACCCCCATGCCGCGCTATCTCAGCATGGTGCCCATTCGCCGGGCCGCCTCCATCACGACCGGAGCCTGCTCCAGCATGGCCTCCAGCGTGAGCCGGTTGGACGGCCCCGACACCGCCAGCGCGGCCACGAGCTTGCCCGCGCGGTTAAACACCGGAGCGGCAAGCGCCGCCGCTCCCGGTTCGCGCTCCTCGACGCTGGTGGCGTAGCCCGCCTTCCGCGTCTCGTGAAGCTGCTGCAGGAACGGTTCCCGCAGGATGCCCGCAAGCTCGGCCTCCAGCATCGCCTGTTCCTGCACTTCCGCCTCGCCGAAGGCGAGAAGGATCTTGCTCGATGCCCCGACGAACAGGGGCATTCTCGCACCGATCGGCGCGACCCGCCGGATCGCGTGGTTGCTCTGCACGGCCTGGACGCGTACGCGTTCCCGGCCGTCTCGCACGTACAGCGAGATCGTCTCGTTCACCTGATCGCGCAAGCGTTCCATCTCCGGCAGCAGGATCATGCCGGGGTCGTCGCTCTGGGACATGTGCGCGGCAAGTTCCCAGATGCTGAAGCCGAGCCTGTATTTGTCTCCGTCGGACTCCCTCACAAGGAATCCCTTCGCCTCCAGGGACGCAAGGAGACGGTAAACCGTGCTTTTATGCAAAGAGACTTTGGATGAAATCTCCGTTAACGTCAGTTCGGTTGCGTCGGTATAACACAGGAGTACATCCAGTGCCCGTTCCACGGCGCGGACGGTCGATTTTGCTTCCTCCATCGGGTTTCACCACCGCCTATTTTTGTTTCACATAGTGAAACTCTGTTTCTTTTATTATACTTGATGAACCCTCGAAAGGCAAAGGAAAAAACCGCCCGAAAGCCTTGTATTACAGCGAGATTACAAGACAATTAACATTGTGTTGCACATATTGACGAAGCGTGTAAGTTGACATAATATTAGAGTACCACGAGGTCCTTTTCAGAATATTTAGTTAATTATAAACCTTCTAATTATTCAGGTTCCTACTAACTAAATTCTCCTACAAAGACCCATTCTCCAAAGGAGGGAACCTATATGAGCATGCATCCCGTTAACTCGACTCCCCTTCAACCCGCACCGCTGGATCATATTCCGGTTAAATCGTTTTCGCGACGCAAGAAGGCTGTCCTGCTTTCTCTTCTCTGCTTCTTCGTGCTCTGTTCCAGTCTGATCCTCGGCTTCCACGGTTTTATCGCCTGGACGCTGGCTCGGCCTACCATTGCGCCGTTAAGCTCGAACCCTGCGAAAGCGGTCGGTCTGCCTTATCAGAACGTTACGTTTCCCAGTTCGAACGGCAGCAGCACGCTTAGCGGCTGGTACATTCCGACGGCACAAGCTTCCTCCCAGACGGTCATTTTCTCGCACGGGTACGGCGGCAACCGCGAAGAACTTTGGGTCCCCATCTATTCTCTTGCCAAAAAGCTTCATGACAGCGGATACAATGTGCTGATGTTCGATTACGGCTACGTCCATCCCGAAAACGACCGGATCGTTACGGCCGGTATCCAGGAATCCAAAGAGCTTCTTGGGGCCGTTAATTATATTAAAGAAAAAGGCTCCGAGCGCGTCTATGTATGGGGCTTCTCCATGGGAGCGGGCACAGCCCTCCAGGCCGCCCTGCAGACCAAAGATATCGACGGCATGATTCTGGACAGCACGTTCCTGCTCAATCCCGATACGCTTTATCATAATATGAAACAGTATGTAAATATTCCTAAATTCCCTTCGCTCCCTCTTGTCCGTGTATTTTTCCCGCTTCTTAACGGGGTTAACATGAATCAGATTCCGTATCAGGCCGTCACTACTCATGAATATCCGATGCCGATTTATTTCATTCACGGCGATGAAGATGAACGGGCCCCGCATGAAATTGCCGAACAGGTCTATAAAAATCAGCACAACGTGTTCAGCAACTACTGGGTGCTTCCGACCGGCAAACACGAACTGATCTACTCGGCGAAACCCGACGAATACATCACCCGCACCTTCGGGTTCCTGAAAACAATCTCCCGTCCCCAGCTTTCGGAATCGGGTTTTGTTGAAATGTAAGTAGAATAGGCCAATCCCTCCCTTGAATAAAGATAGGAATAACGTTGATTCCGGGGAGGTTAGTCCTGATGCTTTCGGTCTACGGCAGCTTGATGCCGCTTAGAATTTTAGAAGAAATCCGTTTCTGGAAAACCCAGGAGAAGGAGCATACCGTCGTTATCCGCGAACTGGTCCCTGCGCTGGAGCCGGCCTATGTGCAGGCGCTCAAGGAGTGGGAGGAAGTTTTCGCCAAGACGGAGGCGGCAGCCGTACAATGGGTAGAATGGGCGATCCGCACTCAAAATCCCACCGATCCCTTCCTTCAGCAGCAGCTGCGGCAGTTGATCGATGTCTCCACCAAGCAGTCGGTTCAATTTATCGAGTTTTTGCAGATTGTAGAAAAAGAAAGCAAACCCGTCAGCTCGAATCCCGTTGTCAAAACGGTCATCGAGCATATTATCCGCGAGTCGGAGTACTTCCTCGGCACGCTCAAAGGCCTTGAAACCGCCCAGAAGGGCAGCCCCTACGGTACGGGGAGCTGGGGCTTCGGCGTACCGGGCCAATGGCCGCCGGGCGCTCATTCGGGCCTTGGCGGCTACGCGGGCCAAGCCGGGGACGGTCCGGGCGCTTTCGGGGCGCCCGGGAGTCCGGGCGGCGCTCCCGGAGCATGGGGGGCGCCCGGAGCATGGGGCGCACCCGGCTATTACGGGCCGGGCGGCGTAATCTTGCCCGGGGCGGGCTTCGGCAGATCCGAGAACAACCCGGACGGCCATGACTTGCCCGGTACCTCCATCGGCGGAGCCGGCAGCTCGCTGGAAGGCGTCAGCACGCCGGGGACGGCCGGCGGAGGAGCCGGTCCCGGAACCGGTCCGGGACAGTACGGGATCTACAGCGTGCCCGTCCCCGGCCACGATTCGGACGGCCCCGATCCCGTCGGATACCCCGGGTATCCCCCTCCGGGCTACTCATCCGGCAGCCCGGGCTTTCCCGTCCCGCAGAGCGTGGGCCCCACACCCGGAACGGGTGTGCCTCCCGGCTTCGGCGTCGGGGTGCCCGGTCCTCCGGCGAGCTACACGCCGGGACCGTCCGCTTATCCCGGCGCGGGGATCGGACCTGCCGGGCCGGAAGGCCCCTGGGACACGCGCACGGAAGGCGACCGTCCGCCCCTAAGCGATATGGCGGCACAGAGCGGTGCAGCGCCGCCTCCGGCCCACGCTTCGGGGCAGGGGCAGACCGTCCCGGCCCTGTCGCCCTACAAGCCCGTGCCGATAGGCGGGCACAAGCTTCCTCCCCTGCCGTACGCCTACAACGCTCTGGAGCCTCATATCGACGAGGCGACCATGCGCGAGCATCACGACAAGCATCACAAAGCCTATGTCGATGATCTCAACAAGGCCGAGCAGATGCTGGCGAAAGCCCGCGACAGCGGAGACTTCGATCTCGTCAAGCATTGGGAGCGGGAGCTGGCTTTCAACGGCGCGGGCCATTACCTGCACACGATTTTCTGGAACATCATGAAACCGAACGGCGGCGGGAAAGCCTACGGTCCCATTGCCGCCGAAATCAACAAATCGTTCGGCAGCTTCGACCGGTTCAAGAAGCAGTTCACCGAAGCCGCCAAGAAAGTGGAAGGCGGCGGATGGGCTATTCTGGTTTGGAGCCCGCGCAGCCACCGGCTTGAAATTTTGCAGGCGGAAAAACACCAGAACCTTTCCCAATGGGACGTTATTCCTTTGCTGGTGCTTGACGTGTGGGAACACGCTTATTACCTCAAACATAAAAGCAACAGAGCCAAATACATCGAAGACTGGTGGAAAGTCGTCAACTGGGATCATGTCAATGAACGATTCGAGCCCGCCAGCAAGCTCACTTGGCTTCCCTATTAATGCGGCGAAGGGGCCGTTACAAAGTCAATTTTGATTTTACGCGCCCCACTTCAATCAAATGTTTCTATAAAAAAAGATCTCATCTCCACCTTGCGGTGGGTTTGAGATCTTTTCGTTTTCCATTGGAGATACCGACCTACCGTGCGAACATTTTTTGGGACAAGACCTTCTTGAGAATAGGTAAAGCCAGCCGGAAACCAGCCTCCCTTATTCCTGCATGTAGTTGACCACCGTCATGCGACACCTAACATTTGCGCGCCGTCCTGGCGGGTTATTCCGCCACAATCCACTTCGTGTCTATCGCCTCGAAATCCCCGTTCCACTCGGGTGGATGCTCCGTATCGCAAATAACCGCGTGGATTTCTTTCAGATCCGAAATTTTGTAGAAGTGCGTCTTGCCGTTCTTCGTATGATCCATCAGCGCGACTGTCTGGGCCGCATGTTCCATAAACTTCCGGACGAGAAGCCCCCGCTCGGCATCGTAGCTCGTTAACCCGCTTTGCGGATGAAGCCCGTCGACGGCCACGAACGCTTTGTCCACGTAGAAGGATTCCATCATACTCTCGGCTACCGAGCCGGATGCACGGTAATGCTTCGCATTGATTTTGCCCCCGATAAAATAAATGTCCCCGGAGAACATTTCTTTGTTCTTGTATTCGATAAGCAGAGACAAGGCAGGCACCGACGGCGTCAGAACGGTCAAATTCCGCGTATTCGCCAAATAATTGATCATCTGCAGGGTCGTCGTTCCGTCGTCGATGACGATCACGTCGTTGTCCCGGACCATCGCGGCGGCCGCCCGGCCGATCCGCTTCTTCTCCTCCGCTTTCGTGACTTCCCGGTTAAAGGGGGAAGGTTCTTCCTTCATCAAGTCAAACTTGACCGCCCCGCCGTACACGCGCTTGAGCTTGTTTTCCTGCTCCAGCTCCTCCAGATAGCGCCGGATCGTTTCCGAGGAAACTTCGAAATGCTCCACCAGTTCGTGTGTCCGGACTTTATTGTGAAGATTGAGCAAGTGGAGGATGTGTTCCTTGCGTTCTTCCCCTACTAGAGACACATGCCCGCCTCCGTTCTTTCGGTTCTGTGATAGTTTCCGGATTCATTATACCCAACCTTGCGGAAGGGCGACAGCCTTTTATGGATACGGCACCCATGATAAGTTCCGGACGGATCAATCCATACGGTCAGCCGCTTGATGATCGGCCGTTCGTGTTTTATTCTGTGCCTTCGTACAAAATCAACTGCGCAGCCGAGCAGAACGGAGTGGAAAGATATGGCTGCGCTCATGCCTGGACCGGCTCCCGTTCCATCAACACTTCCGTGGCCTGATGAATGCGGATGCCCCGCTTCTCCAGCTCGGCGAAGACCGCCTGCGGCTCGAAAGCTTCTTCCGGCGTCAGGATGCCCGCGCCGTTGACCCGGCCTTCCGCGATCATGACGGCCGCAATGGCCATCGGGATGCCCACATTGCGGGTGTAGGCGCGAAGTCCTTCCCAGCCCGGCACGGAGCCGTCGGAGGCCGGATGCGCATGCGTAAGCGTCAGCCGCATCGGCACGCCGTTTTTAACGCCGGTGACTTCGATATGCAGCGCGTAGCCG
Source organism: Paenibacillus sp. RC84 (assembly GCF_041260495.1). Classification (NCBI taxonomy): domain Bacteria; kingdom Bacillati; phylum Bacillota; class Bacilli; order Caryophanales; family Paenibacillaceae; genus Paenibacillus; species Paenibacillus sp. RC84. Next base: position 55,187 of record NZ_JBGBYL010000010.1, read on the forward strand.
TACAGCTCCGTCTCCGAGCCTTCGCGGGTGTGATACAAATATTCGCTGATGCAGTCCATGATGCCGATTTCCGCGCCGTTGACCCGTATCTTGTCGTTGCGCATAAACCCGTACTCATAGAGAGCCTGAACGAGTCTCATATTCGGCTGCGGCCAAGTACCGCGGACTTCGATCAGACGGACTTCTTTCTTCGCCAGAGCCCTTGCCAGCGTCTTTGTTTCGGCATGCGGGATGATATATTGAACCGACGTGCCGTAAGGCTCGGGGAGCCGGATTTCACGGGGACGCGCAAAAGGCGGAACCTGAATGAACTGCCCGTTTTCGTATACGACGCGGCCCGGAAGGTTCGGATCGTACTCATAGGTCGTCGTTTCCGTAATGGACCTCGAAAAAGCGATCGGCCGGTAAGACCCGTGGCTGACGCGGACGGTATCCACCGTATCGAGCTGCGAAGCGGCGTGCATCGCCATCATCTGGGTGACGCCCGGGGTCATGCCGAAGCCGGGCACGCAAGTTTTGCCGTACCGCTCGAACAGAGCCGCCGAAGCGTCTTCGTCCCCGAAGCCGTTCAGGTTGATGCCGTGGCAGCCCGCTTCCGCTATGCACGCCGTAGACAATCCGTTAAGCGTGATCGCCGTACCGTCCATGACGATATCGTAGCCCCGCATCTGCGCGACGGTCGCTTCTTTGTCATAAACGTTCACTTTTATGAATTCCACACGCGGATCGTTCAGCTCCCGCACGACCTTGCGTCCTTCCTCTTCGTTAAAATCGGCGACCGTAATTTGCTCGAATACGGAATACTGGACAAGATCCAGGATCGCTTCCCTGCAAATCCGGCCCGCTCCGCCCAGACAAAATACTTTCATGACGAATCCTCCCCGCAAGTGATCATTCCGCTTGTCCCGTTCGCTTTAAATCCCACGCTCTCCCGTCTCAGTTCCGGGCTGGAGGCGCCGTTACCGCAGCACCTCCCGTGACGTCCGCTATTGTGCGTACAAGCCGCCGCATATCGGCCGGATGAATATCGCCGATCGATCCGATTCGGAAAGTCTGGGCGGCGGATATTTTACCGGGATAAATGACGAACCCGTTCTTTTTCAATTCCTCGTAAAAGGCAAGGAACGTGAAGTCCGACGAATCGGGATAGTAAAAAGAAGTGATAAAAGGAGACTGCACGGACGGGTCCAACAGCGGCCGGAACCCGATCGCTTCCATCCCTTCAGCCAGCGTGCGCTGGTTCTCGGTGTAACGTTCGCAGCGGGTCTTGATGCCGCCCTCGTCCTCCAGCTCTTTCAGCGCTTCGTGAAAAGCTCTAACCACGTGCGTGGGAGATGTAAATCTCCACTTGCCCGACTGCCGTTCCATCGTGTTCCACTGGTCATACAGATCCAGCGACAGGGACCTTGCCTGCCCTTCACAGCGCTTCAGTTCCTCCGTGCGGGCCAGCACAAAGCCGAAGCCCGGAACGCCCTGAATGCACTTGTTGGCGCTGCTGATCAGGAAGTCGATATTGAGCTCGCTCATATCCATTTCAATACCGCCGAACGAACTCATGGCATCGACGATAAAGGTTTTGCCGTATTTCTTGGCTGCGGCGCCTACTTCGGCTATCGGATTCAGCATGCCCGTCGTCGTTTCCGAATGAACGACCGCCACGTGGGTAATCGCCTCATCCCGCCGAAGCAGTTCCTCCAGCTCGCCGGGACTGACCGGGCTGAGCTCTCCCGAATCGAGAACGGCCGTCTCTATGCCGAGTACGCGCGCCATCTGGGCAATACGGTCACCGTAGGCCCCGTTCGTCAGCACGGCCAGCTTGCCTCCTGGCGGGATAACGGAGCCGATGACGGACTCCACGCAGAACGTTCCGCTGCCCTGCATCAGCACGCAGGTGTAGCCTTCCGCTCGTCCTGCACCCAAAGCGACAAGGCGGGCGCGTATATCCTGGACCAGTCCGTTATAATCCCGGTCCCAGGTGCACCAGTCTCGCAGCATGGCCGCTTTGACGCGCTTCGTCGTCGTCAACGGCCCCGGCGTCAGCAGCAGGTATTCGTTGTCCGGCATCGCCGAGTACATGGTGTCCGTCTGTACCATTTCCGCTTCCCCCTTATGCATGCCGTACACCTTCCGGCGCAGATACAGCCGTACCTGCAGGGGCGACCGCATCGGCTTTCAGTCTCGCCTCAATCAATTCCAGCACCGCATCCAGCCTGCCGACGGATTCAATCACATAGTGGGCCCCGGCTTTATAAAATCTCTCGCGCACTTCCTCGCATCTGCGCTTCAGTTCTTCCGGCGGGCAGGCGGATACCTCCGCTTCGCTCATCCCGAGCTCGCTGCTGCCGAGCACAATCCCGACCGTCCAGACGCCTGCGTTCAGGCCTTCCCGGATGTCGCTCAAGGTATCTCCGACTTTCACGACATGATGCAGCGGGTAAACGCCGAGACGGATGCAGTTCTCGTAGATCATCCAGGGGTACGGACGGCCCGCGGGCATCTCCGTAGGCGTCACGAGCACATCGGGACGGTAGCCTCTTTTGCCGGCTTCCTCGACGACGATGTCCATCATTTCCTCGGTATAACCGGTTGTGGACCCGATCTTGATCCCGCGTTCGCGCAGTCTTCCCATGAGTTCCAACGCGCCGGGGATCGGCTCGCAGTGATTGCGCAGCGAAGCGAACAGGAGCGGCTCGAAATCCGCATACAAGGTATCTACGTCGCGGTCGTCGGGGCGGCTGCCGAATTTTTGTTCCCAGAGGTCCGCCACGCGAGGCATTTTCGTAATCTCACGGATGTGATCCCATTTAAGGAGCCCCATCGGTCCGCGTGCTTCCTCCTGCGTAATTTCTATGCCTTTGCGGCGGAATATTTCTATAAAAACATTCAAGGGAGCAAAGCAGCCGTAATCTACAGTCGTGCCTGCCCAGTCCATAATGACGGCTTTGATCATGTCGAGTCTCCTCCTGGTAACGGGCCGTCGCGGATCATCCGCCTATCCGGCTCCGCTTTCGGTTTGATGAAGTAAAGGCGTTGATATTCTATCGGGCTAACGTTCAAACCTGTTAAAAAATTATTTCCGCTGCCAGGCGGAAGCCCGGTTCCGCATCACTTTCGTAAGCTGCTCGTAGCCGATCCTCACGACAATGTTGGCCAGCAGAATGAGGACGGACATGGCGGCGGCCGGGGCGGTATCCCCCGCATCGTCCATATTGACAATGGCAACCGAAGCCAGCTTGAAATCGGCGGAGTACAGAAACACGACTGCCGACACGGTTACCATGGAATTCACAAAGTAATAAACGAACATTTCCAGGACAGCCGGCAGGGACATGGGAACCGTTACCCGTGCGAATGTCCGGTAGAACGGAACACGCATCGATTCCGAAACCGTCTCGAATTCCTTATCGAGTTTCTTGAGCGAGGCTGTCGCCGTAATAAAAGGAACGGCATAGAAATGCACGATGTTGGCCAAAACGACGATCCAGATGGTGCCGTAGATCCCGCTCAGCGGATTGTCCGGCCGGTTGAAGAAGAAAATAAAAGCAAGCCCGATTACCATTCCCGGCAGCGCGAGCGGCAGAATCGAAAGGAAATAAGCAAACTGCCGCAGAGCGTGCCAGTGGCGCACTTTTTCAATTAGATAAGCGAAAATGAATGTAACCGCCGTACCGATCAAAGCGGTATAGAGAGCCGCCTGCATGCTGTTCCAGAAAGGAGCCAGCCCTTCGCCGGCCACGGATGTGAAATCGAAATGATTCCACGTAAATGATAAATCATAGGGCCACACCTTAATCACGGAAGCGAAAATTACGGCACCCAGCAGGAGCAGGATGGCGCCCCCGATCAAGCTGCAAATCACGTAAAACACGGCGTTGCGCCAGCTTCCTTTCTGAATCCGATAGGGAACCGATTTGGAGGAAACGAGCGCCTTCTGCCTGCGTTCCACGAAACGGTCCACCGCAAAAGCCAGAATAGCCGGCAGTGTAAGCAGGATGCCTACGGCCGCGCCCATCGTCATGTTCTGCTGGCCGATCACTTGCTTGTAAATATCCGTCGCAAGCACATTGTAGTTGCCCCCGACGATTTTCGGGGCGCCGAAATCCGTAAAGCTCATCGTAAAGCAGACGAACAGAGCGCTGATGACGCCGTATTTCACGCTTGGCAGCGTTACGCTCAGAAATGTTCTCCGCTTCCCCGCCCCAAGCGTTTCGGCCGCTTCGTACAACCGGTTGTCGGTTACCGCCAGCGACACGAGCATGATCATCATCGCCTGAGGAAAGGTGTAAGCCACTTCCGCCAGTACGATTCCGACCGGACCGTACAAGCCGATATCCAGTCCGGCGGGCAGAAGACCGAACAAACCGGTCGTCACCAGCCCCTGGTTGCCGAACAAATAAATAAGGCCGATCCCGTGCATCATCGTCGGGGCAAAAAGCGGGAGCAGCGCGATATAGCGGAAAAGCGTCCTGCCTTTGATATCCGTACGGGTCAGCGCATATGCATACAAGAACGCGAGGCTGACTGAGATGACTGTAGTGAGTAAAGACACGTTCAAGGTATGGAGCAGGGAACGGAGAAGGGCCGGTGTCGTGAAATACACGACAAAGTTTTCCAGACCCGCAAATTGCCTCGTTTTATCGTAAAACGCTTTGGAAAACAACCCGATCAGGGGCAGTAGTACCGTAACGGCCAGCATCGCGATCATGAGGGCGATCAGAGCCTGCTGTATCCGCTCCTCTTTGCCGTGCCGGCGCCTGATCCTTCCTCCCGTTCCCGTAAGACTGGAGCGAAGGTCTCTGGCGGCGCCCTGCACCCTGCGTACGATCATCATGACAAGGACTCCTTTCTCTTACTTCGCTGCGGCCTGGGGCTCGAAGGCGATCAGCCGTTCTTCCGGCAGGTGGAGCGACAGCTTCTTATTCTTCTCGAGGCCCAGCTGCTGGTAATGCTGGGCGGACACGTGAATCGTCATCGGGCGTCCGAGCGGCTCCCCGCCGCTGTCCAATACGTCCAGCACGACGTGATAGAAAGGTCCGCGGAATTCGATGCCGCGGACAACGGCCGGTATGCCGCCGCGCGAACCGGGCTCTTCGGCGCCGATATGCTCGGGCCGGACCGCCATCATGCCGGCGCCGCGCACGCCCCTTCCCTGGAGCTCGGCTCCGTCCAGGAAGTTGATCGCGCCGATGAAATCGGCTACGAACGGCGAAGCCGGCCGTTCGTAAACCTCTCTCGGCGTGCCGATCTGTGCGACCTCCGCATTGTTCATCACCACAATGCGATCCGCCATCGTCAGCGCCTCCTCCTGGTCGTGCGTCACCATAATGGTCGTGACGCCGATCTTCTCCTGCAGCGCGCGGATTTCTCCGCGCAGCTTATGCCGCACCTTGGCGTCCAGCGCCGACAGCGGCTCATCCAGCAGCAGGAAGTCCGGGGACAGCGCGACGGCGCGCGCCAACGCGATACGCTGCTGCTGGCCTCCCGAGAGCTGCGACGGGTACTTGTCCCTCATCTCCCAGAGGTCCACCAGGTCCAACGATTCTCTCACCTTCTCGGCGATATCGCGTTTGCCGAGCCTCCGGCTCTTCAAGCCGAACGCGATATTCTGCGCTGCCGTCATGTTCGGGAACAAGGCATACGACTGGAACACCATGCCGAAATTCCGTTGAGCCGGAGGAAGAGCGGTGATGTCTTTTCCTCCTGCCGATATCGCGCCCCTGTCCGGGTGCTCCAGCCCGGCAATGATGCGGAGCAGCGTCGTTTTGCCGCAGCCGCTGGGGCCGAGCAGGCAGACGAATTCATTTTTGCGGACATCCAGGGAAATGCTGTCCAAGGCCGTGAAAGAACCGAATGTCTTGCGGATCCCCCGGATCGATAAGTGAGCCTGATTCATGTGTTCCTCTCCTTCCGGCTGCCGGCTTAACGGTTCTGGCTTGTTGCCGCAAGCGGGATTACCGCTTTATTTTAGGATTTGGGCTCGCTCTTGGCGTTGTAGCGTTTTTCCCACTCTTTCAAAATGCCGTCTCTATTCTTCGCCGCATCGTTCAGGTCGTATTTGATGAGCTGGCTGAGCGGGTCTTTGGAGTAGCCTTCCGGAATCGTGCCGGAACCGTCGTTCACACTGATGATCGCATAGTTCTTGTTGTAGGCTTTCATCGCCTCGTCGCTGATCGCCCAGTCCAGGAATGCCTTCGCTTCGGGCTTAATCGCCGCCTTCTTCATCAAGGCGTTCGCTTCCACATCCCAGCCGGAGCCTTCCTGAGGGAATACAACTTCAACCGGCGCGCCTTTCTTCTTCTCCTGGATGCCGCGGTAACCGAACGAAATGCCGATCGGGTATTCCCCGGCAGCCGCCATCTTGGCCGGTTTGGAACCGGAGTGCGTGTAGACGGCGATATTGTCATGAAGTTTGTCCATGAACTCCCAGGACGGACCTTTGCCGTAGAGCTGCTGCCAGCCCGTCACATCGAAAAATCCCGTTCCCGAGGAAGCCGGATTCGGCATCACGATCATGCCTTTGTACTCGGGTTTGATCAGATCCTGGTAAGTCTTCGGAACCGGAAGCTTCTTTTTCTCAAGTTCCTTCGTATTGACGATAAAAGCCGTTTCCCACGCGTCGATGCCCACCCATTTCGCCGGAGTGCCGGTGCTTTTGAACATCGGGGAGACACGTTCGATCCCTTTGGGCGAGTAGCTCTCCACCATGCCGTTCTGATCGAGCACAAGCAGGCTTGTCGCCGCAACGCCCCAGACGACGTCCGCTTGAGGGTTATCCTTCTCGGCCAGCAGCTTGGCCGTAATGATGCCCGTCGAATCCCGGACAATATTTACCTTTACATCCGGGTTCGTTTTTTTGAACGATTCGAGGTAAGCTTTAATCTGGTCGTCTTCCAGTGCGGTGTACACCGTCAGGTCGCCTTTCAGAGCGCCCGATTGGGAAGAGCCCTCATTGCCTCCCGCCTTTTCCGGTGGCTTGGTCGCGGCACCCGCTTCGCTGCCGCTTTTTCCGCAGCCTGCCAGAAGGGAAATCGCCATAAGAAGAGTCAGGCAAAGTGAAGCTGTTTTTTTCATGACCGTCGTTCATCCTCTCGAATTTGTAAAATGGAATAAGCTGCGTTTGGATTCATTTCTCTTACAGTTGTTATGGTAAAGAAGTTTTGTAAACTCACGATTAAATACAAGTAAAGATTGTGTATTTAATTTTGTTTTGTTGTTTTTAGTTGCATTTAAGACGATGAACCTAACAAAAAAGGACAGCCTTTTTAAGACTGTCCTTCTTGCTAGTTGAATTTCGGTTGGGCCGAAGTTCTTATTTACTTTGTTTTGCCTGCGATTGCTTGGATCCGACGTTCGCCTGACTTTCCCGCAGCGGTCCGGCAGGTTCACCCGCATTTTTCCGCCGAATTACTTAATCAGCGACAAAAACTCCGCCCGCAAAGCGGAATCCGTCCGGAACGAGCCGCGTACGGCCGACGTGACGGTTTTGCTGCCGGGCTTCTTCACGCCGCGGGAGCACATGCACAGATGCTCGCCTTCCACGACGACCATAATGCCGTGAGGCTCCAGCACCTCGTCCAGTGTGTTGGCGATCTGGGAAGTAATGCGCTCCTGCACCTGCAATTTGCGGGTGATGGCTTCAACCAGACGGGCGAATTTGCTGAGGCCCGCTATCTTTCCGCTCGGAATGTAACCCACGTGGATTTTGCCGAAAAACGGCGCCATATGATGCTCGCACTGGCTGTAATAGACGATATCTTTGATGATAACGAGTTCCTCATGCTGCTCATCGAAGGTTACGCCGAGTACGTCGCGAAAATCCGCCTCATATCCGGCGAAGATCTCCTCGTACATCCGGGTTACACGCGCCGGAGTATCCAGCAGCCCCTCGCGTTCCGGGTTCTCTCCGATCAAACGAAGTATTTCCCGGATATGCCCTTCAATCTGTTCGCGGTTATCCGCGACTTTCGTGTTTTTGTATTCTTTAGCCGGCATGTTGCTCTCCTTCCGATCCGTTCCCTATGATATGTTTCACCAGCTTGCCGCCGTACTGCAGCGCGAAACTGCTGCGGTGCGCTTTGCCGAGAAGCATGCCGCCCTGCAGCAGTGCGGTCAGCGCAACGGCCGTTTCCCTGGCTTTCATGCCATGAAGGTTGATCTCTTGATTAGCTGCCCCTTCCTGCAGGCAGGCTTCGATTCTATTCTCTATGTCTTCGAGAAAATCCACCAGCAAGCGGCGCAGTTCTTCGTACCGGTCCCCCAATTCAAGAACCAGGTTGCCGATGTAGCATCCCCTGCGGCAATCATGCTCTTCCGCCGAGACCTGCATGAGGCGGAACAGCCGTCCCAGCCTCTCTTTCGGCCCGAGCGCCCGGTTGCCCAGCGACGGCCCGAATATCTGCTCCTCCATCAGCGCGATCTTCTGCTGAATGACTTGCCGGCCGAGCTCTTCCTTACTCTTAAAATGGTAGTAAAAGTTGCTTTTCACCACGCCGCACCGGGAGAGAATTTCTTCCAGGCCCGTAGCCTGAAAGCCTTGCTCGTGAAAAAGTTCCATGGCAGCAGCGATAATCTTGTCTTTGTTGCTGGGCATAAGCCAACCACCTCTGGATAATACTGGTCCGTTCTACTCAAAGGGCCGAGCAGCCTGTGAAACAGGATTCCCGGCCGCTTTCATGCGGATTTTTTATTTGGATCTTGCATTTTTATTCGGCTTTTTGCTGGTCAGGTTCTGGTTCTTCATCATGGTCTGCACTTTGTTCATTTGCTGCTTGTTCATGTTGTAGCCCATCTGCTTAGCCATCTTCTGGATCATTTCCGGATTGTTCTGCATCGATTCGAGCTGCTTACGGAGATAGAACACTCCGATAAAAAAGCCTCCGACCAGTCCCGCTATCAAGGTCAGAATCGGAATGATAATTTGCCACATCCTGCTTTTCCCCCTGCGTTCAAAAATTGTTTTCAGTCAAACTCATCATAGCATTATAAAGCCGAAAATCCAAGCTTCTCAGGCCAACACGTGTTCGATAAAAAGCGTGGTGTGTTTCGCCAGATCCATTTCCTTCACATCGTACTCTTTGCCGCCACCCTGTTTGATGATGCGGACCACCGGACGGCCCGGCAAGCCCCGGTGCTGGCCGACCACGACACCCGTTTCACGAGTGGACAGACGGACGGAAATCCCCGTCGGATAGACCGATACGGTGCGCAGGAAGTGAATCAGGATGTCCCTGTCCAGCTTCGTACCCGCCATAGCCATCATGTGCTCGATCGCCACATGGGGGAGCAGCCCCGCATCCAGGCCGCTGCCTTGAAGGAGACTGTCGTAGGTATCGGCCGCACTTACGATCTTCGCGTACAGATGAATCTGCTCTCCCAGGAGTCTGCGCGGCTTGCCGAGCCCGTCGGGCGTTTCGTGGTGCTGGAACGCGACATGCGCGATAAGCAGGCTGTATTCCCGCTTGGCTTTAAGCAGCTCGAAGCCTCTCCACGTATGATGAAGCCGGTCGTCCTTGGCTTCGTCGTCCGTAATCCGGTCCAGCTTGCCTACATCGTGAAGAAGCGCACCGATAGCCAGCTCCTTCAGCTGCTGCGGATTCAGATTCATATTGATCCCGATCAGTGTGGAAATCATGCAGACATTGAGGGCATGCAGATACATGTCATTGTCTTTCGTGCGGATATCCGTCAGCTGGATCAGAACGTCCTTGTTTTTTAAAATTTCGTCCAGCAGCGTATCCACGTTTTTGCTCATGTGGCGTGTATTGAAGTCTTTACCGGACCGGATGGAATCGAAGGTGTCCAGCATCTGCCGGATGACGATCCGCTTCGTTTCCTCGCTGACGACTTCGGGAATTTCGATATCGTCCGTCTCCTGATCCTGGATATAGAGCATGGAAACCCCGATGCGTCTCAGCGTATTAATCATATAAACGGTAAGCTGAACCCCCTCGGCCAGCATAACCGCCCCGGACGCCGTAAAAATCGTCTTTCCCAGATATTGTCCCGGTTCTATGGAATCAATAGGAACATATTTCATGCTTTCCACTCCCGATTCTTCGATGTATGCCGGACATCCGCCGGTGACCAGCCCTCCAGCTCAAGCAGAGCCGTCTTGACGGGAAGCCCGCCCCCGTATCCTACCAGCTGCCCGCCTGCGCCTATAATGCGGTGGCACGGAATGACGATCGGGACCGGATTGCGGTTGTTAGCCCCGCCGACCGCCCTGACCGCCTGAGGCGATCCGATGGCGGCGGCGATGTCTTTATAAGAAGCGGTAGCTCCATACGGAACGGATAGCAGCGCCTTCCAGACCCGGAGCTGAAACTCCGTCCCCCGCAGATCGAATGCGAGGTCGAACGAGCGTCTCTGTCCGCTGAAATACTCGTCAAGCTGTTCTCTGATTTCCCGGAGTCCTCCGGGATTCGGAACAAGGGTGCCGCCCGGAATCCAGCGGTCCGTCCATTGCTCCAGCTTGCGGACCGCTTCCGGACCGCTCCCGAATTCGATCGCGCAGAGCCCCGTCTCCGTCCTGGCGAGAAGCAGAGGGCCGATTGGAGAATCCAGCGTATCGGTTTCTATATAGACAGATTCCCCTGCCGTCGTGACCGTTCCTCTGCCGCTGTCGTCCATTACGCATCCCTCCGCTTGTGGTAGTTGGCTGTCGGCACTTGCGGCAGCACGCCCCGGGCTTAACGCACGGCGGCTACTCCGCAGCCGGTGCCGTTCCGGCGCCGTCCGCCTGCGGCCCGCCGGCTTCTGGCGCGGCCGGATCGCCGCCGCTTGGCGAAGGCCCGCCGAGCTTCCGCGCCGCATTGTCCAGCTCGGCAAGCACCGCTTCGTCGCGTTCGCTGCGCTGCGCCCGGAGCACGGCTTCCAGCGCCGCCTCGCCTCCGATCTTGCCGAGCGACCAGGCCGCCGTGGCCCGAAGCTCCGGACGCGGATCGTCCTTGAGCAGGGAAGCGAGCACCGGAACGGCCGACCGGTCCTTGAAATTGCCCAGCGCGAGCACCGCATTGCGCTGGATGGGCTTGCGCCCCCTCCAGGCCGCCGAGCTTTTTCCAAAGCGCTCCTTGAATTCCCGGTTGCCCATGGTGAGCAGCGGGATCAGCAGCGGCTTCACGACCTCGTGATCCGGCTGGAGATCCTCGTGGTGCGTCCAGTTCTTGCCCTTGTTCACCGGGCAGACGATCTGGCACGTATCGCATCCGTACAGCCGGTTCCCGATCTTCTCCTTGAACTCGTCCGGAATCGTTCCCTTCGTCTGCGTGATGAAGGAGATGCACCGGCTGGAGTTCAGCTGCCCGGGCCCGACAAGCGCTCCCGTCGGGCAAGCGTCGATGCAAATCCGGCATTCCCCGCACTGGTCCATAATAGGAGTATCGGCGGGGAACGGAAGATTTGTAAGCAATTCGCCGAGGTAAACCCAGGAACCCCACTCGGGGGTTATGACGGCGCAGTTTTTGCCGATCCAGCCGATTCCCGCACGCTCGGCCACGGCACGGTCCACGAGAGCGCCGGTGTCAACCATGTCCATAAACCGGACGCCTTCGACGCGCTCTTCCAGAAACGCGCCCAGGCGCTTCAACCGCTCCCGCAGGACCAGGTGGTAATCGTCGCCCCAGGCGGCCCGGGCCAGCATCCCCCGGTACGCCCCCGCTTCCGAGCGTGGAGGGTTAACCAGCTTGGAGGGATAGGCGACCGCGATGGCGATGATGGATTTGACCCCTTCGAAGCTGCGGTCCGGGTTAACGCGCTTATCGATATCCGGCTCTTCGAAGCCGGATTCATAGCCCTTCTCGCGGTGCCGAAGAAGAATATCCTTCAAATCGTGAAAAGGCTCCGCCGAAGCGAAACCGATTTTATCGATTCCGAGCGACGGGGCCGCCTGGATGATTTCCTGCTTAAGCAGGAGCAGTTCCCTTTCGGAAGCATCCGCAAGTGTTATCCGCATGCTCTATCCCTCCTTCCGTATCGTCTGAGTTGGAACGTCCAAGCCGGCTCTGCTAACGGACGGCGTATCCGGGCAGGGGCCTTTCTTCCTGCGTGTGCGCTCTTTAAGCGCCATCTGCTTCTCTGGTCTTATTCGTGCCCCTAAAAGCCTCCCTAGAGACCTTTCAGGGCGTCTGGCGGCCATACTATCCATTCTGCCCGTCCGACCAGCAAACTAACGGCTGCCGGACCGAAACTCCGGCTGTCCAGGCTCGCTCCGCTGCGCCGGTTGTCGCCCATGACGAAACAGTAGCCTTTTCCTACGGTTAAAGGACCGTAATCGCCGTCCCCGATCCTTTCGTCCGTATAGGGCTCCTTCAGTTCTTCCCCGTTTACAAATACCCGGCCGTCCGTAATTTCAAGCCGGTCACCGGCCGCAGCCACGATCCTTTTGACCAGATAGGGGTGGGTCTTCTCCGTGTCTGTCCCATCCGGTTCTTTCAGGACTACGACGTCTCCCCGGCTGAAATTCCCGGTCCAAGCAGCCGTTTTATTCACAAAAAGCCGCTGCCCTTCATGCAGGGTCGGCTCCATCGATATTCCGCGGACGGCGGAAATGTTGAATCCGTACCGCTGAATAACGGCAGCAGCCAGTATAATGACAACGAAAGTTCCCAGCCTGCTCCAGTTTCTTCTACCGGAAATGCGCCCGCCTCCCTGCACTCCGCCCGTCTCCGGTGCGGGCGAGGAAGAAGACCGGGGTTCCCGCCCGGAATCCGTCACCTCACGCCTCCGTTTCCCTGTCCTTCCACAGCTGATAGTATCGGCGGACGCTTTCGTCCCCGAACGGGGCGCCCTGTTTGCCGATTCGCTTCAGCAGGGCGTCCAGCCCCGCCTTTACTTTCGATTCGACCAGCGGAGGATACCGGTACAGCGCCTTATGCTGCTCGTATTCCTCCCGGTCCACGACATGAACGTCGCCTCCGGCCATCCGGATCACATCCAGATCGTAGTCGATGTAGGTGATCACGTTGCCCGCCCGGTAAAACGGAGAGGCTACGTTGCAGTAGTAGCGCACGCCCCCCTCTTCGAGAAGAGCGACGATATTGTACCATTCCCCCGGTATAAAAAAAGAGACGCCCGGAATCCGGCTTGTCCATTCCTTCCCGTCCGCTTCCTGGATTTTCGTCTGATTGTTGATAAACACGTTCATGTTTTCTCTCTGATGTTCGGGATGGAGCTCGTGCCGGGGCACTTTCCAGTTCTCCAGCCACATCCGGTGCAGATGACCGTCGTGCTTAAAGCTCTTAATGACAAAATGCTCGAAAGATTTCATTGAAATTGCCCCTCTATATAAACCGTCTCATCCGGCTAATGCAGCTTATGCTCATGACTTCATTGGTATTGTCGGTTAATTTGAAATTCGATCAGGTTGAAACGAAATGACCGGAACCCGCGTAGAAAAATAAATACGCAGCGACTAAAAAAGCTCCCTACGGAGCCCGTTCTTCCCGGCATAAAAGAAGTGGTTACAATAAAAGCATACCTTCCTCCCGGGAGCGGAGCCTGTCCGCCAGCGACAAAAAGATATGCCTTCATTATACTATAATTGACCCCTACATGCTTGCTTTCTTTACAATGCTGAGCCGGTTTGCCGTTCTCGTAAAATCGGAGTGATTGTATCCCGCCGACTCATAAACAGGCAGCACCAATTCATTGTGATGATCGACTGTGACAAGAATGCGTTTAACCTTACGCTGCATAAAACGCTGCTTCATTCCTTCAATCAAAGCCTTGCCGATTCCCTTGCGACGATGCCCGGGTGCAACTGCCAGGCGGTAATAGTACCCTTTGTTATCATCGATAGTCCCGATTACCATACCAACCAGCTCATCCTGCTCTTCCGCAACCAACACTAATTCGCCGTCCCACGACAGCTGCTTGGCAAACGCCTGCATCGTTTCCTTGTAACAAGGATCGCTGAGCGCTTCCTGAAGCAAACCGGAGATCGAGCTGTAATCAGACAATCGAAAAGAACGAACACGCATGAGGTCCACTCCCACAATATCAATTTTTCGGTGTAAAAATAATTTTACGACAAAAAACGCCGAAAATCCTCCCTTTTTTTCAAAAAACACTAGCTTTTCTTAATAAATCTCTTGAAAGCGCTTAATAGGAAGCGTTTACATGACTTTTTGTGCTTTTTTTCGCCTAAAAAGTCCTTCTTCTTCCAACAGTTTCATAGGATTACGGACCTGGAAGAAGCCGTTTTCGGGTTCTTCCTCATTTGAATCTTTTGGAAGGTCTACTTCCGGGCACAAAAAAACAGCCGGGTAATCCCGGCTGTTTTTCGTTCTATGCCAACAGCTAATTCGTCTGTTCGCTGTCGATTTTTCTTTTGTCGATAATGATTAGGGCCGTAAACCGTTAAACGTTCGAATGTTCGGCAGCGGGAAAGAAATTAGGCAGATATGCGCGGTTCTGCTCCAGCATTTCGTCCAGCATCTTTTCGGCCGTATTGACCGAGGAAATGAGCGGATGATGGGCAAGCGCCTGGAGGGCGATGCTTCTGTCTCCCGTAACGGCCGCCTCGATCGCGAGGATTTCATACGTTTTCACGGCATGGATCAGGCCTTTGACAGCCTCCGGCACGCGTGTCACCGAAAGCGGGATCGGTCCCTGCCGGGTCACGACACAGTTCACCTCGATACTCGACTCGTCCGGAAGGAAATCCAGAATGCCGTCGTTGCGCACGTTCAAGGTCTGAATATCCCTTGAGTCGTTGTAAAGGGAACACATCAGGTTAACCGCCGCTTCGGAATAGTAAGCTCCGCCGCGCTTCTCCAGCTGCTTCGGCTTCTCCGCCAGATCCGGGTCCTTATAGAGCTCGAAAAGCTCGTCTTCGACCCGCTTGACGACCTCGGCGCGCGTGCCGTCCTTCTTCGATGCCTCGATCTGTTCCTCCAGCATTTCATCCTTCAGGTAGAAATACTTGAGATAGTAGGAGGGCACCGCGCCCAGACCGCGGATAAAGCTTGCGTTCCATTCCATCTGAGGCACGTTCTTGGCGGAATATCCGCTGCCGCTGCCGACGAGTTCTTCCAGCTTCGACTCCCCGTCCACGGTGATCTGCGTGATCCAGTGAAGGTGATTGAGACCGACAAACTCGGTATAAATGCTCGACGCCGGAACGTCGTATTCTTTCATCAGCCATTTGTGCATGCCGATCGGAGCGTTGCACAGGCCGATCGATTTGATGGAGCTGTGCTTGGAGATAGCTTCCGTTACCATGCCGGCCGGATTCGTAAAGTTGAGCAGCCAAGCGTCCGGACACAGTTCTTCCATGTCGCGGCAGATATCGAGCAGGACCGGAATCGTCCGGAACGCCTTCATCATGCCTCCCGGTCCCGTCGTTTCCTGGCCGATGACGCCGTATTTCAGCGGGATGGACTCATCCCAGGCGCGGGCTTCCAGCATGCCGACACGCATTTGCGTGGAGACGAAGTCTGCGCCCGGCAGAGCTTCCCGGCGGTCCAGCGTCAGATGAACCTGGATCGGCAGGCCGGATTTCTCGACCATGCGCTTCGCCAGGCTGCCGACGATGTTCAACTTCCATTCACCCTGCGGAATGTCGACGAGCCAAATTTCACGAATCGGCAGCTTGTCGTAATTCAGAATAAATCCTTCTACGATTTCCGGTGTATAAGAGGAACCTCCACCGATGACGACGATTTTCAAGCTTTTGTCCATCTCTCTCACTCCCCGATTTGGTTTACATTTTTAACTGCTTCAGTTTCTCGCTCACTTCTTCGCTGACCGTCAAGCCGCCGCGTTCCATCGCAAGCAGCACGGAGCCCACTACAGGCTCGGCGTCCAGCCGGCGGATCGTGCTTGCCGGAGCCGCTTTCTTCGCCGCGTCTACGATATACTTCTCGACGTAGTCGCCGTTTCCGCGCATCAGCACGCTGCCGGCGAGTACGACATCGAACTCCTCTTCGGCCATGCCGAGCTTGTTCACGATCGCCTTGACCGAGAGGCCGATTTCCTCGCCCTGCTCCTTCAGAATATCGCGTGCAACCTGATCTCCCTGGCCTGCGGCCGTGAAAAGCAGCTTCGCGAGCTCCAGCGGAACGGACTTGTTATGGTCGAGAAACTCGTGGAACATGTCTCCGACCGTCTCGTAGCCGAGCAGCTCCAGAACCAGGCCCGTCAGCAGGGTCTGCTCTCCCCGTCCGTCCCAGGCGCGGACGACCGAGCGGAACGCTTCGACGGCAAGGCCGCCCCCGCCGCCGAAGTCGCCGAACGTGTAGGTGAAGCCGCCGCACTGGTAGGCTTCGCCCTGCCGGTTCATGCCCGAGCAGTTCACACCGCTGCCGCAGATGGCGACGACGCCGTAAGGCTTCGTGGTGCCCGCCCGCATGGCGACGATGGTATCGCAAGCGAGATCCCAGTTCGTGAAGCCGATCGGCTCCAGAAGCTTCCGCAGGATGCGGAAGTCGATCTCGCGGTCCGCCCCCGCCAGCCCGAAATAAGCGAAAGCGATATCCGCTTTCGTCAGGCCCGCTTCGCGAAGCGCCTCGTCCACGGCGCCCCCGATGCTCGCGGCCGCCCGATCGTGATGAATTTGATGATTCCCCATACCGCTTCTGCCGGTGCCGACCACCCGTCCGGTTTCATCGGCGATAACCGCATAGGTTTTGCTGCCGCCTGCATCCATGCCCAAATAATAGTTCACAGTTCTCCATCTCCCGTTCCATGCAATTGTTCTCCTATTTCACAGCTCCTGTTTTATCTGTCTATTTCGAGTGTTCTGCCGTCCGGAGACGCCGTGGATTCGCGCACGATCAATTTCGGCTCCAGCTTCACCGAAGCATTCCGTTTCTGCGTGCCGTTCACGATCTTCAGCAGCAGCTTCACCGCTTCCTGCGCCATCCCCTCGGAGGGCTGACGGACTGTCGTCAGCCGGGGATGAATCGCCGACGAGAAGGCTTGGTCATCGTAGCCGATGACGGAAAGATCGCGCGGCACGTGAAGTCCCGCATCGCGGAAGGCCTCGATCACGCCCAGCGCGATGAAATCGTCGGCGGCGAATACGGCCGTCGGCCTCTCGCCCTCCGCCAGCCAGCTCTTGGCGATGTCAAAGCCGCTTCGGATATCGAAATCCGAATCCACCAAAAGAAACGGGGGATGCCCCGCTTCCGCCATGGCATCGATATAGCCCCGTTTCCGCTCCCTGGCGCTCCGGTAGAGCTCGGGACCCGCGATATGCGCGATTTTGGTATGCCCGAGACTCAGCAGGTGACGCGTCGCCTCCAAACCGCCCATATAGTTATCGACGTTAACGACCGAGGCGCTCATGTCTTCCTGCTGGTTATCCACCAGTACAAATGGGATCTTTTTCCTTTTCAACTCCAGGACGTCGTTTTCCTCCTTAAGAGGGGAAAGTACGATAATTCCGTCCACCCTGTCTTCCTGATACAGAAAGTTGCTGCCTTCTCCCCAGTCGGAATCGCTCGTGTCCGGTCCGATGGACAAGGCCAGGAAATAGCCGTGCTCCTTCAGCGCATCGTTCACGCACTTGACGATTCCGTCGAACAGGGAATCCTGCAAAGTCGTAAGCGTAAGGCCGATTACGCCCGTCTTCCCTCTGGCTAAACTCCTTGCGGCCGAATTGGGCCGGTAATCGAGCTCCTTGATAGCCTGGCGCACTTTCTGCCGGTTGTTTTCCCTCACCGTAGGCGAGTCGTTCAGAACGCGGGAGACGGTGACCACCGATACTCCCGCTCTTTTTGCAACGTCAAATATGCTTATTTTCATCCAATCGAACTCCCAACGTCGGAATCCCACCATGCAGCGGGGCTGGTCAAGAGTCCGACTGTGTTATTTTTTCTGCCTTTTCGCCAAAACGTCGTTGATGTGCTTCTCAAGATCCGGCATGACTTCGTCGACCGATTTTTTGCCGTTCTCGATCGGCTCCATTTCGTTTTTGATGATCGTGTTAAGCTCCGCGTAGCCCGGGATCATATGGTTCCACGATTCCACGCCGTACTTCAGGCCGCCTTCGTACACGTTCTTGAGATCTTTCGGATCGATATTCTGGAAGTAGCTGAAATACTTCTCGCCTGCTTGCGAATTCGCCGGCGGCGTGCCTCCGCTGAGTTCGACCGCTTTCTCCTGCGTTTCCTTGGAAAGCTGGAATTTAATCCACTCCAGCGCTTCTTTCGGATGCTTCGAGTCTTTGAGGATGAACAGGGGATCGACGAACAGCACGTCTCTCGCCTTCTCGTTCTTCCCGGCCGGGACGGCGGCTACGCCGACTTTAAAGCCGAAATCGTTGGAACCGGCGAGAAGCCAGGCACCGCCCACGGACATCGCGACTTTGCCTGCGGCAAACGGGTCTCCTCCTTCGCCCGCGACAGCTTTGGTCGTAACGGGATCGATCATGCTTTTGTCTTTGTGCATCATATCGAACAGCGTACGGTAAGCGTCCTTCACTTCGGGCGAATTGAATTTGGAAACCTCCGGGTTACCCCCGTTCTTCGTAAACGTTTCTTCCGGATACGTGCTGGCGCCGAAATAAAGCGGTCTCATATCTCTCTCGGACCAGCCCCAATCGATGCCGTACTGGGTATCGTTCAGGTTTTTGGATATTTTGGTCAGCTTCTTGGCATATTCCTGCATCTTCTCGAACGTCCACGATTTGTCTTCATAATCGGACGGAGGGTACGGAATTCCTGCCTTGTCAAACATATCCTTATTATATACGAGAACGGATACGTAACTATAGACAGGAATTCCATAAGTTTTGCCATTGACTTTGTAGATATCCATCAAATGATCCGAAATTCCATAGTCGGAAGGTTTGAAGCTGTCTTCTTTCAGAAGATCGGTTATGTCGCGGACCAAGCCTTTGTTGTAATATTCCGCGAAGCCCGCATCGCCCCAGTGGGAAGTGACGTCCGGCGAATTGCCGGCGGCTACCATGCTCTGCAGCTTCGATTCGAATTGCTCGTAAGGCGCTTTTACCACCTTGACCTTGATGTTGGGGAACTTCTTCTCGAATTCCGGAATGAGCTGCTCCACGTAGGCTTTGTCCGGCGCGTCCTGAGTGTAGTGGGTAATCGTTACGGTTTCTCCCGACTTGCCGGAACCGCCCGTTCCCTCGGTCTTCTTGTCTCCCCCGGAGCAGCCCGCCAGCGTTACCGACGCCGCCAATACGGCCGCGAGCGTCATATGATACGGTTTTCTAGTCATCCACATTTAAGGTAGACCTCCTTATTGTTTCCCTCTCTTATTTCACACCCGTCAGCACGATGCTCTGTACGAAATAACGCTGCGCGACGGAGAATAAAACCAGAATCGGTACCAGCGCCAGCAGAGATGCGGCCATAACGACGTTCCAGGAAGGAGGGCGCGTGGTCGAGGACACCATGCCGGCCATACCTATCGGCAGAGTGAACTTCTCGGTCGAGTTCAGATAAAGCACCTGCCCGAGCAGGTCGTTCCAGCTCCAGATGAAGGAGAAGATGGCGACGGTCGCCAGGGCCGGGCCCGACAGCGGAAGGGCGATGCTCCACCACTGGCGGAGCTCCGAGCAGCCGTCGACTTTGGCCGCTTCGAAAAGCTCGTTGCTCAGGGAGGTATAGAACTGCCTGAGCAGGAATATAAAATAGGCGGAGCCTAGAAAGGCCGGAACGATCAGCGGCAGGAACGTATCGATCCAGCCGAGTTCCTTGAACAGGATGAACTGCGGGATCATGACGGCCGGGTAAGGCAGCATCATCGTGGCCAGCAGAAAAGCGAACAGGGCGTCCTTGCCCTTCGCCCGGTACCGCGAAAAACCGTAGGCGACCAGAGCGGAGGAAAGCACCGTGCCGATCACCGTCATAATGCCGATGAGCAGGCTGTTCTGATACCAGTTGAGAAAATCGAGCTCGAACAATTTCTTGAAGTTTTCCGTCACGAATTTATCCGGCAGGATCGTCGGTGGGAATCTCAGCGATTCCGCCCGCGTTTTGAAAGCCGTGGACAGCATGTGAACCGACGGCAGAATCATCAAGACCGACAGGACGATCAGCATGGCGAAGACGAACCAGTCGAACCATGTTCTGCGCCCAGCCTTCAGCCTGGAAGGTTTATAGGCCCTCGCGGGCTGTGTAGGAACCGTGCTGCTCAAACTCCGTCTCCCCCTTCGTAATGAACGAATCGTTTAGAGCCTTTCATAATAAGCAGGGCAAGGACCATGACGACGATCAGCAGCAGCCAGGCCATCGCGGAAGCATAGCCCATTTTGAAATTCTTGAAGGCGTTCTGATACAGGTAATACACGTAGAACATCGTCGAATAGTTCGGTCCGCCCTTGGTCATGATGAACGCTTGGGTAAAGACCTGGAAAGACTCGATCAGACCCATAATCAGCTGAAAAAGGAACACGGGCGAGATCATCGGCAGCGTAATGTGCCAGAAAGAGCGGAGGCGCGTTACGCCGTCCAGTTCGGCCGCTTCGTACAGACTTGGCGGCACGCTTTGCAGACCGGCCAGGAAGATGACCATTCCCCCGCCTACCGTCCACAGCGACATGAGCACGAGAGCGAAGATGGCCCACTTCTCGTCAAACAGCCAAAGCGGCCCGGGCAGCCCCAGCAGGCTGAGCCCCTGATTGAGAAGCCCGCTCTGCGGATTGAAAATCCACATCCAGATCAGAGCCATGGCCACACCCGATATCATGCTCGGGAAATACATGACCGTCCGGAAAAAACCTTTGAACGGGATCTTCTGATTGAGCAGGAGCGCGAAAAGAAGCGAAAGCCCGAGCTGGATCGGAACGCTCAGCAGCGTATACCGCACGGTAGCCCAGATGGAAATCCAGAAGATATCATCGTGGAACAAATCGACGTAGTTCTGAAAACCGATCCATTTCGGGGGATTTACGATGTCATACTCGGTAAAACTGTAGTAAGCTGATGATACGATGGGATACAGGGCGAACAGAACAGCTCCGATCAGCCAGGGTGAAATGAAGATGTAAAACCAGAGCGTTTGGTGCCTTGCCGTTTTGGTTCTCATGGCATCCTTCCTTCCGAAAGTTAAAACGCTTTAATTTTAGTCCAAAAATAAAAGGCATGATTTCCATGTAAACCGATTCGGATTTCTGGATATTACGCCCATTTTTCAGCCTAAAACCTCGCAAACCACTTCAAATTCCTTTTCTGTCATCCGTGTCAGCTTGTTCTCGAAAATTAAAAGGGTTTAACTTTTATAAATTTAAGATAAACGCTTTCATGCCGGGTGTCAATCCCTTATTTGCTTTTGCAAGCAAAAATGTATAGCGCTTACAAATCATACGGTAAAGAAAAACGTTGTCCTTTCCGGTTCTTCTAAACCTCACCCCCGTCTTCTTCACATCTTCCCGGCGCCTTCTTGCAGAAAATTTCTGATAATAACTCCGGTTTCCGGTCATTCTTAATAAAAGGAGGTGAAAAAATGGCACAGCAGGAAAGACGGCATCTGCACGAACTGAGTTCACTGGACGCTTCCGCCTGGGATGAAGAAGAATTATCTTATCACCATTCGGTGATGAGCGAGCTGTCTCCCTGGCTCAACGCACAGGGTACGGCTATACACGCGCAGGTCATCCGGGAGATTGAAAGAAGGCGGGAGAATACGGTCTAACCGACTTAATATACATAAATGTTGATTTACTATCAAAAATCGTCTTATAATAAACAGGTAAGTGTTAACATATCGCTTAGGAGGTATTCAAATCATGGCACATCAATTACCGGCTCTACCTTATCCGAATAACGCACTGGAACCGCACATCGACGCAACAACGATGGAAATTCACCACGACCGTCATCACAACACATACGTAACGAACCTGAACGCGGCACTTGAAGGCCATGCCGACCTTCAGAACAAATCCCTGGAAGATCTGATCAGCGATCTGAACAGCATTCCGGAAGCGATCCGCACTGCAGTACGCAACAACGGCGGCGGACACGCCAACCACTCCCTCTTCTGGGAAACCATCGCTCCTAACGCCGGCGGTCAGCCTACCGGCGCTTTGGCTCAAGCTATCGACAGCGAGCTGGGCGGTTTCGATAAATTCAAAGAAGATTTCGCCAAAGCGGCTACTACCCGTTTCGGCAGCGGCTGGGCATGGCTTGCGCTCGGTAAAGACGGCCAACTGAAAGTATACAGCCTTCCTAACCAAGACAGCCCGCTCTTCGAAGGCGACACTCCGCTTCTCGGACTGGACGTATGGGAGCACGCTTACTACCTGAAATACCAAAACAAACGCCCGGACTATATCTCCGCTTTCTGGAACGTTGTTAACTGGGATGCCGTTAACAAGCGTTACGAAGCCGCTAAGAAATAATTCCGGTATACGCAAGACGCCCTCCCGGGCGATAAGCCTGGGAGGGCGTCTTTTTTATATGGGGCTGTATGTGTCTAGAAGAATGTGTCTAGAAGAATGTGTTTATGGAAATGTGTCTATGGGAATGTGTTTATAAGGGATAAAGAATCTGCCCTTTCCGGGTAGGTGCACGTTCTTCGTGCTTGCTCGGCCCGGGAGCGGGACATACGGCGCAAGGGAGAACCGGCTGCCGGCGAGCGTGATCCTTCCGAACAGATCCAGCAGCGAATGCGATGCCTAGCTAACGGCCGAGGCGCTGAAGGAGCTGCGAAGGAACGGTTTAGAGCCCTTGTCGCGCTTTACGTCCCGGTGATACGCCTTTAGACGGCAGCCCGGGCGGCCGGGTCTACTTCCCGGCCCATACGCCCTGTTCCTCCGCGTACATCTTCAAGACGCGCAGGAACACGTTCGGGAACGCGTAGCGCTCCAGCTCCTCCGGCGACATCCAGCGGTAGCGATAAGGCAGCTGCCCCGCGGGAGCGCCTCCCTGGCCGCCGAGCCGGCACCGGTACACCTTCATGTCCCAGTAGAGATGGCTGAAGGTGTGGTTCGTGTCGGCGATCCAGCCCTGCGGGAGCACGTCCACGTGCTCCTCCTCGGCCAGCGCGATGCGCAGATGCTCCATGCTGTGCGCATCGCCCGGCCAAGCTGCGGGAGCCTCGCTCCCCGCAGCGGCGGCTTTGCCGCGGCGGCCCCGCTTCGCCGGCGCTTCCGGCCCGGCGGCCGCGCTGCCGACGGCAGGCTGTGCCTCCGCCGACCGGTCCGCGCCGGCGGAAGATGCGGCGGCTTCATCCGCCGCCGCGAGAAGCAGCCCCGGCCCGCCCTCGGGGCCGGGAGGTTCCGCTGCCGCGAGGGAGCCGCGGGCGCCGCCTGAGGCGGCCGCCGGCAGCTCTACGTGCGGCAGCTCCCACATGCGGGCGAGGAGGCCCTCCTGGGGCCGCTGGCGGATAAGTATCCGCCCCGCGTTCTCGCCCTCGCCCTCGATCAGGGCCACAAGCCGCCGCTCCGGTTTCGGCGGCTTGGCCTTGCTCTTCACCGGCAGGGTCTCTTCCCTGCCGGCCAGCCTGCCCGAGCAGTGGTCCATGACCGGGCAGGTCAGGCACTGCGGCGAGCGCGGGGTGCAGACCATGGCGCCGAGTTCCATCAGCGCCTGGTTGAAGTCCCCCGCGGAGCCTTCGGGGATGAGATCGCGGGCCAGCCGCTCCATCCCCACTCTTGCGGCGGGCTTCGCGATATCGTCCTCGATGAGGAAGTAGCGCGAAAGCACCCGCATGACGTTGCCGTCGACAGCGGGCTCCGGCTTGTTGTACGCGATGCTGAGAATCGCGCCTGACGTATACGGGCCTACCCCTCTGAGGGAGGAGATGTCCTCCTTCGTGTCCGGCACGATGCCCCCGTAACGCTCGTGAACCTCGCGTACGGCCTGCTGGAGGTTTCTCGCGCGGGAATAGTAGCCGAGCCCTTCCCACGCTTTCAGAACCTCATCCTCCGGGGCTACGGCCAAAGCCTCTACCGTCGGAAACAAATCGACGAACCGGTGGAAATACGGTATCACCGTGTCCACTCTCGTCTGCTGGAGCATAACTTCCGAAATCCAGATATAATAAGGGTTGCGGCTGCGTCTCCACGGGAGATCGCGGCGATGTATCAAATACCACGCCAACAAATTGGCGGAGAAAAATCGTTTTTGTTCCGTCGGGTATTCCACCGGCGGTGTTTTATCCGTTTTGGATGCCGATTTTGTTTTCTTCGGCTTTTCCGGAACTTGTCCCTCTTCAGCCGGTACCGGCTGATTGCGTTCCTGCTGCCGTTCAAGCTCTGCCACCTGGATTCCCTCTCCTCTCCGGGGCTCACGTTTTGAACACCCACAACCTTTTATTATAAAGCAAAAGAGGGGAGGATGGAACTGTCCGGCCTTTGCTTGTTTTTGCGGGCTGAATTGGGTATTCTTGTCGTATTCGGACTTTTTCGGATGATTGGATTCGGGAACGGAGGTTGTACAAAATGAAAGAAGCCCGAACGGCACCCGGCAGACCGGCCGTGATTCCTTCCGGCTTTCGCTGGCTCGCGCCTTATCTGGCTGTATGGGGCATTCAGGGAGTCGTCGCGGCGGCGGTCGATTTCTTTCAAGAATGGGTCGATTTAGACTGGCTCGCGCAGGGAATATTCGCGGCGGCCGTGCTTGCCAGCATCGTGATCTGGGTAAAAATGCGCCGCAAAGCCGGCGCCGCGCGCGAAGGCTCCATTTCCCTCATTATGCTCGCCTTCCCCGCCGTTATGCTGATCGGCGCCGTAGCCGTGCTCGAATATGTGCAGGCGGTCGGCCCTTATTTCGTCGCGCTTCTGAGGGCGTTCCTGCTCTCGGTCGTTTTCGTCCTGCTCGGAGCGGCCGCCGACCGCCGGCTTTTCTGGCTCGGTCTGTGGCTCTTCGCGCTTACGATCGTGATGGCCCTCTGGTATTTGGGCTACTCCGGCGTCATTTTGCAGGGGATGAGCGGCCTCAGCCTGCTCGTTTGCGCCTGGTCCCTGACAAGGCCGCTGGCGCCTGTGACGGGATAGCGCCGCAAGTTTTTTTGCGGCCGCCTGTCTCACAGGCTCTGCCTCACGTGCCAAGCTCTCCGCTTGGCCGTAGGCCCGGCTCAGACGGTTTTCCATCTTTGAGCCGCGGCTCCCGGAGCGTGGTGGTGCGCGCTCGCCTCGCTTACGTCAGCCAACCGCACGGCCCTCTGGGTACAGAATCAGGCAGCTCGGACAGCTTCGGAAACGGGCTGTCTTTTTTTGCGCGGGGGGAGTTTACAAAACACCCAGCCTTTTGTGCAGCGCTGCATCGGCCCACTTTGGCAGCGCACACGGGCTGCACCCAGGAGGGCGCCAGATTGTAGCTCTCCGGTTCGTTTGCCGTTCTACAGCTCTCCTTTTCGCTTGCTGTTCTATAGCAGTCCCTTTCGCTTACCGTTCGCGTTTGACCGCGACTGCGGACTTTCATTTACCCTTCGCGTTTTATCCTCCGAATGCCGGCTTACCCTGTACGCCTTCTTGGCACTTCCGCTTGATGGCGATTCGCCGCATACCTGACGTGCGCTATTGAGCAGGCCCGCTCATCTTCCGATGCGCCTTCATAACGCCCCGTAACCGTGAGTGTATCCGCCTTCCGGCCTTTTCCGGGCTAAGGCCGCTCGACAACCGCGTAGGCCGCCGCCATCGTATCCGTGTGCGTAATGCTCAAATGAATGACAACGTCCTGTCCGAGCCCCAGCCTTTGCCTCGTCCTCTCGGATAGGAAACAATGGGGCTTGCCCGACTCGTCCGGAAGGACGCTGACGTCATGAAAACCCGCCTGGCGGCCGATTCCGCATCCCAACGCTTTGACCACGGCCTCTTTCGCGGCAAAACGCCCTGCCGTAAACTCGGCAAGCCTGCCTTTTTTCCCGGCTGCAAGCTGCTGTTCTTCTTCGGTTAAAATTCTCCGCATGAACCGATCTCCGCTCTCTTCCCGCAGCAATCCTGCTACACGGGCGATATCAACCATGTCCATTCCGATTCCGATAATCATGTGTACGCCTCCGTTACTCATCCTTTTTTTCCGTTTCGTTCACCTTGCCTGATTGTGGCATGGCCATTCCACGAGGTC
This sequence comes from Paenibacillus sp. RC84, assembly GCF_041260495.1. Taxonomy (NCBI): domain Bacteria; kingdom Bacillati; phylum Bacillota; class Bacilli; order Caryophanales; family Paenibacillaceae; genus Paenibacillus; species Paenibacillus sp. RC84. The sequence continues at coordinate 81,166 of NZ_JBGBYL010000010.1, forward strand.
AAGCCTGGACGCGCCTTCTATATGCAAAGATAAAACAGTCAGCCTGCACATCCAGCCGTACCGTACTGTTCCGCTCCGGGCATTGGCTACGCTTCGCCTGACCGCTCCCTCGGACGGCAGGATCTGTATTAATTACGGCTCTGGCTGATCAGTGCGCAGTTTACCGCGCTCCGGAAAAAGAGGAAACGGAATTCCCCTGCCGTCCTCCGGTAAAATCGCAGCACTGGCATACACAAAAGAAGCGAAAGAGCTCCGCTCCTCCGCTTCTTTATCTTTTTTCCCGAAAAAGAACATGTCTCCGAATGCCAGGCATGTTTCCGCCTGAACGCTCGGATTTAAATACCGGGAATGCTGTTGCGCTTATGTCTCGTTTTCATATAATGCTTCTCGAGTTTTTCCGCGGCGCCCGGATCGATCGCTTTGCCTTCCAGATAGTCGCTGTTGTCCTCGTAGCTGACTCCAAGTTCCTTCTCGTCTGTCTGTCCTTCCCACAGTCCGGCAGTCGGAGCTTTATGCAGCACACTGTCCGGAACGCCCAGTTCGGCCGCCAGAGCGCGTACTTGACGTTTGTTGAGAGAGCTGAGAGGAGTGATATCGACGGCGCCGTCGCCCCACTTCGTAAAGAAGCCCGTAATCGCCTCGGAAGCATGATCCGTACCGACGACGAGCAGGTTCATTTCGAAAGCGATGGCATACTGCACGACCATCCGTGTTCTCGCCTTCACGTTGCCCTTGCCTTCTTTACTCATATGGCGGGAGTCGCCCGCATTTTTCAGACCGAACTCGACTTCGAGCGCGATCTCGTTCACCGCTTCTTCGATATTGGTTTCCATGCGGTATTTGAGGTTGAACGCTTCTGCCGTCGCGTAGCTGTCATGAATATCCTCTTGTGTCCCGTACGGCTGGAAGACGCCGACTGTCTTATACTCTTTGCCGCTCTCTTCCGTCAGCTCGTCCGTCGCTATTTTGCACAAACCGGCGGCAACGGCGCTGTCGATGCCCCCGCTGATGGCAATCAGCAGACCGGATACGCCAGCCGATTTTACATACTGCTTCAGGAAATCTACGCGTCTGCGGATTTCTTCCTGAACGTCGATCTGCGGTTTAACGCCAAGTTCTTTGATAATTTCCTGCTGCAGGCTCATTAAAAAAATCCTCCTTCTCCACACCTAAGGTTTGAACTTATCTTACCACAAAGAAAACCGCCCCAACCACCAAAAGGATGGCCGGGACGGTTTTTCATGTCAGATTACCTCACTTCAAAATCCGCAGCGGATTAGCTGCCTGTTACCACAATGTTCGTCGGTTGGGCTTTGACAAGTCCCGCGCCTCCGAAAGTAACGGTAGCTCCGGGCTGAAGCGTGTTGTTCCAGCCTGCGCCTTTGATCACGAAATGGTTATTGGCGGAACTGACAATGGATGCATCCCAGACGGATGTGATGCTTCCCGCATAGTCGAATTCCAACTTCCAGTTCGTGATCGGGGTCGTTCCCGTGTTCTTGATGGAGAAACTGAAGTTGTAGCCCGTTCCCCAATCGCTCGTTACCGTGAAGGTCGGCTGAACTGGAGAGCCCGGGTTCGTCGCTGGGTCCGTGGTAACCGTGACGGAAGCCGGAGCGGATATGTTGCCCGCCGCATCCTTGGCTTTGACCGTGAACGTATAGGCTGTGTTCGGTGTAAGATCGGTCACGTTGAGGCTTGTCGCCGTCGTGGAGACGGTCTTCGCGCCGTATGTGACGTCATAGCCCGTAACGCCTACGTTATCCGTCGCCGCTGTCCAGCTAAGAGCTGCGCTGGTCGATGTTTTACCGGTAGAGACGAGGTTCGTGACCGCTGTCGGAGCTTGCGTATCCGGGGTTGTCGTTCCGCCGTCCGTCGTGACGGTTACGGAAGCCGGTGCGGATACGTTGCCTGCCGCGTCTTTCGCTTTTACGGTGAACGTATAAGCGGTATTTGCCGTCAGGCCCGTGATGTTGGCGGTGGTTCCCGTCACATTGACTTTCGTCGTGCCGTAGGACACTTCGTATCCTGCTACGCCCACGTTATCCGTCGCGGCCGTCCAGCTCAAGGTTACGCTGGTCGATGTTTTGCCCGTGGAAACCAGATTCGTAACCGCTGTCGGAGCCTGTGTATCCGGTATTACTGGGCTCAGAAGATCGGCGGCTACTTTATCGAGCAGCTTGGTGGTGCAGGAGAATTTCGGGCTCGTGCGGCAGTCGGAGCTGGTTTCCCAGAACATCGCGCCGGCCAGGCCTTTGCTTTTGATGTAAGCCGTTTTGGCGGCAATGGATTGCGTGTCTTCATAGGAGATGAACGTGCCGCTCGTCGGGTTGAACAGATAAGGCGTTTTGGTCGTGTCGTTCCAGTAGCGGGTGAAGCCGTTCTTGTTCACATAGTTGGCCATGATGTCGCCGTAATCGAACGTGCCGCTGTTTCCGGACGCCCAGTCGTCCCAAGTACCGGTCGGCAGAACGCTGCCGTCCCAGCCCCCTACGCAGGTCTGGTACTGGCCGTCATTGTTCGGACCCGGAGGGCAGCCCTTCCAGCCCTTGCCGTAGAAAGGAAGACCGAGCACCAGCTTGTTGGCCGGAACGCCCGACTGAAAGTAAATGTCGATCGCGTCGCTCGTGTTGAACTTCTTGATTTCGCCCGTGGACGGATCGTTCGGATCCGGATAAAGCGCCGCGTTATGGTTGGTCGACTTTTCCCAGCCGCCGTGGAAATCGTACGTCATGATGTTGATCCAATCGACGGTTTTGGCGATCTCGGACAGCTCCGTGTTGTTCGCATACTTCTGGCTGGCGCCGGATGCGATGGTCAAGAGGTATTTCTTGCCGTCAGCAGTTCCGGCCGCGTCCAATTTCTCGCGGACTTTTTTGAGCAGAAGCGTGTAGTTCTGCTTATCCGCAGGGCTGTAGGTGTTGCCGGACAGGCCGCCCGCTACGGGATACTCCCAGTCCAGATCCACACCGTCAAAACCGTACGTGCGGATAAACTCGACAGCGGAATTGGCGAAAGTTTCGCGCGTAGTCGCGTTGGCCGCCACATCGGAGAAACGGTTGGACCAAGTCCATCCGCCCACGGAGATGAGCGTTTTGAGCGACGGGTTCTTTTTCTTGAGGTCACGCAGACCCGCAAAGTTGCCGCAAAGCGCCTTCTGGTCGCACTCCTCGTACGAGTAGCCGGCGTACGGCGTATTTACGTCCGCCCACGGCTCTCCAAGCACAATCGTTCCGTTAGGGACGGATTTGGATTGCAGAGGCACATGTGAATCCGTACAAGACCACGTCTGCTTGTTAGGGCTGTCGGTCGAATTGTTGCCGTGCACCCCGCCCCAGCAAATGTCCGCAAAGGCATAATTCAAATGAGTCAATTTGGAGCCGTCGATATCTTTAACTTGATAATTGCGGCCGTAAATCCCCCAGGAGGTAAAATACCCGACGATTTTGGCCGGTTCGGCCGCAGAAGCCCTGCCCGCGCCCGTGTTGAACAGAGGGAGCAGCGCCAGCAGAAGCGCAAAGAAACCCAGCCAGGTCATTTTAATTTTTTTGTTGCTTTTCATTTATTTCCCTTCTTCCTCGTTTGAGTGGACGATCTTTTCGATCTTTAGTAAACGCTTTCAAAAAACCTCCTTTTGCTTGCTTCATTCCGCCGCTTTGTAATCAGCGTCCTGCCGCCGTTTATACTTGCGCCGCTCATCCCGACTTTTATCCGCTCAATCACCTCCTCCGGGCCACATGAAAAAATCATGCCCGCTTCCGGATTCAGCTGTTCGTTTTACACTCACGTCCACGGACGTTTCCCGATCCCCACATCTTGGAAACGCTCTCTTTATATTAAAACTTTACTCAATTCCTCCGGGCCGGGCTATAGTCTGATATGCTCAACGTGTTAGGGCCATATGACTAATTTAAGCCGTACGCCGCGCGAAGCCCTCCCGGGGACAAGAAAAAAGCCCCCGCTTCCGTCCAAAGACGGCCGCAGGAGCTTGCTTTATTGAGAACGGACCGGTTAACGGCCTCGTTCTTATTTGCAGTACTTTTCGAAGGCATCCGTCAGATCGCCGGCAATCATGTCGGCGGAACGGTCTTCGATTTGGTGGCGCTGGATAAAATGCACCAGTTGGCCGTCTTTAAACAGCGCGATCGAAGGCGACGAAGGCGGATAAGGCGCCAGATATTCGCGGGCTTTAGCCGTCGCTTCTTTCTCCTGACCGGCGAAAACGGTGTACAGGTGATCCGGCTTCACTTCGTTCTGCAGAGCTTTGGCAACGCCTGGACGGCATTGGCCCGCCGCGCAGCCGCAAACGGAGTTGATAACGAGCAGCAGCGTTCCTTCCGAATTCTCCAGCGTTTCCGCTGCCTGCTCGGGCGTCAGAAGTTCCTTCACGCCGATGCGGGTCAGATCCTCACGCATTGGTTGTACCATGTCTCTCATATATGAGTCAAAAGACATCACCATAATCGGTTCACTCCCCTGTGATCAATGTCATGGACATTTTCTTTTCCATTCCATTATACAATCGGGGGAAAAGAAAGCAAAGGGGCTGTATAAGATCCATGGCGTCCGCAAGACCCTAAATGCCGCTACGTCGCGGGAAAATTCGGCCCGTTCAGTTTTTTGTCGACGCCGCCGGATTCGGACGGGGTGCTTTTGCGTTGTTTATTTTCTTTTTCGTGAATATCCTGCTCTTTGGAATTGTTGGATTTAGCCATTCGAGGTTCATCTCCTTTCTTTTCCGTAGTATGCGCACCGCGTTGGAGGGCAATTCGCTCTTGTCACCTGCGGAGCCGCGTCGCATGATTGGTCAATCAACCAGGGAGCGGACAGAAAAAAAGCCTCCGGAGTCCGATCTCCGAAGGCAAGGTCAGGTATAGCTGCAAGAGGTGCCGCTTATTGCGGCAAGAACCGGCCGGAGGCGGCGCGGAATTCCTGCTCTGAATTCCGGCGCCTGCCGGTCAGTCATAAGGCTTCTGCGAAGCCGATTACTTCTCGGCTTTCGTACCGCCGATTTTGTTCTTCAACTGCTGGAGCTGCTCGTCGACTTTGGCCTGCTTGGCGGAATCGGACGGATTGTAGCTCGACACGCTGCTGTAACCGGACGCCGGTACGTAAGGCTTGCGGGCGATTTCCGCTTCCACTTCCAGCTGGATGATTTTCTCTTCGATGCGCTGGAAACCTCTAGAGGCATTTCCGCTTTCGATCACGCCGTTATAGCTCACTTGCGCCATTTGTTTTTTCGCTTTGGCCAGCTGAGTGCGGGCCACAAGCTCATTGCGCTTGTTGCGCAGCTTGTAATACTCGTCTTTCATGTCGTGAAGCTGCTGAGTCAGTTCAGACGCATGACCTTTGGAAGCTTCGTGAAGATCGGTATACTCGGCGATTTTCTCGTCGTGGTACAGTTTTTCCTCAAGCGCTTGGCGTGCCGCTTGCTCCTCGCCGTCTTTCAGCGCGGCTGCCGCTCTGCCTTCACGGTCGGCGGACAGGCGTACGCTTTCTTCCAGGCGCTGTTTCAGCTTGCGCTCGTTGGCGATTTGCTTCGCCACGGTCACTTCCGCTTTCGCGATTTCTTCTTCCATGTCGCGGATATACTGGTTGAGCATAACGACCGGATCTTCGACTTTATCCAATACCTCGTGAATAGACGCCTTAGTCATATCTTTAATTCTCGAAAAAACTCCCATGTTTATACATCTCCTTTGGAATCGTTATTAGTTGGTTTTTGTTGCTTTTCCAAGCGGTCGAGTTTGCCGCGAAGCTCTTCGATTTCGCGCTGCATCGCTTTTTTCTCGATATCTTTCATCATTTCATCAATATTGTCAGCCTTCGGCGCTCCGAAAGAGGAGCCTGCGGCGGACTGCTGTCTGCCGTGTTTAGCCTCTTTGCCGTTCCAGCCGTTGTAAGCCTGGTTGCCGCCGTAAGAGCCGCCGTAGTTATTGTTGTTGGCGTTGCCGTAAGGACCGTAGGAGTCTCCGCCGTACGGACCCGGTCCGTAAGGACCGCGCGGTGGGTCGAAGCCCGGTTCCTTCGGAACGATAAAGCTGGCGATGAAGTAAAGCAGGATCAGCGAACCGCTGGTGATGAACACCGCGACGACTGTGAGCAGCCGCAGCAGGGTTGCATCGACGTTCAACACTTCCGCAAGTCCGCCGCAAAGTCCCGTTACTTTCTTGTCGGTGCGCGAGCGGTATAGTTTTCTCATGTATTATGACTCCTCCCGGTTAATCTTGCGGCGCAGCGCCTCAAGCTCCTTCTCTAAAACCGGATTCGAGTTCTCGGAGCCGCCCTCCCGGGTTGTACGGCGCAGGTCGCGAAGGACGTGTGCCTGCATCTCCATATCGGATACGTGCTCTTCCATCCGGTAAAACATGCGGGGCGACGAGGAACCGTCTCCGTAACCCAGGCGCGAGTTCAGCCGCTGCTGCAGCCTCGCCGACTCCATGCGGGCCATGTAGTAGCCCCGCTTGTCGAGCACTTCCTGGTAATCGGCGCGCATGGCCTGAAGCTCTTCTTCCAGCTCGGCGGCCGACTGTCCGGCCTGCTCGTAGAGGCCGCGGTACTGGTCGCTGCGCTCTTCGGCCTGAAGCTTCTCGTGAAGGATCAGGCGGGCCATATTCTCTTCGCCCGCTTTCAGGGCGAGTGCGGCCTGCTGCTCGCGTTTCTCTTTCGTTTCCAGTGCACTTAAGTATTGTTGTCTCAGCGAGGAAGCATGCGCCGTACACTGTTGATACAAACGCTCGCTTTGCATGAGCTGCTCTCTCTTGGCCGAGAGATATTGGTCGATCAGGCGAATGGGATCTTCGCTTTCTTCCAGCCGCTCGTTCAGCGTTGCTACCGTTATATCACGAATTCGTTTCAGAATGCTCATTGTATTTACCACCTTCTTTTATCAGCGTCTTGGGCTTAGGAATTGGACGTGCCTTTCAGCATCGATACACCGAACGCGATCATGGCGACAGCGATCAGGATAATGAACAATGTCGTCATTTTGCCTAGAAGGGCGAAGATACCGAGGAGGGCGATTACCCATCCCAGCTTGCTGCCTCTCTGAATCCCGAAGTAGCCGACCACGATCATGCCGATCGGAATCAGGTAACTCATAATCGGACCCAGGTGAATGCCCAGTTTGCCGAGAATCAGCCAGGCTCCGAATGCGATCAGCACGATCGCCAGGCCCATGTTAGGATTGCGTTTCATCTTTTTGCGTCACCGCCTTTCGTTGTCGTTGTCTTATGTCTTTATTCTAGTCGACAGCGGCATTCGCCAAAACGGACTCGCGGCGGTTTTTGGTCCTGGACCTAAGTCGGGGCCGATATCCGACCTCAGGATAACCGGGCTCCGGCCCGGGTCGTACGCATAAAAAACAGGCGGCAAGGAACACTAACCCAAATGATCCTGACAATGGAGACGGAGGTGTAGTGCCGTGAAACATTTTCAGCGTGCCGCCGCGGTTTTTCTGGCCTGCTGCACAGCCGTCTGCCTTCTGCCGCCGGGCCGGCAGACGGTGCCTGCGGCAGAAGCTTTGCTTGCCGCAGCGCCACCGCAGCACTCCGGGCAGCAAGCCGGAGCCGGAGCGGACGGCGGACGGACGGCTTCCCCGTTAGAGACGCCCCGGGCGCTGCTGACGTTCTCCGTGCTGAGCGACATTCACATCGAGGCGCACGACAAACTGTCGCAGGATCTCCTGCGGACGGCTTTACTGGATCATGCGGCTCTAGCGCCGGACAGCGGCATGATGGTGCTGAACGGCGACTTGACCGACGGCAATCCGGCGGACTACAACGCGCTGGCAGCGGTGCTGAACGCCATGCCCCATCCGCCTCTTCATGCGACAATGGGCAATCACGAGTATTACCGGATGTGGCGTACGCCGTTCGGCTCTATCGATACGAGCCGGCTCAATCCGTTCTGGTCCACACGCGAGGCGGTCGGATTGTTCACGCGCTGCTTCGGCTACGAGAAGCCTTACCATGCGGCGGAGATGGCCGGATACACGTTCATCTTCCTCAGCGGAGAAGGCTACCGGGACGTCGTCAAAGATGCCCGGGAGGACGCTTACTTGTCGGCGGAGCAGATGAACTGGCTCGGCGGGCGCTTGTCCGAGGCTTCCCGGACGCACCCCGGCAGGCCGGTCTTCGTCTTCCTGCACCAGCCTCTTGTCCATACGCTGAAAGGCTCCGGGCAGGAGCGGGGCGTAACGGACTATAAGGCGTTCCGCCGCGTAATGACGGAGTATCCGCAGGCCGTTCTTTTCTCCGGCCACTCCCATTACGACTGGAGTCTTGGCGGTCAGGCAGTCCCGACCGGCTTTCTCTCCATCGGATCCTCCTCGGTCCGGAAAGTGCTTGATTTCCATCAAAAGCCGGTAAAACCGGCTAAGAGCGAGAGTCTTCTTGTCCAGGTATATCCGGACAAGCTGGTCATCCGGGTCCGGGAGCATTACAGCCGGTCGTGGATCGGTACCTACGTTCACGAACTGCCCCCATCCTGAGCTGCCATTTTAAGCTGACCTATATAATAAGAAAAGAGAGAAAGCTGGACGGTCTCTTCGTTCCCCGGCTCGCCGCGGAGACTGCGACGGTTCGCCCCTTCCCTGATCTCCCGCCGGTCCCTTCCAATTTGGCCTCCATACACCCTTCCAAGGCGCGATCCCTACCGGTTTGAAAAGCGGACGATCCGTGATATGATCGAATAAAATTCGAAGGTTCAGGGAGTTTACAACTACATGATTTACGATGTCATTATTATCGGCGGCGGTTCGGCGGGTCTTATGGCCGGCGTCGCCGCAAGCGCGGACGGAGCCAGCGTGCTTCTGTTGGACAAAGGCGACAAATTGGGCCGGAAGCTCGGAATTTCGGGCGGCGGACGCTGCAACGTCACAAATAATAAGGAAATGGACGAACTCATCCGGCACATTCCCGGCAACGGCCGTTTTTTATACAGCGCCTTCTCTCATTTCAACAACCAGGATATTATCGCTTTCTTTGAAAATCTCGGCATCCGGCTGAAAGAGGAAGACAACGGGCGCATGTTCCCCGTTTCCGATAAAGCCAAAACCGTCGTAGATACGCTGATCCGCCAAGTGCGCGGCCAAGGCGTAACCATCCGGACCCACTGCTCCGTAGACCGCGTGCTTTACGAGGACGGGCGGACGACCGGCGTGCGGCTGCAAACCGGGGAAACGCTGCGGGGCAAATGCGTGATCGTCGCTTCCGGCGGCAAGTCCGTGCCTCACACGGGTTCGACGGGCGACGGCTATGCTTGGGCGGAGGCGGCCGGTCATACCATTACCGAGCTTTTCCCTACGGAAGTGCCGCTCACTTCGGCTGAGCCTTTTATCAAAAACCGGGAGCTGCAGGGCTTGTCGCTGCGCAATGCGGCGCTTACCGTATGGAACGCCAAGGGCAAGAAGCTGATTACCCATCAAGGCGATATGATTTTTACGCATTTCGGGATCTCGGGCCCCATCTCGCTGCGCTGCAGCCAGTTCGTCGTCAAGGAACTCCGCAAGTCGCAGAAGGACAGCGTCGAGCTCACTATCGACCTGTTCCCCGATCAGAGTACGGAGGAAGTGTTCGAACAGACGCTGGCGCTCGCCGCGGCCGAACCGAAACGGGCGATCAAGAACGTGCTGAAGGGCGCCGTCTCCGAGCGTCTCGTTCCCCTGCTGCTCCGGAAAGCGGAGCTGGACGAAGCGCTCACCCACGCCAACCTGCCCAAGCAGAACTGGATGGAGCTGAGCAAGCTCCTGAAAGCTTTCCCTCTCCGCGTTAACGGAACCTTGTCGATCGAGGAAGCCTTCGTCACCGGCGGAGGCGTGAACTTGAAAGAAATCGATCCCAAAACGATGGAATCCAAGCTGACGGAGGGCCTGTTTTTTTGCGGCGAGGTTCTGGATATTCACGGGTATACGGGCGGCTACAACATTACGGCGGCTTTCGCCACGGGCTATACGGCGGGCAAGCATGCGGCTATGCGGGCGGAGGAAGTGACTGTTTAAGAGACGGGACTGCGGCATAAGGAATAAGGAATCGCCGTTAACCGGCTGCGATGGGGCACGAAAAGCGGAGAAAATCGGACGTACGGTGCCGTTCCATTCGTCACCCATGAGTCTTTCGGGAATCGAGAAGGACTTCCGGCAGCTTATTCTCTTGCGGGCTGCCGATGGAAGCAGGAAGCTGCCTCCCTGTAAAATGCAGCCTGTTTCCGCGCAAAGCGGGTGCTTCGAAGCCGCCCGCCAGGCCGGATGACATCGCACAGCCAAGCGCTGAACAAACGGGACAGGACACTACCGCCCCGTCTAAACCAAAAAAACCAACTCCTCCTTCCGGAGAGGCTGGTTTTTTTGTCGTTCTGGCGAAAGGAGTTCAGGCTGCCGCGGATCGGCTGTATTCCTGCCGGTATCCGCTGCCGCTGAATAACAACAGGAGGACGAGACCATGCAGCGACCATCCTCATGGGGCGCTCCGCCTCTGTTATGCGCCAAGAACTCGCGGGGCGTCCGGCGGACAGCCGGGACCCGCAGGGCAGCTCCGTCTCATAAATGAATCCCGGCCGAGAACCGGTCCAGATCGTCGTCGGACGGGTCAAACTGCCGCTGCGGCTCCTCGTACGAGCCGTCGGTATCCGCACCCGCCGCACCGGTAAAAGCGTCCGGAACGCTGCCGATTCCGTTCCCATTATGCACAGCAGCCAGGGTCCCTTCCGGCGCGTCCTCCTCCGGATCCTGGATCAAGTGAGCGGGGATCCGGATCGTGTCGAGATCGTACGCCGCTGCATAAGCCTGCGGTTCGCTGTAACTGACCTCGGCGGCAGGCGGCGCGTCGATCAGCTCACCCGCGTGGGCCTGGGCGATCTGCATGGCGGAAGCAAGGTCTTGCCCTTCCACATGGATGTGCAGCGTAGACTTCCCTTCCGAAGCATTGACGCCCGGCCGGTAGCCCAGCTCAAACAACGTATCATAAGCAAGCCGCATATCCCGTTCCTGCGGAAATTCGAAAAATATCGGTGTGTCGCTCATAAGGCATCCTTTCCGGTGCTGTCAGATCCGCCGTGCGCTCTTCCTACCGAGCTTTCTACCCGGGACGCACGCTTGCCGGTCGCCCTTAGTGTTCGCCAAACCCTGGCGTTTAATACCAGATGGTCACCAGAAAAGCGGCCGCATACGCGGCGGGCACGGAAAGCACAAGAGCGGCAATCCCCAGCGGCAGCGAGATGCTGCCGCCCGCGACAAGCCCGATCAGCGCGAGTCCGGGCACGGCCAGAGCGAACGACGCTTTGCGGAGCGCCTCCTGCTTGCTGATTTCGCTCCACGCGAACATGCGGAAGAAGGAAGCGCCCAGCGTTTCCCGCGCGACCGACTTCATCCAGTAGGCCAGCACGAAAGCGGCGACGGCCCACAGGACGACGTGCATCGGACCGGGAAGCCGCCATGCGGCGAACGCGAGCACAGCCGTCAACTGGGCGTACAGCTTCCACTGGCCGGGCCGGCGGAGGACCGATTTGACGAGCGAATCGGCCAGAACCGCCGAAGCGCCCGTCCCGCGGACCACCCGCTGCGAGCGGCCCAGCACCAGCGGAGCCCGGCGCTGCCGCGGCTTCTTGCCCTCGACGATGCCGCGGAGCATCAGGGAGGCGAGCTTCAGCCTCGCCTCCCGCTCCCGCTGCACGTCGGGGTAGAACGCTCCCGCCGCCCGCAGACGGCGGCGGCTGAGCGGAACCGCGGCCGCAAGCAGGAGCGGCGCGGCGAGATAGCCCGCGGCAGCACCCGCCAGAATCAACTGTACGCAGGCCCAGTAGATGAGAAAGCCTGCCGCGAACAGCACGATGGAAGCGGCCACGCGCTTCCATCCCGCCCAGGCGAGCGCCGCAAGCTGGCGCAGCAGGCCCAGGTTGACCTTGGCCGCGTAGACGGCCAGGAACAGGGCCGCAAGCTTCAGCGCGCCGCCCGAGCCTTCCGCGCGCAGCAGGGGCAGCAGAGCGCCGGCCAGCAGGGCCGTCGTCAGCGCCTGCAGCGCAAGCGAGTACAGGAGCCCGCGGCGCTTGATCGCGGGCATCCAGCCTTCGCTGCGCACGAGGAAGAGCTGGTCCGCTTCCTCGATGAAGAAGCGGACGGTGCCGGACCAGGCGAACAGATACAAGAAAACGGCGACCAGCGATGCCGGGATATAGCCGAACCATTCGGGCGGCGTCCGCCACCACGCCGAATAATAAATGAAGGCGAAGATCAGGGCCGGAACGATTAGATACACGGCCACCGTCCAGTCTACCGCCGTACGCAGAATGCGGTACTGGTAGGTCCAGTCATCGAGCAGCCTTCGCTTGAATAATTTTGCCGGTGTCATGTTCATCTTCTCCCCCTCCTCAGACCAGCGCATGGAAGCAGTCAAAGAGAGTGCCGTCCGGCAGTCCCGACTCCTGCCGCACTTCGTCCAGCGTCCCCTGCGCTACGATCCGCCCTTCGCTGAGCAGCAGGAAAGAGTCGCAGATGCGCTCCGCGGTATCGAGCACGTGGGTGCTCATCAGAATGCCCGCTCCCCTCTCCCGCTCCTTCCGCAGCAGCTCCAGGAAGTCCTTCGTCGCCCTCGGGTCCAGTCCGATGAACGGCTCGTCGACGATGTACAAGGAGGGCCGGTTAAGGAAGCCGATGATGAGCATCACCTTCTGCTGCATGCCTTTGGAGAAGGCCACCGGCAGCCGGTGCCGGTCACCCGACAGCTTAAACTGGGCCAACAGCGCCTCCGCCCGTTCCTCGAAGACCGGGCGCTCCAGCCCGTAGGCCGCCGCCGCAAGCTCCATGTGCTCCCACAGCGTAAGCTCCTCGTACAGCACCGGCTGCTCCGGCACATAAGCCACCGAAGCCCGTCCGTCGGCAAATTCGATGTTCCCCTCGACATCCTTCAGCAGGCCGAGCATGCTCTTGATGGTCGTGCTTTTGCCTGCGCCGTTAGGCCCGATTAGACCGATCAGCTGGCCCTCCAGGATACGGAAGTCGATATCCCGCAAAATCGCGCCGGAATCGCCGTATCCCGCCTTTTTTATATGAACCGAAGCTTTTTCCAAATAAATTCCTCCATTTCCGTGTCCAGCCTGCGTCTATCCCTTTTCAAACGGGGTATGCATATTCTATAGTAGAAGTATAGCAGAAATTTCTCCGGCTTCATGTTTTCGATTCTGAGTGTGAGGTGTCCGCGTATGCACAATCACAATTCCTCTGATATCGACAGCAACAAATCCGCCGCCATGTCCGCTTATCTGATTTTTTGTCTGCCGCTGATGGTTGCCAGGCATTCCAGATTCGCGATGTACCATGCGAACCAGGGGCTGCTGCTCCTGCTCTACGCGGTTTTCGCGCATCTGCTGCTCGGGCTGCTTCCGGGTGTGGAGAACCTGCTTATGCCTCCCCTGGACATCTCCGTCTTCGCGCTGGCTTTTATCGGGATCCGGAACGCTCATGACGGCAGAATGAGACCGCTGCCACTCATTGGGAAGCTTGTCCTCGTCCGGTAAACCCGGACTTACAAAAGAAGGCATGCGGCGCCGGAACCTGTAAAAAGGCGGATTCCCTTAGGAGTCCGCTTTTTTATTTGACCGTCTGTCAGTTCTTTCGTTTGTCCGACAATTGCGCCGATTGATTGACAACCCTTATCAGATGCGTGATAATATAGCAAAAAGTTGAGCCGGTATGCGGCTTTTGGAGGGTACCGAAATGAAACACGATCAGCATAAAATTCTCGATTGTACGATACGCGACGGAGGACTCGTCAACAATTGGGATTTTAGCGTGGAATTTGTTCAGGATATGTATCGCGGCTTAAACGCAGCCGGCGTTGAATATATGGAGATCGGTTACAAAAACTCGGCCAAGCTCCTGAAAAGCGACAATGCGGGCCCTTGGCGTTTTCTGAATGAGGATTTCCTGCGTGAGGTTATCCCTACCAAAAACGATACGAAGCTTTCCGCGCTCGTGGATATCGGCCGCGTCGACGAGAACGACATTCTCCCCCGCGAGCAGAGCCAGCTGGATCTGATCCGCGTAGCTTCTTATATCAAAGATGTGGACAAGGGTCTGCAGCTGGTACAAAAGTTCCACGACATGGGCTACGAAACGACGCTGAACATCATGGCTCTCTCCCACGTGATGGAAAACGAACTCAACGAAGCGTTCGAGCTCATCAACAAAAGCCCGGTTGACGTGGTATACGTCGTCGATTCGTACGGCAGCATGAATCATAAGGATATCGACTATATGGTCAATAAATTCCAGCGTCTTCTCCCCGAGAAGAAACTGGGCCTTCATATGCATAACAATATGCAACTCGCGTTCTCCAACACCGTAATCGGTGCCGAGAAAGGCGTCGAATTCCTCGACACCTCCGTCTTCGGCATGGGCCGCGCGGCAGGCAACTGCACCACCGAGCTGCTCGTCAGCTACCTGAAAAACCCGCGTTACGATGTGCGTCCCGTCCTGGACCTGATCGAACGCCACATGGTCGCCATGCGCGAGAAAGTGGAGTGGGGCTACATCATTCCTTACATGGTCGCCGGAACGCTCAACGAACACCCGCGCGTAGCCATGGCTGTCCGCAACACCGCGGACAAGGACAAGTACGTCGAGTTCTACGACAAGCTGACGACGCCGGAAACTATCGCCAACAATTAATCACCTTAAAAAGATCCTTTCCTCCGGGAAGGGATCTTTTTGCTTTTCCGTCTCCGGGAATTTTAAAATCCTTCTCTTTCCGTTAACTTTCGTTAATTTTCTTAAAAATTTCGGTTTGGTATAGTGGTCCATGGAAAAGAACGCCATCTTATTAACCACTGGAGTGAGACCATGTCTGCCAAAACCAAACACGATGCTTTTGAGGAGTTTTATACGAGGGCATCCAATCTCGGACCGGCTGCCGGCACGTTTTTCAACGATAAAGCTTATCTTTTTTACACGAACGGGAATTTGCTGGATCTCGTCTGTATGGAAACCTATCTCAATGATGATAAACAAGAAATGGTCAGAGTCGTTAAGAGCCCCAACAAGAAGAAAGGGCCGCTCGGTATCGAGTATTTGACCAAAGTGGCCTATGGGGGCGACGGGGTCAGCGGAGGCTGGATACCTGCTCTGGCGGCGTGCGCGCATGAAGGCGTCCTGTACCTGTTTTACGCGGATCAGAGGGGAGCGCTGCACCAAATGACCTCCCAGGACGGGATCGAATGGTCATCGGCTCTTACCTTAAGCGAGCGCATGCGCCTTCGGACGGACAGCCGGTTCGCAGCCGTGTCGGCCGGAACCCGCTTGTATCTCATCGGCTCCGGTGCGGACGGCAAGCTGGCGCTGAACTGGACGGATGACGGAGGGCAGACGTGGGAGCGGACTGATGTCCGTGAACAACGCCCCGCGAATGACGGCAAGGCGGATGAAATCGGCATTGCGGACGTCACTCATGCGGCGGCGTGCAGCTACCGGGACCCCGGCGGCGAAGTGCGGATCATGGTCGGCTACATTCAAAGAAGCCGGGATACGAAGGCGGTCATTCCCCGCAAAAAAGAAGCTTTAAAAACGTGGCTCCTGCACCACGAAGAGAATGCGCCGCCCCGGAAAGTAACTGAACCGCAGTCCATAGCGGAAGATGAAAACGTCAGCCACTTCGCGATCGTTCCGGGCTCTATCGAGAATGGCTGTACAGGCAGCGTCCTTCAGATGTTCGTCAGCGGCAAAGCCGAGAAAGACATCAAAGCCAGGAGATACGAATACTCCGTCCCTTCGGGCCGCTGGTCGTCTCCCATTCCCCGGAACTGGGGGCATATGTCGACGCCTTCCGGGCACCATGTGGACGCTTTCCAGTTTTTCAAACCTACGGACGAGGGACATATCCGGTCGGAAATCTGGTTTACGCAGACGTTCGACGGCTCCGGTATGAAAAAACATCTCGGAATAGGCCGATACCGCTCCGACCGGCTTACCTTGACGGACACGCTTACGAACTGGGCCAACGATGACCATCTTACGTTTCTGGGCGTTGTGGAAAGCCCCCCTCCCCACGTGCTGAACGGCTCCGAGCTTAAAGATTCTATCTGTTCCTTCCGGTTCAAGTGGTCGAAGGAGGAGCAGGCGGCGGTATCCGCGAAGTACAAATTCGGCGCTTCTCTCAACTTTAGCGGCAAAGTTCCGGTTGTAGGTCTCGGCGGCGAGCTGAAGATCGCTTATGAGCGGACGCGGTCCGTCACTTCCGAAATGAAGAGCATCAAGGAATTTTCGATTGAACTGTACCCGTCTGCCACCAAAAAAACGGCTGCACATTTGTATATCCGGCCCAACATAACCAGGCTTACCTACAAACTGGCGGATTGGCAGGAGAACGACCTGGGCGTGCAGCTCAGTCTTTTCTCCGTATCGGATCTTAGCATCGAAGCCCGCAAAGGCAAATCCTTGAGCACGTTTCCGAAACAGCCCGATCCGAACCGCATCGAGAATTATGTGCAAAGATTTACGGCGCTGCCCGATTATGCGGATAAGCAGCTTTCGTTCAGTATGCCGGTGAATTGGTCGGAATCCATGAAAATCGAAGAAAATTTTATTAAAGTCAGCAAAACCATCACCTCCGTTTCCAACAGCGTATCCGTTGAATGCAAGCCTGCGGGCAAGGCGCCCGGCGATGTGTTTTCGATCGGTGTAGGGTCCAGCTTCATGTACACGTATGAAGTGAACGTGTCCACCCAGTTCTCATCTCAAATGGGCTGTACGGTCCGTTACCCGAATCCCCGTCCGGGCGAAACCGATGATATCAGCGAAGTGAAGCTGCTCATGTATGTGTTTTACCCCGATAAAAATAAAACGGACCGCTGCTACTGGATTCCGCAGGAAACGAAAAACCAGTATCCCTGGTGCGTGGCGTGGTCCGTGGATGAGCTGGTTAGGCAGGGCAGCGGCCAGTGAGACAGCCGGACTCCAAAGGCCTCCTTCCGTTTACGGCAGACAAATCATTACGATAATTGCGGACTGTCTTTTGATTTATGTTTTTGCTCATCTGATTCCCGGTGTGTACATCAAGGATTTTTTATCCGCTCTCACTTTATCTGTCGCTCTGCACGTGATCGAATGGATACTTGCTGGCATAATGATTCTTTATAAAAAGAACAACAAAAAGAATTTAAACATGTAAAAAAGGATCAAGCTCCAATCCAAGGAGCTTGATCCTTTTTTATTTAGATGCAAGTAAAACCCCCGCTCAGCGCCTGGAGACCAGCGTGGATGCACGTCCCTCCGCCGCCCGCAAACTTTGTCGAAATAAAAAGAATCCGAAATAAAATCTCGCCCGTTTATGGGCAGGTTATCACACCTTTTTCGCCTTATATCTCGGTTTTTCTCCCCTTGTTGAGTCCTTACGCACAGTTGACAAACCACAATATATTGAGGTAAATTCATATCTATCACCTACATATTCACTATATATAGACTATATATGGATTGGACAGGTTTCCCGCCTACCAGGCGGGAATCAAAAGGGAAGTCCGGTGAGAATCCGGCGCGGTCCCGCCACTGTCAACGGGGAGCGCCCCACCCATACCGCCACTGACGAATGCCGTCGGGAAGGCCGCGGAGGGGCGCAATGAACCTGGAGCCAGGAGACCTGCCTGTCTGAAAGACACCGCTGAACCTACGGGAGATAGGGAGGTGTCCGGACGTTTTTCACATACAGCCGCTTGCCTGGCTGTCCCCCTCTTCCGCCTCCGGGCGGGGAGCCGGGCAGCCGGCTTGTACGCGCGGCTTCAGCCAGCCTTTTTGCAGAGCCGTCAGCGGCGCGCGAAAGGGCTGGAAGCTGACTGTGAATTTAGAGCCGCTCTTTGTCACACAAGGAGCGGCTTTCATCCGGGCGCGCCGACTACTTCCCGTGGTCGGCGCGCCCCGTATTTTTGAAAGAGTGGAAAGGAAGATGCTTCCATGCTGGTAGTGTACGATTCCCGTACGGGAAATGTTCAACGATTCATTAACAAGCTGAATTTGAAGGCCGTACGGATCGAAGAGGATTTGACGATCCAGGAGCCGTTCGTCCTTGTTACCTATACGACCGGATTCGGTCAAATTCCCGGCAAAGTGCTGGACTTTCTGAAACATCACTCTTCCCTTCTGCGCGGTGTAGCCGCAAGCGGCAACCAGAACTGGGGACAATCCTTTGCCCTGAGCGCCGACCGCATTTCATCGGCATACGGTGTTCCGGTGCTTGCCAAATTCGAACTTTCCGGCACGTCTAGCGACGTGGAACGATTCCATAAAGGGGTGCGCCATCTTGAAGCATATTGAACTGAACAACGAACTCATGATACCGGGGGAAGACGGGTTTTACCGTCTGGAGAAAGACCGCGAAGCGCTGGACGCCTTCCTTGAAGAAGTGCAGGGGCAGACCGTTCCTTTCGGCAGCATCAAAGAACGCTACGATTATCTGATCGGCGAAGATTTCTACGAGAACGTGTACGAACACTACACGCTGGAGCAGATCGAAGCCATCCACGAAACCATCCGCGAAAGCGGCTTTAAGTTCCAATCCTACATGGCCGCTTCGAAATTTTATAAAGATTACGCCCTGCGTACCAACGATAAAAAGCAAGTCCTCGAATCGTACGAGGACCGTGCCGCCATCGTCGCCCTTCACTTGGGTGAAGGCGATATCGGCAAAGCCCAGCGGATCGCCAAGGCGATCATCGAGCAGCGCGTCCAGCCGGCAACGCCGACGTTCCTGAACGCCGGACGCAGCCGCCGGGGCGAAATGGTCTCCTGCTTCCTGCTGGAGATGGACGACTCCCTGAACTCCATTCAGTACGTCATCGGCACCTGCATGCAGCTGTCCAAAATCGGCGGTGGCGTAGCCGTGAACATGTCCAAGCTGCGCGGACGCGGCGAGCCGATCAAAGGCGTCGAAGGCGCCGCGAAGGGCATCATGCCCGTCATGAAGCTCCTTGAGGATGCCTTCTCCTATGCGGACCAGATGGGTCAGCGCCGGGGCTCCGGAGCGGTCTACTACTCCGTATTCGGCTGGGACATCATCGAATTCCTCGACTGCAAAAAGATCAACGCGGACGAGAAATCCCGCATCCAGACGCTTTCCATCGGCCTGATCGTGCCGCAGAAGTTTTACGAGCTGGCCGAGCAGAACAAGCCGCTGCACGTGTTCGCCCCGTTCTCCGTCTACAAGGAGTACGGCCGTCACCTCGACGATATGAATATCGACGACATGTACGAAGAGCTGCTAGCCAACCCGAACGTGAAGAAGAAAGTCGTCATGAGCGCCCGCGACATGCTGACCAAAATTGCCGTTATCCAGCTGGAATCCGGCTATCCTTACATCATGAACCGTTCCAACGCGAACCGCGGACATGCCCTGAAAGACATCGGCAAAGTGAAAATGTCCAACCTGTGCACGGAAATTTTCCAGCTCCAGGAGACGACGGAAATCGGCGATTACGGCCAAGGCGATATTATCCGCCGGGACATTTCCTGCAACCTCGCTTCGCTTAACATCGTGAACGTGATGGAAACGAAAAGCATCCGCGATTCCGTCCACAGCGGCATCGAAGCGCTGACTTCCGTCAGCGACAACACGACGGTCGCGAACGCGCCGGGCGTTGTGAAAGCGAACAAGGAGCTTCATTCCGTCGGACTCGGCGCGATGAACCTGCACGGCTATCTGTCGAAGAACCGGATCGCTTACGAAAGCCCGGAAGCGAAAGAGTTTGCGCGCGCCTTCTTCATGGCCATCAACTTCTACTCGCTGGAGAAGAGCATGGAAATCGCACGCGACCGCGGTATCACTTTCGCCGATTTCGAACGCTCCGAATACGCGAAAGGCACCTATTTCGCCAAGTACGAAGAGAAGGATTACCGTCCGGAATCCGATAAAGTCAAAGCTCTCTTCGAGGGCATGAATCTTCCTTCGCCGGAAGACTGGAAAGCCCTGAAAGAACAGGTCATGAAACACGGCCTGTACCATGCTTACCGCCTGGCCATCGCGCCGACGCAGAGCATCTCTTACGTTCAAAACGCCACTTCGAGCGTTATGCCGATCGTCGATCAGATCGAAACGCGCACGTATGCAAACTCGACGACCTACTATCCGATGCCTTACCTGTCCAAGGAGAACATGTTCTTCTACAAGTCGGCTTACCGGATGGACCCGTTCAAGATCATTGATCTTATCGCGGAAATCCAGGAACATGTGGATCAGGGGATTTCAACCGTACTGCACGTAAACAGCGACATCTCGACCCGCGAGCTGGCCCGCAACTACCTGTACGCCGCCAAAAAAGGCCTGAAATCGCTCTACTATACCCGCACAAAGCGGTTGACCATGGAAGAATGCCTGAGCTGCTCCGTTTAAGAGAGGGCTAGGATAAGAATAGATTCGTGTAAAAGAAACCGGCTGCGCGAAAGGAGCGTAAAAATGCTCCGCGCAGGCCGCAAATCATCCGTATGGCGCTATCCCTATAAGCAGCTTTATGCAGGGCCGGAATTGTCAGCCCCGTATAAAGCTGCCTATGGTTATGCACGGCAGCGACTGATGCCGCATTTGCAGCGCGCCCCATCCAAAGGAGAGAAAGCGATGAAAGCCGTCAATTGGAATAAACCCGACGACGATTACACCTGGTCGTTTTGGCAGCAGAACGTGATGCAGTTCTGGACCGAAGAAGAAATTCCCCTTTCCGACGATAAAATGGTCTGGATCGAGATGAGCCCCGACGAGCAGGACGTCTACAAGAAGGTTCTGGGCGGCCTGACGCTTCTGGATACCCTTCAAGGCGGAGTCGGCATGCCGAGACTCGTCGAGCACATGGACGGCCTCCAGCGCAAAGCGGTGCTGTCGTTTATGGGCATGATGGAGCAGATTCATGCGAAGTCCTACAGCAGCATTTTCACGACGCTGGCGAGCAACGAAGAGATCGACGGCATTTTCCGCTGGGTCGAAGAGAACGGACGCCTGCAGCAGAAAGCGGATCTCATCAACCGTTACTACAACAGCATCCAGTCCGACAAAGACCTGTATCTGGCGATGACGGCTTCCGTTTATCTCGAAAGCTACCTGTTCTACAGCGGCTTCTTCTACCCGCTCTACTTGGCGGGACAAGGCAAAATGACGAACAGCGGCGAGATCATCGACCTCATTCTGCGCGATGAAAGCATCCACGGCCTGTACGTCGGTACGCTGGCGCAGGAGCTGTTCGCGTCTCTGAGCGAAGCCGATCAGCAGGAAGCCGCCGAGGAGCAGATCAAGCTGCTTCTGGAGCTGTACGAGATCGAGAAGCTCTACACGGAAGAGCTGTACACTCCGCTCGGCCTGCAGGACGATGTGCTGCGTTACGTGCGCTACAACGCCAACAAAGCGCTGATGAATCTCGGACGCGATCCTTATTTCCCGGAAGAGCCGGTTCATCCGGTCGTTCTGAACGGAATCCGGACGCAGACGAAGCAGCATGACTTTTTCTCGAAAAAAGGCAACGGCTACGTCCGCGCCCTCCGCGTCGAACCGCTTAGCGACGACGATTTCAGCTTCGAAGGGCTGTAAGCCGCTCCGTCGGTGCCCGCTTTCTTCGCGGCCCGGAGGGACAGACCCGCAAGCGGCCGGATACACGAAAAAGACGTACAAAATTGGAGACAATTCTGTACGTCTTTTTGCGTTCGGCTGCGGGACCGCCGGGATGCGTGCGCTCGCCGTTCTCGGCGTACGGCTGCCTTCGCTCTAGGCGTGCGGCTGTTCCCGCTCCAGGCGTGCTTTCGCCCATACCCATGCTCCACCACACTTCCTGCCGCTACTCGCATCAAGGCCGGCCATCCTCCCCGGTCAGAGGAACAGGCCCATCCCCGGAGCATCGGCCGGCCGCTCGCGAAATCCGTAGCGTTCATAGAAGCCTTGCTTCCCTTTGGCGCAGGCAAGCTGAACCCAGCGGATCCCTTTTGCCCTGCAGTAGTCCAGAAGATGATCCATGATTTTGCTGCCAAGTCCCTGGTTCCGGTAATCCGGCAGCACCATCATTTCGCAGATGATACACTGAATAACCCCGTCCGAAACCATGCGGCCTGACGCGACCAGCCTATCGCCCTTGTAGACCGTAACGACGTACCAGCTGCTCCGGACCGCTTCGTGCAGCATGTCTTCCGTCCAGATTCCGTCCCCGTTCCATCCTGTCGATTGGAACAGCTCATAATAATCGGCTTTCGCCGGCAGACCCGTGCGGATCTTAAAGGTCATCGCTCTCGCCTCCGGTACGTGTATATACGAAATGGATTAATTATTCATTGTAATGTATATTTATACAATGTCAACTTCCTGTTTCCCTACTTTTGAACACGACCTTCACCGGCAAGCGGATGACCGCCGAATACAATCGACCTAACCACGAAAAAACGGGATACTAAGGACTCTTCATGCTCCGTTTTTCAACAAGCATCCTTTCAATGGATCTAAAAAAGAGACCGATCCCCAGGACCGGTCCCTCTTATTCATTCGCATAATAATAAAGTCCATATACATTCAGCTGCATAAACTTCCGAAATACGGGCCTTTTACGAGATAAACCCTCTATCCATCGCTTCGGCTTTGCGTACCAGCGCGAAGTATTTCAGTCTGGCTCCCTCCAGCGTGGTTTGAGCCTGCTGAAGTTTAAAGGAAAATTTATCGAAATCGTGCTTGGAGACAAACCCGTTCTCGTAACGGATTTTCATTTTGGCGACATCGGCCTGCGCGTCTTTCAGGTTGCGCTGCTCGTTCAGCACGGTCTGATAAGCGTTCTCGGCATCACTATAGGTCGCGTAAATCTTTTTGACCAGCTCGGCTTTCGTCTGTTCCTGTTTCTGATAAGCGATTCCCGTGTTGACGCTCTGATACTGGCCGCCGTACGTATTCTTGGTCACGGTATTCTGCTGCTGCCAGATGGCTTCGTCGATGCCGTTGTGATCCATTTTCAGTTTAAAAGAATTGGCGAGCAGCGTTTCGGTATCTTTCTTCACAACCGGCTCCACGTTCGCGGATACGGCGGCCGGCTCTTCAAGCAGCAGATCCGGAGAATATTCCACGCCGATATCGAAGCACAGCTGTACGAGACCCAGGCGGTAATTGTTCTCCAGCGTCTGAATATCGTCGCCGATTTTGTTCACCGCTTTGCGAGCGGTTTCCACGTCCTCGGGAGAAGCGAGACCCGCGTCGCTCAGCACCTGGGCGCGTTTCATCTCTTTCTCCGCCACGCCTTTGTACTCATGCATGAGGACGATTTGCTTCTTGGAACCGAGAAGCTGCACGTACTGCGCCGTCACCTGAAGCTTGATGCCCTCAATCGCTTCATCGGTCTGGAGCAGGTTGTTCCACATATCCGTGTCGAGCTGATGCGAGGTTGTTTTCATCTGTTCGCGCTGAGCCTGCAAAATCTGGTTAATGCCATTAACCATCTGTCCCTGGCCTTCGATGACTTTATTCAGCACTGTGTTGGTTTCGACAACCGGACCGATCCAGAAGAAGCTGTCCGGGGTCGCTTTGGTCGGATCGATCTGATACTTCTCCATCGCCTCGGGCGTCATGTAGTCCTGCGGGGAAGCCGGAAGCTTATAGCCTTCGAAGCTGCCGCCGTACAGGTTGTCGCTCTGATTCTTGAGATCGCTGCTTTTGCTTCCGAGCGCGGCCGTTTTCAGGTAGAGCAGCTTCATGTTGTAGGAGTTGTTTAGCGTACGTTCCAGCACGTTATCGAGGGTCAGCTTGCTGACTTTCTCCAGCGCGGGCAGGCGTACTTCGTCCTTATCGAGAGGTTTATCGGTTGTCGCGTGAAGTTGAATAAGGTTGCCGTCTTTGATTTCGTAGTAGGGCGAATGGGTATCCGCCGCCCATGCGGCAGGCATCATCCCGAATACAAAAGCGGACGCGGTCAGCGTAGCTATGATTTTTTTCATCGAAAATCCCTTCTTTTCCAAGGTATGATAAGAACTAAACGCAGGCTGAGGGACATGGGAACAAAAGCGCTGATGACTGAAACTATGTAAACGGCGCGCGTGCACGGTAAAAGCAAGGCTTTCGCGCGCCGGTGAAACGTCGTTTGGCAGGGTGTCGGCCGGAACAGGACTCTTACACCGTAAGGGAGCCGCTCTCCGGCTGAACCGCAGGCAGCCCGGCCGAAGCCGGCTCATCCTTCTGCTTGCGGAACATGGCGAACCGGGTGAGCAGGAATGCCGCAAAGTAAGTGATGAGACCCGTCAGAACAAGCGCGATGCAGTCCTTGACGATGACGTCGTAGCCGTTGCCTTTGACGAACACATGGCGGACACCCTCCAGGAAATAAGTAAGCGGCAGCATATGACCGAGAATGCTCAGTGCCTTCGGCATCGCTTCAAACGGCCATGTATAGCCGGACAGCATGAACGACGGCACCGCGATCAGCATCGCAATCTGAGTGGAGCCGAGCTGCGCGCTCGAGAACAGGGAGATGAAATACCCGATGCCGAGCACCGCAAAGTTGAAGCAGGCCGAGAGCAGCAAGGCCATCAGAATCTGTCCGCGCATCGGAAGGTCGAAGCCGAACAGCATGATCGTGAACACCACGACCGCATTCAGCATTCCGACGATAAAATAGGGAACCGATTTCGCGTAAGCGAGGCGCCACGGCATCTTTTTCCACTCCGCAAAACGGCTCCAGATCCCTTTTTCCTTATCGCGGGTGATGGTCAAGGCGATGCCGAGCAGAAGCACCTGCTGTAAAATCGCGCCCGCCAGACCGAAAATCATAAAATCGCTGTAATTGAACGTCGGGTTGTAAAGCACCCGGTAGCGGAACGGGACCGCGGAGAACGTCGAGCTGACCTGTTCATCCTGAAGGCCCTGCTGCTGGAGCTTCTTGCCGCTGACGCCGTAGCTGTACGTGGTCACGATCTCATTGGCCGCGCGCGTCGCGGAGTTGGAGATCATCATGTTCGCGCCGTCGATCAGCGTCATGACCGGCTGCACATCGCCGTGTTTAATGCGGGCTTCGAATTCTTTCGGGATAATGACCCCGACCTTCGCTTCTCCGCGGGAGATGGCTTCCGTCACCTCCGCCTCCGAATGGTAGGCGTTCACGACCTGGAACGTTTCGCTCTGGTCGAACGCCTGCACGATCTGGCGGCTGAGCTGACTGTTGTCCTCGTCGAAGACAACGGTCTGCATCTCGGTTACTTTATGCTGTATATAAATCGATCCGAATAAGGTTGTGTAAAGGATCGGCACGAGGAACAGAATCGCCATCAACCGGCGGTCCTTGAAAATTTGCCGCCATTCCTCGGCGATCACGCTTCCGACTTTAAGGGGCAACGGTATCACCCGCTTTTCCTTCCCATTGTACGGTCATTCCCGTCAGAACCGATTCCGGCAGCTGAGGCAGTTCGACTTTCACGCCGAACGAGCGGATATCGGTATCGGACGCGTTCTGAGTCGCTTTCTTCACGGCGAAGTCCGCAGCCGGAGCGACCGTGCTTACTTTGCCGGTCACGGCGGCGCCGTTAGCCGTCACTTTTACGGTCACGGTATCGCCCGCTTTCAGGCCGGCCGCGTCCGTTTCTTTCAGATAGAAACGCGCCCATTTCGTCTCGGCGGACGTTTCCATCGTGAACACCGGGAAGCCGGAGCCTACCATTTCACCCAGTTGAGCGGATTGGGAAATGATGATGCCGTCGGACGGAGCAAGCAGCTCGGTATAGCTCAGGTACGTCTCGGCTTCGCTTTGGGCCGCCTGGGCCTGCTGCTGCCCGGACTGGGCGGATTTGACGGCGCCCTGCGCCTGCTGGATCGACGCCTGAGCGGCATTTACGTCACCCTGGCGGATTTTCACCTGATCCATGTTCGCCTTAGCCAGCTCGACGGCCGCTTTGGCCTGTTCCAGCTGCGCTTCCGCGGCCTGGATTTCCTCCACGCGCGGTCCTTGCTGGGCAAGCGCATACTGCTGCTGCGCCACTTCGTATTTGGCTTTGGCCTCTTCGTAGCTGACCTTCGCTTTATCCACGTCCGTCTGGGCGACGAGACCCTCTTCCTTCATTTTTTTAACCCGGTTGTAGCTTTCTTCCGCTGTCTGGAAAACCTCTTTAGTCGCATTCAGCTGAATTTCCGCCTGCTTTTTCTCTTCCGGTCTCGCTCCGTTCTTGAGGGCGTCGACCTTCGTCTGCGCGGCTTTCACGACCGCTTCGGCCTGCTTCACTTGTTTCTCGGCCGTTTCCGCGGTAAGCGTCACCGCTTCCTGACCCTGCTGTTTTTTCGCCTGGGCTGTCGCTTCCGCGCCTTTCGCTTCGGCGATTTTCCCTTGGGAGAGCGCTACGGCCGCTTTGGCCTGGGCTACTTTCGCCTCGATTTCCTGGCTTTGAATCCGGGCCAGCACCTGGCCTTTCTTCACGGTGTCCCCTTCTTTGACGAGAATTTCGGTCACGCGGCCACCGGCTTTAAAACTTGCCGCCACCTGATTCGCTTCGATATAAGCGGTCGGCAGATTCGCCGGACGGTTCTGAGTGCTGCTCATGGCTTCTTTGGAAGAGAGCAGGAAAGTTCCCCCGCCGATCAATCCGGCCATCACTACGTATACAACAGGTCTAACAAACTTCATCTAACATTTCCCTCCCAGGATACTTTCTCTAGTTCATAATTTAGGGTGTAAACGGACGAACCGCCCTTAGAGGGCGATTCCGTCCATCATATAAAGCTGGATTAAATCCGAAATCTGCTCATTGGTAAGAGGCGGGTGCTTTCTTTCCCAATCGACGAGCAGCACTAGATACATACGCACCAGCACGAAGGCGGTAATCTCGGGGTCGCACGGCTTGATGGTTCCGTTCGCGACAGCGATCTCCAGATGCTGTTTGATGTAGCCGATGACGCCTTCCTCGATCTCGCGCAGAGCGTGCTGAGCCGCCGGAGTACCGAATTGGGCCACCTCCTGCGACAATTTAAGCAGCAGCTCGTGCTCCTTCCGGTAAACCAGAATGCTGTATGTTGCGGAATGCAGCTTCTCCATGATCGTGCCGCCCTTGGAAATGCTGGCATCGGCCAGTTTTCTCATCTCGGCGATCAGGGATTTGACGATCTCGTTTAACAAATCTTCTTTTGTCTCAAAATACAGGTACAGCGTTCCCTTCCCTACACTGGCGATTTTGGCGATCTGGTCGACCGTCGTTCCTTTGTATCCGAACAAAGCAAACGATTTTTTCGCCGCATCGAGAATGTTATCGCGCCGCTGATCCATTCGGCACCTCCGTTTTGACCAAAATCCTATTTTAGTTCTGTAGTCAAAACAATATCATCTTTACGGGTCAAAATCAACGGGTCCCGCCGGCCAAACAGCCTTACATTTTAGCCCTTTTGTCTAAAAACGGGCCTCTTTTTTCAAACCTTGCCGGATTGCCGTTCAATTTTCATCTGTTCCGTATGGAAACCGCCCCCTCCACAAACACTATCTGTAAAAGCGGAGGTGCGGGATGAGCAGCAAAATTTTGTTGGTGGAAGACGAGAGTAAAATTGCACGCGTCCTGCAGCTGGAGCTGCAGCATGAGGGCTACGAGGTCAGTCTGGCCGAGGACGGGCGCGAGGGGCTCGACATGGCTCTGGCGGAGCCGTGGGATCTCATCCTGCTCGATATCATGCTCCCCGAGCTGAGCGGGCTGGAAGTGCTGCGCCGCCTGCGGCAGCAGTCCGCGGTCCCCGTCATCCTCCTGACCGCAAGGGACGCGGTGCCCGACCGGGTAAGCGGCCTGGACCAGGGGGCGAACGACTACGTGACGAAGCCTTTCGCCATCGAAGAACTGCTCGCCCGCATCCGCAACCTGCTCCGGCTGACGACTCAGCAGAGCCAGGCGGAGAACGAACAGATTCTTCAGGCGGAAGATATTCTCATGAACCTGAAGAGCCGCGAGGTTACCCGCATGGGGAAATCCGTCGAGCTTACGCCCAAGGAATTCGACCTGCTGCAGTACCTGCTCCAGCACAAGGGGGAAGTGAAATCCCGGGAAGATATCATTTCCGATGTATGGGGCTACGATTTTGTAGGCGATACGAACATTGTGGACGTCTACATCCGTTATTTGCGGCAGAAGCTCGAAAAAAATTTCCCCGGCAAGCTGATCCATACGATCCGCGGTGTCGGTTACCTCATAAAAGGAAGTGGCCCCGATGAGTCTTAAGCTGCGGTTCGCTTTGCTTCAGACTTCCCTGCTTTTTCTGATTCTTCTGGGTGTCAACTTCTTCATTTACTATCTGTTTATCGAAAACAATTCGCGCAATGAGACTCAAAATATCGAACGAAAAGCAGCCAAGCTGCTGCTTCAAGAAAATGTGGTGCAGCATCCTGAATATTGGGAAAATCCTTTTCTGCTCAAAGACTTTCTCGTAGCCAACGAACTCATCCGGCTCATCGGACCGGACTCCATGGTGCAAAAAGAAATCTACACGGACGAAACGCTCCTACAGCGTCCCGCCAAGTTTATAACGTCTTCGGGCACCATCTCCAAGCTGGTCTCCACGGACAACGGCTTTTGTCTCTATGTACAGGTACCGGTCATGGAAAACGAGCGCCAGATCGCTTCGCTGGAAATCGCCCGCAAGCTGGTCACCCTGAACGATAACGTGCAGGTGCTGTTTCTCGCTCTTTTTTATACGACGCTCGGTGCGCTTGTCTTATCCGTTATCATCGGGTATATCTACGCCAGTCTGGTGTTCAACCCCATTCACAGGCTGGCCCAGACGATGGAAAGCATTGAACGGAGCGGGACATTCAGACGGCTGGAAATCAAATCCACGCGAAAAAAAGACGAGATTGCCCAGCTCGGCCAGACGTTTAATGAAATGATCGGCCGGCTGGAACAGCATTTCGAGCAGCAGAAGCAGTTTCTGGCGGATGCTTCCCATGAACTGCGCACCCCGCTCACGATTATCGAGAGCTACGCCAGGCTGCTCAAGCGCTGGGCCAGCAACGATCCCCAGATCCGTGAAGAAGCGATCGAAGCGATTCTGAGCGAATCCGTCCGGCTGAGGGAAATGACGAAGAGCCTGCTCACTCTTGCGGATTCCGACGAAAGGCAGCGGACCGAATGGCAGGAATTCGAGCTGCGCCCCCTGGTCCAGGCTACGGCCGCGTCCATTCAGCTGACGTTCGACCGCGAGGTGCGTCTGGATCTTCCCGAAGAGGACACTCCTCTGAAGATGAAAGGCGACCCCGAGAAAATCCGCCAGCTGCTGATCATTCTGCTCGACAACGCGATCAAGTACAGTCAGCTGCCGATCGACATCATCGTCCGGGAGCAGCCCCGTCACCTGCAGATCTCCGTCGTGGACAAAGGGATCGGCATCGAGAAGGAGGACATCCCGCAGCTGTTCAACCGGTTTTACCGCGTCGATAAAGCGCGCAGCCGCAAGAACGGAGGCGTCGGACTCGGGCTCGCCATCGCCGAGAACATCGTCAAGCTCCATGCCGGAACTCTCAAAATCCAAAGCGAGCCGGATATCGGCACCGAAGTTCATGTCAGGCTCCCGAAGGATTAAGGAAAACCGGGGTCCGGTCCAATCGCTTTCGGACCATCGCCAGGAGACGCCAAACACCGGTTGCCGGGAGCTGCACGCGCTGCGATTTCGGACCCTACTTGTAGGATCGGGACGCTCCGATCTCCTTTCGGCACCGCTGCACGCTGAAACAAAAGAGAACCCGAGCGTGAATCCATCTCTCCAACACAGCAAAAAAAGAACCGGCCTCCGACGGCCGGTTCTTTTCGTATCAGTACTCGATATACGCTTCATGGTAGCTGTCTTTATACTTGCGCCTGCGCACCTGTATTTGCAGAACGCCTTCCTTGTAAGTGGCCTTCGCCGTTTTCGGCAGAACCGGGCTGGGCAGTTTAATGAGTTTTCTCGGTTCGTCCGTCAGCCCGAGAATTTTGACGTGACTGGTTTTCACCAGTACCTGCAGCGAACGCGGATCTTCGCGTTTCGGAATTTTTAACCGGACGAATACGTCCGTATGCGTTTCGAACGTATCGCCGTTCACGGTCTCCCTCGGCTCCTGGGACGGCGTTCGCTCCTTGCCCTTCTGCTGAGCCTTGGGCTGCGTCTGCGTCTGCTGAACGTCCGCATTCATCTGGGGCGGCGGTAGTGTACGGTCGAAGACGTCGCGCACGAACCCTTCGATCCATTTGATATTCTCAATATATTTCTGGGGCTGATCGAGAAATTTTTCGACATGCTCCCATTTAAGCCATTTACTCGTGTCCGGCTGATTCATCGCAGCTCCCCCCCGCTTCTTCTGCATTATATGAACGGAGACCGCCCGGTGGTGAACATTCTTTGCGGAATCCGTTAAATCGGGGAAAGGAGTATGAACATCTGGGCGCTCCCGTACATAAGCTATAAAAGAAGATGCAGCAAAGGAGAACGCCTATGCCGGCCATCGTCGGAAACGTGAAAATACTGACCGTAGGCCCCAGCTCTGTCGTTCAATTCGGGGACTGCCTGGTCATATCGCCAAACAGCAGTTCAAAAAGCTATGCTGGAGCAGGTTCTTTTAATACAGGTGATTTGCCGCATGTATTTAATGCCGTCAGCGCCACGAATACGAACGACAGCGATGCTGTCGAAGCTGAAGCGAATAAAACGGCAACGGCATGAGCTGGACGATCCATCAGACGATTACGATCCACCAGCTCAGGGTCGATGCCGTGTCCAACTCCTCCGTCCTGCAGGTCGGGAGCGCGGGCAGCATCCGTGCGCTCTCGAACCAGTACAACACGGGCGGCTTCACCGGACCCGCCCCGGAAGTGGGCAAAGGCCCCCTCGCAGGCTTCGGCGGAGCCGCAGGCGGGGGCCTGCCCGGCGCTGCGGAAGGCGGAGGGCCTCCCGGTAAGGCCGGTTCGGCCGGACCTGGCGCGTCCG
The DNA here is from genome assembly GCF_041260495.1 of Paenibacillus sp. RC84. Taxonomy (NCBI): domain Bacteria; kingdom Bacillati; phylum Bacillota; class Bacilli; order Caryophanales; family Paenibacillaceae; genus Paenibacillus; species Paenibacillus sp. RC84. The sequence continues at coordinate 112,062 of NZ_JBGBYL010000010.1, forward strand.
GCAAGCCGGCGGCGGCTCCCGGCTCCACCGGCGCTGCGGAGGCGGCTCCCGGAGCGGGCGGCCTGCTCGGGCCGGGTCCCCACCTGCAGCCGCCGTTCCCGCCGTGGATGCCGTGGCGGCCGCCGGCTTGCCGAGGACCCTCCCGCGGCAGTTGACAGCGCGCCGGGCCCTGCCGCTGCAGGCGGCCTCATACTTCCCGCCGGGGATGAGCCCCGGCGGCATTTTTGCGAAAGCGAAAGAGAGGTGAGCTTATGTACGGCTACGGGCCGGGCGATCCCAATCTGTACGCCTATCAGCTTCAACAGATGTGGACGCACATTCAGCGGCAGGAAGCCCGCATTGCCAAGCTCGAAGAGACGACCGCAGCCATGCGCGGCGAGATCGAAGAGTTGAAGCGACAGCGCGGGATACATATCGACCGCATCGAATACAAATTCGATCAACTGAAAGTCGAACAGTTGGACGGCACACTGACGATCGGCGTCTCTCCCTCTACCGTGGACGAAATCGAAGATTTCTCCGTAAACGGAATGGACGCCTCCTTCCCCGGTAACGGGACTCCGTCTTCCGACGGCTTCTCCCCGAATGAAAGCCGGGAGCCCGCACAAGCCGGCGAAGACCGCCCGGCCGCAGACGAAGGAGCCGCCAACCGGCACCTTCACGACTTTCTCGACCGCGAAGCCATGGAAGAGCTGATCGAGCTTGCGGCCAAGCGACACTTGAACATCGGAGCGGACGAAAGCAGACGGGTTATGGACGATTTGCGGCAGCAGATCGAAGCCAGAGTCCGGCAGTATGCTTCCTCCCCCGATCTCTTGCATACGGGCGTAGGCGAACAGGAGCCGCCGGGGAACGCAACGTGGAAACTTATCGAAAAAACAAAAGCCGACATACGCGCCGGCATCCGCAATTATTTGGCTCAATATCAGGAAGGAAAAGGAGATGAACATCCGTGAAGGTAGATTTTTATGTGGAAAATAAATGTCTGCAGGTAGGCTCCGTCTATATCATCGGGGTATCCAGTTCTTCAACCTTCCTTATCGGGGACACCGATTCCATCACCGCATCGTCCATGTTCGATACCCCGCCGGAATCCGTCATAGTGGGACCGCTCGTTCCGCTGCCCCATACTTGAGCCATGGCCAGACGTCTGGTTTGGCTCACCCAGGCGAAAGTGCTTTCGGTCTCCAGCTCCGCCGTTTTCCAGATCGGCGACAACGGCGGGATTCACACACGCTTCAGAGCTCTCGCCCTGCAGCGGGAAATTCCCGTCTATCTGGGTGACGAAGGCTCGTTCGAAGCGTATTCCATTTTCGCCCGTCCGCATCCGGAAGTGCTTTTTCCACCGGAAGCGGAGAAAACGACCCGCAACCTCGGCACCATCCAGGTAGGCCCGGTTAAGGTGCTCGGTGTGTCCGCCTCGTCGGTGATGCAGGTGGGCGGCAGCGGTCCGGTCAGCCTCCAGTCGCGGATCAAGCATATCCGCCAGTTCCGTCCGATCGGGCCTTACACCAATCCGACGGGCACGATCGCCTATACCGGTTCCGGCGAAAATCTCGCGGCCGAAAGCGGTCCGCCGGAACCCGGGGCTCCCCCTTCGAACCCTTACGGCTTGAACCTGTAGCCCGCTCCCCAGATCGTCTCGATATAGGCGGGATCCGACGGGTTCGGCTCGATTTTCTCCCGGAGTTTGCGGATATGAACCGTCACGGTCGAAATATCACCGATCGCGTCCATGCCCCACAGATGGTCGAACAGCTGATCTTTGCTGAACACGCGGTTGGGATTCATGGCAAGATGAGTCAGCAAATCGAATTCCTTGGTCGTGAAAGGAATTTCTTTGCCGTTTACGTATACCCTTCTGGAAGCACGGTTAATGACGAGTCCGCGGATGCGGATTTCGTCCTTATCCTGGTCCTGCTGCCCTTTCAGTCTCTCGTACCGGGACAAGTGCGCCTTGACGCGCGCCACGAGTTCTCCCGGGCTGAACGGCTTGATGATATAATCGTCGGCTCCGAGGCTGAAGCCGCGGATTTTATCCAAGTCCTCCTTTTTGGCGGAAACCATCAGAATGGGAATATCCCGCTCCACGCGAATCCGCTCGCAGATGGCAAAGCCGTCGGTACCCGGCAGCATCACATCCAGCAATATCAGGTCGTAGCGTTCGACGAGAGCCCGCTGAAGGCCCGTTTCGCCGTGATGCTCCATATCGACCGTAAATCCGTCCAGCTCCAAATAATCGCGCTCCAGCTCGGCAATGCTTACATCGTCCTCGACGATCAGAATGCGTCCGCCTTCTTTCATGTTGCCATCCTTCCTTTCTCTTCCCGGTTTTTGCGCACGGTAAATTGAATGGTCGTCCCTTCCCCGAACCGGCTGTTGGCCCAGATCGTGCCCCCGTGCTCTTCGACGATCTGTTTAGCGATGGCGAGCCCCAGCCCGCTCCCCCCGGTTTGCGAGCTCCGGGACGGGTCCCCCCGGTAAAACCGGTCGAAAATATGCGGCAGCACATCGGACGGAATGCCCTGCCCGTTGTCGTGAACGCCGATCACCACGAATTCCGGCCGCTCCAGAACGAAGATACGGATATGCCCCTCCGGCTTATCCCGGTACTTCTGCGCATTTTCCGTAATATTCGTGAGTACCCTCCTCAGCTTCTCCCGGTCGATTACGACCGGAAGGGGTTCCTCCGAGGAGAGCTCAAGCGTAAGCCGGATTCCCTTTTTCTCCATATCGAACTGCATGTCTTCGACGCAATCCTTCAGATAGGCCGTTAAATCCGCCTCCTCGAACTGAAAAGGCAGCTTCCGCAAATCCAGCTTGGAGTATAGAAAAAGCTCGTCGATCATCCGGTCGATGTCGACCGTTTTGGAATAGACCGTCTGAAGATAACGGTCAAATTTGGCCTGGGAGTTCGTAACGCCGTCCATAATTCCCTCGACGTATCCCTTGATGGCCGTCACCGGCGTTTTCAGATCATGGGAAATGTTCGAGATCAGCTGCTTCCGGTTTTCCTCGTACTGCATCTGAAGTTCAATGGACTGTTTGAGCCTGCGGCGCATTTCTTCGAAAGAAACGGCAAGCTCCCCGATCTCGTCGCTGGAAGCCGGACGCACTTCAATATCCAGCCGCCCTTCCTTGATGTGCTCCGCGGAACGCTGCAGGGCGCGGATCGGCGTAATCAGACTTCTCGACATCAGGTACGTCATCATTCCGTTCGTCAGCACGAGCACGGCGATCAGGACAGCGAGGAAGATCAGTCCGTATTTAAGAAAATATTTTTTGCCGATCGTATCGTGCGTCCCGACAAAAATACTGCCTTTTCCCCCATCGGGAAATGTAAAGTCGTGATGCCTCAGCAGATAATAATTGTTCTCCAGCTGGGAATCCGTAAGGCCCGAATAGTAACTGAAAGCCGGCAGCGAATTCAGTACATCCGGGTGGTTCATGGTGGGCGAAATATACAGGATCTGCTCGTCCTTGCGGATAATGAGGCCCATATTCACGCGTTCCACAAGAGCCTCCCACTGCTTCCACTGCCCCGGATCTCCGGCGCTTCCGGGGTCTATCGCGATAGCTCTGCGGATTTTGTTGTAATTGTCATCTTCCATCTGGGCGACTTCCTTGAGCGGATTGCCGTGGGTAAGGTCGATGTGGTATTCCCTTTTGAGATCCTGGATGAGCATAAAATACAGCCCGGTGACAGTCAGTCCGACCAGAATGAGCGGGATGACCAGCATGGCTATGTAGGAAAGCAGCAGCCGGGTACGGATGGACATGAACGTATCTCCCTTGCTTTGATTTTCAATCGAGAAGCGGCCGCCCGTTTAACCGCATGACCCGGGACACCGCCGTAAAAGCGTATGTCCTCAATATACTACGCCGCAGGCCGTGCGGGAAGCTCGGTAACACACTCGGCAAAGAAAATAAGGGTCCGCCGGGCTCACCCGGAACAGACCCTTACACCGAACAGCCGACCTTTTTGTAATACATGCAAGATTAGTTCAGTTTACCTGCAAAATGCCGATAACGCCTATTTCGTTCTCATCCGGATCCAGCAGACCGAACCGGTCCCGGTTGAACTCTCTGGTAAGCGCGGACAGCTTGATTCCGCCGGACCGCAGCGTCTCGAAGTCGTTCCGGGGGTCCGTCGATCCGATCGTAAACGCCATATGAGCCAGAGCGGAGAAGCGCGGAGTCTCAAACAGGCATACGTTTATATTTTCAAAGGAAACCGCTTCCACTTCCTTATCCAGGGCAGGCAGCTTGTAAGCGAACCGGTGAAGAGCAAGGGCGCCCAGCTTGCTTTCGTACCACTCTACGGAGCGCTGCAGATCACGGACGGGCAGGAACGCCCCGCCAAGCCGGATAGCTCCTTCGGTCCCGGCGTAGGCTTCTTCTCTCCAGCCTGCGATGCCGATGGGATTGCCGTCCGGGTCGCTGATTTTGAAGCACTGCATATGATGAAAAGGAGCGGGCTCTTCCGCAATCTTCACTCCGCTTCCGATCATGCTCCGGTAGGCCTTCTCCGCATCGTAAACGTTCACGTTGAAGGGAGCCTCGTCGTACCGGTTAAGCTCTGCCTGCTGAACTAAGGTGAGGCAGGTTCCTTCAAGGAAGGAGAGCCTGGCATGCCGATCGTCCCGGCCCAGTAAACGAAGGCCCAGCACCTGCTCGTACCAGGGCGCCGACCGTTTCAAATCGGTGACGGGCACGAATACATCCACCAGTTTGGTAAAAGTCATTGTAATTCCTCCTGAGCGTTGATGGAACTCCGGGCGCCCTTGTCTCGCTGCGCCCTCCAACCTGTCCCGAACGCCCGGAATTTCTCTAGATTCCTTCATCTATTGTACCTTGTTTTGTATCAATACACACGATGTACAATATCTTCGAAATCCGGCTCCTGCATATGTACGTCGGCAATTTCGCCCCATCCGCCGGCAAGCTGCAGAACCTCCATCGGGCCGATGTCCGTGCGGTTGAATTCCAGCACAAGCTTTTCTTTCTCCGCGGCAGTGACGCGGAACGGGTACTCCTTGTCCGCCTCCCCGCTCGCAAACCCGCACGCTCCCCGGTACCGGATCGTCATGATCGTCGGCAGCCCGATCCGCTGCCGCATGCCTTCCACGGTGCCGTCGTAGCCGATAGTCCCGCCGTTGATGACGATCACACGCTCGCACAGCTGCTCGATATCGTCCATATCGTGGGTGGTGAGCAAGACGGTTTTGCCCGCTTCCTTGTTCAGCGTATGCAGAAAGCCGCGGATGCTCTGCTTGGCCGCCACATCCAGGCCGATGGTAGGCTCGTCGAGGAAGAGGATGTCCGGATCGTGCAGCATGGCTGCCGCCAGATCCGCTCTCATCCTCTGACCGAGCGAAAGCTTGCGGACCGGCGTATCCATAAATTCGCCGAGGCCGAGAAGTTCTCCGAGCTCCGCGAGCTTGCGTTTCAGGTCCTCCTCACGGACCCGGTACATAGCCGCCAGGATCTCGTAGGAATCCCGGACCGGCAGGTCCCACCAGAGCTGGCTTCGCTGGCCGAACACGACGCCCAGCTTGGCGACCACCCGTCTGCGGTCCCGCTGCGGGCTCAGGCCGGAGATCCGCACTTCTCCCGAAGTCGGATGCAGAATGCCCGTGAGCATTTTGATCGTCGTGGATTTCCCGGCCCCGTTAGGACCGATAAAGCCTACGAAGTCTCCTCGGCCGATTGTGAAATTAACGTCGTTCACCGCCGTTTTGGACCTGTATTCTCTGGACAGCAGGCTCCGCAGACCCGCCATCCGCCCTTGACGGACCACCGGCGTACGGAACGTTTTGTTTAAATTCGTCGCGGTAATCAAAAAATTTCCCCTCCTTCTGTTCACGCTCTCACTCAGCGCATCACGTCTTTGATCCATTCCGTCAGGCTCCGGCTTGTGCCGTAGCCGTAATTAAAAAGCTTGCGCGTTTCTTCGAACCGTTTCTCTCCGGTTTCCGTTCCCATCACGACAGAGACCAGCCTTTTGCCGTCCCGGACCGCTGTTCCCGTAAAGCAGTACCCGGCCTGATCCGTAAACCCGGTCTTCAGACCGTCGACACCCGCATAGGAAAAGGAGTCTTCCGTAAACGGCAGCATGCGGTTGGTCGTTTTCAGCGTCCCGAACCTGCCCGGCAGGGTATAGTCCGCTTTAGCTGTCAGTTCCAGAATACCGGGATGCTCCCTGATGAGATAAACCGCAAGCTTGGCCGCGTCTTTAGCCGTCATAAGAGTTTCTCCCTTGTTTTTCTTGGGAGCGAAGGGCCCCAGATCGGCGCGCGTCAGCCCGCTTGCGTTGGCGAACACCGTTTTATCGGAAAGGCCGATCTCTTTCGCTTTCGCGTTCATTTTCACCACGAATTCATCCTCCGTACCGGCGAGATGTTCGGCTACCGCTACGGCGGCATCGTTGGCGGACACGATAGCCATCGCGGCCAGCATATCTTTAAGAGCAAGCTTCTCTCCGGTCTCGAGCCCGATCTGGGCGCCGGTCACCTCGCTGGCATACGGACTCGTCGTCACCCGGTCTTCCCAGGAAGCGCGGCCCGCCTTCACTTCCTCGTAAACGATCAGTTCCGTCATCATCTTGGACATGGAAGCCGGTGGAAGGCTCTCCTCCGCGTTCCGCTCGTAAATCACACGACCGCTCCCCGCTTCCATCAGCAAGGCGGACCTGGCTTGGATGTCCGGTTCCGCATGCTTTCTTTCATTCCACAACCAGATACCGGCGGCCGCAAGGACAGCCAACAGCAGGACTTTCCGTTTGATTCGTTTCACGTCGTCACTCCGCTCCTTCGGTTCTTGTCTGTGTCTCTCTATGTAGAAAGACGAACCAAGCCCCTCGAAAGACTTGCCTCCTTCGTTAAGACGGCCTCTCGATATCTTTGGGCGGAAGGGCGAATCTCATGCAGGCACCCGGCAGCAGCCGCGTTGCCGGATCTGTATGAGTCCGCCGGGGGAACGGATGAACCAAGGGACCCGTAAGGCGGCTGCCCTACGTTCCCGTACTCTGGTAACGTGAAATGCCCAGCTTCCACAGCCTTCCGGCCAGCAGGACGAAGACGAAGGCCATGACCGTTACCGCGGCCAAAGCCCATCCGCCATACTCATGCCGGATGATGACGGAAGCCGGCACATAGTTGGCCAGCCCGACCGGAAGGAACGTCAGCAGGATGTAACGGAGCCAGCCGGGATATACGTCCAGCGGATACTGGGCGGCGGATCTTGCCGCATCCTCCGTCACGTTCTGAAGTTCCTCGATCCGGGTCAGCCAGAAACCGGCCGAAGCCGTAGCCAGTCCGATCGCGAACAGGATAAGCGCTCCCGAGCCGATTGCGATCACGGTCAGCGGGATAGCTTCCCAGCCGATCTGGCCGGCGCGCAGCATATGAGTCATCGCATACGCGAGAACGAGCAGGCCCTGTCCGAATTCTCCGACGAGCAGGCGGAAGTTTTGAGTCATCAGGACGAAAAGCACCGGCAGGGGCCGGATCAGGAGAGCGTCCATATCTCCGCTCACCAGATATTTTTCCAGATGATGCACATCGGAGGCCAGAGACCGGTAGATCGCTTTGGACAGCAGGATCACCGCGTACAAATAAGCCACCTCATGCAGCGACCAGCCCTTTACGCTTCCGAAGCGGTCCAGCACGAGCGCCACCATCAGAAACTCCGCCACATTCACGAGAGCCGCCATCAATGACGAGAAAATAAAATTAAACTTGTACTGCATCCGGCTTCGCATAGATGCCCGGATCAGCAGCACGTACATCCGCAGTCCGTTTCTCATCCTCCCTGCACCTCCAGCTTCTTGCGCATCGCGCCTGTCGCCATCATGCATAATCCCGTAAAAAGAACGCACCAAAACAGCGCTGCCGGCAGAGCGGCAGGCGTCGTTCTTTCCGTGAACAGGGACACCGGAACGTACAGCAAATAGGGATACGGAGTCAGCCAGCTAAGCTGGCGAAGCCAGGCGGGAAGCCATTCCAGCGGGATAAAGAAGCCGGATAGCAGCATGGAGAACGCATAGTTCACCCAGTAAAGCCAGCGCGATTCGGTCGTCCACATGGCGGCGGCGCCGATCAGGTAATTCATGCAGATGGAAATATAAGCGGCGAGCAGAAGCGATAGAGCGGTCCAGCCGTAAACGGAGAGCTTCTCGGGAACCGGAATCGAAAACAGGAAAAAATAGAGGATGTAGATCGGAAGAAATTTGTACACGAACTGATAGGCGATCTGTCCCCATTCCCTGTACATCTTATGCAGAAACAGGGGGACGGGACGCATCAGATCCAGAGCAATTTGTCCGGTGCGTACGGACTGCTCCATGCCGAGACCGTTCGTGATAAAGAGCACCAGCCATAAAGAGGCCTGGTTGAAGGCGATATACGCGGTCATTCCTTGGACCCCGTATTCTCCCAGCGAATGACTCTCGCCTATACCTGCCCACAAGGACACGTACACAAATCCGAACATAAAACTGGACACGTTATGAATCATATGCGCGCCCCGGTACTGCAAATTCCGCGCGTAAGCTTTACGCGCCAAGACAGAAAAAAGCATCCAACACCTCCGGTTCATCAGTAGACGATCGTTTCAGCGTGAAATGCGTGTAGAGGGATTTCATCTTACCAAATGCCGCCAATAAAAATCAACCCCGAATTAGATTCAATTTGCTCTTTCCGACAGTAAAGAAATATAGGATGATAAACAGGAAACCGGAAGCCGGGACTGAAAGATTCTAAAGGTAAGAAAGGAAGCTGTCACCGTGGAAATAACCAAAAACGCTAAGCTTAAAAAGGCGATCTCGGAAGGCGGCATTTATAAATCGTTATTTCAGCATCATCCCGATGCTATCTATGTCATGGATACACATGGACGTTATTTGGACGCCAACCCTGCCGCGGAGCGGATCAGCGGCTATTCCAGAGAAGAATTCATACAGCTCGGCCGGGAAACTCTTTTTAGCGAGCATGCCGAACAGGGCAGAACCCATTTCGAGCGGGCGCTGCGGGGCGAGACGCCACATTTCGAGGTGGAATTTTGCCGGAAAGACGGTGCCGTTTTCCATGTAGAAACTACCTATATTCCGATCGTCGTGGACGGGGAAATAGTCGGCGTATACGGAATGGGCCGGGAGATCACGGAGCAGAAGGCCGTCCTCAGCAAGCTGGAGGAATGCGAAACCCTGTACAACCTGATCTCCGAAAACGCGGGCGACATTATTACGTTCACGAATCCTCAGGGGATTTGCGAATATGTGTCCCCCTCTATTTATAAACTGCTGGGGTATGAGCCCGGCGAAATCGTAGGCACCCCCATCGGCGATTATTACATTACGGAAGAAATCAAACCCGGCTGCTCCGAAAATCCGAGCGAGGACGCCGACCTGCTCACAGGGCGCTTCCGGCATAAAGAGGGACATTACCTCTGGTTTGAAACGACCGTGAAAGCCGTCCGCAGCGCCGAGGGACAAGTGGAGAAAATTCTCGGCATCGGGCGCGATATTACCGAACGCAAAGCAGCGGAGAACAAGCTGAAAGTAAGCGAGCAGAGATACAAGTCCCTCTTCGATTACAATCCGTCCAGCGTTTACTCGTTCGATCTCGAAGGCAACCACGTTTCTTTAAACGCCAACTTGGCGAGAATGACCGGATTCAGCCGCCAAGAACTGCTCCATCACTCGTTTACTTCCCTGATCGAGCCGTCTCTGCTGGAGAAAACCTTAGCCCATTTCCATAACGCGAAACGGGGCATCCCGCAAAACTACGAAACGACGCTGATCCGCAAGGACGCGTCGCTCATTGATGTCAGCGTTACGAACGTTCCAATCGTCGTCGACGATGAAATCGTAGGCGTATACGGAATTGCCAACGATATTACGGAGAGCAAAAAATATGTCAAAGAAATCGAGCATCTCAGCTATCAGCATTCCCTGATTCTCGGCTCCGTGTCGGAAGGCATTTACGGCCTGGACCGCGACGGCAAAGTCATGTTCGTCAATCCGGCGGGAGCATCGATGCTCGCTTACTCGCAGGAAGAGCTGATCGGGGTCAATATCCACGACAGCATCCATCATACGAAAGCGGACGGAAGCGATTATCCCCACGAAGATTGTCCGATTCACGCCACGATGCTGGACGGGCTTTCCCGGCTTGTCCAGGAAGAGGTTTTCTGGAGGAAAGACGGGTCGAGCTTCCTGGTCGAATACCGGGTCAATCCCCTCTACGACAAAGGGGAGATTATGGGAGCGGTCGTCGTCTTTACGGATATCACCGATGAAAGGGAAATTATCCGCGCCAAAGAAATCGCCGAGCAGGCCGCCAGGGCGAAATCCGAATTTCTCGCAATGATGAGCCATGAAATCCGTACGCCGATGAACGGCATCATGGGGATGACCGATCTCCTTCTGGATACAAGCTTGGACGACGAACAGCGGGATTACGCCGACATCATCCGTGAAAGCAGCGATGCCCTGCTGCAGATTTTGAACGACATTCTGGATTTTAGCAAAATAGATGCCGGCAAAATGACGCTCATTACGGAGCCGTTCGATCTTCATGCTGTCGTGAAGAGTACGCTGGAGCTCTTCGCTCCGAAGGCCGCCGAGAAAAAGCTGGAGCTTATCTCCAGAATCGAACCCGATGTTCCGCATCTGTACATGGGAGATGCCTCCAGGGTACGGCAGGTGCTCGTTAATCTCGTCGGGAACGCGCTGAAATTTACGGACAGCGGATCAATCGTTGTCTCCGTGGAAAGTCTGGCCGCCGTGAATTCGGGCCCCGTTCTGCTCGGGTTTTCCGTCGCCGATACGGGCGTTGGCATTCCCGCCGGCAAGCTGGACCATTTGTTCCAGTCTTTCTCCCAGCTGCACCCGGTGTTGAACCGAAAATACGGCGGCACGGGACTCGGCCTGTCGATCTGCAAACGGCTTGTCGAACTCATGGGCGGCACGATTTCCGTAGAAAGCACGGAAGGCGCGGGTTCTGTTTTCCGCTTCACCCTTCCGAACGCACAGATCAAAAAGGAAGAAACCGGAGAAGAACAGGCACTTGGGGAAGAACAGCAGGAATGGATGATCTCCCGGCTGAATTCCCGGCCCGCTCCGCTCAAAATTCTCGTGGTGGAGGATCACCCCGTAAACCGTCAGCTGTTCATCAAGTTCCTTGAAAAGCTCGGTTACGGGGCGGATATCGCGGAGAACGGGATGGAAGCCGTTGAAGCCGTTACAAGCACGGAGTACGACCTTGTTTTTATGGACTTGCAGATGCCGGTCATGGACGGGCTGCAGGCCACCCGGCTGATCCGCCGGCTGCTGCCCTCAGGCCAGAATCCCGTCATTATCGCCGTTACCGCCTCCGTGCGTCCGGCCGATAAAGAAAAATGCCTGGAGAGCGGCATGCAGGATTTTATCTCCAAGCCGATTCTCTTCGATGAAGTGAAACGGGTATTCAGCTATTGGGGCCGTAAAAACGACCGGGAAAACCGGGATGAATAATCCTCCTCCGGTCCGATATTCCGATTCACTAGGAGCTCTGCCGGGTAACGATGGGTAATCCACTTTTAAGGGAGGTTGCCTGTAATGACACGAAAAGCAAGAGGTGTTTTTCAATCGAGCGGGGATGCCCTTCGCGCTATCGAGGCGTTAAAAGAACAGGGCTACAGAGACGAAGATATATCCGTTCTCGCCAAACATAGAGAAGAATTCGGACCTTACACGGAAAGACAGGAAATTGCGGGTAAAGAAGATACGAAGGCGGAAAAAGGCGCCATCGGCGGAGCCGCAATCGGCAGCGCCGCGGGACTGATCGCGGGAATCGGCCTGATGGCCGTACCCGGCATCGGCCCTATTCTGGCCGCAGGACCGCTGGCCGCCGCTTTATCCGGTGCGGCGATCGGAGCCGGAGCGGGCGGTGTAACGGGCGCGCTTGTCGGTGCGGGCATACCGGAGGAAGAAGTCGAGAATTACCACAGCCGCGTAGACCGCGGGGATATTCTCATCGTCGTCGATACGCCGGAAGACAAGTGGGAACTTGTCAACGAGATTCTCCGGGAAAACCGGGACGACAACGTCAACGCCGATGAGCGATCGAAGAGCGGCGTGTATGAGGCCACTCCTCATGCCGTCCACGACAATCCCGATCTTCTGAGCAACCAAGAAGATGTGAATTTCCGCCGGTAGCAAAGACCCGTGAGTCTTCACCGGATATACGGCAGCCTGCGGCGGTAATTCCGCGGGCGCAGCAGGGCTGGTTCTCAAGCGTGTTTTGCCGCTTGGGGGCCTGCCCTGCTTTTTTGCGTAAGAAGAGAAGCTGACCGAGGAAATAAGGATGTATAGCATTTACATCGGAGGACGTATAAAAGCGATCCGCTCCGGCAAGGCTGTTACTAGATTGCTAGATTCGAACGGGAAACGGAGCGATTAAGATGATGAGAAACGCGATGATGAAGAGCACCCGGCAGAAGAGCCCGCTGACGCAGGTACGTAGTGGCCGGACGGCGGAGAACGCCGCAGCGGGACATGCCGCTGCAACGGAGCCGCGGCGCGGCGTCCCGGCTCGCGGGCTGCTCTGGGGCATCGCGCTGCTGGCCGCGCTGCTGCTGGCCGGCTGGTCCGCCGCCGCGAAGCCGATGGCCGCGGATGCAGGCCGCTCCGACCTCGCCGCGCTGCTGGCCGCCGCGGACGGCGTGCTCGCGCCGGATGCCGCCGTCACGCTGCGCTATGCGGCTCCGCTGCCTGCCGCGGCAGGCGACGACGCGCTCGCCGCAGCGGGCGACGCGCTGGCGGCGCGGCTGTCGCTGCCGGCAGGCGCCGTCAGCCGCGCTTCCGGCCACGCCATCTACACGGCGGCGGGCGGCGGCTCTGCGGCGGGCGGCGGCTCTGCGGCGGGCGGCGGCTCTGCGGCGGGCGGCGGCTCTGCGGCGGGCGGCGGCTCTGCGGCGGGCGGCGGCGGGCTGTCGCTGCAGCTCGCCCGCCTTGACGACGGCAGCGCGTTCGTCATCGCCCGGCTGGAAGCGCGCACAGCCGACGGCCTCCCGGCGCTGGAAGCGCGCCGTGAAAGCCTGGAAGCCGCCCTGCAAGAGGCGGGCGTGCAGGCAGACTGCAACGTCGTCCTGCAGGGAGCCGCGGCCCGGCCTTCGGCAGGGGCCGCAGCTCAGGCCGACGGGCTTCAGGCGCTGCTCGCGAAGCGGCTCGGCGCCGCTCCGCTGGAGCGTTATGCCGACGGAGAGACCGTCAGCATAACGATGAGCGCGCCCAAGCTTCACGCTTCGGTAATCAGCGGCGGCAAACGCGTCAACCTGCAGGCCGCGGTTCACACGGTAACCGAAAACGGACTGCAGCGTATCACAATCGGCACGCCGGTCATTACAACCGAATATTGAACTTCTTTCCTTCTCTACGCAAAACCAGGCAAGCTGCATAAAATGCGGCTTGCCTTTTACCGAACCGCACCGTATATGCAACCTGCGGCTCCTTTTACACACCGATCCTTTAAATCCAATACCGGAAAAAACTTTTTTCGAAAATCGGCGTCTAACTAGTTGGAATCCGTTTAAATAAACTTACAGACAAGTGGTAAAAGGTACGTAGTAAGTGGCAAGCAGTAAATGCGCAGCGGTTGCCCAAGAATCATAAGCGCATTTTATACACGAACGGATCGCAGTCACATCCTCATCAATGGCGCTTGCTCAGACATCTGATCGTTCACAGTTTAATTCCCAACTTTATTGAAATCGCTTACAATTAGAATCCGGGAGGCGGTACAATGACACTGCGTTTTTTTCAATGGTTCGGTAAATGGAGTTTTCCGGAAGGTTTCGGACGTAGATTAACGGCAGGCCTGATCATCACGGCCGTCCTTGTCTCCCTGGTGTTAAGCGCGCTGCTAAACAGGCTCGTGCCGGGTTCCATGACTTACGGCGACCTGATGACCCGCTCGCAGCCCGCCTCTTTTTATCTGCCTGATGAAAATTTCACTTACCGTGACCAGGGTGTCATTGAATCGTTTACCCGCCTGGCCCTTACCAAGCAAGCTTTGCGGAAAGAAGAAGCCACCTCCGCCTTTATTCCCGGCAAGGAGCCTCTCCGGCTTTCTTATGAAAATTCCAAAGGCCGGGTTATTCTCGTCGATGCGGACGGCCGGATTTATACGCCGGTATCCAAAGCGGAGCTCCGCAACGAGTCCAGGCTGCATTGGCTCTGGTGGAAGCTGGATACCGGCCGCTCGTCCTACCTGTATTACGTAACCGAGCCTGACGCGGCTGTGGCCCGGCTGGCCGAACAGATCAAAAATTCGGCTCCGGCATTGGGAGAGGCGGGCTGAACCCTTATCATCATACCCTGGCCGAAGAACGTTGTCCCTTGCTCCTCGCCCAAGCCCTTTCTTTGCCCGCTGCTTTTTTCCACATCGCACGGCTAGCCCGGCCCCATGCAGAAACCCGGCTTTCCGGTATGCGCCGCATCCGGTTCCGACGTTTCTCTCCTGGGGCTTCTTTCAACCCTCGAGCTGTGCAATCAGCTTTTGCAGAAGTACAGGCTCTTCGTCCCGGAATTGGTTGAACCGGAGCCGTAACCGTTCAAACACTCCTTTATCCTCGCGGATTTCATGACGAATGTATTGGTCCCTCAGCTTCATTGCTCTCTTAGCCAGATCTTTATAACCTTCCGCAAGTTCCTCGTCATACGGAATGATCCCCTCATTCACCAGATATTCGATTCGGTCGCTCATCATTTTTTTGTGCTCCCACAGGAGATGAAGGTGCCTCACGTCGTTGCGCATTCCCAGCCGGGGATCGTTTTGCTCTACGGCGTCATAGTACATCTGCAAATAGTCGTATACCTTGATTCCGAAAGCTTCATTCTCGTCCGGATTGTAATTGATCCGGTTTAAACGGGTCTCCCCGTTCAGGTAATCGCGCAATTGGTCGATCACGGCCGTTTTGTCGAAAGGATAGTGGAATTCCGCCTCGTATTTGTAGAAATACGTATGGTGATCGGCTGTTTGCTCCTCCTTCAGCAGCTTTTTCATGGAATTTACGGCATCGAGAAACTCTTCGAAAGATATCTCCAGATTGCGGTATACTCCCGTAAGGTCGAACATGGAGACATAAAAGATCCGTTCTTCCCAATTGAAGCCGTACAGAAAAAGGTGATGGGGAAACGGCTCCTGCTGATAGCAAGCCGCCGGCGACAGCCTGGACTCGTCCAAAAAAACGATACAATAATACCCGTTGCGGATCTGATCCGCAAAAAATTTCGGCCAGTCATCCAGCGCCAGATTTTCCAGCATCATATAATTGACAGTGCATGTGAGCAGAAACGGGTTGTTGAAATTCAACTCATTGGGCTCGCCCCGGAAAAAATCGACATAGCACTGCCTGCCGTCCTCCAAAAATTTCTTTGTGCAGGATAACTGGACAAAATTGCTGTAGAACCAGGGAGTCGTTTCTTCATGTCCGCTGGTAATGGAGAGTGTGTAGCCCCACCGCAAAAAACCTTTAAGTGGCGGATTCGATAACGGAAGCTGAACGGTGTTCATCTGATTCTCCCCTTTCTGAGATGTAAACCGGAATGGTGACCGGCAGAGTTCCGGCAGGCTCCGCCGTGCCCGTCAGAACACGGGCCAGGGCCTGCAGGGTATGCGGATGGTGCTCGTAGCAGGCCAGGAAGCCTTTGGCCTCCGGGAATGCCGCAAGATCGACGGGATTGCGCAGGGAAACCGGGATGACTTTGGCGCCTCCCTCCAGCAGTTTGCGGACCAATGCGGGCTGTCCCGGATTAGAAGCCGTGTGGAAAATACCGGCGACGATCTGCCCGTATCGCTGCGCTTCGGAAGCCAAGGCCGCAATCTCATCCGGACCCGGGCTGGTCCCGTACACGCGCTCCGTGAGCTTCGCCCCGATAAAAGGGCGCAGGAAGCCGGCCAGGGTAGCATCGTGTACCGGCTCGTCTTCGGATTTGCAGGCGGCCGAGATTTGCGGCCAGAGCACCAGCGTGTCGACGTCCGGAGACAGCCTGCAGAAATCCGGTTCACGGTTGACGGCCGTGATGCTTTCTTCACGGAGCCGCTCTATCGTCCGCAGCGTGTGCGGATTCTCCAGCAGAAGCCGCGCTTCTTCCCAGCTGCGCTCCCGCAGCTCTCCGATGCGGCGCTTCTTCAGGCGAAGAATACGCTCCACGGAAGCGTCGATCCGCTCCTCCGGCAGGCGCCCGTCCGCCACGGCGCGCTCAAGAGCCGCCACCGCCTCCAGTTGGCTTGCGTACGTGTGGCTGACGAGCAGCAGATCCGCTCCGGCCAGCATGGCCCGGACGACGGCCTCGCCTACACCGATTCCCTGCGTCACCGCGTCCATTTCCATGCAGTCGGTCACGATGAGCCCGTCGAAGCCCAGCTCCTCCCGCAGCAGTCCCGTCAGGACTTCCCGGGAGAGAGTGGCAGGAACAGGCTCTCCGCCGCTGAGCAGCGGAATTCCGACGTGGGCCGTCATAACGGCCTCGGCCCCGGTCAGGGCTGCCCGCCGGAACGGCACAAGCTCCACCGACCGAAGCCGTTCGAGGGAATGCCTCACGACCGGCAGCTCGGCATGGGAATCCGTCTCCGTATCGCCGTGCCCGGGAAAATGCTTGATGACGGAGGCGATCCCTCCGTCCTGAAAGCCGAGCATGGCGGCGATCCCCAGCTCGGAGACCAGTTCGGCGTCGTCTCCGAACGAGCGGACGTCAATGATCGGATTTCGCGGATTGACGTTGATGTCCACCACCGGCGCGAAATTCATATTGATGCCCAGCGCCTTCAGCTCTTCCGCCGTCCCCTTGGCGGCTTCGTAAAGCAGCCCGGGATTGCGCGCGGCTCCCAGCCCCATCGCCGCGGGCAGCTGCGCGATCCCCTGCCTTACCCGGACCACCATGCCGCCCTCCTGGTCCGTCCCGATCCACAGCGGGATGCCGGTCGCGGCCACAGCCATCCGCTGAAGTTCCTCCGTTAAAGCGAATGCCTGCCCGGGGTTGTCCAGATTGCGGGAAAAGAACACGACACCACCGACGAAATGATTCTGCAAAAGGTCCCGGATATTCATATCGGGCGTAAAGCCCTCGAAGCCGGCCATCAACAGTTGGCCGATTTTCTCCTTCAACGTAAGCTCGCTACACGCTTTCATTCGTATCCCCCTCTGCCGTTACACTTGCGTCCAATCGAATATAACGCCCATGGAATCTGACTTTCGCCCGGCGAGCCGGGAATACACCGATACGGCTTCGAGCGGGCTTACTTTCTCGCTAATGAGACTTGCGACGTCCAGTTTTTCGCGACGGATGGATTCGAAGATGAATCCGTTCATATCCGCTTCCGTCCACCCTTTAAAACCTTCCATCATCCGCCCGTGAATTCCCAGTATACTGACCGAATTATAGACGACTTTCGGCCCGATCGTCTGCTTCGAAGGCTCCGTCGAATCGCCCAGCAGGATCACTTTTCCGAGGTCCCGGGTCAGCTGGGTACAGTGCGGCAGTACGGCATAGGAGCCCGTAATATCGTACACCGTGTCAAGCATTCTGCCTCCGGTGAGCTCTTCTACCGGTCCGAATGCATCAGCCACCGGAAGATCCAGCAGATCGGTCGCTCCGTTTCGACGGGCTTGATCCAGACGAGAGCTCTCCGGCGCAATCGCGATAATTTGGCGCGCACCGCTCGAATTCAGATACTGGACCACGAGCTGGCCGATAAGACCTAGCCCGACGACGCCCACTCTTTCGCCGAATGCGGGCTCGGCGCGCAGGATACCCAGCAGGGCGACCTTGGCGATCTGCGTAAAAACCGCCTCTTCATCACGGACCGTATCGGGAATAAGCGCCGCTTCCCGGTAATCGGCCAGGAAGTACTGGCGGTGTCCGGCGGGGCAGATAATCCTGTCGCCGGCCCGGATTCCTTCTACCCCGCTGCCCGTCTTCAGCACTTCCGCCGCCATGGAGTACCCCGGATAGAACGGATAACGGACCCACGATGACCAGACCGTCCCCTCGTCGAAGCTCCCTTTCAGACAGGCTAGTTCCGTTCCCGTACTGATCAGCGACTTTTTGGCCGCACATAAAATTTGTCCCGGTCCCGGCTCGGACACCTTTTCCTCTATAAGCTCGATCCGGCCCGGCTCCTGAAATACGCAGTTTAACGAGGTGTATCCCTCTCTTGTCGCAACATCCGGCATGCTTTGGCACTTCCTTTTCTAGGTATAGGATGGGAATTCAGAATTCCTTGAAGTACTTTTCCGCGGGAAGCTCCCTCGGCAGACCCGGCACGGGGCTGCAGCTCCAAGCACAGAGCGCCGGCTCAGGCACGAGCGCTAGTTCAAGCTCAGGGCAGCAGTTCCAGGCAGGAATCAGCCTTCACGCGTACTGCCGTCCCGGTCGCTTGTCAGAACCGCAAAGCCGGATCCGTCTTAGCTGCTCGCGCTGCTGTACCCCCTTACGGCCTGTTTCCAGAGCAGCCGTACGACAGCGAAAAGCAGCAGCGATCCGGCCAGCGCCAGTCCCGCATACAGCCAGCTGAGCTGACCGAGCAGGAACATCGGGCCGAAATTGGTAATAAGGAACAGAGGAATAACGAAGGTGCCGATCCGGCGGACCCAGGCCGGGTAAATGGCCATCGGAAAATTGTTGGCGTCCCAGACGGAATGGGCGATTTCCGATACGGAGCCCGTCTGGACGAACCAGAACGAAAGCAGCGCCGGAATAATCATCAGGCAGTACGTGATGACAACGGAGACGACAAGCAGCAGGGCAAATCCCGCAAGCTGCACAAACGTCAGCGGAATATCCATAGCGTGCCAGCCGATACCGACCATGACGAACCCGACCAGAATGTCGGGGATCGGAAGCGCCAGATCCACATAACGCAGGGAAGCCATGAACTGGAGGGAAACCGGCTTCGTCAGCATGAGATCAAGCGAACCGTCTTTGATATACTCGGGAATTTTCATGAAATTTGTAAAAAACAGGCCGACATAAATTCCGGTCGTCACAGTATGCATGCCGATAAATAGCAGCAGCCCTTCGGGCGGTATCCCGTCCACGTGAAGGTCGGTGCGGAACACGACGAGCACATACAGCAGCTTGGCGAGCAGGTAGACGGATTCGACCAGCAGGCTCATGATAAAATTGCCCCGGAACTCCATCTGGGCGATGAGGCAATTTTTAATGAACATGCCGTACAGGAGCGCGTATTTTCTCACGATTTTAAACATATGGAACGTCCGCTACCCCCCAACCGCCGAATATTTCTTCATGGATACGCGCCACGTCAGGCGGGACAGCCAGAAGAACAGCAAAATCCACCCGCACTGGATCAGCAGCCCCTGGTACATGGCCGCCGCTTCCGTCTTGCCGCTGAGGACATTGACCGGAAAATAAATCGTATACGGGAACGGCGTGTACTGAAGCGCCTTCACAACCGTTTCCCCGAAAATCTCCAAAGGAAACATGCCCCCGCTCAAAATATTGACAAGCAGACTTGTAATGACGAAAAAATACGAGATTTCATGCAAGTAAAACGCGCTCGCGCAGATGCAGTAAGCGATCAGGAAGTTGAGCAGAAGCGCTCCGAGCAGCGTGAAGGCAAACAAGATCAGCCGTACGGCCTCCACATCCAGCACTTCCCTTGCCGCCGAAATCCAGATAATCCCGATAAGCAGAATCGCCGTAATTCCGTAATAAATCGCCTTCTGTCCGAAGAAGGACACCAGCCGGTAACCGAAGTAACTCACCGGTTTGATCAAATATTTGTTAAGGCCGCCGTTTTTGATATCGTCGGCAATCTGGTGCTCGAACTGGGTAGCGATCAGCTTGGACACCAGCCCCGCCAAAATGGTGTACAAAATAATTTGACCGTACGAGTACGAGAACAGCGCCGTCTGGCCGGAATGCCGGTACACCGCCGTCCAGATGAAATACTGGACAAGGATCGGAAAAGCGGCTCCCAGCAGACCGAGAAAGAAGTGAAACCGGTATTCCATCGAATGCTGGACGCCCATCGAAAAAACCGCCAAGTACAATTTGCGTCTGTTCATCCGGCGGATTCCTTGCGGTAGAGCATCGAAATGCTTTCCTCGATCGGCACGTCTTCGATTGTCCAGTCGACGATCGGAAACGCATCGAGCACGGCGCGTGACACTTCCTTCAAACGGTGCTTCGGCAACTCCAGAACGGCATTGTAGCCGTCTCCGCTGACGATTTTGCCGAACTTGGCCAAACGATGCTCTGCAACAGGCTCGGAGAACTGCAGCCGAATAATTTTCTGCTCGCCAAAAAGATCATTGATCTTGTGGAGGTCCCCGTCATACAACAGACTTCCTTCGTTAATGATGATCGTCCGCTTGCACAGATCCTCCACATCCTTCATGTAGTGGCTCGTCAGCAGGATCGTCGCGCCGAACTGCTCATTGTAATATTTCAGAAATTCCCTGACCTTCTTCTGGGAAGGAAAATCGAGGCCGATCGTCGGCTCGTCGAGATAAAGCAGCCGGGGCCGGTGGATAAGAGCGGCGATCAGCTCCATTTTCATCCGTTCGCCCAAGGATAACCGGCGCACCTGCACGTTCAGAAGCTCCCGAACATCCAGCATTTCCGATAACTCGGCGAGGCTCCGGCGATAAAGATCGTCGTCCACGTCATAGATACATTTGTTCAGATAAATCGACTCGCTTGCGGGAAGATCCCACCAAAGCTGGTTTTTCTGGCCCATCACGATGGAAAAAAGCCGTTTGAACTCGTTTTTCCTCTCCCACGGCACATAGCCGAGCACGTCGGCTTCCCCGCCGGTGGGATACAGAATGCCCGACAGCATTTTGAGCGTCGTGGTTTTACCCGCCCCGTTGGGCCCGAGAAATCCGACGCACTCGCCGGGGCCGATGTCGAAGGAAACGGATTTTACCGCTTCCTTCACCAGCGACTTGCGGGCGAATAAATTTTTCAGCGAATTTTTAAGCCCGGCTTCTTTCCGGTAATACACGAACGATTTGTGCAGCTCCCGCACACGGATGAAGTCCATCCCTGCCCCTCCTGAACGATTGCCTGTTTTGCCTGATTGGGCGGCATAAAGTTTAAACGCTTAAATCCCGTTGTTATAAAGCAGCACGCATTTGGAGCAAATCGGCATCAGACCGCAGGCCAGAACTTCGCGCTGCTTGCGGAGATCATCGCCGTGGAAAATGTCCGCCACGCTTTCTTCATTCAAGTTGCCTACGCTGAATTCCGGGAAAAATTTGCACGGATTCACTTTGCCGTCCGGCATAACGTCCATCCGGTTGGAGATCGAAAAGCACTTCGTCCGTTTCATGGCCGGCTTCTCGCTGCCCCGGATAAAGTCTTCCACTTCCTCGGGCTCCAGAGCGGGCTGGTAGCGGACACGAACATTCCATACCCGGGAATTGACGCGGTTCAGTTCATCAATCAGCGTGTCGTAATTGTCGGGAGAGATGTGGAACGTGAACGAATGCCAGCTGTTCTTGTGGCCTTCTTCGAAACGGGCGGCCAAGTGCGGGAAATGGGCATCGAAGTAGGTATCCATTTTCTCCGCCGTATCGGTGGGGATGTACCAAGGGAAACAGAAGTAGACGGAATCGACGCCCATTTCTTCGAAGTATTCCATAAAGCTGTACAACTGGCTGACCATCTGGTCGTTTACGGTCAAGGCTACGGAAACCTTGCCTTTGTACACGCCCTGTTTTTGCAAATCCAGAAGGAGCTGGACGGCGTGAATCACTTTCTTGAACGTGCCTTTGCCCCGGATCGCGTCATTCTCCTTCTCGAAGCCTTCCAGGCTGACCAGCATGACGAGATTTTCCGACATTTTCAGAATGGAATCCAGCTTCTGCTCAATGAGAATCGCATTCGTGCAAATGGTCGTGTACCGGTCTTCTTTGGCCAGCAATTCCGCCAGCTCATCGAACTTGGAGTAGAACAGCGGCTCCCCGCCCCACAGGAACACGCGGGATTTGCGTTCTCTCGTTTCGGCCAGAAGCTTCTCCACAACGGGAATCTCTATTTCATCGTTCTTCACTTCTTTGGCAAAGCCGTGATGGAAGCCGTCCGGGTTCCATTCGAAGCAGTGTTTGCAGCGCAGGTTACAGCCGTTATTGAGCTTGATTCCGATCTCGTAAGGCACGGGGGCCGCATAAGCCGGATCTTCCCTGCGCTTCCTTCCCGTTTCAGCCAGCGGAACCAGGGTTCTTTTCATATTACGGAACGTAAGTTGGTCAAACGTAACTGCTGTTTTCGGCTGCATAAGTATTCCTCCCAAAATGGTTGATTTTTGACCGCTGCTCCAGCAATCGTGTGCAAATCCCTTCCAGCAGATGTTCAGAAAAATCCCGGGCTTGCCACTCCGCAAACCGGATACCGAAACCGCAGGTTTCCCAGTAGGTTGAATTATGAAGCTCGTGGTCGCCGAACGGCTCCAGCATGACAAAAGGGATTCCGAACGACAGCGAGTCGTTCAGGGTAGCTCCCCCCGGCTTGCTGATGATCGCTGCGCAATTGCGCATCAAGTCCGTGTAAATGGAGTAATCCCGGAGCGGGTACTCCCGGAGAACGCCGTCCTCACGGACATAACGGACCATCGGCGGAAACGTATGCCGCCCCTGCGCGTCCCGGCTCCACGGATCCCAGGAGGCATCCGTTCCGAAGTAGCGCGTAACCCCGTCGTCCTCCTCCACTTCGGAAGGGTCGTAGACGATCACATCGAGCCGGCGGCCGAGCGCGCGAAGTGCGCGGATCGTCTCGGCGTAAGTGCCGATCCCCCAGCCGCCGCCGTGGATCAGAATGCGTCCGGCACGCTGCCCGTAAGGCAGGGGCTCCGCTTCGTCCGAAGCGATGTAGCCGCCCGGGGACAGCTCCGATGGCTCGTAGAACCAGACGTTATCGTAGCCGGGATACAGCTGCTTGTGCACTTTAAACGACGGCGTATCCCACGCGTCCAGCCGGATCAGCCGGATATCCAGGGGCCGGCCGGCAGCCGCCTTATAGCGCTCCAGAATCGGCAGCCAGAAGCCGGTGAACACCGCAAACCGGGTGATACCGGCCCGCATCCAGTCCTCCAGCAGCCTCAGAACCGCTTCCTCGTTCAGGGAAGTGTCGACGGGCCTGGCCAGCTTATGCCCCATACGGGCAACGGAGAAGTCCGCATGGAACGCTTTTTTGGTGGCCCGGATCTTGTGCCGGACTTCTTCGTGATACACGTTTTCCAGAACGTGAACGTCCGAACCGACTCCCCTGCCCTGCAGGTACGTGTGCAGATGCATAGCCGGAATGTATGCGCCGAGCGAATTCCCCGACGCCAGCAAAGTAACCGAAGATGAATTCATTCGCAGCTCCCGAGTTGCAGATTTAGTTGTACACCTTAACGGACAAGCCGGCGAGAACGTGCCGCAAGCTTTCGACCAGTTCGCTGCGGTGTTCGTCGTCACGGCCGACCACCGATACATACAGCCGTCCTTTCGGCATACCGCGTTTATTCAGTGTTCCCTCGGCCATACGGCGACGGGTCAGAATCTCGTTGACCATCACGGTATTGGATGAGAGAGGAACGATCCCGTACCCGCCGGGGGCCGTCAGCAGCAGACCGGACTCACGCAGAGCATGCAGCAGTCTGCCGAACGCGAAGCCTTCCGGAAGCCCGAGGGAGAGGAACGTAAGCCAGCCCGTACGGCCATGCTTCTCCCAGCATTTATCGAGATAAGCGTTAATGAGGCCCATGGACTTGCGGGCGTTAATCTCCACGATGGATACGACTTCCCCGTCCTCCAGGATCATGGAGTCGAAGCAGACGAAGCCGTGGTAGCCGTCCTCCGCCAGAAGCCGGAGCGCTTTCTCCATCACACCGAAATAGCCGGCGTTCTCCAGCAGGCGGATAAAAGCCTCATCCGCCTTGATCGACCCGCCGTAATTTTGCTGGTGGTTGATCATCCGCTGAACGGAGATGAATTCCGTCTCTCCGCTCTCCCGGATTAGCCAGTGAGAACTGAAATCCGTTTCTTTCTTCAGCAGAGGCTCCAGCAGGAAATGAGAGCGCAGTCCGCTTCCCTCCTGTTTATGCAAGTGCTCCGCTATCCTCCGCTGCACCGCTTCGCTGTCGATGAGCAGATTTCCCTTGCCCGAAACGCCGAAGGGATCTTTCAGCAGGTAAGGCCCCTGCTTCAGAAGCGCATTCCCGGCCGCCTCCACTTCCGCCGCACTGCCGGCCTCCGTGCCGTAGCACTTCTCGCCGATTCTGGCCAGGAGACGGTTGGAGTACATCTTCGAGTTGACGCGTACAACCGTCTTCAGGTCCGGCAGAGGTTCCAGCGGTCCGGCCGCCTGCAGGTACGCTTCCGTCTCCGCCGTAATGGCGTACGGAGACAAGATGCCGGCTGCACCGGTGATTTCGGCTTCTTCCGCCGATTGTGCCTGCCGGGAAGCTCCGGCAGCATTCATCGGAGCGAGGGATTGCGGCTGCTCCGCACCGGCGAAATAACCGGAACCGGCGGCCTGCAGCACCCTGTTTTCCGGATCGACAAACTTGTCTTTGTCGGCCGCAAGCCGGAACACACACCGCTTGAAATCGTCCGGTCCGGGCAGGGCGGCACGCTCGTCGTTCAAATCATAGAGGTAGCGGTTCCGAAAGGAAAACCCTAACCCCTCCAGGTACTCGTGCAGCACCGGATCGATTTTGCAGCGGCTGTAAAGGATATCTTCCGGTCCGCAGAACGGAAACAACAGATCGTCCATGCAGAGGACAATTGACTCTCGGTCCTTATCGGGCATAGCCGGCAGCCGGGCCAGATCCGGATCCCTCCAGCGCGTTTCGGGATCGAAGGTTCCCATAACGGTTTTCGGAATCATGCCGGCTTCACTGTTTGACATCTTCGTACAGCGGCTGCGCTTGGGACTGGCAGCTTTTCAAAAAAGAGATAAACGTTTCGATCGACTCGAGATGTTCGTAATCGAATTGGTCGTAGTCGATGGCGACGTTCAACTGATCCTCGACTTTCAGCATAAACTGGATCATTTGCAGTGAATCGAGGCCTATATCGTTGTTAAGGTCCGTTGCGGGGGACAGGGATTGCCGGAGTTCCGGTTGATCTTCTTTGATAGCGCACAAAATGTCTACGATTTTATCGTACATGACTACACTCCTTTAAAGGGTTAATGTGTGAGGGTGCAACCGAGTTCTTGCGTTCACAAACTCCAGTACAAACGATAACCTGCTCGCTGTCTCCCCTCCTTTTTCCATAAGTTACAATTATTATCCTCCTGCTGTTAAAAGCTGTCAATGTTTACAATCCTGTATAAATATTAAGTTTTGTTTACAAAAACCTAAAATAAGACGCTGATTCAGGCTTTTTCTACCCTTTTTGAAAGAGTATTTGAAAGAGCAGGAGAATCGTCACGGTCGGAAAATTGTGCTAACCGGACCCGTTCCCGTTTCATCCTTTTCCCCTCCGGTTAAGAAGAAATACAACAGAACAAGAGAGGAGAATGAGTCATGAAATCTTCCTTGATGCAAAAGGTTGCGACAGGAGTTTTAGTGGCGGTGCTCCCGAAACTCGTTGACATGGCCTTCGAAAAAATGAGAAGCAAAAAACAGAGCCGCGTCCAGTAAAACGGACAACGGCCCTGACTGCCTCCGGGCAGCTGATTCCCTCACACCGTTCATGCCTGTCAGGCGCGCTGCACAAGGCCGGAACGTTTGCATAGAATGAAGCAGAAAAAATCCCTTGTCGAGTAAACAATTGTTTGCTTGGAAGGGATTTTTTTGATGTTTTCTTAAGTGCAGGCCGAGTGCTTTCGCAGCAAAAATTATGGTAAAATATACAAATAAAAGCGTAATTTTGGTGTGTTTTCTTTACCCGGAGGTGATTGATTTGATTGCTCTTCTCTATTCATTCTTAAGCATTGCCGCATTGCTCACCGTAAAATTCCTGAACGTCAGTCCCGCGATTACACTTACTACGGCGTGCTTGCTTATCGCTGCCGCCTTCGTATGTGCGTATCTGGATTACAAAAGTAACAAAGGCTTTAACTCTTACATGAAAAACGTCAGCATAACCTACTTGATTTTCATCGTGATTTTCGCGTATACAGCGGTGAGTCTGTAAGTCCCTTACCAGTTGCTCTTTCTATTTCATTTCGTTTTTCAGGAGTTGATTAGAGTTAAACTTCGACGAATGATTATAATTATCCTAGCATTAATTTGCGTCGGATTGCTTGTTGCCTGGTACATCAATAATTCTCTGGAAAAACCTATTCTAACAAAAGATGAAGCCATATCGGTTGCAAAAGGAAAGCTGCAATGGACTGAATCGCAGCTTGTGGAAAATACATTAATTGATAGAAAAACAACTCGATTTGATCCTAGCGAAAGAGAATCGTATTTTTTCGAAAAAGTTAACAAAAGGCACCGTTATTTTTATCATATCGTATATTGGAATCATTCGGATCCTAAGGGCGCGATCGCCGATTTGTGGATAGACAGTAAGGATGGAAAGGTCATACTGGGAAAAATCCATGAGCCGGATCTAAAGAGTGCCCGTGAGTTTTCCGATCTAGAATAAGTAGAATTTGAAAAAACCAAGGTCAAGAGCTGGAGTACAGCTCTTGACCTTGGTTTTAATGTGCCCATCCTTAACCCTTAACCGCGCCGGCAACCATGCCCTTCATGATCTGCTCCTGGAAGGCCAGGTAGATCAGAATGGTCGGGATAACCGAGATGGCCATGGCCGCCATCGTCAGACTGTAGTCCGTACCGA
This sequence comes from Paenibacillus sp. RC84, assembly GCF_041260495.1. Taxonomy (NCBI): domain Bacteria; kingdom Bacillati; phylum Bacillota; class Bacilli; order Caryophanales; family Paenibacillaceae; genus Paenibacillus; species Paenibacillus sp. RC84. The sequence continues at coordinate 138,855 of NZ_JBGBYL010000010.1, forward strand.
AACCGGTAGCGAACTGCGACAAGCTGAGCGGAAGCGTCTTGAGGGACGGCTTGTTGATAAACACGAGCGCGAACGCGAAATCGTTCCAGTAACGCAGGAACGCGAGAATTCCGACGGTGGACAGCGCGGGAACGGACAGGGGCAGCAGCATTTTGGTGAAAATGCCCCAGTAGCCCGTACCGTCGATCAGCGCGGCTTCCTCGATTTCCTTCGGCACCGACGTCATGTAGGCGGCGATGATAAAGATGGCTACCGGCAGCTCAAAGGCGACGTACGGCAGAATCAGCGCGCCGTACGTGTCGAGCATGCCGATTTTTTTCAGCATGATGAACAGCGGCACGAGCGTACTGTGCACGGGAATGAGCATGCCGAGCAGGAAGTAGCCCATCAGCGGTCCGCGCATGCGGAACGAGAAGCGGGAGAGGACGAACGCGGTCAGCGCGCCAATGGCCAGAGTAAGCACCAGCGCAACCAGCGTGACGATCGCCGAGTTGATAACGGCCGTCTCGATGTCGGCCACTTTCCAGGCCTGCACGAAGTTGTCCCATTTCCATTCCGCCGGAAGGCCGAACGGCTTGCCGAAAAATTCGTCGTTGGTCTTGAATGCGCTGATAAACAGCCAGATCAGCGGGTACAGCGTGACGAGCGCGTACACGGCAAGCAAAATATTTAAAATCGAGCTTTTGGCGAGCTTGCCAAAAGCGTTCTCTCTGCGGGCGGGTTCCGTCCCTTTCACGGGAGGAACGGCGGTTCCGGTCATCTGTGGCATACTAGCCCTCCTCCTTTCGTCATACAGCCTGATTCCGTCTCATGAGACGCTGGCTTCCGGCGATCAGCACCAGGCTGATAATGATGATCAGCGTGGAAATGGCGCTGCCGTAACCGAAGCGGTAGACGGAGAACGTGTTGTTGTACATATAGGAGGCGAGCAGTTCCGTTGAATGCGCAGGACCGCCCCCGGTCATGACATAGATCAGGTCGAAAGCCTTCAAGCTTCCCGAAATACAGAGCACGATCGTGACCTTCACGGTATCCCAGATCATCGGCAGCGTAACGGAGAACAGCTTGCGGCTTCCCGTCGCCCCGTCGATCATGGCGGCATCGTCAATATCCGAAGGAATATTTTGAAGCGCCGCGATAAACATGATGAGATAAGGCCCGATATAGTTCCAGATAATCGGAACGGTCAGCGCGAGCATGGACACCGATTTGTCGGAAAGCCAGGCTTTCTTCCACGATTCCAGCCCCACCGCATCCAGCAGGAAGTTCAGAATCCCGATTTGCGGGTGATAAATGTAACTCCAGATAATCCCGACGACGACCGACGAAAGCACCATCGGCATAAATACCGCCGAACGGATAAAACGCTGGAAGAAGTTGCTCTTGCGCAGCACCAGGGCCAGCACGAGGGCGATCGGCACCTGTCCGAAGACGGAAGCCGCTACCACGATCAGGTTATTTTTTAACGCGAGCCAGAAGATCGGATCCTTCAGGGCTTCGACATAGTTATCAAATCCGTTGAACTTGGCTTCTCCAATCCCTTTCCAGTCGAAAAACCCGTAATACGCCGACCAGAAAATCGGGACAATGACAAATACGCTGTAAATAAGCAGCGCAGGCAGGAGACCAAGCACGATAAAGTTGGTCCTTCTTGACGAGGAAGTCATGGCGTCTCTCCCCTCCTATTGGTGTATACCTTCAAGGCGGTTCAAAAAATATCTACTAAACCTATCAGGAAGCATGGTTATTCACCGATAAAGCAGCGTGCGGAAACAGCTTCAGACTGCGTAATGCGGGCAGACTGCGGGGCGTATTTCCGCCGTGCTTTCATACCGGGAATTCCGTTGTGCCCGGCTTTTCACCGGGATCGTTCTTTTTATGATCTCAATCGTTCGAAAATTTTCCGGCTTCCCGGCCGCGCCGATGTCCGGCCGTCCGTTGTTCCGGCAGGTCTTTCTCCGCCGTCCTGGCTCTCTCCGCCTGTCTTTGTTAAAAACGGGGCGACTAGCGCCCCGCTTCTTCTACTACAGGAATCCTGTTATTTGCCGAGAGATTTCGCCTGTGCATCTTGCAGTTTCTTCGCTACATCTTCCGGTTTGCCGCCCATCAGAAGCTCCTGAATGCCGTTGTTGATCACTTCGGAAGCCGCCGAGGAAAGCTGGGAATCATAAACCGGCGTACGTTTTACCTGGCCGACCAGGTCGTTCACTTTCGCGAAAAGAGTGGAAACTTTGCTCTTATCCAGCTCGACTTTATAGGAGACCAACTGGTTGGACTCCAGCGTGCGCTTCTGCGCTTCCGGTCCGGCCATCGCCTGGATCAGCTTGTCAGCCGCTTCTTTCTTCGCGCCCTCCACTTTCTTGTTGAGGCCCAGGCCTATGCCAACAACGCCGGAGAGGGATTTCGGATCGCCTTTGCCGTTAGGAACGGAAGGCAGCACCGTGACTTCAATGTTGTTCAACGCTTCCGGCTGCGCGCCGTTGGTCAGGTTGGTCAAGGCCCATCCGCCGTCGATCATCATAGCCGCTTTGCCTTGTGCAAACATTTGCTCCATTTGCGTGTTGTCGATGGAGTTGAAGCCTTCCTGGAAAGCTCCCGCCTTGCCGAGATCCTGCAGCGCTTTCAGAGCGGATACGAATTCGGGATCCGTGAACTTCGCGCCGTCTTGTGCCGCCGCTTTCATAAACCATTCCGTACCGGTGTAACGGTCTGCCAGCGAGCTGAGGATACTGGACTGCGCAAGCCATGCCGCTTTATTGCCGAGGGCGATCGGGGTAATTTTCTTGGATTTGAACGTTTCAATCGCTTTCATCATTTCATCCCAAGTTTTTGGTACCGTTACGCCGTTATCGTCAAACATTTTCTTGTTGTAGTAAAGGATAGAGGTCGGGGACAACGACATCGGAATGCTGTATACTTTGCCGTCTACCGTAAAATCGTCGAAGGAGTTCGGGAGGAAACCGTTCTTCCACTCCGCATTTTTATCGAGCAGATCGCCCACAGGCTGAAGCAAGTTACCGCTTACAAATTCTTTGGTCATAGCGCCCGGCCACATTTGGAACAGATCCGGCATTTCGTTAGCCGCTGCAACCGTTTTCAAACGTGTTTTGTAACCGTCCGGCGGAATCGCCTGTACTTCAAGCTCTACATTCGGGTTCGCTTTTTTGTATTCTTCGATGATAGCCCGCATCGTTTTGGCGCGCGCATCTTCACCCGTAAAGTTGTGCCACAGGGAAAGCTTGACTTTTTCGGTCCCTTTACCGGCGTCGCCCGTGCCCGTTGCTGCCGGCTCTTTGCTGCATGCGGATAACAATGAGAGTGACAGAATCAACGCAATACCTGTTTTTGCCGTTTTTTTCATCATGTGTAACCCCTCCTTATCTCTATTCTTTTTTAGTATAAAAGGGGACAGCCATTGTCAAAAGGGGAGTGATTTCGGGGATAGGGTGGGGTAAATTCAGCCCTTTTAGACGCCCCCGCCCTCCAATACCTGGAAAATAAGAAGGCCCCGGCGATGCCGGCAAGCATCACGGAGCCTTTATTTTAAACACCGGCAGGGCCCTGTTTACCAGGTCGCCCTGCTTTCCTCCTGACTCCGCGAGCCCGAATCTACTGAATTTAGAGAAACGGAAATCCTCCGGCTTCAAGCCGTTACCCGCGTTCAAAAGCACGTATCCGGCCGACCGGCCGGGCTCCGGGTCCGTTGCTTTACTGCTTGCCTTCGCGTCCCGCACGGAATTCCGTCGGCGTCTGTCCCGTGTATTTTTTGAACAACTGGCTGAAATATTTAATATCCTCGTAGCCGACCTTCTTGGCCACCTCGCTGACCTTGACGGGGGTTTCCCTTAAAATTTCGGCGGCCCGGCGAATGCGCTCCCTCATGACGAATTCAATGTAGTTTACGCCCGTTTCCCGTTTGAAAACTTCACTGAAATGATTCGGGTGAACATGCACGTGCCCCGCCACCTGCTGGAGAGTCAGGGTCCGGTCGAGATTATCCTGAATGTAGGCTATCGCCCGCTTGATATAGAGAACGCCGTCTTCCGACACGTATTGATAGTAGGTTTCCATAATGACGCGCAGCCGCAGGTACAGGTTCTCCTGGAGATCGCCCTGCCCTTCGGCGCCCGTGCCGTCTCCCGGAAGCTTGTCTCCCTGAGCACGTTTGGCCGGGTCCTGATCGGGCAGACGGGGAAGCTGCGGCATGCCGAGCGCAGACGCGGTCCGTTCCAGCCACCTGTGGGCCGCAACGACGAGCGAATCCGAGTAAGCCTTCAGCGAAGCGGGCGTTGCCTCGGCGTCGGCAATCTCGCCGTCCAGCGCCTTCTGCACGAAGTGGCGCAGCTCGATCGGGTTGCCGTTCTTGAGCAGAATCGCCAGTTCCGATTCTTCCTCCTTCGAGCAAACCGTGCGCCCGCCCTTGCGGCCCTCCACCGCTTCGTAGGCAAGCAGCGTCTGCGCCCCCGCGAAGCCGCGGAACGAGGCGGCATAGACCGCCTCCCGGTAGGAGCGCGGCACCTGCCCCAGCCCGCTTACCCGCGAGCCTGCCGCGGTGAACAGGACGCACTTGAGCTTGTCCGAGACGCGGCCGAGCCTGCTGCGCAGAGCATCCGCGTCCCTGCCTTCCGCCCGGAGCAGGACGACGATGTCGTCTCTGCGCCGCAGGGTCTCGCAGGGCAGCAGCTCGCCGAGCATGTTGTCGACGGCGAACTGGAGCAGGTTTCCCGCAGCGCGGCTGTCGCCCCAGCCCTGCACGCTGATCAGGAGCACCTGCAGGCACACGCCCGCGGCCGCTTCCGGCAGGTGAGGCAGGCCGAGCTTGGTCAGCACCTGGGGCACCTGCTCCAGCGAATCGGCGTCGTCGATGCCTTCGGTCACAAGACGCTCCAGCAGGCCGCTGTGGAAGGCGCGGCGCTGCATATTGTCCGCTTTGCGGGCATCCCACTTGCTCACAATGCGCTGCTTCGCTTTCATCACGGCCCGGATAATTTCTTCCGGCCGGCTCGATTTCAGCAAATAATCGCCGATGCCGCCGCGGATAGCCTGCTGGACGTAAGCAAAATCGTCGTAGCCCGTCAGCACGATAATTTCGCTGTCCGGGAGCATCTGCTTCACCTTCTCCGCCATCGTGATTCCGTCCATTCCGCCCATGCGGATGTCCGTCAGCACGATATGGGGATGCTCGGCGGGGGCGCGTTCCAGCGCTTCTTCCGCCGACTCCGCGGCCGGAAGAAGGCGGAAGCCCAGCTCCTCCCACTGAATAACCGTGCTTAAGCCGGTGCGAATAATGACTTCGTCATCGACAATCAGAATATTCATGCTGTCCCCGCCCCCTCTACAATCGGTATCATAAATGTAATCACCGTGCCTTCTCCGACGATGCTGCGGATATGCAGCCCCGCCTCGCTGCCGTAATGAAGCTGCAGCCTCCGGTGGACGTTGCGCAAGCCGTAGCTGCCCGGCACGACAGGCTCGTCCGCCGCCGATAAGGCCGCCCGGATTTCGTTCAATTTATCGGGTTCGATTCCTACTCCGGTATCTTCCACCATAAAAGTCAGCTCCGTGCCCATCCGCTGCGCGTAGACGCGGATGCTGCCTTTTTCGCGCTGCTTCTGGATGCCGTGAATGAGCGCATTCTCGATGAGCGGCTGAAGAAGAAGTTTCAATACAGGCATCTGCCGGATATCCGGATCCACGACAAACTCGATATCGAATTTGTCTGGATAGCGTACGGCCTGGATGGCGGCATAGTGCTCCGCGTGAGCGACTTCCTGCTGCACCTCGCAGTACTCCGCCCCTTTGTTCAAACTGAACCGCAGGAAGTCACTGAGATGGCCGACCATCTCGGCAATTTTCATATCCTGGCTCATTAGAGCCATCCAGTGGACCGAAGAGAGCGTATTGTACAGAAAATGCGGATGAATCTGCGCTTGAAGAGCGAGCATGTCGGTCTCCTTCTTCCGCGCTTCATTCAGCTTTACCTGCTCGGTCAGCCGTTCGATCCGGTCGCTTAACCGGTTGTAGCTGCGCATAAGCTGCCCGACCTCGTCGGCCGATGTGACCGGAAGGGCTTTCATAGGTTCCTCCGGATCGGTGTCCTTGAGGAACCGGGTCAGCATAAGCAGCGGCTTCGTCACGCGCTGGACGAAGAAGATCACGAGCGAGGCGACCAGAACCACCGCAATAGCGACCGCCGCCGCGGTTAAGAGCAGCACGTAACGGTTCTGCTCGCGGAAGTTTTTGTACGGCATAATGCCGACCAGCTTCCAGTCCACGCCGGGCACCGTATCGTACAAAACCGTATTTCTATCGGTGCCCTGCCCCACATTAAAAGACCCCGAGGCCCCCGTGATACCGGGCATACCCGGCATCCATTCGGACAGAGGACGGTTCAGCCATTCCATTCCGGCACCGGCAATGATTTTGCCCTGTTCGTTCACGAGCAGGACGCTGCCGCCTTCGCTGATATTCGATTTCCGCAAAGTATCGGCAATCACTTGCTGGTCTAGGCTGATGGTGAGACTGCCCAGATGGGCGAATGTGTTCACGCTGCGGATGGGCCGCACCAGGGAAATCATATTTTTCTCGCCGATAGTGGTCTGGTTCTTATACAGCGGCGTCCACCATTTCGGACGGTTTCCGGGTTCCGTATCTTTGGGACCTGGCCAGGGCGGCATGCCGGAACTGACGATGCTTGTATTGGATAAGGAGGGAAGGTCTCTCGCCGAGTCTATGGTGATTTCGGCAATGTAAGGTTTCGAGAACGCCAGGTTGGTCAGAAACCCTATAATAATGGTAGGCTTGAGCGCATCCCACTGGGTATCGGACAAATACTGCTGCACATCTCTCTGCCCGATCAGGAAAATCGACATGTTCTCTACGTCCTGGACCATAAGCTCCATGTTGGTTCTCATCTGGGTCAGAAGCCCGAAACCGGACTGCTTCGCCTTTTCTTCCGTAACCGACGAAGCGATTTGATAAGAAAATATTCCGAAAGACAACAGTGGAATCCCTATGGATACCAGCATCAGAAATGATAGTTTCCGCTTCAGCGAACGGTCCAGCCAGCGCCTCATTTTCTATCCCCCGCTTGATAATTGTTCAGATCATGTCGAAATAGGTAGATAGCACCATCCTAACATACATTTCGGTCCGTTATCCGAACTTTTTAAGTCCTTCCCCGAGCCAGACAATTTCCAATTATGCCGAAAAAGGGTATAATGGTAGAAACGTCCGAGTTTCCCGTCTACTAAAAAAAGGTATCCTCGCGATGCCGGCAAAGGAGGTCACCCTATCATGAATCATGAGGAAACGGGCAGACGCCTTTTTCAGATGGCGGAGAATTTAGCGGAGTATGTGACTCAGCTTCAATATAAGTATCAGCCGGATCTGGCGGAACGGTTCGGCGAACGCGGACGTTTGCTGACGATTCAAGACTCCGGTTACAGCATTAAGTATCTGGCCGAGAGCGTATATATGCAAAGTCCCGACTTGTTCAATCACTACACATCCTGGATGACGGAGCTTCTGTCTGGCTACCAAGTATCCAGGGAAGACTTGGCGCTGAATTTCCAGATGATCGAACAAGCGATTAACGCTCATTTCGGGGAAGCGGATCGCGCATTGATCGGCGAGTACCTCGAAATCGGACTCCATCAGATCCAATCCGCCCAGACTTCGGAGACATTCTTATCCGATGAGCGGCCTTTCTCGGAAACGGCAATCGCTTATACCGAGGCTATCCTGCGGGCGGACCGCCGCGAGGCGTTACAGCTCATTTTAACGAAGCTGGAGGAAGGCATGGCGATAGCCGACCTGTACCTCCATGTCTTTCAACCGTCTCAACGTGAAATCGGCCGGCTGTGGCAGACCAATCAGATTACCGTCGCACAGGAGCATTTGTGCACGGCTGCCACCCAGATGATTATGTCGCACTTGTATCCGCACTTGTTTGCAACCGAGCGCAGCGGTAACACGATGGTGGCGGCCTGCGTGGGACAGGAGCTCCATGAAATCGGATTACGCATGGTCGCCGATCTCTTCGAACTGAACGGTTGGGACACCTACTATCTGGGCGCCAATGTCCCTACGCGCAGTTTGATCCGCACCCTTGTCGAGAAGAAAGCACAAGTAGTCGCCATCTCGGCGACTATGACGTTTCACGTGCATCTGGTGGAAGAGCTAATTGCCGAAATCCGCAGCAGTGAAGCAGGACAATATGTGCACATTCTGGTGGGCGGACTGCCGTTCAATATTGACCGCGATCTCTGGCGTAAAGTCGGAGCCGACGGTTATGCGGACGACGCGCAGGAAGCCATTCGGCTGGCGGACCACTGGAAAAACCACCGTATCGGAAACGAATTAGCCCGGTCCAATTGAGACCGCTCGTTTACCGAGGAAGGAGGATTCTACGTGGATCCCAATATGAAAACAGAGGACGAACGCCTGGAAATCACTCATTACCGCCAAACGATCGAGAAGCTTTCCCAGCAGGTCATTCAGGCGAGACAGCGCGAAGAACAAGCCCTTACCCAATTCAGCTCCCTGAACAACGAGCTGATCACGCTGCAGAGGCAGCTTTCCAAAACAAATGTGGAACTGGTACAGTCCAAGGCGGAAGCCGAAAGAGCCAACGAGGCGAAAAGCATGTTTCTTGCCACCATGAGCCATGAAATCCGCACACCTATGAACGGCATTCTCGGTATGGCCGAGCTCCTCGCCGACACGCTGCAGACCGAAGAGCAGAAACAGTCCATCGCCATTATAGAAGAATCCGCTTCGCTTCTCCTGACGATCATCAACGATATTCTCGATCTTTCCAAAATCGAAGCCGGCCATATGCAGCCGGAGCCGGAAACCTTCGAGGTCCGAAAACTCCTTAACCACACCCTGAGACTCCTGGAGCCGAACGCTTCCCGCAAGCGAAATAAGCTGAGGGGGACCGTTGACGAATCCGTCGGCCAATTTTTGACCGGAGATGCAGGAAGAATCCGACAAATTCTGATTAATTTAGCGGGAAATGCCATCAAGTTTACCGACGACGGCGAGGTTCATATCCGGATCCGTCTGCTTCAAAGCTCGGCTACCTCCCAGACTCTGCGCTTTGAAATAACGGATACGGGAGTCGGTATCCCGGAAGAACACGTCAATCGTGTGTTCGAGCCGTTTTACCAAGCCCATACCCAGCGGGAAGACGCCCAGAAGAGTACCGGCCTCGGTTTATCGATCTGCAAACGGCTTGTCGAGTGGATGGAAGGCCGCATCGACGTGACGAGCAAAGTAGGCATAGGCTCCTCCTTCTGGTTCGAGCTGCAGCTCGCGATTCCGTCGGTAACCGAGTACCGTCAGGAAGCCGCGGCCGCGCTGCAAACTACCGGAAGCGGCATCGGCCCCGCCTTCACGGACGAAGAGCGGAGTCAGCCTCTCCTGCTCGTCGAAGACAACGCCATCAACCGTCAGGTCGCCCTCCTCCAGCTCCAGAAGCTGGGCTTCATGCATATCGACACGGCGAGCAATGGCGAGGAAGCTCTGGAAGCGCGCTCCCGCAAAGATTATTCGCTCGTGCTGATGGATTCGCAGATGCCCGTCATGGACGGACTCCAGGCGACTCAGCTTATCCGCGAATGGGAGAATGCCCGCCGGCATCCGCGGAGCGCCATCGTCGCGCTGACGGCAAGCGCCATGCAAAGCGACCGCTTACGCTGCCTGGAAGCCGGGATGGACGACTTCTTGACGAAGCCGATCCAGCTCTCGAAGCTCCAGTCCGTCATCCGCAGATGGCTTCCCGCCGGTCCGCCCGAGCCCGTGAACGAGCATGTGCTCATACCGGAGGTGATCCAGGAGCTCAACGGGCTGGATGAACCCGGCTCACCCGGCGTGCTGGCCATGCTGCTCGACATGTACCAGGAACAGACGCCTTCCAAGCTGAATCAGCTGGAAGAAAAAATGCGGGCGGGCGATTTGACCGCCGTCCAATATATCGCCCATGACCTTAAATCGACAAGTCTTAGCCTGGGGATCGATCAATTCTCGAAGCTGATCGAGAGAATCGAAAATCAGGCCAAGAACGGAACCGTTCATCTATCGGGCACCATCTTTAAAGAGCTGTGGCAGGCGTACGATAAAGCTTGCCGGGAACTCAAAGCACTTCTCTAAATGTCCTAAAATAGCTGTCTAAAGGCTGGCGGAGAACGATATGAAATGTCGAAAACGAATGAATCTACCCTGAATGACGTTTAAACTTCCTCAAGTTTGAACGTCATTTTCATTTGCCGAAGGAGGATTGTCCTTGGTACACGGAATAACACCGATTTGATTCTCTCCCCGCTTCATTAACAGGTGCCAGAATACTCACAACATTATAGATAGCGGGGAATATCAATGACTAACGAGAAAATCAAACAAGCGGCCGGCTATTTGGCGGGCAAGTATGAAGGCCATTCGGTTATCCTCTATGGCTCCTATGCGAACGGGGATTATACAGACGAAAGCGATCTGGATCTTATGATCTTCTCGGATCGGAATTTCAAGAGAAACGACACCTCCCGGATAGACGGCCTGCTGCTCGATGCCTGGATTCATCCCACATCGTCCATGGACGATCCGGTCCGTTTTCTGCATATTCATGAGGGTGTAATTGTGACCGACAGCCGCGGACTGGCCGCTCCTTTTCTGGAGAAGATTCAATCCATATTCACGGAAGGACCGGAAAAATTAGGTCCGGAAGAGGCCGATTTTCAGAAGGCATGGCTTCAAAAAATGCTGAAACGGACAGGAGGATGTCTCGGAGTTGATCGGGCATATTACCAAGAGCTGACCTCCGATCCGGTAAGGGCGTCCGAAAGAGCGCCCTTTATTCGGGTGTCCGGCGTAACAAGCGGGGATTGTCTCCGCTTTTCAGGGCAAGGATAAGCATTCGGAAACGGCTGCGTTTAAGACGAAATATGGAGGAATTTGTGTTCCCGGTCCGCAGCCTGTAAAATTTATAGCGTACCTTTCGAAAATCCGGCCGGCTGGCCGGCCGGTTAGGAGGATTTATTTTGATTTTGGATATAAAAAATATGAAAAGCTGGGCGCATTTTCTGCTCACCTACAAATTTGCCCTGGATGAAGTCGGCACGAAGCTGCAAATCCTGAACGAGGAGTTCCAGTTTATTCACGACTACAACCCCATCGAGCATATGAAAACGAGAATCAAATCGGCCGAGAGTATCGCCGCAAAGCTCAAACGCAAAAATCTCGAGATCACGATGGACAACACCCGCTCCTATATCCGGGACATTGCCGGAATCCGCATCATCTGCTCGTTCTCAACCGACATCTACCGGATCTATGACATGATCTGCAGCCAGAACGATGTGCGAGTCGTTCAGACGAAGGATTACATCAAGCATCCTAAGCCCAACGGCTATCAGAGTCTTCATCTTATTATTCAGATTCCCGTCTTTCTGACCAACCGGATCGAGCATGTGCCCGTGGAAATTCAGATCCGCACGGTGGCCATGGATTTCTGGGCAAGCCTGGAGCACAAAATCTACTACAAATACAACGAAGGCGTTCCGACCGAGATCCGTCAGGAGCTTAAGGACACCGCCGATCTGATTGCCTCGCTGGACGCCCGGATGCTCGCGCTGAACAACGAGGTACAGAGCCAGAAAGCGCTCGTCAAACCGGAAGCCTAAACCGCCTGACCCGTTTTGTGGTTTCTCTAAGCGGGCGCCTTAGGGCGATCCGGGACCTGTATACGGTGGCCGCCGCTTTCGGAACGCGGAACACAGAGCGCGAACACCGGACACTTCGCCTGTAACGACAGCCCCGTACTCTCATCTGAAGCAGGAGTGAACCATGGTATCGTTTATACTCACACTCAAAAGACTCGTCGGCGGTCTCTGGCACGCTTTTAAAGAAAAGGATTTTCAGGTGCTGTTCGTCCTGATTCTCCTGATTCTTCTGTCCGGCACGATTTTCTACACGCAGGTGGAGGGACTCTCCGTCCTGGATTCGCTGTATTTCTGCGTGGCGACGCTGAGCACGGTCGGTCATCCGGCTTTTGTTCCCCAGACCGAGCTGGGCAAGATTTTCACGATCATTTACATCATAGCCGGTACCGGGCTCTTCCTGGGGCTGATCCTGCGGGTCGCCTACGGCATCATGACAAGCAAAAAATAAACCGGACTCCTTCGGAAGAAGGGGTCCGGTTCACGAAGAGCCGCTTTCGGGAGAAGGCGGCTCTTTGGCGTACGGCCGTAAGCAAAGCCCCGTCCTCCCTTCCGGGAAAAACGGGGCAGAACCTGTCATTTATTTAATGACGGCAAAGATGTCGTCGTAAGTCAGGCTGGACGGAATGATCTTGTTGGAGAACGGTTTGTTGTCCTCCAGGTGGTACTCGCGGAGCGCATCGGTGTCTTTCAGCATATTCCCCGTCAGAATGCAGGCCACGGTCTCGTCCTTGTCCACAGTCTGCTGGGATACGAGCTTGCGCAGACCCGCTACCGTAGCCGCGGAAGCCGGCTCGCAGCCGATGCCGGACGCGTCGATTACGGCCTTTGCGTTCAGAATCTCCTCGTCCGTGACGGACACGGCAACGCCGTTCGTCTCCTGGAGGGTGCGCTGCGCTTTGCGCCAGCTCGGCGGATCGCCGATGTTGAGAGCCGAGGCTCTCGTGTACGGATTCGGCTCCGCTTCGAGCGCCGTTTTGCCCTCTGCGATCATCTTGTAGAAGGGACTCGCTCCTTCCGCCTGTACGAGCGCCACGCGCGGCAGCTTGTCGATCAGACCGAGCGCATATAGATCGGAAAGCCCTTTGCCGAGGGCGGACACGTTGCTGAGCGCACCGCCGGGTACGAAGATCCAATCCGGCAGCTTCCAGCTCATCACTTGAGCCAGTTCGTACACGATGCTTTTCTGGCCTTCGATCCGGAACGGGTTGATAGAGTTGCAAATATATAAACCAAGCTTCTCGCTGTTCTCCTCCAGAAACTTGATTCCATGGTCATAGGTTCCTTCAATAGAGAAAATATTAGCTCCGTAAGCTAATGTCTGCAGCACTTTGTTCAAGGAAATATTTTTGTTCGGTACGAACACGTACGATTTGCGTCCCGCCAGAGAGGCGTACATCGCAAGAGAGGAAGACGTGTTGCCCGTAGAGGTGCAGGTAAACCGGTCGTAACCCAGCGAACGGCCGTGCGTAACCGCAACGGTCATGCCGTTATCCTTGAAAGAGCCGCTCGGATTCTCGCTCTGTGCCTTAAGCCAGACGCTTCTCGTCCCCGCATAAGAGGCAACCGCATCGCTCCGGTACAGCCCCGTGTTTCCTTCGTATTTGGTCACAATCGCCGAATCTTCCACGTCCGGAAAAATCAGTTCCTTATAGCGCCACACCCCGCTCGCATAAGGGGAAAGCCTGTCCGAAAGCCGGCTCTGGAATAGCTGTTTCAGCTCCTCGGCGTCCAAACCGGTAAAGTCCTGGGAAATATCAAGCATTCCGTTACACGTACAGGTATAGCGGAATTCGGCAAACACCTTGCTGCACTCAACGCAAACAAATTTCATCGCGGTTCGATAGACTAACGCCTATCTTCCTCCTCACAAGATCAGATTTATCGCCTCATAAGAGGCGGACATACCGTCACGGGCCAGCTGTACTTTCTACGTCAGATCTATACCGGAATGATTAACCAATGCGATCTTTTGTGGTATTTTTGCATACTCTATGAAAAAAATCAATAACTTCCGCTCAGAACGCGCCTTCGATTTCATTTTTGTAATGAGAGATATCGGCGTGCAGAACGATCCGCGGAACGCCGTCCGTCAGCTCCACCTTGCACAGACAGGTCGGATGGATGTAAGGGAGCTCCCACAGGTCGCGGAGATCGCGGCTTTCGAAGTGCGCCATGATCAGTTTGAGCGCAACCGTGTGAGTCACGATCAGCATGCTTTTGCCCGGGTTCTCTTCGACCATTTTCAGAACCTCTCCGACCGCTCTCTCCTTCACTTCCTCATAAGATTCGCCCGTACCCGCGCGAAACTCATGGGGCGCTTTCCAGAATGCATGATGCCGCTCAGGCTCACGCTGCTCGATATCCGATAAGCTCTGCCCTTCCCACTCCCCCAGGTTCATCTCTCTGAGGCTGTCCCGCTCCGCAATGTCCAGCTTACGCGCGCCCCGTATAATCTCGGCTGTCCGGACAGCCCGCGGGCTCGAACTGGAGTAGATGCCGTCCAGGGGCACGTCCGCCAGCGCTTCGCCCAGCCAAGCCGCTTGCGTTTCGCCCAGAGAGGTCAGCGGAGAATCCTGATGGCCCTGCATCTTCTTGGCCACGTTCCATTCGGTCTGCCCGTGCCGCGTCAAATATAAAGTCGTTACCGCCATGTTATTCCCTCCCCTTGGCCGCTAAAGGTTTCTCAAAACAGATACTCGCTTCACTGCCGATATATTCGCCGTATCTTTCGATTTCCACATAGCCGTGCTTTTTATAGAAATAAAGGGATTCCGGCTGTTCCGGGCCCGTTTCCAATTTGACCGATATAAAGCTCCGCTCCCGCGCCCGTTCTTCCAGAAAAGTTAGCATGCGGCCCGCGACTCCTCTTTTACGATACGCGTTATCCACAAAAAAACGTTTCAGCTCCGTGCTCTCCGCATCAAGCGGACGGATGCCCCCGCAGCCGACCGGCCGGTCCCCGTCGTAGGCGACCACAAAAACAGATTGATCCAGGCGGGGATCGTCCCGGTCAAGACCGAAAATGTCTTCGGCCGGATACCGTTGGAGCAGCTCCTCGTCCAGTTTTTCGATCAGCAGCCATAGATCCGGATGCTTGGCATCCACGTGGTTTAAAGTAAGGTCCTCCATCTCGCGCACTCCTTTTCTTCTCCGCCGGGTTCCCTGCAAGATTTTACTTATAAGCGATTGAGTCTCTTTACATACATTCGGTTTTTCCTTTTGGAAGTCCTTTTCCCGGTCCTTAAAAAAAGATTAATCTTGTGGATAAATCAGGCTGTGGATATGTTAATAATAAAAGTGCGATCTATGCACAGATAAGCTTTTAAAGGTGTAGATTATGGGGATAACTTTGTTGATAACTGTGGTATAACCGAAAAAAACCGCCTCCTTGGCAAAAAAATTCTTTGCTTGGGGAGTACGGTTTCTGGGGATAACCGGAAATTCGCGGTTACTTTTCCATAGAAAGCTCTGGATTGGACCGCGCTGCGGGCCGCCGATGGGACACATGGCTGTGAAGCACCATTCCGGCCACAATGATCCCGATGCCGAGCCAGGACAACGCCGAAGGAAGATCGGCGGACAGCAGCAGCATCTCGCCCGCCAGGGCAAAAAGCACTTCGCCCGACTGCGTAGCTTCCACGGCGGCCAGCTTGGACACATCTTCCCGCACCATGTCCGTGGCCCGGAAGAAGAGTATCGTGGCGATGACGCCGGAAGACAGCGCGACGATGAGCGACTGGAACGTCTGCTCCGTGCTCGGCAGCCCGGCGCTTGCGTAAGCCCAGCCCGCCAGGAGCAGCCAGAACGGCAGGCTGGCCAGCGTCATGCCGAGCACGCGCTGAAACACGTCCAGTCCGCCGCCGCACAGCTCCATCATCTTGCGGTTGCCGAGCGGATAGGCGAAGGAGGCGACCACGATCGGCAGAACGCCGAGCAGCAGATCCTTCGCCGTCAGCGAGCCGGCCTGCTCAAGCTGGAGCAGGAAGATACCGGCGAGAATGACGAGCGACATCGCGAGTCCGCGCAGCGGAATCCGGCTGCGGACTTTCGCGGGCCCGGCCGGAGTCGCGACCGTCTCCCAGAAGAGCGGGGCGAGCAGGGAGCCCGAGATGATGGTAAGCTGCCACGTCCCGGCGGTCAGCCAGCCGGGAGAATAGGCCGCGGCGAAGCACATGGGCGCGTAGAACAGCCCGAAGCCGACTGTGCTCCACAGGAGCCATTGCCACGGGTGCAGCCGCATCGCCCGGAAGAGAGGCCGCAGGTTGCGGCGGCCCGCAACGATTAGGAGGAGGAACGGGAACATGAACAGGTAGCGCAGAGAGCCGCTCCAGAGCCAGCTCCCTCCTCCCAGCTCCATTTTACGGTTGAGCACGAACGTAATGGCAAAGAAAAAGGCGGATAAAATGCCCAGCAGTATCGGTTTCATGAAGGTTCAGCCTTTCTCTGCTTGATTGCTCTCGGCCAATCGTTCCCCCAGGGTGAGCCAGTTCTCTTCGACCAGACGGGCGGCGTCTGCCGCATCGCGCTTCCGGCACGCATCGGCAATTCTGCGGTGCTGTTCGACGGATTGAAGCCCGTGGACGGAAGCGAACCGGGAAATCTCCAGCCGCTGCACTTTGGGCAGGATGCCTTTCAGCGCGGACAAGATTTCCGGGTTGCCTGCCGCCTGCAGAAACACGGCGTGGAAAGCATTGTCCGCCTCGATCGCCGCCGGAACGTCGTTCCGGCCGAGGGCTTGCTCCAGCGCCTTGTTGGACTGTTCCAGCGCTTCATACTCTTCCGGGCCCAGATAGGGCACGGCCAGACGGGCGGCCAAGGCATGGAGCGCCGCCACTACGGTGAAGGCGTGCCTGCCTTCCTTGGGCTTCAGCGGCGTGACGCGTGTCGCGGAGCCGGGAACCGCTTCGACGAGCCCGTCATCCTCCAGGCGCTTGAGCGCTTCCCGGACAGGCGTGCGGCTTACGCCGAACTGCTCGGCCAGCTCCTGGTCGCTGAGCTTGGCGCCCGGCTCAAGCTCCAGCGAAACGATCGCTTGCCGCAGCGCCTCGTAAATCTCTTCGCGGAACGATTGGCGTTTAATGCGTTGAATGGTTGGTTTCGTTTTCATAAAACCAATATATTGGTTTATAGATTGTTTTGTCAACCTCTTTACCCCGAACAGAAAAAGCAGCCGGGCGTTATCCGCCTGCCTGCTTCATCCAGTTCACAAGTCCGATCCCGTATTCGCTTTGAATCTGTTCGACCGACTCGTCCCGCGCGACCTCACCGTCCCGGATCAGAATAACGCGGTCCAGCAAAGGCTCGATCTCGTCGACTTCGTGGGTGGACAGAACGAGCGTCTGTTCCTCCATGTCCACGAAAGAAATCACGGTCCGGATGATCGATTCCCTCACCAGCGGGTCCAAGCCGGACAGCGGTTCGTCCATCACGATCAGCGGCACCTGTCTGGCGAGCACGAGCACGATTTTCAGACGCGCGCGGTTGCCTTTGGACAGCCGGGCAACCTTTTCCTTCAAATCCAGTCCGAAAGATTCGGTCAGCTCCAGCGCCTTCGCAATGTCAAAATCTTGGTACATCGCGGTGTAAAAACGCAGCGTACGCTCCACGGTATGAGCCGGGTAAAATACGTCCTGCTCCGGCAGGAACGCGATCCGCCGCGAACTGATCCGCGATACCCGCTGTCCTTCAAGCTCCACCCTTCCTTTGGAAGGCTGCAGCAGACCTGCCATCAGCTTCAGCACCGTCGATTTTCCGCTTCCGTTCGTGCCGATGATGCCGATGATCTGTCCCCTCGGTATGTGGAAGCTGACGTCCTTCAGCACCCTTTTGCCGATAAAGCTCTTGCTTACCCCATCGAACGCGACGATAGGTTCCGTACCGTTCCCGGTTTCTGCCATTTTCATTTCCTCTCCTCTGAAAGACCCTTAATTCAGCTTGAGAAATTTCTGTACATTCTCTATAATCTGCTCGTTGGAATAGCCCAAATCACGCATTTCCTCCGCGAATCTTTTTAATTCTCCTTCTTTCAGCTCATCCCGGAGCCGCGTTAACAACGACTCGTCTTCCGTAACAAACATGCCCTGTCCCCTCCGGCTTTCGACTATGCCCATTCTCTCCAGCTCCATATTCACTCTCTGGACCGTATTGGGATTAACCCCGAACTGTACGGCAAGTTCCCGGACCGAGGGCAGCTTGCCTCCCGGCGGAAATTCCTTGCGGATGATTTGCCGGCATACCCGCTGAACCAGCTGCAGGTAAATCGGCTGCGAGCCCGAAAACTGTTCAGGCATGAACTTACACCTCCACTTTGCGATCCAAAAGCCAGGCCGGTATATACACGACGACAGCCAGAGTTGCCAGTGTCCAAATCATTTCCCCCGAATAAAAAGGGTCGCCGTCCCAATCAAAGGCGTAGCCCCACTTGAACAAAAAGTGATACACCGGGCTCATTTCGAACGTATATTCCACGAGCATGACCGCCCCGATCAGAATAATCGCCGCCAGCCACCGCAGCCGGCCGACGCGGTTACTTAGTGCCAAAGCCGTGAAGTACACCAGAACCGCCAAGGCGGCAATGAAAAATGCGATGAAGAAAAAAATAAAGACTTCTTTAAAGCCCAAGCCGTGAAGCAGACCCGTGAAATAACTGACGTGTCCCGATAAATAAAACGGATCCTCTCCCGCACGTTCGATCAGCGTCATTTGCTCCACCTTGTACATCCACAGGAACATCGTAATCGAGACGAGCAGACCGCCGATCATCTCCGTCAGCGCGGCCGCGTATTTCGCCCCGATCAGCTTCCAGCCCGACTGCGGGAGCTGGAACCAGAGCGGTGCCCGCTCCCGTTCTTTACCGAAACTGATCAGCAGATAAACGGACGGAAGAAAAACATGCAGATAAATGATGCCCAGCCACAAGGGGGTGACAATCCCCGACTGGTAGCGGTAAGCCATAAACGTCATCAAAGCGATCATACCGACGGAAAAAGCTGCCCAGGTCTTTTGGGAGCCGGTTACGGCTGTCCGCATGCCGATTTCTTTCTTGAATAAATTCCACCAAGCGTTCAAAGTGTATTCCTCCTCGGTCAGTTCTTTGTATTACTGTATTAATTAAATAGTACACTGGTACAAAAGGAGTGTCAACCCGATTTTTCCTTTGCTGGCTTCTTGTTTGAGGACCTATAAAAGTTAGAACTTACACCGGGAAACCCCATCCGTTACGATAAACCGTAGGTAATGGACTTTTTGAACAGAAAGGAAACTACCCGGAAATGACACTCCACCTGACGAGACTTGTGAAAAGAAAACTGCTGAGCGCAACCGTTTCTTCACTTTTGTTCGCTTTCTTTTCCGCCTGGTACACACGGCATGAGCCTTTCTTTTATCACCCGCTCGCAGGAGCCGCTCCAGGGGCTTTTTCCCAGGTTATGTCGGTCGGTTTTATCTATCTTGTCTACTCCGCTCCCGTTATTTATGTATACGGCACCTTTACGTCTCTGCTGAGCGACTTTATCGGCTTTTGCATATTTCCTTACAGTAAGCTGCGGCTTGTAATTTCGGGAATGATGCACGGAGTGTTCGGACTGATTCTTTTCCCTGCCAGTCTGGCGGCGGCGGCTTTGTTTTTTGTTACGGATATAGTTCTGGCAGCCCGTTTCCCGGGTCAAAAGGAATAACAAAAAGCAGCCGCAACGGGCTGCTTTTAGGGGCAGGCTTTCGCCAGGTATGAGTTTTAACCTCGTAAACTATACACGTCCTGAATCAGATGGGCGGCTTCTCCCAGCGGAACGAATTCACTTCGTTAGCGAAGAAATTCAGATACCGACGACGGTTCAATAACGGACCACACGAAGCTTCCAGCACGCGGTGCTTGGCGTCACATAACGTGGTCAACCATATAGGGCCGCCACTCCCCTGCCGCTTAGCGCGGAAGCTGGACGGTCATTTCCAGGTTGTCCAGGAAAGTGACCGGCGTCATCCGTTTGGTCAGCAGCTCCAGCGAAGCGTCCTTGCTGACCGCAGGGAATTCCAACTCGTACTCGTAGACGCCGTCCTCGGCGCTTTTCAGCTTCTTGACGGACTCATCCAGTCTCTTGCCGTTCTCGACCAGCCAGATGCCAGTCGTTTGCACCGGTGCCGTTTCACCTGCGGCCGCTACTCGCACAACGGTTTTGTCCTCGCTGAAGTCCACGCCCGTGACGGCAATGCTGCCGATTTTCCCCTGATCCACTTGGAGTGGATACATTCCATTCAGTGGTGTTTTCACATCCGCTTTGTCCGCAAACATCGTCGACGTATCATCATAATACCCGCCGATATAAGGCTTGATCGTCAGCTCCTGCGGCTGATCTTTCAATGCTTCAACCGCTTCCTCATGCCTCATGCCCAAAGTGCCGTCCGGGAATGCGTACATCCCGCCGCTCCCGCTCTGTCTCTCATAAATCCATCCGCTGCTATCTATCGCCAGGTAATCCATGTCCGTGATTTTGCGGTCGATTTCCGGGTCCAGATCCGCCGGGTTAGCCGGTAATTTGCGGGAAATCATAAACTCCGTACCGGCTTCGGAAGCGTTGAGATACTCCAGTGTAAACTCGACTCCGCCCCAGTGTTTCTTCAAGGAAGGAGTCAATTGGAACGCGGATGCCGCGTTTGTGTCTTTAGCTGCGGCTGTTACCGCGGGCTGTGCATTAAGTTGTTGAGCGGCTGCATACGGCCCTGCTGCTGTCAGAGTCCCTCCCA
This sequence comes from Paenibacillus sp. RC84, assembly GCF_041260495.1. Lineage (NCBI taxonomy): Bacteria > Bacillati > Bacillota > Bacilli > Caryophanales > Paenibacillaceae > Paenibacillus > Paenibacillus sp. RC84. The sequence goes on from NZ_JBGBYL010000010.1 coordinate 159,314, forward strand.
ATACGATTGCGGCGCTTAATACGGCAAGTGTAGCTTTTTTCATGATTTCTTCCTCCTTTTTTGTAGCAGGACGGGGTGATTGCACGGCTTCCAGGTTTGCGCTGCTGTGCTGCGTCCTACATACCTATAGGCGAGAAAAGGGAGGGGGTGGTTCAAAGATTTGGGAGATAAGTGCTACCGGTTCATAACCAAAGAAGCGCTGAGAATCAGAATACTATAAAAAATAACCACTAACGAGGTTAGTCGCCTGTGGCCCATGTACTTAGTTCGTCCTTATAAATAACCCATTTTCACTTGCCATCTTTGTACAAGCATTGAATGTTTCTTTGTTACTGCAATAGACAGGGAAACTCAAATCAAAATTTCCGATAACCACAAAACTTCCAAAAAAGAAATTCGAAAAGCAAACCTCTCTTGTCGATAAGCTTAGTATCAATTTTATGATAGAAGTATCTCTAACTTTTATTAAGGAATCTTCTACGATAGTCTTCTTCATTTTTAATACCAAGTTTACTTGTTCCGAATCAAACTTTTTCTTTAATTCCCTATTATTAATATCCTCAAGCTTTCTAATAAAAATATAAAAGTCCGGGTACTCTCTGATGCACCTGAGTACAAATTCAACAAAGTCCTTTTCATATTTAATATTATGTCCTTCGTAACTAATTAACCTTAACGCTTCTTCTTCATCTAGAGCACTGTTATATTTATCAAGGATCCCGACAACTAATTTGTTAGGATTATCAAGATTTTCAACATCCAATCTACCAAAAGTGTTAATTACTTTTTCAATTTCATTACTAGAAGCAAACTCTATGGCTTCCAAAAAAGCACCTCATTTTCTTAGGCTATTAGCAACTTGGTCAAGCAGCTTTGGGAGGGGGCTCGAAGAAAGTGTGCACCGAAATAAATGTACTTTCCATATAGCCGATAGATCAGCAAAAAAGGGTAAACCTGTGAAGAAATTTCCTATTCTCCAAAGGGTTGAATTTTCAATTCTTTTGATCTTGTTTTGCTAATATCTCCTCATCAGTTAAGTATTGGTTATTATCGTATTCCCAATTTAAATGACGATTAATAGCTCCTACCGCCTCTTCCCAAGTGGGACGGATACAATCTTTGAGTATTTTTCTTATTTCAGTTTCCACCAATTCTAACTCAAAATTTTGAACAATGAATGTTGCTCGACTGAGCCACTATCATCTTCTTCTGCAATATAAGCTGTCCCCCTTAATTTTGAGCCTTTTAAATCATCTTGGATTTCAATAATATCGATACCTTTAAGTACAGGTATTACCAATGATAACTCCCCCCTTTAACAACTACCTAAGATCTCAAGAGCCTCTTGCAATTCCTCATCTGCGATCGTGTTACTAAGGTTTGCTTGTAATTTAGTCCTGCAATTATGCTTTAATGCTGCAGACATATTTTTAACGTTAATTCTTAAGAGTGAAATCGATTGCCATCTCACACAAAATTACCTTCGATCCATAACTCCGTTATTAACTCTCCGTAATCAGAGCAATCAAAATTTTCTAGAGCATAAAGTAAGGTTCCTCTAGAGTTTTGTGTTTTAGGGCTTTTAAGCAAGCTGATTATAGGAACAACGGCATCATCACAACCTATATCAGAAAGTGCTATAGCAATTGTATTTCTTAGCTGATTACTTTCCGTATCCAATAAGGTGTTTATGAGTATAGGAACAGCTTCTATTAATTTGGAGTCTCCTATTTTTTCAACAATAGAACTGGCTTCTTCTATGTTATTTTTACTGACTTGTTCTTTTAATGAATCGATTATTTCCACTTTTCATTTCCCTTTCCGAATTCCCATCCTATCTTCTCTTTCTTACCAGGCTTTCTAACTGTTCCATCTCATTAGTTGACCAATTTTTTCTATGCAGTTCTCTAACAATCTTCCTGGAAACCTTACCAATGGCTGTTTTCAAACTATCAATTTCGGTATCCCTTGAAGCTAGTATTTCAAAGCCCTCTATTTTTCTTCGAAGGAAGCTTAATGTGACTTTTTCCTCGCCTGATTTTACAGCACGGACATAAAAAGGACCGTCCATAAAATGAAATTCTACCGTCGTGCCGACGGATGACACTTCAAGCGTCCCTACCGATTTGTTCCACCAGCATAAAATAACTACGATAAAATCGTTCCATCGAAGCTCGGGAAAACAAAAATCCCCAAATTGAAAGTAAATCTCACCCGTAATAGAGCCGTACTGACTTTTCTCGAGTGTAGACTCGTCGCCAACAAGTATTGGACTCAACATGTTCACCTCCCGCTCAAAGTGAAACTTTAGCCACAACGAGAGGCTAATTCCCATCGTGGCTGAATTTCATCTTAAATTTTTTTAAATCTTCTGGACTACTGATGCTTTTAATTTGATCACTCTCTATAATAATGACGGGCTTTTTGTTTACAAAAAAGACAAGATTGGAAGTGTAACCTTTTTCCTCAATCCATCTGATAACCGCTAAACCTTCTTTTAAAGCCTCTTCGTTTAATAAATCCTCGCTTAAATACACAAAAAACTTACTTTTCCCTTGGATATACTTATTAACTTCCTTAAATGAAGACAGATTATTATAAGGCTCCATTTCTGAATTAGCAGCATCAATGATCAATTTCGCACTGGCATTCGAATTTACATTACCTTTAATAAACAAATCAATTTCTTTAGTTACCTTCGCCTCCCATTTGGCGACGTAATAGTTGTCTATAATTTTTTCATCGTATTCTTTCACTTCAATGGTAATCCCTTCATTCAATATAACTGTGGAATGGTAGGCCATCCCTTTAAAACTGTAAGATACCGTCTGTTTAGTTATATTAACGCTAGGGTACTTTCTCTGAATATAGTCTTCAACTTGATACGCAAATGCAGTCTTGCCCCAAGGTGTCCCTGTTACTTTGAAATATTCGAAACCTATCAATCCGATAACTATAACCAATAATATTATGGAATATTTTGCAGTATATTTTTCCATACTTTTACCCTCTATCACTGATTTTGACCAAGGAGAATATTTATTTAAAAGATATGAAAGCTAGCCTTATATATTATTTTTTCAAATACATTCGTAACTTGATATAATTGCTTCTCATCGCACGCCCGCCAATCTCAATTCAATGGTTTCATTTTTGTTTCGATCGAATATCTAGCTGCCAATGCAAAACACCTCCAAGTTGTCCACACATCTTAGACATGGGAGCATTCTTCTTGAAGGTGTTTTGATTTGTCTCACTTCACGGAGGCAGTTCACATCTGCGATGAATTTCGGTACAGCTCTTTTTCTTTATGTGCCACTTGCTCAATTTCTAGAAGAGCAGCTTCTCTATTTTGCCGGTATCACAAAGTGCGCACCTGAAATATACGTGCTTTCGATATAGCCGATGGTGAGATATACGTCCTGCTTCTCGGCTGCTGCCGCAATCGGATCGAAATGGAAGGTGGCTGTTTGGGTCGCCGGGTCGTAGTCTTTTTTGGTAATTTCAAATTCTTTGTATTGGGACGGATCTTGTAAATTCTCCTGACCGATGGAGATCAAATCGATGTCCGCTCTGAACTTTCCGCCGTAGCCGTCCTCCTCCACCTTCGGCTCTTCGAAGAAAACGAATTGAACCGTACCGTTGGAAGCTAGAACGCTTTTAATGTTTCCCTGACTGGCTTGAACGGTTTTGGATGCTGCGACGGATTGGTCGGATGCCAGCTTGGCGACGACCTTGAAATCCTCAATCCAGGAATACCACCCGACATTAAGCTTGCCCGTAGCCGGGTCGATTGTAATGCCGTATGAAGGGTCTTCCTCGTCCTTCCATCTCTGGTGATCGTTTGCAAATTCCAGGCTCCAGACGACCTTGGCGTCTTTGACGGCCTCGCCGTTTTTGTTTTTGACGGCCGCTTCAAAAGAAATGCTTTGGGCCGACTCGTCCGTCAGTTTCACGGAATCCGGGCCGGTGATGGCAATGGTGCCCTCGGATAGCTGAGCCGTCTCCTCCGGACCTGGTCCCGTGGTCTCCGTCGGAGCTGTCGTTTCACCGGCTGCCCGCTGCAGCGTGACGATCGTTTCGGCGCGGGTGATCGGCGCATCGGGTTTGAAGGAACGGTCCGCATAGCCGCTCATCACGCCGGAGCTGACTACGGCCGCAATGGCCGAGCTTCCCCACGACGCGATGGCGGACTGATCGCGGAAAGCCGCGGCTGTTTCGCTCTGAGCCGCTGTCTTATTCAGCAGCCGGGCGACGATCACGGCCGCCTCCTGCCGGGAAATCGAAGCGTTGGGACGGAAGCTGCCGTCCGGGTATCCTTCGATATATTTGGCCTGGACCGCTTTGGCGACTTCGCCGTACATCCAGTCGGATGCCGCGATGTCTTTGAAGGATGCCGTGCCCTGCGCCTCCAGCTTGAACGAGCGGTTAACCAGCGAAACGAACTCCGCGCGGGTTACCGCCTTGTCCGGCTTCAACGTGCCGTCTGCGTAGCCCTGTATGTATCCTTTGTCTACCCACTGCTTTGTCTGCTGCTCGGCCCAGTGACCCGAGATATCGCTTGCCGCGGACGCAGAAGCGGCCCAGGATAGTTGAGCGGGCGCCATCACAGTGCATGCGAGCAGCGTGACCGCCATTTTTTTGCGTAACCCTGTACTTGTTTTCATTCGATGATGCTCCTCTCTGAGTGTAGTCTCCTAATCATTCGACCCCCTTCCACAATTTACCTTCATTTTGTGCCTATATTATGATTCTTTAGACCTATAAAAAGAAATAAATAAAATCTTATTATTTTCATCCGTTAATAAAATGAATGAATTCTTACTAGTTCTTATTAAATAATTTTGTATACACCGTTTTAAACGGTGGAAAAAAAGCCGGTTATCCATTCGGATAACCGGCTTCATTCTCCAAACCTATTCCTCCGGCACCGCATCCAGTCCGAAAATATACTGCTGAATAGCCTGAGCCACGCCGTCCTCGCTATTCGTGCCGGTGACGGCATCCGCCGCCTCTTTCAGTTCCGCTTCGGCGTTGCCCATCGCGATGCCCAGGCCGGCGGCCTGGATGAGCATTCGGTCGTTATGATGGTCGCCGATGGCCATGACTTCGTGCATGCCGATCCCGAGCAGCCCGCATACTTTGCGGACGCCGGATTCTTTCGTCACTCCGAGGGCGGAGATTTCCATGTTCGTATCGGCAGAGCGGGTCACTTCAAGCATGCCCATCTGCCGCACCTGCTCACGAAGCCCCACAATGGTGGGCAGATCGTGATGGCCCATGCCGAATTTCATCCAGTCCCGGTCGAACATCTCTTCCGTCCACTCTTCCCGGTTCGTCAAGCTCTCCACACTGTAGCCCCAGTACCAAGCGCCCGCCCCGACCGCCAGCTTATGCAGCTCGCGGATTTGCTGCCGGGACAAATAGTGGCGCTCCCACAACCGGCCCGGTCCTTTCCAGATCTCGGCCCCGTTGAGCAGCACCATGGGCACATCCAGCCGGAGCTCGTCCCAATACGATTTGGCGGTCTGGATGCCCCGTCCCGTCGAGAAAATAACGGTGACGCCCGCCTCCGTCGCGCGCCGGATCCAAATCCGGTTCACCTCGGATATGCGCTTGTCATCGGTCAGCGTGGTGCCGTCCAGGTCCAGCGCGACCAGTTTGTAAGCCGACATGCCGCAAGCCTCCTATTCCACGGAATATCTGCCGTGTTCGTTTAATGCGACCGGCTCGCCCCGGCGGACGGATTCGTAAGCCGCTGCGGCTACGGCGGCGGAACGGAGACCGTCCCTGCCGGTAACCGGCACTTCTTTGCCCTCCCGGACGGAGCCGATAAAAGCCTCGACCATAGTACGGTTCATATTCTCGCCCCAGTGGCTCCACCGGGCGTTGTCCGCTCCGTCGCTGTACACTTCGTTCTTCTGGCCGAAAGCATCGATGGAAAGCATGCCTTCGGTCCCGACGATTTCCAGGGTGACGTCTCCCCAGTAAGGGAACGAACGGGTACGGGACCAGCTCGTGTCGATCGACGCGAAGGCCCCGCTCTCGAACTTCACGTGCAGGAAGCCCGTGTCCTCCACCGGAATATCGTGAAACAGCGTAGCCGTTTCCGCATAAACCTCCGTCACGTGGCTGTCCAGCATCCAGTGCAGGAGGTCCAGCACATGGACGGAGTGGTCCAGCAGCGCTCCGCCGCCGGAGAGCGCCGGGTCGACGAACCAGCCGCTAGGCATCGTGCCGCGGTTGGTTCCTTTGACGGCCAAGATCTCGCCGATTTCACCGCGGTCCACGGCCGTTTTGGCCTGAATGACCGCAGGGAGAAACCGGCACGGAAAGGCCGTCATCAAGCGGACGCCGCTTTCTTCGCAGGCTTGAATCATCCGCTCCATTTCGTCCACATTCAGGCCCAGCGGCTTCTCGCAAAGCACGTGCTTGCCCGCGCGGGCGGCCGCAACGGTCATCTCCGCATGCCGGATGTTCTCCGAGCAGATGACCACGGCATCGCAGTCTTCCTCCAGCAGCTCCCGGTAGTCGGCGTAATAGCGGATAGTTGGGGCTGCCTCCAGGTATTCCCGGACCCTCGCTTCGTTCTCGTCCGCTATGGCCGTCACTTGTACGCCCGGTATATTTTGAAGCAGGCGATAAATCCCCGCCGCATGCCCGTGCGCAAAGCTGATCATCCCGATGTTAACGGTAGACATGCCGATTCTCCCCCTCCCGTGCGTTTATATCCTGCAGCCTGACCGGCCGCCCCGTACGTGCGGATTCGATCACGGCCAGGCTGGTCCGCAGAGCCCTGCATGCGTCTTCGGCCGTCACTTCAGCCTCCCGTCCGGTCCGCACGCAATCGGCGAAATGGGCAAGCTCCAGGTAATACGGATTGTGCGTCGACGGGCTTTTCGGTACCGGAACAGCCGCCGCCACGCCTGACCCGGACGCCGCTTCCTTCGCTTTAAACACGCGGAGCGATACGGCTTCTTCGCTGTTAAAACGGATTACGCCGCTGGTGCCCGCCAATTCCACACCTGTCGTAAAAGGACCGGGGAATCCCCAGTACGCTTCCAGGTGGGCGATCTCCCCGCCGCCGAAACGCAATGTCGCCAGCGCGTAATCGGTGTCTCCCTGCCTCCGGTTCATCGCATACACCGATAAGGCGTTGCCGAAAAGGCTCTGCGCGAAGTCGATATCGTGAATCATCAAATCGAGAATGACGCCTCCGCTTTTATCGCTGTTCGCATACCAGGGCTTCGCCAAACCGGGATTAGCCCCCATGCGCTTCGCGTGCAGAACCGCCGGGGTCCCGATGCTCCCATCTGCGGCCTTGCGCCGGATATCCGCATAGCTCGGAAAGAAACGGACGACGTGGCCGATGAACAGGCGGACGCCCTGCTTCTTGCATTCGGCGGCCGCTTCCTCCGCCTCGTCCGCCGACAGGGCGATCGGCTTCTCGCAGATCACATGCCTGCCGGTACGGGCCGCCCTGAAAATAAACTCTTTATGCAGATGGGTAGGCAGGCAGATATCCACGATATCCGGATCCGCCTCCCCGATCATCCGGTCGAAATCTTCGTAAGCCTCCGTTTCCAGTCTGTCGGCCAGACTGCGCGCCGTCCCTTCCTGCGCGTCGCACACGCCGGCAAGCCGGATACCGGGCATTCTTTTCCACTCGGCCGCATGAGTACGTCCCATTGTCCCGCAGCCTATTACAGCGACTTTCATCTGACACTCCCCCAATTCCACACGCATCGGATCACTCCGTTTCCATGAGTTCCGCACGTAAGCGTACTTTCTATATCCACCATCTGTTCAGCCGACAAGCCCCCGTCTTCAGCCGCAGAGCTATCCTTTGACCGCCCCGAGCGTAGCTCCCTGCATAATGAGTCTCTGGAAGAGAATGAACACAATCACGGAAGGCACCATCGCGATCGTCACCCCGGCGAACAGGGTTACCCAGTCGGCCGTATATTCCATCATCTTGTTCGCCTGGTACATTTGTACGGCGATCGTATATTTTTCCGGATCGCTCAAGTAAATGAACGGACCCATGAAGTTGTTGTAGTACCCAAGAAACTTGAAGATCGCGACCGTCACGATCCCCGGCGTGGACAGCGGCACAATAATGCGCAGGAACACTTGAAAAATCGAAGCGCCGTCCATATTCGCGCTTTCTTCCAGATCTTTGGGCAGCGATTTCATAAATCCGCCCAGCAGCATCAGGTAGAAGACGCTCTCCCCCAGGGCGGATAACAGGATGAGCCCCGTCAGGCTGTTGGTCAGGTGCAGCTCCCGCATGATGACATATTGCGGTACGAGCGCGTTGATGCCGGGCAGGAACAAAGACAGCATGATCAGTCCCCAGATCACCTGACGGCCCTTAAATTCCAGCCGGGTCAGCGCGTATGCGTTAAGCGTCGTAAAAATAAGGCTGACTACCAGGCTTCCGCCGACATAATAGAGCGTATTCAGCAAGGACTTGCCGAAGCCGTACTCCGTCCAGGCCGTCTTGTAATTCGACCATTCCAGCTTGGACGGAAGACTCCAGATATTTTGAAAAAATTCGGGATTGCTTTTGAGCGACTCGTAGAACACCCAGCACAGCGGGAAAATAATCGTCAGCGCCCAGGCGTACAAGCAGAGGCGCCAAACCACATCCATAAACGTCCGTTTTTCTTTCACTGCAATCCGCTCCCTGTCCGTAGGTAATGACTAGTATTCGACGCCCCGGTTCGGCAAAAATTTGTCCATCAGCAGCTTGGCCGTCACTAGGATAACAAAGAGAATCATGCCTACCGACGAGGCATATCCATAGTTGATGTACTCCTTGCCGAAAGCGAGGTTGAACATATACAGGCCGATTACATCCGTCGATCCGGAAGGGCCCCCGTTGGTCATGATAAGAATAAGCTCGAACGTCTTCAGCGTACTGACGACCAGGAACAGCACGCTCACCCGGACCACCGGCATGATGAGCGGCAGCGTAATTTTAAACAGGCGGGTCATGTGACCGGCGCCTTCGAGAATAGCCGACTCGTACAAGGATTTCGGAATCGCGGTCATCGCATTGACGAAAATAATGACATAGAGGCCGACGCCGCCCCAGACCCACGGAGGGATCAGGGCCCACAAGGCCGTATTTTCACTGCCCAACCAGTAGAAATTTTTCAAGTCGATCCCGAGCAGTCCCAGTGCGCCGTTTAGAAGGCCGTAGGTTCCGTCGTAAATGAACGCCCACAGCAGAGCGACGACCACAATGGACAGGACGTTCGGAAAGAAAAATAGAATTTTCAGCAGTTTATTTTCCCTGTAAGTCTTATAGGTGACCAGATAAGCAAGGACAAGAGAGATCAGGACGACAAGAGCAGGCACCGTCAGCATGAAGATCACATTGTGGCGCAGCGCCCGCCAGACGTATTCATCCTGCAAGGCCGTCACGAAATTTTTCAAGCCGACGAACTCCGGTTCTTTCAGCCCGTCCCAGTCCAGCAGTGCATAATATACGGACAGAACATTGGGAAACAATGTAAAAAGCAGATAACCTCCAAACGGCGGCACGATGGCAAGGATGAGAAAAATCCATTTCTGCGTTTTCGCTTTATCCAGCCCCGTCCGGCTGATGAAGCTTCGCGGCGCTTTTACGGCTATTGGGTCCGACAAGGGAAGTCAACTCCTCTTAGGAAAATGAAAGCGAAGAGGGTTCCCTCCCCGCTTGATGGCTTTTTTATTTCTTCTGTGCGGCGACCGCTTTCTGAAGTAAAGCTTCCGCTTCCTCCAGGATCGGCTTCGGATCCTGCTTGCCCAGCACGATTTTGACGGTGGCTTCTTCGACGATCTTGACCGCTTTGGCGAGGTTCGGGTCCGAAATGCTGACCGTTCTGTGCGCTTTATAGGCACGCGCGTCGTTTTCCTTGATATAGTTCAGAATCGCCTGCGCCGAGCTTGAAAGTTTGAGCACTTTCGACGAATCGTCCGTCAAGTCTTTGCGCATCGGCAGGGCACCGGATTTCTCCGCCGCAAACTGTTGATTTTCCAGCGTAAGCAGCCAGAGAGCAAATTCCTTGGACCATTTCTTGTTCAGATCGGGCTTGCCGCTCCATAGATAGAGGAAGTTGGTAATTCCGCTTCGCACCCAGAGCTTCTGATCCGCTTTGTCCCGGAACGGCACGGCCATATAGCCCCATTTGAAATCGGCCGGAGTCGTTTTCTTCATTTCATTCTCCACGTGGCTGCCGGTCGACACCATCGCGGCCTGTCCTTGAATCACCTGCATTTGGGACTGGGTATGCGTAAGCGCCGGAAGCCCTTCCGGGAAATAGCCCTGCTTGCCGAGTTCGTAGAGCCGGTTCCAATGCTCAATGCTCTCTTCGCTCAAGTATTGGGGGCCTGTGTAAGTTTTGTAGTTCTCGATAAATTTGTCCGCGCCGCCTTTCATATCGGCCAGCTCAAACATTTTCGCCGGTCCGAAGGCCCAGTCGTAATAGTTCGGGTGAACGCCCGGGAACGTAATCGGGGCGATTCCCGTCGCCTTGATGTCGGCCAGAAGCTTGGTAAACTCCGACCATGTTTTCGGATTCTGGTTCCAGCCGTTTTTTTCGAATAACGTTTTGTTGTAAAACAGCCCGCCGAAAGAACTCGACGACGCAAACTCGTACACTTTCCCGTTCACCCGCGTGAACGACTCGTACATGCCCGGCAGAATGAGTTCCTTGACGGTTTTGTCCGGCGCGTCCGGCAGCTTCTTGTCGAAGAGTTCATCCCAGGGTTCCAGCTTCCCGGCTTCCGCGAGAGACACGATTCCCTGCGCTCCGGCCGGGGGCGTGGTGTTGAAAATATCAAACATATCGGCATCGTTATTGGCCGAAACCTTCGTCTGGATCATATTCTTCATGTCTGCCGATGCGGTGACATCGAAGGATACGTTCGGGTACTTCTCCTTGAAGGACTTCACGGCGTAATCAAACCATTCCCGGCCGTAGCCTCCCATAAAAAAGCCCACTTTAAGCGTCACTTTCTCATTCTTAGGGAGCCCGTTATCGTACATCTCTCCCGATGATTGGGGACTCGCCTGCCCTCCCGCATTTTTCGGATCGGAACCGCCCGCACAACCCGCAAGCAGCGAACCCGACAACACCACTGCCAAGCTTAAAGATGTAAGCCTTTTCATGTTTGGTCTCATTTTTGAAACCCCTTTCATGTTTGCTAAAATGGTTTGGAGCCGATGGGGAAAACCGGAAAATAGTTGGAAGCGGGGATCGGCGAATTGTTTTCCGATTTACGCATCCTGTGGTATAATAATAAATAAATCAATTTTATTAATTAATATCGTACCTTGTTTTTCCGAAGGATTCAATACAAATATTTAGAAAAAACACAGTTTTTCTTTTAAAGATTTGTAAAACGATTCGTCCCTATTCCCAATAAACTGGCGAAAATGGTGAAACTTCAATGTTCTTCCAGATTTCCTTCCCTCGTCTATTCGGGAATGGTAAACTAAGGGATAACATCCATTTCGTCTTCGTTTTAAGAAAGAGGTTATTCTATGTCCACTTCCAAGCATGCGAGCCATACGCTGCTTAAATCCATTAACCAGCAGAAGGTGCTGCATCTTATTTATTCCGATTCCCCGATCTCTCGCGTGGAACTTGCCCAGAAGACGGGATTGAGCCAGCAGACGGTGACGAACATCGTGAACCGCCTCCTGGAAGACGAAGTCATCCTGGAAGGGGAGCCCCAGTCGCTCGAAAGCGGCAGCGGCCGCAAGCGCGTCCCCCTCCTGCTTAACGGCTCGCGCTTCTCCGCCATCGGCATCGAGCTGTCCGGCACCTACGCCAGAGGAGCGGCTTACAACCTGCGCAAAGAGCGCCTGGCGGAAGCGGAAATGCGCGCGGACTCGTACGAGACGGAGGAGGATATGCTGCGGGTGATCCGCGGGGTGATCGGCGCTCTCATCAAGGAGATCCCCGAACCGGACGGGATCAAGGGCATCTCCTTCAGCGTGCACGGACTGGTCGATTCCAGCGAGGGCATCCTTCTCCGTTCCCCCGGCATGGGCTGGAAGCGGGTTCCTCTTGGCCGGATACTGGAAGAAGAATACGGGCTGCCCGTTTACCTGGAGAATGACACCAATCTCCTCGCGCTGAACGAGAATATAAGCGGCCGCCTCGTCTCCTCCCGGAACAATGTCACGCTCAAGCTCGGCAGAGGCATCGGAGGCGCCATTTTCGTGGACAAGATGCTCGTCACAGGCTCCGGCTCCGTAGCGGGCGAGCTCGGCCATTACAAAGCGTTCCTGCCTCCGCACCTTCACGACTGCTACTGCGGCGGCAAAGGATGCCTGACTACGCTGGCTTCCTCCCACGGCCTTAAGAGAACGCTCGGCTTAACCGTCGACCAGTTTCGCAGCGCTCTCCTCGCGGAAGAGCCTCAAGCCGTAGAGCTGCGCGAAGCGGTCAAGACGGCCATCGTTTCCGCCCTGTCCAACATCGTTACAATGCTTAACCCGGATCATATCGCGTTGACGGGCACGATGCTGCCGGTATTCGGTGATTCGTTCCTGGATGACCTGAAAGACCGTGTTCTCGCCAACGTGCCGCAGACGTGTCGGAACCTCGAATTCGTCCATCTCCGGACAACCGAGGAAGATACCGTTCTAGCCATCGAGCGAGTCCTCCAGAACCTGTTCAAGATCCCCTTGGACAGCTTGTCTTTATAAAACGGAAAGCCCCCGGAAGCGAGTATAAACTCGCTTCCGGGGGCTTTTTTTGTGTCCGGCCGCGGGGCTAATCGGCCCGCGGCCTTTCGGCCGGTCCGGTCAATCCGCGCGGCTAATGCCGATTGACCTCCTACGCCGCATAGACGGCCGCGTCCCGCACCGCGTGAAGCTCCCGGTGCGCGGGGCTTGGCGTCACATGACGGCGGTCACATGACGGCGGCCAGCCGCATTTATTCCGCCGCCCAGACACGCAGGAGCGCCTGCGCTTTCAGGTGCAGCCACTGCCGGGCTTCCGGAGCGGCCGCATCCTCATGCGCTTTGCTGCCGAGATGCTTCACAAAGTCTTCTAATTTCTTGGCAGCTTGGCTGCTCTGTCCTCTCTGCAGATGACCGGCCGCCTGCTTCAGCGCATTGTCGAGCTGGTTCGTCAAAGGCGAAGTAACCTGACCGGCCGCGATAAACCGCTGCAAGCCGGCCTGCAGAGCGGGCAGGTCCATGCTTGTCGTAAACGTGACCGGCAGGCTCATGTCCGAGACGGCTCCCGACTCGTGCACAGCCCGGACGGTGAACGTATACGCCGTATCCGGCTCCAGGCCGGTAAATACGTATACGGAACCGGTCACGGTCGCCGCCAAGCCCTGCGGGCCGTATACCTCGTAAGTGACGGACGACGAATCGCCGGGCACCGCCACAGGATTCCAGCTGATCCGCGCGGAATCGGCCGTCACGCCGGAAGCCTTCACCTCCTGCGGAGCGGGCAAGGCAAGCCGGGTACGGAAGGTGCCGATATCCGAATAGGTCCGGCCTCCGAAGGCATCCTCCGCGGTCGCATACCACTGGTAGACGGTATTCCCGTTCAGAGGACCCCACACGGTTGTGGCCGTCGCACCACTTGCCGCGCTCGCCTCTCCGATTAGTTCATCCAAATATACGTTTACTTCGAGCTTATCGGTCGCCACCCGCTTCGTCATCGGTTTCAAATCCATCGCCAGCTTAAATTCATCCTTCGCCGGGTCGTAATAATTATAATCGTCCAGATAAGGAGAATACGTGTTCACGTAGACAGTGTCGGTGCTTGTGTCGAAATGCATCAGCTTGAGGTATCCGTCGCCTCCGTTCGGGATTCCCTGATAGTCGTTGAGTATCTGGTACACTTTGCGGTCCGGCGTACCGTCTTTATCGTCGTCAAGCTGATCCGTACGCAGGGCGCTGCCCGTAAAATGCCCGCTCATGACCATTTTCACATTCGGATTCGGCACCACCACTTTCTCGTAAATCCGGTTGCCGGTCGCCGAGCGGTTTCCGTTGTTCTGCAGATATTCGTGCACCACGATGATCGCTTTGCGGTCCGGATGCTCTTTCAATACCCCGTTCATCCAGGCGAAATCCTCGTCGCTCATATCCCAGCCCATGTAGACGAAAATAAAGTCGTTGCCTTCCGCAGAAATGAGGTCGTAGTGGCCCCTGTTGTCTTTATACGAGCCGCCGTAATAAGGCTTGTCCTTAAACCGATTTTCACCGAAGTATTTCGAGAATTCCGAGTAATCCGGCTCCGAATTGGCCCCTCCGTCAAACACGTCATGGTTGCCTGCGGCCACCCCGTAAGGGATGTTCGCCTCGTCCAGCACGTTCATGAACTTGTCTACCCGTTCCCACTGCCCTTTAATCCCGGCGGAATTGACGATATCTCCTACCTGCATCACGTATTTGATGTTCATGTCATCCTTGGCGTCACGGATAAAATTCACCTGAGACTCGAAGTACTGGGGTAAAATTTCCGCATAAATTTGCGTATCCGGCATGGACACGAATGTAAAATCATATTGGTCCCGGCGGGGGATTTCATCCTGAATCATCGCCTGCACCTTCCCGTTCCGCGCATAAGGAAGAGCGTCAATTCCAGCGGAAAGCGTAAAATCCTCCTCGGATGGGGCCACCATCGAAGCAAGGGAATCCCACTTCTCCATTCCGTAATTCCACGCGTATAGGCTGACCTTCCGGCCCTTCAAGGTGTGGCCTTCCCAGTTCAGCTCGATCCGGTCGCCGGCGCCGGTTTCCTCGCCGACCTCCACCTCGAACCGCTGGTAAGGGAACTGGCCGTCGGAGTCGGTCGTCACGTAACGGTCGTCGGACGTTCCCGCCGAAGCCATGTCCTCCGGGGAGAACGGCGTCTCTCCCGGTAAGGATAACGCCGCCGGAGGCTCTATGTCCGCAGCGTGCGAATAGGCCGTCATCCCGGGATCGCCCGCCGTAATCCGCTTTCCTTTAAAGAACTTCACGTTCAGCGGATCGCCTGTCGGATCGGAGACCGATACTTCCAGCGAAACGTTTCCGTCCGCATCCTGCGTCCCCTCCGCCGGCGACAAGAGGACCGGCTTGTTCGGCAGCTCCTCGGGCGTCGTGAACTTGACGGTCTTCTCCGTCGTCTTGCCGCCCGCGTCGGCCGCTTTGAGAAGGAGCGTATGCCCGCCCGGCTGCAGCGAAGCCGATGAAGCCGCGTACGGTACCCGGATGAGCTTGCCGTCCAGCTTGACTTCAAAGGACTTCACACCGGAAGCCGCGTCAGAGGCGCTTGCTCGGATGTCGAACGGTCCTTTATAAGATTTTCCTTCCTCTATATTCGTCGTAACGACAGGCCCCTGGTTATCCACCTTCACATCGGCCGAAGCTTTGCTGCCGTCCGCCAGCTTCACCTCCACCTTATGGGCGCCGTCTGCCGAAGCAGTCGTATCCCAGCGGTAGGAAACGCCTTTCCAGTACGATTCCGGAATGGCAAAGTTAAAGGTGACGACCGGCAGGAAACGGCCGTTGTCCCCCATATCCAATACCGTAGCCGGATTGGCATATTTGGGGTCTTTTACAACCGTGCCGTCCGCAAGGACAAGCCGGACGTTGCGGATATTAAAATCGTCCAGTCCGGTTTCAGGCTTGTCCTCGTAGTAAGGGCGGTTGACAGACCCGGCGCGGATGGTGATCGGGTTAGCCTGCCCGTATTTGAAAAGCTCGGGGCGGACGGGCACGACCATCGTTTTGTAATCCTGAGTCCCGAACGGAATGAGATAGAGCGTATCCGCCCCCATCGTCACGACGTTCTGCCCTTTGTCGATATCGTCCGCCTCGAATACGAAATAAGCGGTCTTCTCCAGCGCTTTGGCCGTCGGCGAAACTGCCTGTCCGTCGACGGTCAGCGTCATCGGCCCGGCCGCTGCGTCCGAAGAGCCGATCAAGACACGGCTTCCGGACAGTGTCTCCCCGTCACGCACATTCAGCGCGGGGCTTTTCTCGCTGCCGGCGAGGCTTAGGGTGCGAGGCGCGGTGGCCGCGGTGTTGAAAGTATCGGAAGCCTCGAAATAGTACTGCAAAGACGGGCTGCCGAACCATTCCATCATTTCAACGGAATACCGGAACCGGCCGTCCTTCCCGCGGGGAATCGTGACCTTTTTATAATTCGTAGTCTTATTGGACTTGTAATAGACATTCACCGACGCCAGCAGCCGGTCGTCTTCCGCTTCGGCGGTCAGCTCAATAGGACTGACCAGATCTATTCCGGACGTGTCGGTAACATCCCTTACGGTCGGTGCGACGGTATCGGCAACGGTGGGGACAGGCTCCGCGGGAACATGGGCGGGATTGAACGTGCCCGGAGTCGCTTCCGACTGAAGCACGCTCAGCTTCTTCATGTCCAGGCTTCCCGCATCGGGCGTACCATACTCGATGCTCCTATCCGCCGCGGTTTCCAGGACGCCTTGGTTATAGCTGGCTCGTACGATGTCCTGGCCCGTGTTGGTCGCCACGACGATTGTTCTTTCCCGCAAGTTGTTCAGCCCTCCGGGAATGCGGACGATGTCTTTGTTTTCCGTGAGGGAGGTCTTGAAGTGCGCGTTGAAATCCGCTACGCTTTTTACTTCTCCCGATGGTGTGACCGCCCAGAAAACCATCGCTTTCCCAGGCAGAATCACAATCGGCTGATCCGTGTAAGGGCGCCAGAACAAGTCTTTTCCCGGCTCCCCCGGATACCGGTACAGAATCGAATAATCTTTGAAATCAATCGGCTGATCGCTGTTGTTGTACACCTCGAGATACTCGTACGGGTCTTCTCCCGCTTCCGTATCCCCACCCGAATCGGGCACGATCTCCGTAATCAGCATTCGAGGCGTGGCAGACGCTGCGGCAACTGAAGGCGTTCTCGCTTCTTCTGCGGCCGCAGGACGGACCAAGGCAAACGATGAACCCGCCGCCAACTGGATAGCCATGAGACAGGTGAAGCAGTTAGTAAACAGTTTCTTGTTCACTTTCAACTCATCTCCTTTTTTTCTTCTGGCAGAATACAACCACAGTTAAACGCTTCTTCTCCACAATTCTTTTATATATCTATTGGATTTATTAATTTCACTTAATCTATTCGTCATCATCTGAATTTTTCCTCTATTAACTTTTTGTAAAATAAAAAAAGAATTCAAAGGATCTGCGCGGCCCCATGAATTCTTGTTTTCCTTGATTGCTCATTCTCTTGAACTCGGCAAACTTCGTTGCCGCTCTTAAAACTTCCTGTACTGCGTCCAGCTTAAATAGCGGTCAATGAACGGTAAGCCTCCCCCGCATCCAGCCATTGCTCCGTATCCTCACAGGACTTGCTTGAACAGATGAAACCGCCGAATGCTTGAAAACGCTCGGATCCTTTCAGATAAGCCGCTTTCTTTTTTCGGAAACTTAAGGAGGAGAAGGCGCACGAAACTTGAACAGGCGCAAAAAGTGATTTGAGGGATTCAAAAGTGCATTTCATCCAAAAATGATCTATACAAAGTTCAAAAATGATATCATGCTTAGATAGGGTCCCAGAATAAGGGAATGGAACTGAGGGGTGCATCTTATGTACAGAGTAGCTATTTGCGACGATGAGGAAAAACAAAGAGAACTTGTTAAAAACATCCTGATCGCTTTGTCGATAAAATCCAACATACAATTTGAAATCGAATTATTCAGCTCGGGCGAGCAGCTCTCAGCCTATTATGAGCGCCAGGAAACCCCGTTTCATATTTTACTGTTGGATGTTGAAATGGGCGGGATTAACGGCATTCAAACCGCCCGAAGAATAAGAGAGTTAAATCACTTGGATGAACAAATTATTTTTCTGACCGGCTACCCCGAATATATGGTCGAAAGTTTTGACGTCATGACATTCCAGTATTTGATCAAACCCGTCGCCCCTAGGGTCCTGGAAGAGAAAATCATTAAGCTGTGCCAATACTTTCAAGCCCTTGATAAAAAATTTATGGTCATCAAGTCGGCCTATGACGAAGTCGTTATCAAATACGATGACCTCATTAGCATCGAGGCTGCCAAAAGCTTAACCATAAAAAGCAAGCTGCATTTTACGACCGTTAATCAAACCTATGAAAGCAAAGGAACGATTTCAGATTATGCTCTTGCCTTAAAAGATCATAAATTTCTACAAATCCACCGATCCATTATTATTAACCTGCTTCATGTGAGAAAGTTTGCCCAGGGAGTTGTTCTCATGTCCAATGGCATGGAATTACCCATAGGCCGTTCTAAAGTTAAAGAGGTTAAAGATGTATACACCAAATTTATGATTATGAAGGTCGATGGCTATGATTCAAACTAATTTGCCCATTTTCTTTAGCATGGTAGTTGTAATGGCCGTCCAAATTAATTTTTTCTTCAACTCGGTTTTCGATAAAACCACGCACAAACGCAACCGTATCATTTACTTTCTTATCCTCGGGCTGCTCGATTACCTGTACCTCGTTACTTCCTTATCGCCTGCGTTATCTTCGATTGTATCCTTGCTTCTCATATTTACTATTGCGCACTCTTATCAAGTGGAATTTAGAATGAAAATCATTTTTTCCCTGCTTTACGGCGTTTTGATGTCTATCTCTAATACGATCTCCCTTTATATTTTATATACGCTGGATAACGTTGAATTTGACACCCTTGACCTTGTAACTCAGCCCGCCGCTCAAATTCCCTACACGAAGCTTATTTTCCTCAGCTGCATGATCATGTTCGTCGTCATTCAGATTATACGACTCATTGCCAAACGCAGAAGCTTCTCTTTGCCTTATCGTTACTACGTCCTATTCTTGGTCATTCCGCTCCTAAGTTTCTATCACCTGAATATTCTAACGTATAAGAGCTTCTATTCTTTCCTTTCCGCCATCGGCTTTCTTTTCTTAAACGTGATGATTATCTATATTTTTGATACGATTATGGATAAATTTCAATTCATGCACGAGAACGCCCAGCTCCAGCAGCAGATGGACTATCAGGATGCGAATTACGAGAAAGTCGTTCACAGCTTCAAATCCATCAAAAGAATCATTCACGATACGAACCAACAGTTTTTATATATCGAAGAGTGTATTAAGCGAAATGAGCCGGCGGCGGCAGTGGAACATATTAAAACGACCCTAAACAAAGTCGAAGGAGCCTATCAAAGGGTGAATACGGGAAATCTGGTTATTGACGCCCTTGTCACCAATACACTTGATATCGGGCAAGCCAACGGGATAAGAATCGATACCAAGCTTAACCTGCGCTCGCAAGAAATCCCGATTGACCGTTACGACTTATGTGTGGTTATGGGAAATATGCTGGATAACGCAATTGAAGCTTCCAAACATATCAAGATCGCGGAAGACAGGTACATTCTTATCAAAATACATGCGACCGAGTCTGCCCTTCTCATTCACATCTTGAACCATATGGAGAAGGAAGACGCCCGCTTGCACAGCCAGAAACCTAATCCCGAATTTCACGGGATCGGATTAACCAATATCGCCAGAATTTGCGACAAGTACGGCGGTCATATGACACTTGAAACGAAACATAAACAGTTTAATAATATGGTTCTCCTTCCCTTCTTAACGAACAATCCCTAGACAATATGTCGTTTAGGGATTGTTTTTTTCGTTTCAGGGCGTTTTTTTATCTATCTATCATTTTCCATATATGATTAATTCAGCAAGTAAATTTCAAACTGAACCACAAGGAGGAATTATTCATGAAGAAGATGGTTTCCGTATTGATAACCACCATGCTTTTAACGGTACCGGTCACCTCTGCATTTGCTCAAACGGCTCAGGATCCTGTTAAGGAAAAGGCAAAGGTACTGGCTTCGAAGATTGTTTCCGACTATGGGGTAAGCGGGATACAGTATGCGATCAGGGATCACGGATCCGTTGTTCTATCCGGCAGCGCAGGCTTAAAAGACAAAGCTGCCAACAGCCCGGTAACGAAGGACACGATGTTCGGAATAGGTTCCGTAAGTAAAGTGTATGTAACGGCTGCAGCGATGAAGCTCGCGGATACCAATCAGATTGAACTCGATAAACCGCTGACCACGTATTTGAAAGACTTTAAGATGGCTGATGAACGGTACAAAAAAATTACACCGCGCATGTTGATGAATCATTCTTCGGGACTTTACGGCAGTCACTATGAGAATGGCTTTTTGTTCGATGACAATGATACGAAAGCTCATGATGAATTATTGGCCAAATTGCGATCCGAACACTTAAAGGCAGACCCCGGTGAGTTTTCGGTCTATTGCAACGATGGTTTTCAGCTGCTTGAAATCTTGGTTGAACGAGTAACCGGGTTAAGCTACAGCGAATTCCTGAATAAGCATTTTAGCAAGCCTCTTGATTTGAACTCTACCAAAACACCGCGCGATACATTTGATAGAAACAAGCTTGCAAAAACGTATGCTCCCGAGGACGATCAGGCTTTGCCTGTAGAAAATGTCAATCTCATCGGGACGGGAGGCATTTACTCTACGGCTGAAGAACTAAGCAAGTTCGGCGATGTCCTGATCGGGAACCGAACGGATATTTTATCCGAGAAGTCGGCCAAGGCCGTGCAAAGTCACGAGTATCGGAAGGGACTGTGGGTTCCGGAAGAAACCAACACCATTAATTACGGCCTCGGTTGGGACGCCGTCAAGTTAGCCCCGTTCGATGATTACGGGATCACGGCGTTATCCAAAGGCGGGGATACGCAAATGTATCATGCAAATCTGACCACCCTGCCTGAACATGATATTTCTGTAGCGGTGCTTTCATCAGGAGGGTCCTCTACTTTCAATAGTATTATGAGCTCGACTATTTTACTGGAATATTTAAAAACCAAAGGCATCATTAAAGAGATTTTGCCTGCAAAAACATTCCAACCGGCCGTAAAAGTGGATATGCCGTCGGAGCTGCGGGCTTCCTCCGGATTGTACGGTTCCACGGGTAAAACGGTAAATCTGGAGTTCAAGAACGGAGAGGTTGATTTCCCCGCTCTGTTCGGCGGATTGGTACCGGCTCAAAAATATGTCTATACGGGCAAACGACAATTCAAAAATAGAGATGGAAATTTAACCCTTAGCTTTGACCAAGCGAAAAATGGAAACACCTATTTAAAACTTAACGCTTATTTGAATCTTCCGGGATTAGGTCAAACGGTTATGGTCACCTATGAATATCAAAAACTGGATGCCAACCGTCTGGACCAAACAACTAAAAAGGCATGGGAACAAAGAAACGGAAAGAAATACTACGCCTTGGATGAAAAAATAACTTCCGTCGGTTATGGGAACCAAGCGCTTTTAACCAGAGAAATAACCGTTAATGCCGATTACGGATACGCCTCCGGCACTAAAATTGTGAACCCGAATAAAGCCGTCAATGTAACGGCTGTTCCGGTCATAAACGGCAGAGACTCTTTTGACTTGAATTTTTATAAAAAGAATCATACAGAGTATTTAACAATCGATGGACAATCGTATATCAACGAAGATGGTATTCAGCCCTTCTCCCAAGGAAGCTCCTCAATTCGCAGCATACCATCCAACGGTCAGGCCATATGGTACAAGATTGATAAACAATCAGCCGGCCGGGTGTTAACCGTTAAGGCTCCGGCAAGCGGGGGATTCGCCATTTATGATGCGAAGGGAAAGCTTGTGAACTTCTCCAAGATCAGCAAAAATTATTCGACCGTACTGCCTGAGGGCGGGCTGATCGTTTTCGGCGGTCATGCGGGCGATGTATTCAAAATTGATTTGAAGAATAAATAAAACGAAATAGCAAAGAAACCAGGCAGCGGTCCGCTGCCTGGTTTCTTCGTTTCTTTCTGAAATTCACGATCAACGGCCACTAAGACTTGAAAAATATTATCTTAGACTGCCGCTGCTTTTATTGTGCTATATTCTCCCGTTAAAACCAGAACGTCTACGTCGATAATATTGTCTTCGTATTCACTAGTTCCATATCCATAAACACATCCGCTCTTACATAGGGCATGGGCCCGATCCGTTCGACAGGAACGTGCTTGAATCCAACCGATTCATAAAGATGAACGGCGTTCGGTAGCTTGGTGCTGCTGCCCAAAAACAGCGATGTTGCGCCAAGCCTACGTGCGTGGTTAATGGCGGCATGAATGATCTTCCGTCCGTATCCGCGCCCCCGCAACTCGGGTGTAACGCTCATCTTCGAGAGCTCGAACACGCCAGCCCCAGTCGGCACGAGTGCAACGCATCCGACGATCGAATCGCCATCGCGTGCGATGAGTACGTCTCCTCCTCTGTTCATGATGTTCTCCACCGGGTTATCGAGGATGACCCGGTCCGCCTCTTCGATGGTGAAGATTCGGGCGATCCATTCCTCGTTAAGTGTTTTGAAGGCCAGAGCTTCTTCGAGTGTCTGCATCGAAGCGATCGTGAGCACTGTTTCATGCATGCTATGTTTCCTCCTCTTGTTAACCTGCCGTTTATTTGTATTCCATTACATCGTCGCATACAGCATCAGTCCTGTCATCAAATAAACAGCGAGTCATTGAAGCCATCGCCGCTCGTTTCATGGGTATGTCCTGCGGGTCTACCTGCCCTGTGCTTTATCGCCCCTTAATGTCATACAAGTGCTTGAGGCATGAGCGATGAGTTTCCCGTTCTCGTCAGTAGTATTGCATTGGATGAATCCAATTGTTTGTCCCCGCTTATACAGCGTAGCATGGGCCTTATTTTGGCGTTCCACACAGGTCTAAAAAAGTTTACTTTCATCTCGATCGCGGTGAAGGTTTCGTCTTCTTGCAAGGTAGATCCGTAGGCAATTTCCATGGCCATATCGGCAAGAATGCCGATGATGCCGCCGTTGCATGTGCCTTGCGGATTCGCATGTTGTTCCGAAGCCTGCATTTCATACGTGGCCTCGCCTTCTTCTACGCTAATTAGCTTCTACTTGATCCCACCGAAAAATTTCGCCCTATTTGATACGGTTCACCGCGCTGTCTGTAACGGCAAGTTTTAAGGCCATCCTTTACGGATGGCCCTTTACTTTGGCAGCATGTTACGTCAGGTGCATAAAAATTGTCTCCATTGCTCCCCAAGGTGCTTCTTTCTCATCTATCTTCACGAAACCATATTTTTCGTACAAATTAACATGGTCGCTGATTCCCAGTCTGAAAAATGGCATTCTTTCATTTGTTTCGCTAAAGTGGCTCCTGCTTTCCATGGACAATTTTGCGCATAGTCAGCAACGACTTGCCACAACTTATCGCTATAACTAAGCGATTCTATTTGCATAGATACTCCCTTTCTTATAGGCAGCCATCCGCTGGATAACCCTTCTCGAGTCGGAGCCCTTAATGATTGGTGTATATAAATCAAATGTTTGCTGCCGGGAGTCGCCGGATGGTTCCACTTCGGGCTTTAGAAGAAAATTAAGAATTTCTTTAGAATAACTTTCCCATCATCTTAAGAATTTTTTTATAGGATAACCTAGACTAAATTGCTACCTACGCCCATATCGGCCCCCAGAGGTGAACAAATGGAAAAACCCGTCCATATTATGGTCGTGGAAGACGATGATGACATCAACCGCTTGTTATGCAGCGTCTTGCGCAAGAGTGGCTATGTCCCTCAGCCCGCTTATTCCGGGCTGACGATGCGGCGGGCGTGCTGATTGCGCTGACGGCCGGATTGAACGAATTTTATTTATTAGGAGAAGGTGGATGCGATGAATTTGATGCCTATTTCAAAAACAGATCGGGTGCAGTTGCTTGATATTTGCCGAGGATTCGCGATTTTGGGTATTTTTCTGGTCAACGCGCCGAGTATGCTCGGCATGCAGCCTGCGAATGTGGTCAGAGGGTATGAAGGATTCGATTCGGTTATGAAGTTGGGTTTCGATTTGTTGGCGACGAACAAGTTTTACCCCATTTTCGCTTTGTTGTTTGGGGCTGGTTTCTGGCTCTTTATCAGCCGTGCAGAGGCGAAAGGGAACAATGCCCCGCGTGTCTATTTGCGGCGTTCAGCCGTCCTGCTGGGCTTCGGATTGCTGCATGGACTGCTTTTGTGGGAAGGCGATGTCCTGGAATTCTATGCGGTGCATGGACTGGCGATGCTGCTGTTTTACAAAAGAAAACCGAAAACGATTCTGATTTGGGCCATGTCGCTTATGGTTACATTCTGGCTCGTTGTGGGGATCGTCACGTATGTTATCGTACCGTCTGCAACGGCGGCGGTAACTGTTCCGGAGTCTTACAACGCCATTTCGGACTATGCAGCCGAATTTGTGGCGCGCGCCACCATTTATCTTCCTGAGAAGTGGGCGACGACTGTTATTTTTTTGCTGGATACGCTGCCCTTGTTTCTGTTCGGTCTGTTTGTTGCGAAAACAGGCTTGCTGCAGCGTCTGGATGCACAGGCTGGTCGCCTGCTGCCCCGTGTGCAATGGATTTCTTTGGCATCTTCGGTGCTGCTGAGCATTCCGATCGTGGTCCATTATGCAACCGAACCGGTCTACACAAGTTCTGGCATCATTCTGTTTCTCTTTATCCAAGGCAAGGCGTTGGCGCTGTTCTATGTGGTGTCGCTCATCAGATTGCATGCCAGTGCTCGTGGAAAAAAGCTGCTGTCCCCGCTCAGCTATGCGGGAAGAATGGCGCTGACGAACTATGTGATGCATACGGTTGTGACGATGCTTGGCGTAGCCCTGTTCGTGGAGAACACGGCGGCTCTGCACTTATGGCAAGTCTTGTTCTACTGTCTCGGCGTCTATGCCGTGCAAGTTGTATTAAGTCGTATTTGGCTGGCTCGTTTCTCGCAAGGTCCGCTGGAGTGGCTGTGGCGCAAAGGCACGTATGGTTGGAAGACGAAGTTCAAACAGGTACGGTCCGCTGATAGGACCGAGCCGGGGGCGTTGCCGTAACTATACGATCCAGACCCGAACCTTGTATTTAATGACGGAAGTTGGAGAGTTGGCAAAATACTGTAAGTCCAGATGAGGGCCGCAAACCGCTCGAATTTCGCATTGCCTCCGCCATTTTGGAGCGCGGCGTAGGAAAAGGCAACGAAATGTAAAAAAGAGGGGTAGCCTGCCCCTCTTTTTCGTTATGCATGTCGATTCCCCAACATATAGAAGCAATAGGCGAACAGTCTCTGCTGATAAGCGTGAATAATTGGCTCGAAAGCATTTGAATCTCCTTTCCTGACCCGTCGAATTACTTCCTCGATATTCATACCGCTTTTCCTCCTCCCTGAGATCGATGTTAAATACGCCAATATAACTAACGAACTTGAAGTAATGTGACATTAATTTCAAAGAAAAAAAGCAACCAACCATACTACATTTTCCTGTTCATGATGGCACTCCAAGTACGTCGAACTGCTCGATGTAGATAACTCCATACGTACAAAGTCGCGGCGCAAAGCCGAAACAGAAGGACAGTTGGCGGACAGCAATCCGATCCCATCGCGCTCCAGCAAGTCCGGCAGGCACTCACGCAGTTTCAAAAACTGCTACCGAATAGCCTCTCGAAACGCAAAAAACACTCCTCCAAACGGTGGTCATGCCGATCCACATCAAAGGCGGGTGCAAGGTCGAAGGCATCGAACTGGAACTTGACTCGACCGTCCAAGAGCATTTTTTTGAGTTGGCCCTTTTCGCCAAAACGGCGGAGGGGGCTTTTTGCTTTTCGTAAGCAAAAGCCCCCTCCGAGTTTTCCCAAAAACTTGCCGTTACTTATGATACGGTTCACCGTGCTGTCTGTAACGGCAAGAAACACTTTATATTTTCCTGCGTTCATTATAAACGGTTAATCTCGCTAAACATGAAATAACTGGTATAATAATTTGTATAATAATCTTAGAGAGTGGTGTTTCTAAGTGGACAGAATTACAAAGAGTTATCTAGATGATTTTTCTAAATCACAACAAATTACAATTAGTGATACAAGCAAGTTGTTTGAACACTTTGTAAACTTTTGCATCGTATCTAAAGAATACGATGAAAGTTTTGAAATTCAAGATATTGCTGTAGGTGAAGGTGGAGATTGTGGCATTGATGGTATAGCTATTATTGCTAATGGAAAGCTTGTGACATCCGTTGATGAGATAGACGATCTAATTAAGATGAACAATTCGTTGCAAGATGTGCATTTTGTTTTAATACAATCCAAGACATCTGCCAATTTTGAAGGTGGCGAAATCGGGACTTTTGGCTTCGGTGCTATCGATTTTTTCTCAGAGAACCCCCAGTTGGTAAGAAACGAATTTATTCAGGAAAAATCAAAAATAATCGAGTACATAATCAGCAAGTTCCCACAGATGAAAGAAAAACCAAATTGCACTCTATACTATGTTTCAACAGGAAAATGGCAAGATGATCCTAACCTGCTTGCTCGTATTGATGTAATAAAGAAGGATCTCTACGGATTGAAACTATTCAATGCTGTAGATTTTTTCCCAGTCGATGCAGACACTATCCAAAAATATTATCGTAATACCAAAGACATTGTAAAAAAAGAAATTAATTTTGACAATAAAGTTTTGTTGCCGGAAATTGACGGTATTGAGCAGGCCTACCTAGGCACCTTGCCTGTCGAGGAATACTTCAATTTGATTATTGATGAAAACGAAAAGATAAGAAAATCAATTTTTTACGATAATGTTCGAGATTTTCAAGGGGACAATAGCGTTAACGTCGAAATAAATTCTACACTACAATCTGATGATGCTAATTCTTTTGTTGTACTAAATAATGGAGTTACTGTTGTTTCAAAAACGCTAACATATATCAGAAATAAGTTTACTTTGGAAGATTACCAGGTTGTTAATGGTTGTCAGACAAGCCATGTTCTATATAACAATAAGGATAACTTGAAGCAAAGTAAGGTTCACATACCAATAAAGTTGATTAGCACTAAAAATGAGGAGATTATTAACAAAATTATCAAAGCAACAAATCGTCAGACTGAAGTGACGGATGAACAATTGATTGCCTTATCAGAGTTCCATAAAAAGCTAGAATCTTTTTATGAAACCTTCGAGGGTAATGCAAAACTATATTATGAAAGGCGCTCTAAACAATTTAATTCACTGACAGACATTGAGAAAGTCCGAATTGTCAATATTCCAACCCAGTTAAAAAGCTTCGCCTCTATGTTTCTTGATCAACCACATACCGCCAGTCGATATTATGGTATTCTTGTGAAAGACATGAGTGGGAGAACATTTAACGAGTCTCATGAATTGTTGCCGTATTACACAAGCACATATGCATTATATAAACTTGAGTTTTTCTTTAGAAATAAAAGTATCGATACATTGTACAGAAAATTTAGATATCACATGCTTATGATGTTGAGATATTATATAAGTGACACCGAAACTCCGCCATTTAATTCAAAAAAAATAATCCAATACTCTGATAAAATTCTCAATTGTCTAAATGATTCTGTAAAAATTCTAGATGCTTTTAAAGATATTACAAGTGTAATCGCGGATGTGATACCAGACCTAACTGATACGGAAACTACAAAAAAGCAATCTTTAAATGAACAATTAATACGATCCATTAAATCTTTTAAACAAGCAAAATAACAAAAAACATCTTTTTACAAAGACTTATTGTTGTCACTTGATACCTTTTCACATCAACACTCTGCCGTTACTTATGATACGGTTCACCGTAATTAATCTTCAAATAAACTGGCCGTTAGCTTAATTCTCTGGGCTTTAATTAATTTACGAAAATAGAATAACCAGCCATCTAAGATGACTGGTTACGTTTTTATCCCTATATCGTACACACGAAAGTAGATTTACAAAACTCTGTAATATCAATGTCTCTAGGATAAATTGTCGTTCATTTTGCCGTCATATTCCCAAGATATTTGAAGAGACCGCCTGTCATCCACGTTTTACGCTTCCGATTTCCGCTTATTTAACCGGCTGAACGTCATAACCTTTCGCTTTCAACTGGTCGATGACCATATCTTTCACCACATAATGCGCAGAGCCGACGACCACAAAAGTAGTTCTTTCCCCGTCCTGCTCCAGAAGATCCGCAATTTTCTTGGCCATGTTTTTGTCGCGCTCGCCGATCAGTTTCTTGTTCAGCTCGCCTTCCATCAAGCCGCCCCGGACAAGTCCGTCCGCAACGCCTTTCGCATCGCCCTTGCTCCAATCCAGTTGAAGCTGTTTGAAGGAGTCGGCCCCTTCCTTGCCTCCGTCCGCAAGCAGAGTATCCAGCAGGCTGTTCAGATCCTTCTCCTGGGCTTCGGGAGTCAAAGAGTTGAACACGTCCGCTTGAAATTTAATTCCTTCCAGTTCATGGACCGGTTTGCCCGTCAGCAGCGCTTTAGTGAGAAAATAGTGATCAATTCCGGACGCCGATGCCGCTGTAATTTGTTCGGGCCGATCGAACAGGGAAAGCATGGATAAATTGCTGGAGACGGCAAAGGGCTTATACTCGTCGAACGCCTGCTCCGGAATCTCCATTTTTTTAAGTACTTTTTGCATCTTCTCGTACGTTTCTTTAGACACATGATCCTGGATCTTCGTGCCGTCGTCATACACCATCAGATTGGCGAAATAGCTCATATCCCCGGATAAAGTATCGGCTTCCACCCACAGATCATCCGAAGATTCGAAGGCTTCCCTTATGTTTTTCTGGAGCGGATACATCTCGGGGATTCCCAGGTGGACCGACCCAAGCAGGTACAGGGTGTTATTGTTATGCTTCACCTTCCAGAATACGCCTTTCGCTCCTTGCCCTGCCGTATCGTAACTGAATTCCACCAATCTCGAGGCGAGTACGGCGGCCTGTTCGGCCGTACAAGGCTGATCGAGCTCCAATCCTTCGCTTGATCCCTGTACGATGCCTTTCTGCTGAAGATATTCGATCGGTGAAGAAGATCCGATCCCGAAAGCGGCCGGCAGCTCGTAGCGGGCCAGTAACCCGTGCATGGCACGCATAACCGTGTCTCTGGTGATCACTTTATTTTCCGATGCCGGCAGAGGGAGATCTTTTTTACTGAAACCGAGCTGATCGAGTTTGGCCGCCGTGCTTTCGATTAACGATTTAAACTTTACAGCGTCAATCGCTTGTTGAAACTTGCCGTCATAGTACCAGCCCGTCGGGTAGATTCCGTATTTCTCTCCCTCGTTAAGAGTAGAGAGGGACCACGTGCTGATAGATGGGGTTGGAGCGGGAGCTTGCTCTGCCCTTACGGTTAAGTTTGTTCCCCCGAGCAGAATCGTAACCCCTAATACGCCGGCTGCCGTCTTGCGGCTCCACTTGCTCCATAGATGACTTTTCATGTTCAAACCTGCCTCCTAAACATAGATGAGAAGAATAGCTTTAAATCGGGTGTTAACCCGTTACTACTACCTACGGAAACGGATGTGCGGATGCACTTTACGCCTGAAAAGCCTTCATCGCTTTCCGCAGTTCCTTCCACGATGGGCGTTTGCCGTACATCAGCACGCCGGTGCGGTAAATTTTCGCCGACAGCCAGCCCAGCACGAAGATCGAACCGAGCATGATCGCGATTGAAATCGTGATTTCCCACCAAGCCGGACTTCCAAGACCGATACGCAGGAACATAATGAGCGGCGAGAAGAACGGCACATACGACATCGCGATGACGAACGGAGCCTCGGGATTCTGCAGCCCGAACATAGCCGTCATAAAGGCGATGATGATAAGTAGCGTGACCGGCATAACGGCCTGCTGCACTTCCTCACTGCGGCTGACAAGCGAACCGATTGCCGCGAAAATAGTCGCGTAGATAAAGAACCCGCCCAGGTAAAACAGAAGGAAGTAGCCGAGCAATCCATAAGGAATGAGGGACAAATCCAGATCCATCGACTGCAGCGCCGCCCCGTTCCAAGGAAGAGTCAGGTTCACGGCGACCACTATGCCGAACACCACGTTTTGCAGCAGTCCCATCAGGCAGATGCCGATGATTTTGCCGAACATCTGCTTAAGCGGCGAACCGCTGGAGATCAGAATCTCCATCACGCGCGAGCTTTTTTCCGCGGTGATTTCGGTGGAAACCATGCTTCCGTAGCCGATTACGCTCATGTAAAGCAGGAACAGCAAGGCATAGACCAGGATAAAAGCAATTCCCAGCTCTTCCTTGGATTTAGCCGGCGTTTCCGCTTCCTTCAAGGCTACCGTTTCCGTCGTCAGCTTGACGGGCTCCTGGATCTTCGCCAGCACGGCAGGCTCTATGCCTGCTTGAGCAATCGCGCTGTTTGTCTTGATCGTCTGGAGAGCCGTTTTCAGAAGGCCTGCCGTCTCATCGGTGCCCGGATTCATCGAGAACCCGCTTGCTCCCGTTTGATAGAGAAGCTGCGGGAATTCCCCGGCGCCTGCCGGTTTAGCGGTCAGGACACCTTTGACATCCTTGTTTTTCAGTTTTTCACGGATCAGTGCGGCATCCGCCTCCGCACCGCCCTTGCTTTCCAGCGGTACAATTTCAATGGTACCCGTGCCTGTCTTGGCAGCGGCAAAATAATCCGTCAGCTTCTGCTGAATATCGGTGCCGTTAGCCATCACCCCGATTTTGACGGCTTCCTTGCCGTCTTCTTTGGAAAATTGCTGGATGATAGCCGGGAGATTCACAACGGCCGAGATCAGCAGTACGAAAATAAGCGTCGTGATTTTGAACGACTTCGTTTTTAACCGGTTCAAGAGGGTAAACCGGATCACGGTCAGCATGCTATTCATGAGACGATCCCACCTTTGCGATAAAGATTTCGTTCAACGTCGGCTCCATGAGCTGATAGCGGTAAATATCCGTCGCTGCGGCCGCGTGGGCCAAAATACGCTGTGCGGCGCCGGCTTCCCGGATACGGATCTCGTAGCCGTTCAGATGCTTTTCCACGGAAGCGACTCCTTCGATCGTCTCCAATCCAGGGACCGCCTCCTTCGTTTCCAGAAGAACGCGCTCTTTCGGGAACGACTGCTTGATCTCGCGCAGGTTGCCCTGCAACACCGTGTTGGATTTATGCAGGATGCAAATATTCTCGCAAAGCTCTTCGACATGATCCATCCTGTGGCTGGAAAACAAAATCGCTTTTCCCTTGTCCCGAAGCTCTTTGACCGTTCCTTTCAAAAGCTCGACGTTAACCGGGTCCAGGCCGCTGAACGTTTCGTCCATGATAATGATCGACGGGTCGTGCAGAACGGACGCGATAAACTGGATTTTCTGCTGATTTCCTTTGGACAGCTCCTCTACACGCTTATCGTAGTATTCGGGCACTTCGAACTTGGCCAGCCACTCCTTCAGCGTCCGGTCCGCCTGCTTCCGCTTAATGCCCCGGAGTTCCGCTAAGTAAATGAGCTGCTCCGATACTTTGTATTTCGGGTACAGTCCCCGTTCCTCGGGAAGATACCCCATCAATCTGCGCAGTTCGTCGCCGTACCCCTTGCCGTTCCAGCGAATGGTTCCTCCATCGGGATAAATAAGTCCGAGCGACATACGCATCGTCGTCGTTTTTCCCGCGCCGTTTCCTCCGAGCAAACCGTAAATCTCTCCCGGCTTCACTTGCAGGGAAATTCCGTTGACGGCCGTTTTCTCTCCATATTGTTTCGTAACGTGTTCCAGTTCCAGCGGCAACATAGTGATTGCTCCCTTCTCGATTGAATGGTTGATTTTTCTCTATCTCTCTTTGTTTTCTGCCTTTTTCGCTATCTTCTCCTGAGTCAAAAGCTCCAAAATATCTTCAAGTTCCATAGCGGTCGTCCGCACCGGTAAGTTACCCTGCGAAGCGAGCGCCGCTTCCGTTTCACTGGAGGACCGGGATATAATCGGGATCAGCCCTCCGTGATCTCCTGTACCCATGGACACTACACCGGGCAGGGGACCTGAAGCCGGCTGCGGCGTTTCGCGGACCCATATGCGCTTCCAGTCATCCAGCAGTTGATCCTTCTCATAGACACCTATGAGGCGGCCCCGGTTGATATACACGATGTAGTCCGCAAGCCGCCGGACTTCCTCCATCACATGGGTAGAGAAGAAAATACTCCGGCCTTCCCGTTCCATAAACTTCACTAGATGTTCTATCATCCGCTTGGTGGCAAAAGGGTCCAGACCGGACGTCGCTTCGTCCAACAGCAGCAGTTCAGGCTCGTGAGCGGCTGCCAGAATGTAGCTCAGCTTGCGCTTCATTCCCTTGGACAGCGTCTTCAGTTTCAGCTTGCCGCTAAGCTCAAACTCTTCCATCATGCCGCGGTAGAGGGTTTCGTTCCACGTCGGATACCAGCGGCATACGAAATCGTGGAGCTCTCCGATCGTCGTGCAGCCGAGCTCTTCCCAGTTCGACTCCTCGGGCACATAACCGATACGTCGCTTGATGTCGGTTTCGGTATCGTCCTCTCCGTACAGCCTGCCGAGCAGCTCCACCTTACCGCTGTCCGCTTTGGTCAAATTCATGAGCATGCGGAAAATCGTGCTTTTGCCCGAGCCGTTTTGTCCGACCAGAGCCACCACTGTTCCGGTTTCCACCTCCAGTTCGAGCGGCCCGAGGCGCATATCGCCCAGCATCTTGTCCACCCCGGACAGCCGGATGGCACAATCTCCGTAACACCCAGCCTCCCTATTCATTTCCGCTTCCCCCTTCTTCCGGTTCGACGGCAGCTTTGGCCAAACCAGGGACTTCCGTATTCGTCGATCCTTTATTTTGCGAATTATTCGTGCCCGGCTGACGATTCTCAGGTGTTCCCTGTCCCTCGTTCGTAATTTCCAGCAAAGCCTCTTCAAACAACTGCTTGAGTTCCTCAATGGTACAGCCGACACGCAGTCCGCTGCGCAGAGCATCTTTCATCGCTTCCACCACCGCTTCCTTCCGGTATTGCTCTCGGGTCACTGTGCCCACCTTGGCGACAAAAGTGCCGGTTCCCTGACGGGTCCTCAGAATACCTTCGTTCTCCAGATCCTGATACACACGCCGGATCGTGATAACGCTGCATGACAAATCTTTTGCAAACTCGCGGATGGATGGCAGCAGCGTACCTTCTGGCAAATGCCCGCTGAGGATTAGCTCTTTGAGCTGAACTTGAATCTGATGATATAACGGCTCCGGATTATCCGGTGAAATTTGGATCGGAATATGCAACTGCATCACCTGCTTTCAAACTTTCGTCATTTTAGGCAAAAGGTACGTCACTCATGATGCAAACAAATCCCGGTGTCCGATCTTTCTCCCGAGGATCTTCCACGAGATTCCCAACGCAGTCGCACCGATTATGACCGAACAAGCCGGCACAGTCACCCCGTATCGTTCAACACTGCTTATCACAAGAGGCCATACCATGTAATTCCCGGTCCACCATAGCAGAATGGAAAAGATCAGAGTGGCCAAGAGCATCAGCAGACTGAAACGGAAGAAGGCTTTTCCCTTCATCGACATTTCTCCGTACAGGTAAAATGAACCGACGGCGAGCACCGTTCCCCACCAGAAGAAGATCATGCCCAGCCACGTCCCCCATCCTACCGGTTCGAGCCATTGCAGGGACATCATCACACGGATGCCCACATGCAGAAGAAGAATAAAAAAGCTTGAGTACAGGATGTAAACCAAAAATCGGCTCGTCACGATTTCCTTATTTGTGACCGGCAGCATTTTCAACTGCATAATTCGCTTCGTATAGGCATCGTTTTTCCAATAGTTCATATTTCTTGTATCAATCGGGTAACCGACCACTTGAATGACCGATAGGACAAACAGGTTGAACACCACCGTCAAAAACCCGTTCACCCCGCCCTCCATCGAAACTTCGGGCTTCATGAAAACAAAGAGCACAAACATGGCATTCAAATAATAAAGCAGGCTCCAGATATATCCACCATAGCGGACCATTTTAATATCTTGTTTGGTCAGCCACCATACATTTTTCCACACACTCATGCGAACACCTCACTGTGTTTACTGTACTCACTGTGCTTGCTGTGATTACTGTGTATATTTATATTAACAGTAAGCACACACTTCCGCAACCCCTTTTCCACTTTTTTCTGCCCCCTATTCTCCACCCCATACACACTTGCTCCTGCTCACTTTTCTTGCTCGCTACCTTACCTTATAAGTTCCGCCCTATCCCCCCTGCCACCTACTCACTCCCTCATATTTACTCCCTCCTTATCACTCCGTTTGTCACAAAACAAAAAAACAGCCCCCTGTTTTCGTTAGAAAACAAAAGGCTGTTTAATCTCGCCTACGCGGCTATGTGTAAAGCTTCTGTACTTTTACAAGCCAAAAATCGCATCGATAAGAGGTTTCGTCTCCCCGCCAGGAAACAGAATATAGAGCAGAATGTAAACCACTACGCCCGTAGGTGCCACGAACATCCAAATGGTTGCCGTAATAGGGCCTACTTTCCGGTGGCGTATCCAGTTCTTTTTGAAAGCCAGAATCAAGGTGACGATACCGAACACGGCTCCCACCGTAGCGAGCGTAATATGGAAAAATAAAAAGATATGGTACGCAAGCTTAAGGCTTTCCGGTCCGTCAAATGAAGTATTGCCTTGAAAGATGGTACGCGACATATAAATGGTGAAAAAGATCAGCGCAGAGATTGCCCCCGCAATCATCAATTTCGTATGAGTCTCCCGGTTGCCCTTACGAATCTGATACCAACCGAAAGCGACGAAGATGGCGCTGATCACGATGAACATCGTGCTGATCGTCGGCAGTACATGCATGATTTAAATCCCATCCATTCCCTATATTAAGACACAGAGTCAGTGGCAAAAACTCAAGCCGTCGTCAGACCGTTGTTTCCCTGCGGGTCGTCCGACAATTCGTCCTCTTGTGCCCTCTCCGTACGATACCACTTGAAGAAAATCATAGCAAGGGCAGAACCGTAAACAATTTCTTGAATCACTTTCATCAGGACTCCGCCAAGCTGTTGGTCGTCAAGCAAAGGCAGCGCATTGAACGGGATTACCACATTTGCATACATCGCATAGATCGGTTCGCTCGCGAAAATAATGAGCGCACAGGCCGGAGTGAGCAAAATTCCGTTCACCGCGATATAAGCCAATTTCATCAGGCTGGACAGCTTTTCGTGCTCCGGCAGCGGCGTGAAGACCGGGAACCACATGGCGAAAGCCGTAAACAGCAGGATTCCGTGATAACCGAGCAGCATCCATTCGTTTTCCATCAGGGTATCCATGATAAGCGGCAGATGGTAAATCGAGAAAAGCAGGTTAAACGCCAGAACCGAAATCAGCGGATGGGTGAAGAATCGCAGCAGACGGTTCATAACCGTCCCTTTGAAAAGAGGACGGATCAACCAGGCCGGCAGCCCGTTCAAGATAAAGATCGGCATGATCAGATACAAGAGAGACTGCTGCAGCATATGAACACTGAACAGATAGTGATGACCCAGATAGTTGATCGGGCTTCCCTGCCCGATGTAGAACAAGGCAATTCCGGTGTAGAACGAGAGCTTGACCTTGGAACTTACAGGTTCTTCTCCCGCGGCCGCCGCCTTGGAAGGAGAGGTCAAACTGCGATAGACGAGACCGACAACGACAACGAACAGCAGAACAACAGGGTTCCACATCTCAAAAAAACCCATCGCTGTGTCAGCTCCTTTACCTTTTATTTTCTGGCCCGGATGAAAAAAGGAGCGGCCTGTTGCAACAATAGCCAACGAAGCCGCTCTTCTTCTTTTTATCTTACCACCAGGTCCAGTAAACCCCAGCGGCTACGGCCGTTAAGGCGACTATGCCTCCAAAGATAATTCCCACGATCGGGAACAAGTGGCCTTTTTCCTTCATGTGCATCCAATAAGCAAGTTGAAGGGCTATTTGGATCAACGCCATGAAAATAAGGAATGCGTACAGGAAAGACTTATCCAAGCCGCCGTACATGACAAGCGCGAAAGCAATCATGGTCAGGAGAATCGAAGCAATATACGAAAAGTAATGGTTAGCCGGGCTTTCCTTCTTGTAACGTTTACTTGGTGAAGTTGTTTCGTTTGTGCTCATCTTAAGGACCTACCTTCCCCATCAGATAAACGACCGTAAAGATAAATACCCATACTACGTCGATAAAGTGCCAGTACAAGCTGGCAACATAGAACTTCGGTGCCGTAACGACGGTTAGACCTTTGCGTGTTCCCTGGATGATCAGCAGAGTGATCCACAGAACCCCGAAAGCAACGTGGCCGCCGTGGAAGCCTACGAGCGTATAGAAGGAGGTTGAGAACGCACTGGTCGTAAACCCATGTCCTTCATGGACATATTCGTAGAACTCATACACTTCAAGCCCAAGGAAGCCAAGACCGAGCAATACCGTAATGGCTAACCAAAACAGCAAGCCTTTTACGTTGTTTTTGTGCATCGCCATGATGGC
This sequence comes from Paenibacillus sp. RC84, assembly GCF_041260495.1. NCBI lineage: Bacteria > Bacillati > Bacillota > Bacilli > Caryophanales > Paenibacillaceae > Paenibacillus > Paenibacillus sp. RC84. Next base: position 195,679 of record NZ_JBGBYL010000010.1, read on the forward strand.
GAATACACTGGTCAAACTGGACGTCAACAGGATGAACGTTGCCCAGGCGACCGTAGAAAGCTTAAACAGTTCCATCGGAGTCGGCCCCTCCGGAATCTGGTTCCGGAGAGCGATATAGGTGGCAAACAGCGTACCGAACAAAACCATCTCGCCGCCGAGGAAGAGCCAGAAGCCAAGAACCTTATTCTTGCCTTCCAGCGTTGCCTTCTCGGGCTCCAGCGGCAACGTACCCGCGTCGTGCGTTTGCGTGCTCATCGTTTAACCCCCTTGTCGTTAAGCTCCTCCGGTTCGATATGCCAACCGTGGTCGTCAAAGACGGAACGAAGCAGCATGCAAAGGAGTGTAATGCCGATACCCACGATACAGATCACATAGATGTGGTACATGAAGCCGAATGCGGAGATAAACAGCCCGAGAGCCATGAACAGCGGCAGGATCGATGGAGACGGCATATGAATCGAACCAACCGGTTCAGCCGGAGTCATCTCTTTGTTGCCAGCCATTTTTTCTTTCCACAGAGCGTCAAGACCGCGAACAAGCGGAGTTTGTTTAAAGTTGTATTCCGGCGCCGGAGAAGGAATCGTCCACTCCAGCGTACGGCCATCCCACGGATCGTTCGGTGCATCTTGAGGTTTTCTGTTCGTCGCGATCATGTTGATGATGAACACGAGAGTACCGATACCCATCAGGAATGCGCCTACCGTACTGACAAGGTTACCTGCAGTAAGGCCCGGATCGTAAGTGAATACGCGGCGAGGCATACCCATCAGACCGAGGAAATGCTGCGGGAAGAAGGTCAGGTGGAACCCGATAAAGAAGGTCCAGAAATGTATTTTACCCAAAGTTTCGTTCAGCACACGGCCGAACATTTTTGGCCACCAGTAGTAAGAACCGGCGAACAAGCCAAGAATCAAACCACCGACGATAACGTAGTGGAAGTGAGCGACAACGAAATAAGTATCATGATACTGGAAGTCGGCAGCCGGTACGGAAAGCATAACCCCGGTTACCCCGCCCATTACGAACGTCGGAATGAAAGCCGTTGCGAAAAGGCTGGACGTCGTAAAGCGGATTTGTCCGCCCCAAAGGGTGAACAGCCAGTTGAAGATTTTGATCCCTGTCGGAACCGCGATCGCCATCGTTGCGATGGAGAAAATCGAGTTGGCAACAGGACCGAGGCCTACGGTAAACATATGGTGAACCCAAACCATGAAGCCCAGGAAACCGATCAGAGCGGTCGCGAATACCATCGAGCTGTAACCGAAAAGGCGCTTGCTGGAGAAGGTACTTACGATCTCGGAAATGATACCGAACGCAGGAAGAATCAGAATGTAAACTTCGGGGTGCCCGAAGATCCAGAAGAGATGCTCCCAAAGGACGGTGCTGCCGCCGCGGGCCGGATCAAAGAAGGCTCCGTCGAAGATACGGTCAAACATCAGTTCAACTAAACCTACGGTAATCGCAGGGAAAGCGAACAAGATCAGTGCGGACGTGATAAAGGACGCCCAGGTAAACATCGGCATACGCATGTAGGTCATGCCGGGTGCACGCATGTTAATGATCGTTACGAGGAAGTTAATCCCCCCGAGGAGGGTTCCAAGGCCGGCAATCTGCAGACCGAGAACATAGAAATCGACCCCGGTAATATTGCCACCAACCGTAATGGCTTTCGTACTATCTACTATAGATGAAAGTGGAGCGTATGCCGTCCAACCGGCATTGGCTCCGCCCCCCATGAACCAGGACAGGTTCAGAAGGATACCCCCGAATAAGAAAAGCCAGAATCCAAGGGAGTTCAGAAACGGAAACGCAACGTCCCGGGCCCCTATCTGCAAGGGGATTATCGCGTTCATAAATCCGAAAATCATAGGCATGGCCGCGAAGAAGATCATCGTCGTACCGTGCATGGTTGTCAGCTGGTTGAACGTATCACCGATAAAAATTTTCAAATCTGGATTCATAAGCTGAATCCGGATGAGAATGGCTTCCAGTCCACCGATCAGGAAGAACAGTCCGCCGGCCATAAAGTACAAAATACCGATCTTCTTATGATCCACGGTGGTCAGCCAATCCATCAAGCCGGTGTACCGCTTCACTTGATGGTGTGCGTGCGCATGCGCGTGGGCGTGTGCTTGTGCCAACGTATTAACCTCCTTTTTCCTGAGAAGTCTTACTTCAAGCTGTTCAGATATTTAACAAGCTCGTTAACCTGATTATCCTCGAGCGGCACTTTAGGCATTAAAGTTCCCGGCTTCTCGGATTGCGGATCTTTGATCCATTTTTTCAAATTCTCGTCGTTGTGTTCCAGAACACCGGCGAGCATTTCACGGTCCGCATAACCGTTCAGGTTAGGACCGAAACCGAGTCCTTTCGGATCGATCGCATGGCACTGCAGGCATTTCTGTTTGAACAGCTCTTCGCCTTGCTTCGCATCTGCAGGAACAGCGGCAGGAGTTTGCATATTCGTCACCCAAGCGTCAAAATCACCTTGTGCGAGCGATTTCACTTTAAAGTCCATCAAGGAGTGGGACGCGCCGCAAAGCTCCGCACATTTACCTTTGAAGACATCGACATCATCAGCTTTCAAATAGTACACGTTCGTCATGTTAGTGTTCGTATCCATTTTACCGCCGAGAGACGGAACCCAGAAGGAGTGAGTAACATCCGCGGAGGTAAGCTCAAGCGCGATGTTCTTTCCTGTAGGGATTACAAGATCCTGAGCGGTCGAAATGCCGAGCTCGGGATACTCGAACTGCCACCAGAATTGGTGAGCGGTTACTTTAACATGGATAGCATCCTTATCCTGCACGTAGTTCGTAGTGTGCTTGAACGTATAGTAAACCGTCGGTACGGCCAGCACGATAAGCAGCAGAATCGGAATAACCGTCCAGACAATCTCCAGCACGTGGTTACCTTCCACTTGCTTCGGAATGCCTTCTTGTCCCTTCCGTTTACGGAAACGGATGATTACGAACAAATACAATGCAAATACCACTACTACAACCAGAAGCATGATGGCGATCGAGATCTTCATCAGAAACAGCTGTTCTGATGCCACCGGCCCTCTAGGTCGCAAAGCGGAAAGCGTCGGGTCTCCACAACCCGCAAGGAGGAACGTCATCACCGCAAATAGGGGGACTAGACGCCAATTCTTTTTCCATCGACTCATTGCTTATCAACCCCACTTTGTAAACCAATATTTTTACCACGAACGACAGGCCTATGTCAATCAACCTTATCACTTAATTAACTATAATTAGGTAAAACTTTTTTGTCAATTCTTCTTGGAAAGTTCACAAATTGTTCTAAAAGCTGTTGCATTTTGCGATTTTTTTGTTGATTTGTCTTGCATTGATTTCCTTCCTGCTCGGTTTTTAGCATTAGGATGCATCATTGCGTCCCGTATAATTCACACCTCCCCGCTTCATCCTAAATTTAAGTCAGTCTTCAACAAGGAGGAGCAATCATGAACAAGATCATGCGCCGTTTCATCCCTGCCCTTTCCGCGGCCGGCTTCATTATTGTAACTGTATCGGGATGCACTAATACGTATCCGAAGGAAACCAGTTACGGGCATCCCAAGCAGCGGATTGAGGGAAAAGGCCAGAGCCGGGCTTATCAGACCCAGCAGCAGGTCAGCGCCGTTTCCCACAACAATACTTTCTTCGCGTACGATCATGAGCTATCCACGCAAATTGCGGCCATGCACGGGGTGATGGGAGCTATCGTGATGAGAACAGACCGAAATGCCTACGCCGCCATCATGGTGGACAACTCCGCATCCGGAACCAAAGCGGGGCGCAGCGAAACGAAAACGCATGGCCCCGGGGACATGAAAAACCAAATTCCCCAGCCCTACTACGAGAACCTGTATACGAACGAACTCGCTTCGGACTTCCTCGGCTACGTGACGGTCCAGGATCATAAAAATTTATCCCATAACTTCAAGCAGGAAATAGCCCTTAAAATCAGACAGCTCGATCCGACGGTGCATGATGTGTACATCTCGGCTAACCGTGAATTCATTAACCAGCTCAACCATTATAAACTGGATGCCCTGTCGGGCGCTTCCCTCAAACCTTATGTGAACGAGTTTAATCAAGGAGCGACACGGATATTCGGGACGAAACCGCAGCCGTAACCGTAAAAGGAGATTCATGTCAGAAAAAACACCTTTTTATAGGAAGAAAGTCATGCGGAGGCATGCTTCTTGTTAATAAGCAGACAGAGGAAACCAAGCCATAGCTTTCCATCGTGCGGCCGTTAGGGTAGAATGGGAAGCATCCCTACATTCGAAGGAGCTTACACCAATATGTCTTTTCCATTTATAGACCTCGGCGTTCGTCCGGAGCTGGCCAAACTGCTGGCTCGAAGCGGCGTATCCGATCCGACTCCCATCCAGCAGCAGGCGCTGCCCGTTGTTTTCCGCGGCGGCGATGTGATTGCCCAGGCACAGACCGGAACCGGCAAGACGCTCGCCTTCCTGCTTCCCATGCTGGAGCGGACTAATCCCACACGCGCCGAAGTGCAGGGGCTTATTCTGACCCCTACACGGGAGCTTGCCATACAGATCGCCGCGGAGGCCGCCAAGCTGGCGCCCGCCCTCGGCATTAACGTACTGGCCGCATACGGCGGACAGGATGTCGAGAAACAGCTGCGCAAGCTTTCCTCGACAGGCGGTGTCCATCTGATCGTCGCAACTCCCGGACGCCTGCTCGATCACCTGCGCAGAGGATCCGTCGCTCTGTACAAGATTTCCATGCTGGTCCTCGACGAGGCCGATCAAATGCTTCATATGGGATTCTTGAATGAAGTCGAGGAAATCATTGCCCAGACTCCTCAGAGACGGCAGACGATGCTGTTCTCCGCAACGATGCCGGACCCGATCCGGAACCTGGCCAAGCGTTACATGGTCAATCCGGAAGAAATCCGGGTAAAAGCGAAGCAAGTTACACTCACGGAGATTGACCAATCCGTAGTGCGCGTATCGGATCGCGGCAAGCTTGACGCCTTATGCAGAGCCATCGATACGGATAAGCCTTACCTCGCGATGATATTCTGCCGCACGAAGCGGAGAGCGGCTTCCTTGAACGCCGACCTGCAGGAGCGCGGCTACAAGTCGGACGAGCTTCACGGCGATCTGTCGCAAGCCAAGCGCGAGCAGGTCATGAAGCGGTTCCGCGACGCCAGCATCCAACTGCTGGTCGCCACGGATGTGGCTGCGCGCGGGATCGACGTGGAAGGCGTTACACACGTCTTCAACTATGACATCCCGCACGACGCGCAAAGCTACATCCACCGCATCGGTCGGACGGGACGGGCGGGCCAAACCGGTGTCGCCGTCACGTTCGCCAGCCCGCGCGATCAGGTCTACGTCGACCAGATCGAGCAGGGCATCCGCCAGCAGCTCCGGCGGCAGGACGCTCCACGCCGCGAACGCGGCGAGGAGACCGACGAGCGCCGCGAGCGCGGAGGAAGCAGCCCTCGCGGCGAGCGGAACTTCGGCGGCGACAGAGCTAAGCCTGCGGGCAAAGGCGGCGGGCGCTCCCGCGGCGGCGACGGAGCGGGACGCTCCGAAGGCCGCTGGGAGCACCGCACCGACGGACCGCGCGGCGGTGCGGGCGGCCGGAACCGCGGCCGTGCGGATGCGCGCGACGCGGGCGGACCGCGCAGCGGCGGCGCCGGGCGCGGCACACGCAGCGACGGCGGCTTCCGCGGCGATAGCGCGGAGCGTCGCGACGGCGCGGACCGCGGCGGACGCGGACGCAGCGGCTCGGAGCGCGGCGGCTTCGGCGGCCCACGCGGCGGCTCGGGCCGCGACGACTTTGCCGGCGCACGCGGCGGCAGCGCCGGGCGCGGACCGCGCAGCGAGAGCGCGCGCGACAGCGGACGCGGCGACCGCAACAGCGCGGCGGGCCCGTTCGGCGAAGCCGGCTGGGGCGTAAGCGCCAAGCAGCGTGAAGAGGCGGAAGCCCGCAGCAGCCGCGGACGCGGCGGCGCCGATTCCCGCGGATCACGCGGAGGCGGTTCCGGCCGCAGCGACTTCGGCGGCTCGCGAAGCGGCGGCAGCGCCGGGCGCGGATCACGCAGCGGCGGCTCTAACGGCCGCGGTGCAGGCCCGCGCAGTGGCGGTTCGCGAAGCAGCGGACCTGCTCCGCGGGGCGGTTCCAAGCGCGGCAGGTAGTCAGCGGCCTGCGTTGAGCCGGCATTTTATCAGCAAGCTGGCTAACTACCTTTTAAGCTTCGCTTCGGATAGACCCCCCGCCTTGTGGAAAGAGGCTAATCGGAAATGTTTTGCAACTAACCGGGACTTCACGTTCCGGTTTTCTTTTTTACCTGTATTAAACGGGGTTCAGAAGCAGCTTATTATATAGAAGAAACTCAACAAAACAGAGATATCAAAATTCCATTTTAGTTAATTATAGGTAATTTATACCTGCATGCAGTGACTTTTCTCACAGAGATTTGGCCCGAAAGGTCTTTTAGCAAAAATGTGGTATCATAAAGAGGAACAAAGGAGGGTGTGATCCAGTGAATTTAGTATCGATTGAGCCAACCCCGAGTCCCAATACCATGAAGCTTAACTTAGATAAGGCGCTGCCTAAGGGCCGCAGCCTGACTTTTACCCGGAAACAGCGCGACAATGCGCCCGGCTATATTCAACAACTCCTCGATATCCCCGGGGTAACAAGCGTTTTTCAGGTAGCCGATTTTATCGCGCTTGACCGCTCCCCCAAAGGAGACTGGAAGCAGATTCTCACACAGGCCCGGGAACTGCTCGGCAGCGGCGGCTCTCAAGCCTCTCTTCCCGGCGAAGACGAAGCGGGGTCCGGTTTCGGAGAGGTTAAGGTACTGCTCCAGACCTTCCGCGGCATCCCTATGCAGATCCGGGTAAACGCAGGCGGCGAAGAAGCTCGTGCCGCTCTTCCGGAACGTTTTACACAAGCTGCGATGAAAGCGACCGAAAATTCTCCTCACCTGCTCAAGGAGCGGAAGCTGCAAGAGCTCGATGTCCGTTACGGAGAGCTTCAGGATGTGCTGAATGAGGTCGTTCAGGAAGTGGATGCGTCTTACGATGACAAGAGGTTGAGCCTGCTTACGGAACAGGCCGCTCAAGGGCTGTCCGATACGGACTATGCGGAAGCCCAGCGTCCGGCCGAATTGACCGAAGAGGAAATCGCCCGGCTCCTGGACGATCCCGACTGGAAAAAACGGTATGCCGCTTTGCAAAGCGTCAAAGCCACTCCCCAGACGCTGCCTCTGCTCGCCAAGGCTCTCGGAGATGAGAAAACGTCCGTACGCAGACTTGCAACGGTATATCTCGGCGATATCAAGGAACCGGAAGTGCTTCCTTACCTGTTCCAGGCTCTGGAGGACCGCACCCCGGCCGTCCGCCGTACGGCGGGAGACACTTTGTCCGATCTGGGGGATCCGGCAGCCGTTCCGGCTATGTCCACTGCCTTGAAAGATCCCAACAAGCTGGTCCGCTGGCGTGCCGCCCGTTTTCTGTACGAAGTCGGTGACGATTCCTGCCTCGAGGCCTTGCGCGAAGCGGCGGACGATCCGGAATTCGAAATCAGCATGCAGGTCCAGATGGCAATTGCCCGCATCGAGGGCGGACATGCCGCGGAAGGCTCGGTCTGGCAGCAAATGACACGCAGCCGCCAAGGAATCGACGCGCCTAAGCAGGACTAAAGCGGTCTCTTACCCCGTTGTGAAGATCACCCTGCTCGGACGCGTGCCCTATAGCTCTTCCCTATGAAAAAAAGCGTGCCTTTTCGCGATTCGCAAAACCTGTTTGCAAATCGGAAAACGGTACGCTTTTTAGTTTAACGGGCTTTTTGCGCGGCAAACTCGCCGAAATACCGGATCCGTTCCTCTATGGTCGGATGGGAACCGAGAAACCACTGCAGGAGCGCCGGCTGCGTGACCGGACTCAAATTCGCTGCGGCAAGCTTCTGAAAAGCGCTCACGCCCGCCTGGCCGTCTCCGGTCATTTTCATCGCATAGGAATCGGCCCTGACTTCCATCAGCCGCGAAGCGGCGTTGTCTATAGGAGTTACCGCAAGGCTCAGCAGAGAGACAATGGCGAGCAGCAGCGGCAGTCCGGCCATATCCCGAGGACCGCGAAGTCCTCTCGCTCTGCCCCAATTGCGCACCGCTATCTCGTAAATCCGGCTTCCGCCCCAGAGGAGGCCGAAGCTCATGACAAGCCCCAATCCGCTCCCCCAGAAGACGTGCCGCTCCGCATAATGCCCCATCTCGTGCGCCATGACGACCAGAATTTCGCGAGTGTCCATTTTTTGCAGAAGCGTATCCCACAGAACGACTCTGGCATTGGACCCGATTCCGGACACGTAGGCGTTGAGCTGATTCGTCCTCTCGGACATGTTGACCTCGTATACGTCATCCGCCGCGATTCCGGCCTGCGAGGCCAGATGCAGCAGCTCTTTTTTCAGTTCACCCGCCCGCAGCGGCGTAAATTCATTGTATAGGGGTTCGATAATTACCGGCTGGATAAACTGGAGAAACAGCAGGAGCGGTACGGAAAAAGCCCACAGCCACAACCACCATTTCCGGGGGCTTCGTTTCATCAAGGCAAGGACAAGCAAGAGAAGGAACGTCGTGGTCAGCCATTCGATCCCAAGGTTCTTCGCATGGTCAACCAGCCAGGTGCCTAAGCCGACGTTGGAAACTCCGTAGTGTCTCTCCACACTAAGCATAAAGTAGTCGAACGGCAGCATAAGGACATACACGACCAGCAGGAACAGAAAAACGAACAAGCCTGTCCGCAGTAGATAGCGCCGGGTCCAGCCTTCAATGTGGTCCCTGAACCGGATAGCCGTGCCCACAAGCAAAATCAGCAGAACAAGCTGCAAGGGAGTCTGCAAAAAGTACACAATCGAGCGGATGCGCGACAACACTTCTGCCCGATCGATCTCTCCTTCGCTCATAAACGTGTGCGGATCTATGGTGGTGCCCGCCGAGCCTGGCGGCAGACTGTAGATGTCCCCTCTGCCGAAATAAAATCCTACCGCAGCCGCATATACGGCAAAACCGAGGATCAGCACGACTTTCCAGTTCTTCATCTTCCTCCCCCGCTTCCTCGGTATTCGTTCGGACCGCATCGTGCCTGCAGGGTCCCTCATGATGTATATGCCGTCCGGAAGCCGAAAAAGACGGGTTTGTCCTTATTCAGCGGGAAATTTATTTACTGCGCCGCTTAAAGCGGTCTTCAGTGTTTGTCCGTGCAGCAGCACCTTCAGACGCTGGGGATCAAGCTTCCGCTGTTCCCAATTCAGCCGCAGTCTGTCCAGCGCTTCTTGCGGTGTATCGTCGGCAAGGCGGAACGAGCCGTAATGCATAGGCACGAAAATGTCCGCTTGGGTGTCCACAAAAGCCTGCACGGCTTCTTCCGGGGAAACGTGCTGAGTGGACATAAACCACTCGGGCTCGTAAGCTCCTATAGGCATCAGGGCGCAGCCAATGCGAAATCGTTCCCCGATCATCCGGAAGCCTTGGAAATACCCGCTGTCGCCCGCGAAATAGAGACTGTCCGGGTCCGTCCCCGGCTTGCCGGCATCCTCTATGATCCAGCCTCCCCAGTGGGAGGTGTTCGTATCCGTCAGCGAACGGCGGGTCCAGTGCTGCGCTGGAACGAAATGAAGGCGCAGACCGCCGAGCTCATGGCTTCCCCACCAGGAAAGCTCCTGTATATCGTCGAAGCCCTTACGCCGAAGCGTCTTCCCCAGCCCTTCCGGGACCAGCAGCTTGGGTTTTCCGGGAAGAGCACGCAAGGAACCGATATGGAGGTGATCGTAGTGCCCGTGCGAGAGCAGAACCGCATCCACCGGAGGCAGTTCGCCGAGCTTAAGCCCAGGTTCAGCCAGGCGCTTGTCGAACCCCATACGGCTCGCCCATACCGGGTCCGTGACCAGGTTTAGGCCGTTTTTCTGAAGCAGAAAGGTGGAATGGCCGATCCACGTGATCGTCGTCTCGCTCCGGTTGGCTTTCAAGTAGTCGGGATCTTTATCCGGACTTGTTTTTACAACGAAGGAAAGATCCTTCACTTTGCCGCTTCTTTCCTTACGCCATTTGCGAAGATCCGAGAATGTACTCAGTCCCGCTGCGGGGTCCATGTTCGTATATCTTTTCCTGTTCATCGCATGTTCCTCCTCCGATTGCCCGCGGCCGAACGATCCGGCCGCTTCTTTTCCCTTTATCTCCTATTTCCTATTGTACGAACAGCCGCCCCCGAGCGCAAAAAAACGCAAAAAAACCAAGCTCATAGCAGTGTTGCGGTCACAGACCCCATGTGACTTCCTCGCTCCACTGTGCGCCGCTATCCCGAAGATAGGCGCCTGGCTTGGTTTTCGGGATGTAAGACTAGCCGACTAGTCTCCAAGTCCCTGTTAGTACCATCATAGTACAAAACGTTCCCGGGCGCCATCCTTTTTTTGCTAGTTTAGAGGCTTATTCTTGCCCGGGTTTCCGCAGAAAGAAGGCAGGCCTCCAGGACCTTCATGCCGTTAATGGCATCTTCAGCCGAAAAACGATAGGGCTCCCGGCCCAAAACGGCCCGTCCGAAGTCGTCGAACTGCACGGCGTACTGGTTCACGGAAGGCGCGGCCTCCGTCCGGCGAGCACCGTTCACCGTGACGGTAAAGTCGGCTCCTCTTCCCTCCGGTGCGACAAAAGCGCTCGGCACTTCAATCGTCCCCGTCGTCCCGACGATTTCGATCGTATTGCGGGAGGCGGCCCACATGCCGCAATCGAACGTCAAGGCGACGCCATCCGGAAACTCCGCAAGCCCAGACGCCATCATATCTACGCCGCCGTGCCCGGGCGAGAAGAAAGCTTGCACCGTAACGGCTTCCGGCTCTTCGCCAAGCAGATAACGGGCCGCATTAAGCGTATAGCAGCCGATATCGTAAAGCGAACCGCCGCCCCACTCTTTGCGGCAGCGGACATTTCCCGTATCCGCGGAGTTATCGAACGTGAAGGAGGCGCGCATCGCGCGTATAACGCCCAGTTCCCCGGCCGCGAGAATCTCGCGGATTCGGTCGTACCGGGGATGATGCCGGTACATAAAGGCTTCCGCAAGGAGGACGCCCTCTTCCCTGCACGCCGCGGCCATTCCTTGCGCCTGGGCAGCCGTAAGGGCAAGCGGTTTTTCACAGAGCACATGTTTCCCCGCTCTTGCGGCCTTAATCGTCCATTCAAAGTGCAAATGATTCGGGAGCGGAATGTACACCGCATCTAGGGTCGGATCGGCGAGCAGCTCCTCATAGCTTCCATAGGCGGCAGGTATTCCGTGACGCCGGGCCGCTTCCCTGGCTTTGAACACGTCGCGGCTGGCAATAACGGCAAGCTCCCCCGTAGACGATGCCTGAATGGCGGGCACGGTTGCCCTTAGAGCGATGGAAGCGCACCCAAGAATGCCCCACCTTATTTTTCGGTTCGAAGATGACATGGTCTACCTCCCTTTCCCGCTTTCATGGTACGATAGAGTCAGTATAGCTTACCGCTCCGGTTCCGGATATAGGATGCGCACGAATCAGGCTCAAAAATTGGACGAAATGCAAAAAAGCACGCACAATAACTTACAGGAGGTTCTTCCGCCCCATGAAATCTTCCCGTGTCCCCACCCGGAGCTATTCCGCTCTGCTGGGCAGCCTGGCGGCCGTCTTCATCTGGTCAGGCATACGGCCTCACGATTATTTCACCTGGCTGCTGGAAGTGACGCCGGGGCTGATTCTGGTAGCCGTATTAATCGGCATTTACCGGCAGACTCCGCTTACCCTTCTCACGTATACGCTGGTGTGGGCTCATGTCATGATTTTGTTTGTAGGCGGGCACTACACGTATGCGGAGGTCCCCCTCTTCAACTGGCTTCGGGATACCTTCGATCTGGAGCGGAATTATTACGACCGGCTCGGTCATTTTATGCAGGGCTTTGTACCCGCCATTCTCACGCGCGAGATTCTAATCCGCAAAGTTCCCATACAGCCCGGAGGCTGGCTTACGTTTCTTACGCTCAGCGTCTGCCTGGGGTTCAGCGCTTTCTACGAACTCCTGGAGTTCACTGTCGCCAAGCTGACCGGGACGGCGGCGGAATCTTTCCTCGGCACTCAAGGCGATGTCTGGGACACCCAATGGGACATGATGTGCGCTCTGATCGGCGCCGTCCTTTCCCTGCTGCTTCTGGGCAAATGGCATAACCGGGCGATGAGACTCCCCGGCAGCTTTTAAATCTGATGTCTCTAATTCACACGATCGAAGGGAGCAGGCACTACCCTATGAACATGAATCAGCAGGAGATGGAAAAACGCATCATCGAGAACTATCAGCGCGACGAACGAATGATGATTCTGATTTTTGCCCAGTGGTGCATTAATCACGGACTGGACCCGGCCGCCCTGTATGCGCAGGCCTATCCCCAGCAGGGGAACAACACGGAGCTTCAGCAGGCGCTGGAGCTTACGGTTTCCAAGGAAGAAGCCGGAGAAATCCCCGACGACACTCTGCTCGGCGTGCTGTCCATGTTCGGCAATGAAGAGCTTGCCTTTGTGGTGACGGAGGAAATCGCCAAGCGGCCTCCGCGCAAGTAAACATCCATACTTTTTCCGCCCCCTTCGTAGAAGCGGGGTTCTTTTTGCTGCGCTGGGCCGGCTGCTCGGTCTGCAATTTTCGGTAAAATCACTTTTTCCGAATAATTCCATAAAACCGGGTTACATTACTAAGGAACGGAAAGGAGGATTTTCCATGCAACCGATAACCAGCAAAGAATTGGACTACCTGGCCGATTCCCTCACCAATGAGGATCTGCTGATTAAACAGACGGCGAATGCCATCGCCCATGCTCAAAACCCGGCTATCCGGCAGATCGCGGAGCATCTGATCCAGAGTCACCAGCAGCATTACGCTCAAATTTTGTCCGCTCTTCAGCAGCATGCCCAGCTTGCTCCGAACCAGCCGCAGCAGCAATAACTTTATTCAAGCCCGACAAAAGGAGGGATTTCCTATGAACCAGCAACCAAACAGCCAAAACCGGCAGCTGTCCTACCAGCAGCAGCAACAGCATAACCAGCGCCAACAGCAGTTGGAGCAGCTTTTTCAGCAGCAGTCCGCGTATCCGTACTCGCAAGGTTTCCAGCAAAATCAACAGCCGAATCAACAGCAGAACCGCCAGAGCGGCTCCATCCTGAGCGACAAAGACCTCCTGTTCGCAATCCTTGCCGACCATAAGCGCGTGGTCAGAGAATATGCAACGGCAACGACGGAATCCAACTGCCCGGCGATCCGCCAGCTGTTTAACCAGCTCACGCTGGATACCCTGCATCTGCAAGGGGAACTGTACACGTTTATGAAACAAAATAACATGTACACCACTCCCTCTCCAGCCCTGCGTCAGGATATCGACAAACAAATTCAGCACTCCCAGCAATCGGGACAACAAACCCAGCAACTCGTGAATCCCTACCTGTCTTCCGGAGGCCAGCACCAAGGATACTCCTACACACAACCTCCTTACAATCAGGCGGGACAAGCACAGCAGCAATACACGATGTAAAATTTCGAAATATCGCCACACGCGAACTAAGGAAAAATGAAAAAGCCTCTTCCCCGGGCGGGAGGAGGCTTCTTCGTTTTTCCGCGAGGCCGCAGAGAGCTCTGCGAGGAAGCTAGTGGCCGTCATGCGGTCCGCCGCTTTTTTCGATATAAAAAATTTAAAGATTCAATATACACGACATGTAATTAACATTGTTTTTTCATTCTTTTTTCCTACACACGAATATGCCATCAAAAAAACTAGATATTTCCTGGGCGTGAGCAGAAACTTCTCCGGAACTTACGCGTACATATGGTAGGAAGGCTCTTTTCTTCCGCAGTCGATTCGTACGTTCAAGGAGGCAGCTCAAAATGACAGCCTTATGGGGAACATTAACATTGCTCATTTTCGGCTTTTTAGTTGTAACCGTTTTCATAAAAAGTATCCAAGGTGCCCGGGACCAATACGGCGTGTCATCCTTTGATTACGAAGAGGAAGAGCACACGTCCGCAGCCCATCATGAATGGATGGCGGAACCGGGACCGGACAGTGCCTCCGTCAAGGAATGGGCGACTGCGGAAGTAGATAGCGCACGGACGGATGGAATACACAGCCGGCAGCCTGTTCAATTGCGCGCCGGTTCGGAAGCCGCTTCGGAGGCCGCTTCGGAGGAGAAGCAGCCGAACGGCTAGCGCCCGTTTTAGCCCGCTTCGGACCGATTGCGGGGCTGCCCGCAACATTCTCATTCTCTCGAGATTTCGCTCATAAGAAAAACCGTATTCCTCCACTGGACAGGAGAAATACGGTTTTTGCTTTTGCGGCTTCATACTGCACTGCAAGCTTGGCGGACAAACGGACGGGCTGTCATGCACTGTCATGCACTCGTGCGCCGTCATTCGCTGTCATTCGCAGGCCGATTCTTGGCCTACTTATAAATCACGTTGCCTTCGCGCCGGAATTCGGCGGCTTTATCGGCCATGCCCGCTTCCGCCGCTTCCTGTTCGCCGAGGCCGTTCTCGCGGGCATACTCGCGGATGTCCTGCGTAATCCTCATGGAGCAGAACTTCGGACCGCACATGGAGCAGAAATGGGCGGTTTTGGCCCCTTCCGCAGGGAGCGTTTCGTCGTGGTACTCCATCGCCCGTTCCGGATCAAGCGAAAGGTTGAACTGGTCGCGCCAGCGGAACTCGAACCGCGCTTTGGAAAGGGCGTTATCCCGGTCCTGCGCTCCCGGATGGCCTTTGGCCAGGTCTGCCGCATGTGCAGCGATTTTATAGGCGATTACGCCTTCGCGCACGTCGTTTTTATTCGGCAGGCCCAAGTGTTCCTTCGGCGTTACATAGCAGAGCATCGCCGTACCGAACGAGCCGATCATCGCCGCACCGATCGCGGACGTAATATGATCGTAACCCGGCGCGATGTCCGTTGTCAGCGGACCGAGGGTGTAGAACGGCGCCTCCTGGCAAACTTCCATTTGCCGGTCGACGTTCTCCTTGATGAGATGCATCGGAACGTGGCCGGGGCCTTCGATGATGACCTGGACGTCATGCTTCCAGGCAATCCGGGTCAGCTCTCCGAGCGTATCCAGTTCGGCGAACTGCGCTTCGTCGTTCGCATCCGCAATCGAACCGGGACGCAATCCGTCTCCGAGCGAGAACGAAATATCGTAAGCTTTCATAATTTCGCAGATATCTTCGAAATGGGTGTAGAGGAAGTTCTCCTTATGATGCGCCAGGCACCAGGCAGCCATAATCGAGCCTCCGCGGGAAACGATGCCCGTCGTTCTTTTGGCCGTCAGCGGAATGTAGCGGAGGAGCACGCCCGCATGAATCGTGAAGTAATCGACCCCTTGTTCGGCCTGTTCAATAAGCGTATCGCGGTAGATCTCCCACGTGAGTTCTTCGGCCTTGCCTCCCACTTTTTCCAGCGCCTGATAAATCGGCACCGTTCCGATCGGCACCGGTGAATTCCGCACGATCCATTCGCGCGTCGTGTGGATGTTTTTGCCCGTGGATAGGTCCATAACCGTATCGGCTCCCCAGCGGGTCGCCCAGGTCATTTTTTCCACCTCTTCCTCAATCGAAGAAGCTACGGCCGAGTTGCCAATGTTCGCATTCACCTTCACAAGGAAATTGCGCCCGATGATCATCGGCTCGCTTTCCGGGTGATTGATATTCGAAGGAATAACGGCACGGCCCCGGGCCACTTCATCACGGACAAATTCGGGCGCCACATTCTCGCGGATGGCGATGTACTCCATCTCCGGCGTAACGATCCCTTTGCGCGCATAGTGCATCTGGGTCACATTGCTGCCCGGCTTGGCACGAAGCGGTTTCCGGTTAAGGCCGGGAAACACTTCCGTATTCGCCAGCGCTTCCTCGCTGCGCAGCCCGTTGTCCTCCGGCTTCACGGTGCGGCCCTCGTAAGCCTCCACGTCGCCGCGCTCCACAATCCAGCCGTACCGGTTCGAAGGCAGACCCCTGCGGATATCGGTTGCCTCTTCGGTATCCGTGTACAAACCGCTCGTGTCGTAAACACGGACCGGGGCATTCTCTTCTTCGCCAAAACGCCCGGAGGACGGACTCAATTGAATCTCCCTCATCGCTACGCGCACGTCCGGACGAGAGCCTTCCACATAAACTTTGCGGCTCCCCGGAAAAGCGGATACGTTAGGCTCCTGGATTTCTGTACTTTTGGTCATTTTAAAAACCCCTCCCGAACTTTATTGGCTCGTTGTAAAAGCCTTATTAATGGACGTTTATGGCTTAAACGGCGGTTTGGCATACCTTTTCGAACGCGTTTATGCTCGCTGATAGACTGCCTGCAGCCAACCGGTAAAATTAACTGTCGGCGCCGGCTTATCCCCCCGTAAACAGGCGGGAAAACCTCCGGGCCGCTTCGCGCGGATCGTCGGCGCCGCTGATGGCCGAGATGACCGCCACGCCGTCGGCTCCGGCCGCCAGTACGGCGCCCGCGCCCTCCGGCGTGATGCCGCCGATGCCCGCCAGCGGCAGCGCAATGCCGTCCGCCCGCATGGCGGCAAGGATGCCCGGACCCTGCACGGCACGGGCATCCGGTTTCGTCGCCGTGGCGTACATCGGGCCCGCGCCGAGGTAATCGGCGCCGCAGCGGACCGCCTCCCGCGCCTCGGCGGGGTCATGGGCGGATATGCCGAGTATCCGCCCTTTAAATCTTTGGCGCAGTCCGGCCGTGTCCCACTGCGCCAGATCTTCTTGGCCGACGTGAACTCCGTCGGCCTCCAGCTCTTCCGCCAGGCGGAGATCGTCGTTCACGATGAACGGGATTCCCGCCCGGCGGCAGACGCCGAGGAGCCGGCTCCCCAGCTCCGTCCGTTCTTGGCCCTGCAGGGCGCCGGGGCCCTTCTCCCTGAACTGGAACAGCGTGACGCCGCCTTCTATGGCCGCCTGCAATACGGCAGCGGGGTCTCTGCCCCCGCAGTTGGGGCTCCCCATCACGAGATAAACCTTCAACGCTTCCCTGAGATTGCCGGTATACCGGGTTTCGGCAGCCGTTTTTGTCATCACAGCCATCCCTCTCCTTCTCCGGCCGCGGCCGGTGCCGTTTTGAAGAAAGCGCCTGCCGTCCCCGGTCTGTTGTACCCCCAATGATTGGTCGGGCCATGCCCCGCTCCAAGGTTCAGAGGGTTCGCGAGAGCCGCCTGGATAAAGCGTTTGGCGAGCAGCACCGCTTCGTCCATAGGTAGCCCGGAAGCAAGACCCGCCGTCAAAGCGGCGGCGAAGGTGCAGCCGGTGCCGTGCGTATGCCGCGTCTCTATCCAGGGAGCCGCAAATTCCGTAAACACGCGGCCGTCGTACAGCAGGTCCAGCGATTGGGCGCGGTTCCCTCCGTGGCCGCCTTTCAGCACCACGTATTTCACTCCCCACGCATGAATCCGGCGGGCGGCTTCTTTGCGGTCCGCCATCGTTGCGATCCGCATTCCCGTCAGAACCTCCGCCTCGGGGATATTCGGCGTCACGACTTGCGCCAGCGGAAGCAGCAGGCTCCTAAGCGCCTGCACGGCATCCTCCTGCAGCAGGCTTGCTCCGCCTTTGGCGATCATGACGGGGTCCACGACCAGACGGGACCATTTGTAGAAAGACGCGCGGTCCGCTACGGCTTCAATGATCTCCGCGCTGAAAAGCATGCCCGTCTTCCAGGCGGCGGGCCCGATATCTCCGGCAACCGCGTCGATCTGAGCCGCCACCATAGAAGAAGGGATCGGATGAACTCCGTGAACGCCAAGCGTGTTCTGTGCCGTTACGGCCGTCAAAGCGCTTGCTCCGAATACGCCGAGCTCCTGGAATGTTTTGAGATCGGCCTGGATGCCCGCCCCTCCTCCGCTGTCGGAACCGGCAATCGTGGCCGCCGCAGGAACGAGCGGAGCTTGACGGCAAGGTTCCGGCGGATGCTGCTGTTTGTTTAAGGACATGTTCATCAGGTTGCACCTCCATTAACTTGCAGTGGCCGACATAATTCCTCTTTTTCGCATAGGTCTACACGACTATAAAGATATAGGTAGTCACACAGTCAGCGGCAGGTCTTGAAATTCTTGAGGAAAGTCCTGCTTCTGATGCCGGTTGGTCTGGCCGTTCGTCCCTTCCGTTCGATGCTGCGGTTTTGGATGGCGTTGAGTAATCTTCGCCTCCCGCCTGCACCACATCCGTCAGCCTACGCTGACTCCCTCCAAAGGACTGCTCGCGGTCGCATAACGCTTGCGCGGGATTCGTCCGGCTTCGTACCCGGCCCTTCCGGCCTCCAAGGCCAGTTTCATGGCATACGCCATCCGCACAGGATCGGCTGCGCCGGAAACCGCCGTGTTCAGCAGCACTCCGTCCGCTCCCATTTCCATAGCCAGCGCGGCGTCCGAAGGAGCCCCGATGCCTGCGTCCACGATGACGGGTACGCGCGCTTCTTCGATAATGAAGCTGAGATTCAGCGGGTTGATAATGCCTTGACCGGTACCGATCGGCGATGCCCCCGGCATGATCGCATGAACGCCCATCTCCTGCAAACGGCGCGCCAGCACGACATCATCCGACGTATACGGCAGGACAAGAAACCCTTCGGCCAGCAGCATTTCGGTGGCCTTCAGCGTTTCTACCGGATCGGGCAGCAAGGTCTTGTCACAGCCGATCACTTCCACTTTGATCATGTCGCAGAGTCCGGATGCTTTCGCCAGCTTGGCGATGCGGACCGCTTCTTCGGCCGTTTTGGCTCCCGCCGTATTCGGCAGCAGCTTGAACTTGCTTACATCCAGCATGGACAAAAAGTTCGGCTGTTCCGGGTCATAAATATTCATCCGCCGCACGGCAAAAGTTAAAATCTGCGCTTCGGAAACCTCGACCGCCTTTTTCTGAATCGTAAAATCCGGGAATTTTCCCGTTCCCAGCAGCAGCCTGGAGTTGAATTCGTAAGGTCCGATTTTCAGCATAGAGTCAGCCTCCTCCTACAAAATGAACGATTTCGATCCGGTCGCCGTCCGCCACCGGGGCATCCGCATGCTCTTCCGCCTGCAAAATATGCCCGTTGGTCTCCACGATAAGCAGATTGCGTTTTAATCCAAGGTGCCGGATCAGCCCTTCTACGGTATGTACCGTTTCCGGCACCGTAATGTCGTCTCCGTTTACATGCAGCTTCACTCGTCAAATGCCTCCTTCACTTGCAAAATGCAGACTCCGGGCCGGTACACGGAGCCATGCTCCCCAGCCGGCGGGGTCTACTGCCTTACAGCCGCGGCTGCCGCCTTTCTGTCCGGCCGGAACGCTTCGAGCAGCTCACTCGCCCCCGGCAGAGCCGCTTCGGCAGCGGCGGCCCCGCCCGTGAGCACCGAAGCGGCAAGCACGCCGGTCGCCTGCGACAGCAAGATGCCGTTGCGGTAATGCCCGAGGGCTGCGAAAAGCCCCTTGCAGGCCGTTACCTCGCCGATGTAAGGCATCCCGTCGGGCGTCTGAGGCCGCAGCCCCGCCCAGGCGCGCTCCCACTCGGCATCCGCAAGCCCCGGCACGAGCCGCTGCGCCTGCGCGGCCAGCGAAAGCAGGCTGCCAAGACGCGGACTGCGGTCGAAGGAGCCGGGCTGAGCCGTGGCTCCCACGATGATCCGCCCGCCCGGCTTGGGCACGATATAGCAGCCGCCCGAAGCGATCGTCCTCGCGAGAAGAGGCTGCCGTACGGTGAGGGAGAAGCATTCTCCCTTCACCGGATACACGGGCAGCTCCACGCCCAGAGGCGCCAGAATCTGGGCGCTCCAAAGCGAGGACGCCAGCACCGCGCCGGCGCAGCGGATCTTCCCTTCGCGGGTCTGCACGCCGATCACCCGGCCCGACTCCGTCAGGAGTCCGGTCACGTCGGCGTGCTCCATGATCCGCGCGCCAAGCCGCGCCGCTCCGGCGGCCAGAGCGGCCGACAGCTCCGGCGCCAGCACGTGCCCCTCGTCGGGCAGGTGAAGCGCCCCGCGGAGCTCCTTGCTCAGCCCGGGCTCCAGCCAGCCTGTCTCGCACGGACTGAGCCATTCCGCCCGGCCGCCGGCCTCCTGCTGGAAACGGCCGTCCGCTTTGAGCGCCGCCGCTTCGGCATCGGTCCAAGCGGCTTTAAGCATCCCCCGGCGGGTGAGGCCGATGTCCAGGCCCGTCAGCTCCTTGAGCTCTTCCGCCAGTTCCGGGAACAAATCCCGGCTCCTGCGGGCAAAATCAAACATCGGCCCCGCCTCGTGCATTTCGGACTGGGCCCCAAGCATCCCGGCTGCCGCGCCCGACGCCTGCCCGGCAATACGCTCCTTTTCCAACAGAGTCACTCGGACTCCCCGCTTCGCCAGCTGATAGGCGATCGAGCAGCCGATGACGCCTCCTCCGATCACGACAATATCCGTATCCCGATTCATCTCAGCTCTCCTCCTGTTTTCTCCGGCTGCAGGACAAGCTCCAGCTCGTGCCGGTAACGCTCCGCAGCCTCCGCGGGATTCTCCGCTTCCCATATGCCGCTCATTACGGCCACGCCCGCTGCTCCCGCACGAATCACCTCGGCGCAGTTCTCCGGAAGAATCCCTCCGATCGCGATAACCGGGAGGCGTCCGCAAGCCAGCACCGTCTCACGCAGCGCTTCCGCGCCGCGCGGGGCCGCTCCGGGTTTGGAGCCTGTGGCGAATACATGGCCGAATATCACATAATCGGCCCCCTCCTTCGCGGCACGGCCGCCTTCCTCCGGCCCGTGAACGGAGACGCCTACGCGCAGGCCGGGGAACCCTTTTTTCACGGCGGAGGCGGGCAGGCCGCTTCCCGGAAGCTGCACGCCGGCCGCTCCGGACAGCCGGGCCGCATCGGCGCGATCGTTGACGACAATCTTGCCCGGCGGGACCCCGCAGGCGGCAAGCCCCGAGAGCAGCGCCCACAGCTCCCGCGGGGACTGCTTTTTTTCACGCACATGAATGGCCGTTACGTAAGGATGAATGGCGGAGGCAACCCGTATAAGCTCCTCCGGTTTCTGCCTTCCGGTTGAGATGGCGTGGAGTTCCGGTCCGGCGGGATAAGGGGTCATCTCGTTCTTCTCCTCTCGGCTTGTATAGAGCGGCTTATAATCTATCCTCGGGCAGGTCCCGCTTTCTGACAGACGAAGCGGCAATAAACGCAAAAAAACCACTTTCCGCAGAAAGTGGTTTTCCCGTACACCGTTGCACGCGAGCCTGGACGCCGCTCCGCCGATTGGCGGAAACGACCGACCGTACCGGTATTTCTCCAATTCCGGTCTTCTCGCGCCTACGGCCGCCGGGCGGTTCGTAAGCGGACAAGATTTTCCGGAACAACCGGTAGCAGCCTCAGGCTTGCAGTGAACTAAAAAAGACCGGACGGAATATACCGTGCGGCCTTGGTCGGCAGGGTTATTCTCTCTACGCTGGCATTACCCAGATCAGATACGGTTAGTGACATTCGCGGTCACACTCTCAGCCGGACTTCATCCAGCTCCCGAAACATATAAGGTTATCTTAACCTTACCTTATCCTTTTTCCAATTACAAGTTAAATTTTCCCGTAAAAAACGGCCGGAACCGAGCTCGTCTATTTCCGGCAAGCTCCAGATACCCGCTTCCGTATGTTTCCATCCTCCGCTTTTGCGTCAAAGAAAGGGATCTTCGGGTAATAAAAAAGTACGATCGGGCGGTGTTCATCTCTTCAGGAGAAACCGTCCCAACCACGTATCCGAAGGGGAGGAATGTCCGATGGCAGCGCTGACCGAAGAAGAAAAAAACAAGCTGGAGCAGCGGCTTTACAAGGAAAAAAGCGAGCTGGAGCACGTGCTTGAGTCCGACCGGGAAGAAGACTCTCTGAGAGACTCTACCGGAGAACTATCCTCATACGACAATCACCCCGCCGACATCGCAACCGAAGCGTTCGAAAGAGGCCGGGACCAGGCGGTGGATGAAAATATGGAACAACAGCTTACAGACGTCAAACATGCGATCGGCCGGCTTGAATCCGGTTCTTACGGTGTATGCGAAGTATGCAAGGAGCCGATTCCGTTCGAACGCCTGGAGGCGATTCCATGGGCTTCTACCTGCGTTGAACATTCGGAGATACGTGCGCAAGGCGATCCCGCAGAACGCCCGGTAGAAGAAGAAATTCTCGAACCGATCCTGGAGTCTCCGAACGATGACGACACGGGCCGCGCCGAAATCGACGACGCGGACGCCTGGAAGACCGTAGAAGAATACGGCAACAGTTCGGATACCCGCAGGACGGGAAACGCTCAGGTGAAGGAACCCGCGGACGACTGCGAAGACGAGAAGTAGATAAACATGCCAAAAAGGATGAGGCATTCGCGAAGAATCCCTTCATCCTTTTTGGCATGTCGCCTGTATAATCGTCTTTATCCTATGGCATGTATGACGCCTTCCGCAGGCTAACCGGCAGTCTAGCTTTCTTCTTCCGTCAGCCGGTATCCGCAGGTCGTGCAGAACTGCATACCGGGTTCGATATCTTCTTTGCACTGGGGGCAGAAAGGCTTCAATTCCATAATAGCCGTAAAATCCGCCTGCTCGTGAATCGGTTCGAATTTCCGCCCGCAGTTCGGGCAAAACCGGGTATCCACCGCGACCACGTGTCCGCATTCGCACGATTTCTCGTCGTACAGACTGTAAATCCGGTTCTGCATCGCCTTGATTTCATCTTCGATAGCCTGAAGCTCAGCCGTTACGGCCGCGACCTGCGTCTCCGGGTAAGGCTGCTTCTGCTTGCCCGCTTCGTAGACGAATTCGCCGATCTGCGTATACAGTTTCTGCATATCTCTCTGCTTCGCCGCAATTTGCAGCTTCAACCGGTTAACTTCGATCGTCTGCTGCGCTTTTTTCCCCGCTTCGGCTGCGCCCTGTTTAATCTTCCCGATAAATCCGGACATAGGGTACCTCCTTGATGTTAAGATTGCATGGGCACAATCTGACTTTTATAATACCCCCATTATACCCGTTTCCCGCTGGATGCGCTAATTTGGCCTCCGTTATAGTGTATGGGGCCTTTCCGGAAAAAAGGACACCAATTCCGATTTTCCCAGGAATTTAACGTATTCCGCGAAATTTCCGGGTCCAATTTGGAGGCGGTTTGAAGGGCGGGGCGTTGCCGGCAGTTGAGTTCAGGCCATCAACCAACCGGATGGCGGACAGTCTGCATATGCAGATGAACCGCATTCCCGAGAACGAAGCCGTCGGCCAGCTATCCTTTTGCAAAGCTTATCGCGCCCTTCCCTACTCTCCCCTGTACAAAAAAAACGCCCCGGCCCTTAAGCCGAAGCGCTTACATCTTCCGATCCGATGCCCGAATCCGATGGCGATACATGAAGACATCTGCAAAAACAAAACCCGATCCCGATCAGCTCCGGGCGGTCTCTTTACTTTCGCGGGACGGATCAGGGCTGCCGTCCCCGACCAGATCCAGATCAAACCCGACCTCGAACATCCGGTTCCACGGCAAATGAACGTTGGCGATCCGGATCTGTCCGGACGTCAGCCCGGCGAGGCGCTCACTGGCAAACGCGCGCAGTTTCTCCGCGATGACGGCTTCGATTTCAGGCTGCTTGCCGGCGAGCCCGAAATATCCCGCTCCGAACGCCGGAAGCACGTTCGCCGTCACATCCTTGCGGACGAGGGCCTGGTAGCCCCAGTCTTCTACGAGCCGGTAGAAGTAGAAGGCCCGGCTGCTCCGCTTCTGTGCTTCGCTGCGCAAACGGCCTCCCGCCGGGGTGTCCGCGTCCGTCCCGCCGGCCGTTTCCCTCGCGCCCGCGTAGTAAGCCTCGATGACGGCGTGCGCGATGACGGTGCCCAGCGTATTGCCGGAGGTGTTCCACCCGGCATACGCGGAAAGCCCTTCAAGCTGGCCCTGACGGGCAAGCAGCTTGAGCAGCACGGTGTCGCCGCCGTTGCAGACCGCCACGTCGGCCAGGGCTACGGTCCGCCCTTCTCCGAGATACACGCGCATCGCCTGGGCGAACTCGCGCAAATTCACCTCGGAGAAGTAGGACCGGTGCCGCTGGCTCCACGCCTGCGACGTTTCCGCCATGTCCGATTCGCCCACGGCCGGCGAATTGACCATCAGCACGGCGTCTGCACCCTGCGAGCTGTCCGCCATAAAAGCGCCTGCACTCGTCAGGTGCGCCTTGATGCTCTCGTTCAAGCTGCGGTCCTCGTACTTCGGAATGCAGAAAGGTCCCCTCGTGGAGGAATACCGGACGAACAGCTTCGGAAGGTATCCTTTGCTTTCGCAGAAAATCCGGGCAAACAGCGTACAGCCGATTTCGTCCGCCCCCGGGTATATCGCAACGCGATCCGTCAGGTCCAGCTCTTCCGAGAGGATGGCGAGCGCTCTCTGCTCCAGCGGGGAAAAGCCGTACTGGGAATTATCGTCGAGTGGGATGATCAAATAGTCGATAATCCCTTCTTCCGCAAGCTCCAGTGCCGTCCGGTTGACGAACGCGTTGATTTCGCGCCGTCCGGTGAAATCCTCCAGCACATCCTGCGGAATTTTGTCCAGAATGCCGGCGAAAATCCGCTCTTCTTCGTCCGTCAGCGCTTCCTGCTGTTTCTTGTCCGTATACCAGCCGTAGAGGAACAGCTCGCGGCCGTAATCCGCGTAATAATCCGGCTCCTCTTCGCTGCTGGAATAGGCGGGCACCCTCATAATCAGATTAAAAGCGTGGATCCGCAGGTCCGGCTTATTCCTTTTGAGTTCGCGCAGCACTTCAAGGCGCTTCAGCGCATCTTCACGGGTCAAATAGTGCAGCCGGGAAGGTACGATGCCTCCGTAAACGAGCATATCCAGCGACACCAGGGCATAGTCCGCCCCTTCCGCTTCCCGCAGCAGCCAGTTTCCAAGAGCCTCGGTGTCCCCCGGCGCTTTCTTGCGTCCCAGAATGGACATGGGCGGAGCGGCAAGCTCCAAATCGGTCATCTCGGCCAGGCGCTGCGGGTATTCCAGGTTACACGGCCGCTCGTCGAGCGGTACAAATACGATTTTCGTCATCCCAATGATCTCCCCTGATCAGAAAAAGTGATAATTGCGCCAATCGTCCGGCAGGAGCCGGTCTAAACGTGTATACGTACGAAATCGACAAAACGTTTTGTAATCTGCTGAGGCCTTGTGATAGCGCCCCCGATAACGACGGTATGCGCACCGCTGCGGAAGCATTCTGTCGCATCTTCCCGGGTATGAATACGCCCTTCGGCAAATACCGGGATATCGGCCCGCGCCGCCATCTCGCGGATCAGCGTGAAATCCGGCCCTTCCTGCTGAGGACTGTACGGCGTATACCCGGACATCGTCGTAGACAGGATATCGAAGCCGGCTTCCTGGGCATGGAGCCCTTCTTCGACGGTAGAGATATCCGCCATGAGGAGAACGCCGGCCCGCTTTTTGATTTCGGACACGATTTCCTTCAGCGTTTCCCCTTTGGGACGCGGCCGCATCGTCGCATCCAGCGCGATTATATCGGCTCCCGCCCGCCAAACGGCCTCTACCTCTTCCAAGGTAGGCGTGATATATACATCGCTGCCTTCATAGTCACGCTTCCAGAGCCCGACAAGCGGCAGCTTTACTCTCGATTTAATCGCGGCGATATCGACCGGCGTATTGGCCCTTATGCCGACTGCTCCCCCGGCCTCCGCGGCCAGCGCCATCCTGACCATCATCTCGCTTCCGAACAAAGGTTCATCCGGCAATGCCTGGCAGGACACGATAATTCCTCCCTTGACTGCTTCCAATAGGCTGTGTTTTTCCATAGTTGTACCTCCGTTAGTTATAAGACCGTCCGGCACCGCTGCCGGCATTTATAAGAAAACCCGTCACTTTATTATATGAAGTAATTATCCGTAATTCAACTTAATTTTGGAGCATTTTTTCTTTATTTTTAGTTTATCGTGACTCCTTCCCATACTCCCGGCTCTTTGCATGTTCACTTTTATAGACACATATTCTCAACAAAAAGTTACATATTCCGCATTTTTTTACTTTTTCGTCCTGTTTTGAAGCGGCTCATGCAAGGCACCCTCCGGAAGTCCCGGCCATACAAAAAAAGCCCTGTGCTTGCGCACAAGGCTTAAAAACGGCGTTACTGTCCTTTCATCCATCCGAAAGGTTCGGAACCCGGAAGCTCGGCCGGACTCGGTTGAAGTCCGTCCTGGGCCAGGAACCAGTCCCGCAGCATAGCGAGAAGCTGGGCGCTGTTCACCGGCTTGGTGATGTAGTCCGAGGCTCCCGCCTCCAGACACTGTTCGCGGTCCCCTTTCATCGCTTTGGCCGTAAGCGCAATGATCGGCAGGTCTTGGAACTGAGGTCTGCGGCGGATTTCACGCATGGTCTCGTACCCGTCCATAACCGGCATCATAATATCCATCAGGACGATATTGATGTCCGGCATTTGCTCAAGGATCTCGATGGCGTCATGGCCGTTCTCCGCGGATATGACCTTCATGTTCTGACGCTCCAGAATGGTCGTCAGAGCGAAAATATTACGGATATCGTCGTCGACGATCAGCACCTTCTTCGAATCGATCATTTCGTTGGACTGGTGCTTTTTAATCAGAATATCTCTCTGGCTGTCATTGAGATTTTCCAGCTTGCGGTGGAGGAACAACATCGTTTCGTCCACAATCTGAATCGGAGATTTCACTTCCTTGATGACCGCCATGGAACGCAGTTCCTCAAGATCGTCCTCTTCCTCTTTGGTCAGCTTCTCGCTCCGGTTGATCAGGACCGGCTTGTATTTATTTTTGGCGTTCTTCTGCATCTCTCTCACGAACTGGGCCGGGCCCATGTCCGGCAGGTCCGTATCGACGAGCACACAGTCGAAGTCCTTGGATTTCAGCTGGTTCAGCGCCTTGCGGGCGGTATCGGTCGCGCTGACCTTAATGTCGCTGTTCTTCACGAGATCCACCGTCTGTCTGCGGCGCTCGGAATCGGACATGCCGACCAGAAGCTGCTGGAACGGCTTATTGCCGAAAGCATTCAGCTTGTCGATCGCGTTCTCCAGATCTTCGTTCTTGATCGGCTTGCAGAGGAAGTCGAACACGCCCTTCTGCAAAAGCTCGGTCGCATCGTCTTCGATCGTCATCACCGTTACCGGGATATGACGCAGCTCGATGTCTTCCTTCAGCTGATCCAGAACGGAAGACCCGTTCATGTCCTCCAGACGCAGGTCAAGCGTAATCGCAACCGGCTTGTACCTCTTGGCGAGAGCGACCGCCTTGTTGCCTTTCGGCGTAATAATCGCCTTCAAGCCTTTCCGGTGAAGCATATCGAGCAGAATCTCATTGAATTTCATATCGTCTTCCACGATCAGGAATACACGGTCGCCCGCTTCAATGTTCGCACGATCATCTACGAGCTGTGTCGTATCGAACCGGTCGTATTCGTACTTTTTAGGCTGCGCAGCCGGTACGTCGATCACTTCCGGCACATAAGCGGCGGCCGCTTCCAACATGGCCGGATCGAGATCGACCGGCAGGAAGAGCGTGAAGGTGCTGCCGACGTTGACAACGCTGAACAGCGTAATCTCCCCGCCGAGCATGCCCGCGATTTCACGGGAAATGGCAAGACCCAGGCCCGTTCCGCCGTATTCGCGGTTCGTGCTGCCGTCCGCCTGCTGGAACGCTTCGAAAATAATCTGCTGCTTGTCCTCGGAGATGCCGATCCCGGTGTCTCCGACGGAGAAGGCCAGCACCATGCGGGCGCGGTTCAGCGATTCGTTGTCCTGGCTCCAACCGCTGCTCGCCCGGCGCATGAGGAGAACGACTTCGCCCTTCTCGGTGAACTTGAAGGCGTTGGAAAGCAGGTTTTTCAAGATCTGCTGAAGACGCTTGGAATCGGAAATAATGGATTCCGGCAGCGCTTTTTCCGCCTTGATTTTGAAATCAATCTTCTTATCCTGAGCAATATGTCGGAAAGTCCGCTCCATATTACCGGTAATTTCGGTCAGCTTGATTTCGGTGAAGTCCGGCGCAATCGTACCGGATTCGATTTTGCTCAAATCGAGAATGTCGTTAATCAAGTTGAGCAGGTCAAGACCCGAATCATGGATGGTACGCGCGAACTTCACCTGATCGTCGGTCAGGTTATGATCCGGATTCTCGGAAAGCTGCTCGGCCAGCAGAAGCAGGCTGTTCAGCGGCGTCCGCAGTTCATGAGACATATTCGCGAGGAACTCCGATTTGTACCGGGACGTCAGCGCAAGCTGCTCCGCTTTCTCTTCGAGGAAGCGTTTCGCCTGCTCGACTTCGTTGTTCTTGCTTTCGACTTCCGCTTTCTGAATGACAAGCAGCTTCGCTTTATCTTCCAGCTCGTCGTTCGTGTTCTGCAGCTCTTCCTGCTGCTTCTTGAGCTCTTCCGCGAGAGACTGCGACTGCGACAGCAGCTCTTCGGTTCTCATGTTGGCCTGCATCGTGTTCAGCACGATTCCGATACTCTCGGTCAACTGGTCGAGGAACGCGATGTCGATCTCCGTGAAGCGGCGGAAGGAAGCCAGCTCCATCACGGCCAGCACCTGATCCTCGAACATGATCGGCAGCAGCACGATGTTAAGCGGCGCAGCTTCGCCGAGTCCAGAGGCGATCATCACGTAATCCTCCGGCACGTTCGTCAGCAGAATCCGCTGCTTCTCGATGAGGCACTGGCCGACCAGGCCCTCACCCAGACGGAACTCGTTGGACAGGTGCTTGCGCTGCTGGTACGCATAGCTGGAGAACATGCGCAGCACCTGCTCCTCGCCGTTCGCTTCGTTCATGTAGAACACGCCGTGCTGCATGGAAACAAGCGGAGCCAGCTCCGACATGATCATGCGGCACACTTCGTACAGGTCGCGCTGACCCTGGAGAAGACGGCTGAACCGGGCCAGGTTGGTCTTGAGCCAATCCTGCTCGGTATTGATCCGCGTCGTTTCCTTGAGGTTGCGGATCATTTCGTTGATGTTATCTTTGAGCGTTCCGACTTCGCCCGCCGCAATGACATCAATTGTCCGCGACAAGTCGCCCTTCGTCACCGCAGTCGCAACGTTTGTAATCTGGCGCACCTGAGTCGTCAGCGTGGACGCCATGTAGTTCACGTTATCGGTTAAGTCACGCCACGTTCCGGCAGCCCCCGGCACGTGCGCCTGGCCGCCCAGCTTTCCTTCGGCCCCTACCTCGCGGGCCACGGTCGTAACCTGGTCGGCAAACGTATCGAGCGTGTCGATCATGTTATTGATCGTTTCGCTCAGATCATAGATCTCGCCCGCCGCGTCCACCATCAGCTTCTGCTTCAGGTTACCGTTGGCGACGGCCGTAACGACCTTCGCGATGCCTCGCACCTGGTTGGTCAAGTTCGTCGCCATAATGTTAACGTTGTCGGTCAAGTCTTTCCAGATTCCGCCGACCCCGTTCACATGCGCCTGGCCGCCCAGCTTGCCGTCCGTTCCTACCTCGCGGGCTACACGCGTAACCTCCGAGGCGAACGAGCTGAGCTGATCCACCATCGTGTTGATCGTCTCTTTGAGCTCCAGGAGTTCGCCCTTAACGTCGATCGTAATCTTCTTCGACAAGTCGCCGTTGGCGACGGCGGTCGTAACGGCCGCGATGTTCCGCACCTGGCTGGTCAAGTTGCCGGTCATGTAGTTCACCGTGTCGGTAAGATCCTTCCACGTACCGGAAACCCCTTTTACATCCGCCTGGCCGCCCAGCTTCCCTTCCGTTCCGACCTCACGCGCCACACGGGTAACCTCGGATGCGAAGTTGCTGAGCTGATCCACCATCGTATTGATCGTGCTCTTCAGCTGCAGCATTTCGCCTTTAACGTCAACGGTAATCTTGAGGGACAGATCGCCCTTCGCAACCGCCGTCGTTACATCGGCGATATTCCGTACCTGGTCGGTCAGATTGCTCGCCATGTCGTTTACGCTTTCCGTCAGGTCCTTCCACGTTCCGGCAACGCCTTTAACCTGGGCTTGGCCGCCGAGGCGTCCGTCCGTTCCTACTTCACGCGCCACACGGGTAACTTCGGACGCGAACGTACTGAGCTGATCCACCATCGTGTTGATCGTGTTTTTCAGCTCCAGAATCTCGCCCTGTACGTCTTCCGTGATTTTCTTGGACAGGTCGCCGTTCGCGACGGCCGTCGTGACGACGGCGATGTTCCGCACCTGGTTCGTCAGGTTGCTCGCCATGTCGTTTACGCTCTCCGTCAGGTCCTTCCACGTTCCGGATACGCCCTTCACGTTGGCTTGGCCGCCCAGCTTCCCTTCCGTTCCTACTTCACGCGCCACACGGGTAACCTCGGAGGCGAAGGTGCTGAGCTGATCCACCATCGTGTTGATCGTGTTCTTCAACTCCAAAATCTCGCCGGTCGCGTTAACCGTGATCTGCTTGGACAAGTCGCCCTTCGCGACGGCGGTCGTGACGTCCGCAATGTTGCGCACCTGATCGGTCAGCGTACTCGCCATGTAGTTCACGCTGTCGGTCAAGTCCTTCCAAGTGCCGGATACGCCTTTAACGTCGGCCCGGCCGCCCAGCTTGCCGTCGTTACTAACTTCGCGGGCCACTCGGGTAACCTCGGACGCGAACGTGCTGAGCTGATCCACCATCGTGTTGATCGTGCTTTTCAGCTGCAAAATCTCGCCCTTGGCGTCTACGGCGATTTTCTTCGACAGGTCGCCGGTTGCAACCGCCGTCGTGACCTCGGCGATATTCCGCACCTGATTCGTCAGGTTGGTCGCCATGTAATTAACGCTTTCCGTCAGATCGCGCCATGTGCCCGACACGCCTTTGACGTCGGCCTGGCCGCCCAGTATTCCTTCCGTTCCCACCTCGCGCGCCACACGCGTAACCTCGGAACCGAACGTGCTGAGCTGATCCACCATCGTGTTGATCGTATTTTTGAGCTCCAGAATTTCGCCCTGCGCTTCTTCCGTAATCTTCTTGCCCAAATCGCCGTTCGCAACGGCCGTCGTGACGACCGCGATGTTGCGCACCTGGTTCGTCAGGTTGCTCGCCATGTCGTTAACGCTCTCCGTCAAATCGTACCAGGTACCGGACACACCCTTAACGTCGGCCTGCCCGCCCAGCTTGCCTTCCGTTCCTACTTCCCGGGCCACACGGGTAACCTCGGAAGCAAACGTGCTGAGCTGATCCACCATCGTGTTAATCGTATTTTTGAGCTCCAGAAACTCGCCCTTCGCGTTAACGGTAATCTTGCGGGACAAATCGCCTTTCGCGACAGCCGTCGTCACATCCGCGATGTTCCGTACCTGATCCGTCAGGTTGCTCGCCATGTTATTGACGCTCTCCGTCAAATCGCGCCACGTACCGGATACGTCCGTCACTTCGGCTTGTCCGCCCAAAATGCCTTCCGTTCCCACTTCACGCGCCACTCGGGTAACCTCGGCCGCAAACGTCCCGAGCTGATTGACCATGCGGTTGATATTGTTGGCGGTTCGCAAAAATTCGCCCGTAAGAGCGCGCCCTTCAAATTCAAGCTCCACTTTCTGCGAAAGATCGCCCTGCGCCACGGCATTAATAACCCGCACCATCTCGCTCGTAGGCTGAATCAGATCGCTGATCAGATTGTTCAGGGAATCGTTGAACGCGTTCCAGCTTCCGCCCGTGCTCCGGCACATAAAGCGGCGGTTGGTATTGCCTTCCTTGCCGACAACCCGCTCGACCGTCTGCACTTCCTGCACCACGTTCTCCTGCATATCGAGGATATCGTTCAGCGTATCGGCGATTTTGCCCGGCATTCCGTTCAGGTCATAGGGCATGCGCACGGAAAAGTCGCCCTTCTTAAAAGCCAGCAACACCTGAAGCAACTGTTTTTCGTCCAAAACATCTAGGGAATCATTGGATCTCTGGTCTTGTTCCGACATACGGCTTTTCCTCCGAATTTGTATATATAGAAAAAAATAAATCGAAATTTTGAATTATGTCAACTTTAATAGTAGTGTTTCTAAAAACCGAATACAATAGCAAGTAGAGGAAATTGTATGCCTATTCGCACGCGGGAGCCCCTCTCAGTCTAAGTACGATTCCCGCTGCGTTACCGCTTACATATCGCCGGTTTGTCCCCCTTTTCCGCTCAAATGACAGGTTTGTTCCCTTTGGTCCTTACACGTCCTTTGTAATTACGTCCCCATGTGAAGATAGTTTCTGTTTGCAAAAAAATTGTCACAGCAACAATTCCCGGTAAAAAATCCGGGCTTCGAAACATTTTTCGACATTATGGCACGCTGATGCGCTTTTATACCCGCTTCCGTTAAACTTGAAACAGGGTTTTCGGTTTTTTTCTAAAAAATTTTGTGGGTTTTAAAGAAACCGCGCGGGGTCTGGTAAAAAGACGGAAATCCTAGGGAAACGCCGGTGAATTGGAAGGCACATGTAGAGTACAGTGCGGGGATAAAAGCGGCCTCGCTATTCTATTCAAGTAAAGTGTGCCGGGTAATACGGAGGAAGTATTCCTATCTTACCGAGGGGAAGGAGTTTGATTGCGCGGGAACTTTACGGGACGAAGACGGCTTTGCAGGTGGAACCGGGTACGGATAAACTGCCGGTTTTTCATTTACAGGGCAGCAGGCTTCTCCTATAATAAAGAAGTAAAATTTCTTTTATATTTATTAATTAAGGAAAATTAATTCTTCTAAAATCACGAAGCGGGGGAAAAGGTTCATGTCTTCTTACGCAGCGATCGGCATCGACATTGGGGGCACCCATATTAAAAGCGGGCTCATCCTTCCCGACGGGAAAGTGCTTGCCTCCCACAAAACCGAGACGGAAGCGTCCGCCGGCAAATCCGGTCTCATGGCTAAGCTCGCAGGACTTCTGCAAACGTATTCAGAAGAGGCCGCTGCCGCAGGCGTGAAGCTCGCCGGAACGGGAATCGGCAGCGCCGGCTACATTAACCGCGAAGGAACCGTAGCTTTCGCGACCGATAATTTGCCCGGCTGGAGCGGAACGACGCTGCGCGCGGATATCGAGAAGCTTTCCGGCCTGCCCGCTGCCGTCGATAACGACGTCAACGTCATCGCCCTCGGCGAGCAGTGGCTCGGAGCCGGACGCGGCTGGGACACCTTCCTCTGCGTGGCGCTGGGCACCGGGGTGGGCGGCTGCTACATCCGCGAGGGCAGCCCGCTGCACGGGCGGGACGGCTTCGCGGGAGCCTACGGCCACATGGTCGTGGCTTTCGGCGGCGAGCCCTGCACTTGCGGCCACCGCGGCTGCTGGGAGCAGTACGCGTCCGTGACCGCGCTGAAGCGCCTTATTCGCGAACGGGGCGGGGAGACGCTGGAAGAAGCGTCTCCGCCGGAGCTGTTCGCGCGCGCCCGCGCCGGGGACGAGACCGCGATGGCCATCGTGCGGCTGTACGCCGAGTACGTCGCCACGGGGCTCAGCGGTCTCATCCACGCGTTCAACCCGCCCGCCATCGTCGTGGGCGGGGCCGTCACCGAACAGGGGGACTTCCTGTTCGATCTGATCCGCCGGCATGTCCTGGACATGACCATGCCGGCCTACACGGCGGCGCCTGTCCCGATCGTGCCGGCCGAGCTCGGCGGCACGGCAGGCATGTTCGGCGCCGCGAAGCTGCTGTTCGACCGCCTGAAGGCCGAACAGCCCTAAAGCAAAAGCCCTTCGCACATGCGAAGGGCTTTTGCTTGTTTGCGCCCAAGGCGCAGGCACACGTGCGTGTTAGCGCCGGTCGCCATGCCGCCCGCCAGGGCCGGCCGGGACATGCCGGAGCTTCCACGCTCTAACTTTTGTACAAGAAATACTCCCTACTCCCGGCTTCCTGTCACATCCGCATCCGCGGGCTACCTCACGGCCGATTGCCGCCTGTTCCGGTAGCTCCGGTACGTCCAAATGCACACGCCCAGCCAGAAACCGCTGGCCAGATAACCGCCCAGCACGTCGCTGGGATAATGCACACCGAGGTAGATCCGGGCGAGTCCCATCCCCACGATCATTGCGGCTGCCAGCACGATGAGAACGGCTTTTCCCGCCGCACTGGAAATATGCCTCCACAGCAAATAGACCAGAATTCCATACAAACCGACCACGGCCATGGAATGTCCGCTGGGGAAGCTGAATCCGGCTTCTTCCATAATAATGTGGATGGTCGGACGTTCCCGCTGGAAGATCTTTTTAAGAATCGTATTCAAAATAGCGGAGCCGCCGATAGCGGCAATAAGCAGAATGACTTCCGACCGGTGCTTCAGCACGAAGTATAAATACAGAGCGGCGGCGATCGTTATAAACGGGACGACGGCGGAGGAACCGATTTCGGACAGCAGACCGGCAGCCGCGGTTAAGCCGGGACTTTCCGCCCCCTGCACGAACGAAATGATCGTTTCGTCGAACCAGGCAATCTGCTGGCGGCTGACAAGCAGCGCCACCATACCGAAGCATAAGGCCAGTAAGAGACAAACGAGAAAAGAACGGGTCAGCAAAACGTTTAATTTCGTATTCATTGCGATAAAAGGTCTTCCTTTCTTCACTGATTCCTGGTCCTGAACAAAGAGATCGGGAACAGCCTTGATCATACCATATTTTAATAAATTGTTAAAAATTTGCCCATGTCAAGAAAAAGAAGCTTTCCATTAATCCCCTAAGGAATCATTGGAAAGCTCCTGTTATTTAACGCCTCGGCGGATGCCCGAAAGGCTCCGGGTCAGCGGCTTTTGATAAGAAGCTCGACAGCTTCCTGCACAAGTTTGCCGGTATCCTTGCCCTTCTCTTCCTCCTGCCGGATGCAGTGCTCCAGGTTGGTGGCTACGATATAGGCCATCGCCTTATCGGCCGCGCTTCGGACTGCGGAAAGCTGAGCGACGACGTCTTTGCAGTCTTTTTCTTCTTCCATCATTTTGAGAATGCCGCGTACCTGGCCTTCCATCCGCTTCAGCCGGCGGACTATGCTCTCGTCGTAGTTCATCGCGATCTTCCTTTCCGTATGCTGCTGATTGCTTCCATGTTAAGAACAGCCGGCCCCGCAGGTCTTCTCGGGACGAGTTCCCAAAGCGCGAAGTTCGGAACGAAGCTGCATGGCGTAGAGCCCCTTGAATCCGCGCCTTTTCAAAAAACGGGCCGCTTTCTTGATGTGACGGTTAGAATCCCCGACCAGCAGAACACGGTCTTCCGGAGAGAATTCATCCTTCCACAAGTAAGGAAGACGGCCGACGGACATATTAATGGAAGGAAAGCCGGACGCTTCCTCATAATCCGAAGCGTCCCGCACGTCCAGTACCTTAATCCGTCCTTCTTCTTTGGAAGCCAGAAGCTCTCTTGCCTTCTCTTGACTGAGATAATTCAGGCCCTTTACCGGAAGCCAGTTCAGCACAAGCGCCAAGACCATCATTCCCGCGATGATCTCCCACATAATCATTCGACAATCCCTCCCTATTCACGCTGTTGACAGCTATAAATCGGTTTCCGGTCTATCTGCCGGCTTCTCGTCTTTTCGGCTCTTCGTTCTAACTAACGTCCGTATGAAATCCGGTCCGACCAGTTGTTCATACCGCCGGTCATATTAACGACGTCGAAGTTTTGCTCCGTCAGCAGTTCGCAAGCCAATCCGCTGCGGTTGCCGCTGCGGCATACCACCGTAATTTCCCGATTCCGGTCCAGTTCGCCGAGTCTCTGCATCAAATGTCCCAACGGGATATGAACGGCCTGCTCGATATGCCCCTCCGCCCATTCCTCATCTTCCCTGACATCCAGGATATATAGATCCTCTCCGTCTTGAATGCGCCGCGCCAGATCCTGCGGGGTACAGCTCTTAGGTATTTGAAAGGCCATTCCAGCTCTCCTATATCGTTTCTGTCTTTATCATCCTGAAATAAATACCCGTACGGGTATATTCCTATGATAGGTTTTAAAATCCTAACTGTCAACATAAAAATTACAGACTAGTCCGCGCCAAAAACTGTGGACAACCTTATCTGTGGATATGTTTATAAAAATTTCAAACTTATGCACAGCCTGCGATTTTGGACTGTTGATTTGTGTATAACCCTGTGTATATGTTCCTCCCCACTTAACGGCGGGTTTTATATCTTACCATCATCCTTTCCAAAATAAAAGAAAAGAACTCCGTTTTCGGAGTTCTTTTCGAGACATTTTCCTCATGAAACTTATGTACGGCGCTCTTCACGCTAATCAAACTAACTCCTTAGCGAATGCCGCGTTCGAACAAAAACGCGATATAATCGGTCGGAGTCCCCCTATGACCGAGCTGACGCAGCATGGCGGATATGTTGCCGCGATGATACGTCCCGTGATTCACCACATGCTGAACCAACGCATAGACCCGGGTTTCAAGGGAACCGAACTGAGGATGCGACGGAGCCGTTTCGGCGGCCGCGCCTTCTCCCTCGGCGAAGAAAGCCCGGTACTTCTCCTCGGCAAGAGCGAATCTCTTCTGTAGTTCGTCCAGCGAATCTCCCCGGCCCTGCGCGTAGAGATCCGTCACGACTTTCCTGGCTTCTTCATAGCCGCCCCCTTTCATAATGACCAGCCACATTTCATCCATCATGTAGATATGGTTCAAAGCGTCCGCGACGGACGGAAAAATACTCTGAATCTGCTCGAAGGACAGCTCCTTGGGCAGTGCCCTAAGACCTGCGAAAACCTTCCCGTTTGCCCACACATGGTAGTCGTACTGCTGCTCCGCATAACCGCTTAACAAAGCCGCCTTTTCCTGTTCCTGATGCTGCGTATCCGATGACATTCCGGTTCCTCCCTGTTCCTGTGGATATGTTGGGGTCTTGCCTTCTTAGGATAACCCGGATTAGCTGACAGTTCCGGTCAGTGAAGCTAAAGCTGTTTATAAAATTCAAGCAGATCGGACGTCACGTCAATCAGCTGCTCTTTCAGCAGAGCAGGTTCAAGAACCCGGATCGACTTCCCTTGGATCATCAGAAAATAAGGGACATAGCTGCGGATCGCTTTCTCCTCCAGCTTCATATGGATCTGATCCGTCGTGCGTTCCACGATCGTATGGCTGAAAAGCCAGTGATCGCACAGCTCGGCTATCGCCTGGGGAGCCCCTTGAATCCGGATGGAGACAAGCTGTTCCTGCCGGCTAGTGTCGGGGAGAAGATTATTCATAAAAAACTGGCGGGCGGAAAATCCCGGCGGCCTGCTGAAGACGCCCTCCGTATGGGACAACGCCCGGATACGGTCGACACGGAAGCTTCGAAGCTCGCCGCGAAGGTGGCAATAGGCGACCAAATACCATTTGCTCTTCCAGTGAACGAGCCCGTACGGATCAATGCTCCTGCTCTGGACCGCCAGGGAGTTTCCCTTGCTGTACTCCATGTGCAGGGTATGCCCGTCCGCAACGGCTATCTCCAACATCTGCAGGTAAGCCTCCAGCGAAGAATCCGTCGGAGGGTGAATGACATCGAAGCCTGCTTCGTGCCGCTCGATCGCACTGAGCTGCTCGGGGTTTGTATACTGCTTGAGCTTCCCCACGGCGCTGTTCAGCGCGTCCCCGAACGGGTAGCCCGCTTCCTGCGCGAATATGGCGGCATGAACGAGGGCTTTCTGCTCGGCGGCATTAAAGAACAGCGGCGCCTCCCGGAAATTCGGCAGCAGACTGTAGCCGCCGTTATGTCCGGAATCCGCGAGTATCGGCACTCCGCTGGCGCAAAGCGCATCTATATACCGGTACACGGTCCGGATGTTGATTTCAAGCGTCTCGGCCAGTTCCCGGGCGGTCATTTTTCTCCCCGACTTCAAGTGCCACAGCACGGCAAGCATGTTATCCGCTTTGGACATATTCCATCACCTCGCGCTCCTTTCCGGACATTTCCATTCTAGGGCCGCAGGGACGAAGTTTCAATCGGGGAGTGGGATTAAGACACCTAAATTACTTTGACAAGCAAAGTGCTTCTGTTTATATTGTAATGCGGGAGGCGAGGTTTTCGCGGATAAAGACAGCAAATTAGCTTCAAACTTGAATTACCGCATTACGGAGAAAGGAATCCGGATTTACCATAGGAACAAGAACAACTGGGAAACGGCTTAACATATCCCGGACCTGCTTCTATAGGAAAGAGCGGCCCTTAAAGGACACAAAGCGAACCGGGATCGTATCACGGTTCTGTAAATCATTTTCATTGAATCGGAGGAAACAAGCTTTATGGCACCAGCTAAAACCAAACATCTGGGCATCGTCATTGCGGGGCTCCTGCTCGGCATTCTGATGGCCTCCATGGACAATACGATCGTCTCGACGGCCATGGGAACGATTGTCGGGGAGCTCGGCGGACTCGACAAATTCGTGTGGGTTACTTCCGCTTACATGGTAGCGGAGATGGCCGGCATGCCGATTTTCGGCAAATTGTCGGATATGTACGGCCGCAAGAGGTTTTTTGTATTCGGCATTATCGTCTTTATGATCGGCTCCATCCTGTGCGGAACGGCAACTTCGATCGTCCAGCTCAGCATCTACCGGGCGATTCAGGGAATCGGCGGCGGAGCGCTCGTTCCTATCGCGTTCACGATCATGTTCGATGCGGTTCCCGTGGAGCAGCGCGGCAAGCTCGGCGGACTGTTCGGCGCCGTGTTCGGCATGTCCAGCATTTTCGGACCGCTCCTGGGCGCTTATATCACGGACTACATCCACTGGGAATGGATTTTCTATATCAACCTTCCACTTGGATTAATCGCTCTGGTCTTTATCGCGGCTTTCTACAAAGAATCGCACGAGCATTCCAAGCAAAAAATCGACTGGCTGGGCGCGGTCACCCTGGTCGGGGCCATTATCTGCCTGATGTTCGCTCTGGAGCTCGGGGGCAAAGAATACGCCTGGGATTCCGCGATTATTCTGGGCTTGTTCGCAGGTTTCGCCGTTCTGGCCGTCCTGTTTCTGATCATCGAAACACGGGTGGCCGAACCGATTATTTCGTTCGGCATGTTCAAAAACCGGCTCTACGCCACGAGCAACGCGACCGCGATTTTCAGCGGAGCCGCTTTTATTACGGCGTCCGTCTATATCCCGATCTTCGTCCAGGGCGTACTCGGCGGCTCGGCCACGAATTCCGGCATGGTTCTGCTGCCGATGATGCTGGGCTCCGTCGTGACGGCCACGGGAGGCGGTTTCCTCATGAACAAGGTGAGCTACCGCACCATCATGATCCCGACTACCGCCATTCTCGTGGCAGGGACTCTCCTGCTCACCACGCTGAACGCGGATTCTCCCCGGTGGCTGGTCACGATCTATATGGTGATCGTCGGCCTCGGAATCGGAGCTTCCTTCTCCGTGCTGAGCAATGCCGCGATTCATCTGTTCGATGCGCGCCAGCGCGGCTCCGCGAGCAGTACGCTGAACTTCCTCCGCTCGCTCGGCATGACGCTGGGCATTACGATCTTCGGCATCATCCAGAGCCACGCGTTCACCCGCAAGCTCACGGAATCGTTCGCCGGACAGGCGCAGGCGCCTCAGGGACTCGATACGAGCGACGCGCGCAGCCTGCTCGATCCGGCCAAACGGGCGCTTATCCCCGCTCCGGTGCTCGATAAGATCACGCAGGCGCTGTCCTCCTCCATCGTCCATACGTTCGCATGGACGGTGCTGCCCGCGGCGCTGGCGCTCGTATGCGCCATTGCGATGAGCCGGGAGAAGCTGGACCCCAACCAGCAGCACGGGCCCGCTTCGCATTAAGGAAGCCTCTCCCGCTGATGCTAGGCAAGCGCCAGCGGCAACCGGGCTCCTCGCGATGCTGAATAGCGACGCCGGCGGGATGCCAAGCTTCTTGTGATACTGCGCTGAAGAAGACAACTGCCGCACCACGCCAAAAGGCCTCCAGTTCCACCCCTTCGGGTGTGACTGGAGGCCTTTTGGCATCTTTCCTCCCGAGACTCGGGAGGAAGTGCCGGGCGGCCCCGTAAGGGCCGTTAACCGCTGCAAACTTACTTAATGCCTGCGCTGACTTCTTTAACCATCTCGGCTACGGATACAAGTCCGCCGCCGGACAGGTACCAGTAGTCCGGGTTCAGGTAAACGATGTTGCCTTCTTTGAACGCTTTAGTCGTTTTCACCAGTTCGTTCTCGATGACTTTCTTGGCTCCC
The DNA here is from genome assembly GCF_041260495.1 of Paenibacillus sp. RC84. Classification (NCBI taxonomy): domain Bacteria; kingdom Bacillati; phylum Bacillota; class Bacilli; order Caryophanales; family Paenibacillaceae; genus Paenibacillus; species Paenibacillus sp. RC84. The sequence goes on from NZ_JBGBYL010000010.1 coordinate 235,806, forward strand.
GCGCTTTCCGTACCGACCGCGGAGTCACGGTCGATAACGAACAGATAATCCGGGTTTTTCTCTACGATAAATTCGTTGGAAATGCTTTGACCGTGCGTGGACACTTCAATCGTTTTGTCTACGGCCGGAACGCCGAATACGTCGTGAATGATGCCGAAACGGGAGCCGGGACCGTAAGCGCTGATTTTACCGCCGTTCACGAGAGTGATCAGACCGTTTTTGCTGCCGGCGCCCACTTTATCTTTGATACCTTTGATCGCTTCGTCTACTTTGGCAAGCTCTTGATCCACTTGAGCTTCTTTGCCGAAAATTTGGCCGAGCTGTTTCGCGTTTTCTTTAAAAGATTCCATGTATTTCTTCGCGTCTACGCCCATGAAAATAGTCGGGGCAATGCTGCTCAATTCTTTGTAAGCATCCTGCTGTCTGCCGGAAATAATAATCAGATCCGGTTTCAGCTTGCTGATCACTTCAAAAGCCGGTTCTTTGAGGCTGCCGACGTTCGTGTATTTAGCGTCTTTGTATTTTTTGAGGTAAGTCGGCAGTCCGTCCTGCGGTACGCCGGCTACTTCTACGCCCAGTTTATCCAGGGAATCCAGCACGCCCATATCGAATACGACAACTTTCGCAGGGTTCGTCTTCACTTTCGTTTCGCCCAGTTGATGCTTGATGGTCAGTTCTTTGGAAGCGGCAGCCGTTGGAGCCGTTCCTTCTTTGGAAGACGTTGTAGCCACCTCTTTATTACCACACGCGGCAGCCATAACGGCTAGTACGAGGGTCATGAGAAGCAAGGATAATTTCTTACTCATTCTAATCACTCCTATGGGTTTAATTGGTTTTTTTAGTTAGCGGCATGATACCGTCCGGCATCATCCGTCTAATTGGTTACCATCTGTAAAACGGCTGTCTGCGGGAATCTGCTTCCTAAGCGAAGTAGGTGCAGATTCTGTTGCCGTTAAGGTTATGAATCTCGATGTCCATGTCGTAAATCTCTTTCAAAACGGCGGAGTCGATAATCTCGTCCGTTGTGCCCTCTTTCACGACACGGCCGTTCTTCAGAGCGACGATATAATCCGAATGGCACGAAGCGAAATTGATATCGTGAATGACGATAACGATCGTCTTGCCCAGCTCGCTGACCAGCCTGCGCAGCACCTTCATGATCTGGACCGAGTGCTTCATATCGAGATTGTTCAGCGGCTCATCAAGCAGGATGTATTCGGTATCCTGGGCAAGCACCATGGCGAGATAGGCTCTCTGCCGCTGGCCGCCGCTCAGCTCATCCAAATATTTGTCCTGGATATCTCCCAGATCCATGTATTGAATGGCCTCGTCGATATACTTCTTGTCCTCTGCGGTCAGCCGGCCCTGCGAGTATGGAAACCGTCCGAAGCCGACCAGATCACGGATCGTCAGACGAATGTTGATGTGATTGGACTGCTTGAGAATGGAGATTTTTTTGGCAAGATCGTTGCTCTTCCACTGGCCGATCTCCTTGCCCTCAATGAACACTTCCCCTTGATCTTTGTCGATCAAGCGGCTCACCATGGACAGCAGCGTACTTTTGCCGGCGCCGTTGGGACCGATGAAGGAAGTGATTTTGCCTTTGGCGATCTGGACCGACACGTTCTCGACCACATGTTTGCTGCCGTATAGTTTGGATACGCCCTTGACTTCTACCACGATTTTTTCTCCTTTAATAGAAGATAGATAAAGTAGACACCACCGATGAAGTTAATGATCACGCTCAAAGTTGTCGAGAAGGTGAATACCCGCTCTACAATCAGCTGGCCTCCTACTAAAGCGATAATGGAGATAAGAATGGAGCCGGTGATCAGCACCTTGTGCCGGAACGTCTTGAGAAATTCGTGCGACACGTTCGCGACAAGCAGGCCCAGGAACGTAATCGGACCTACCAGAGCGGTAGCGATCGAGATCAGGATGGCGACGACGACGAGCAGCCTTTTGACCACATAATCGTAATCGATGCCGAGGTTAACGGCGTGCTCTCTGCCCAGCGCCAGGACGTCCAGGTATTTCGTGAATCTTGCAAAATAAACACCCACCAGAGCAAGCAGCACGACCGAAATAATAATCAGGTCCGTATTGACGTTGTTGAAACTGGCGAACATTTTGTCCTGCACGATCAGAAATTCGTTGGGATCGATCAGCACTTCCATAAAGGAAGAGATACTCTGGAAAAACGTCCCGAAGATCAGTCCTACCAGCAGGAGGAAGTACAAGTTCTGCCCCTGCTTCTTGAAAAGCAGCTTATATAACACGCCGGTGAAGGCTACCATCAAGCCGACGGAGATAAGAAAATTCACATTCTTATTCATCAGGAAGCTGGCGGAGCCGACCAGGAACACAATCGCGGTCTGAAACAGCATGTAGAGCGAATCGAGACCGATAATGCTCGGCGTCAGAATCCGGTTGTTCGTGATGGTCTGGAACACCATCGTCGAGAAGGCAATCGCGCCGCCCGTTATGACAATCGCCAGGATCTTCCTGCCCCTGCGGGGAAGCACGTAATCCCAGTTGCCGGAGGCGTCAATCAGGAGAAAGACCGCGATAAGCACAAGAGCGAGTACGGCAAGGATGCTGATTTTAACTTTTGCTTGTGAATTCATAAGGCCTTTCTCCTTGCCAGCAGCATGTAAAGGAAGATGCCGCTTCCGATTACCCCGACCGTAAGCCCGATCGAAATCTCATACGGGAAAATGATAATCCGTCCCAGAATGTCGCAGAAAAGGACGAACACGGCTCCGAGCAGGGCGGTGTGGGGCAGCGCCCTTTTCAGATTGTCTCCCATATAGAGCGTGACGATGTTCGGGATGATCAGCCCCAGGAACGGCAGCGTACCGACCGTCAGAATGACCACGGAGGATACCAGGGCCACGATGACGAGCCCGATGTTGACCACCTGTTTGTATTTCAGCCCCAGGTTGGTGGAGAACTCCTCCCCCATGCCGGCAATGGTAAACCGGTTGGCGTACAGATACGCGATAACAAGCACCGGGATCGAAATGTACATGATTTCGTACCGGCCCTTCATCACCATCGAGAAATCTCCTTGCAGCCACGAGGACATGTTCTGAATGAGATTGTTTTTGTAAGCGAAAAAGGTAGTGATAGAGCTTACGATATTTCCGAACATCAGACCCACCAGCGGGATGAAAATCGTATCCTTGTACTTGACGCGGTCGAGAATCTTCATAAAGATGAAAGTTCCCAGCAGAGCGAAAACGAAGGCGATCAACATCTTCTCCAGCGGACCGGCCGAAGTGAACAGCATCATCGAGACCAGTATGCCGAACCTTGCGGAATCCATCGTACCGGCCGTAGTCGGCGACACGAACTTATTGCGGCTCAGCTGCTGCATGATCAGGCCGATGACACTCATGCTCATGCCTGCGATCAGGATGCTGATTAACCGGGGGAGTCTGCTGACTAGCAGGATATGGACTTTATCGTCGCTCAGGTTGAACAGATCCAACGGGCTGATATCTTTCACCCCGATAAAGATCGATGCGACGGATAAAACGATAAGCGCGATCACCAGATATCTCTTTTTCATAAGCTGTCCTTTGGGCGGGTAATTTGGTTATGTAGCTTTGTAGTAAGAATGTTTCTCATTAATAATGAGATTCATTATCATTTGGGTTCGTAGAGTATTATAACATCTCCCCCAGTTGTGTCAACCGGATGGGATGATATTTCTAGTAGTAGGACAATAAAAAGAAAATATTCAGCAATTAATTCCCAAATACGCGCTGATAAATGTAGATGCCGTCCATTAACCCTTGCTTGTACATAAGCTCAATTGCCAACGCGGTTTGAATTTGTCCCTCTTCTTCGTATTTCAACAGCAACTCTCTTTGTTCATCCGAGGCTTGCTCAAGAACTTCATTAAATTTTGTCTTAAGTAGCTCAGATAAAAGTTGATAATCCTTATGTCCCATAAGAACATTTTGTCCTAATTCATCCGTTCTTTTCTCAATAAATGATTTCAAATAGCCGTTTAAGTTTTCGAGCATAGCTCCCACTCCTTTTAGAAATCAAAGTGATGTCACTTAATCCCAATTTTATAGTGACATCATAACGATGTCAAGGTGATCGTATATCGTTTTATTTCACATTGCTATAATAATGACATCACCTTGAAGGAGGCCCGTTTTATGGCTACCAATAAAAGAGTCTTCACTCTGCGTCTAGAGGAAGAAAACTTCGAGAAAATAAAATACATCGCTGAAAGAAACAAACGTTCTATCGCGATGCAAATAGAGTATTTAATTGAACAATACGTTGAAGAATTTGAGAAGAAGAACGGCGAGATACGGGTTGAGGATTAACTCAACTTAATATTCTAAATTCATGATATAGTGCATCACTTTTAAAGAATGGGTTGAGCATTTTCGGGCCTGCTCGGAAAGTATCACTTCAAGCTCATGTTTTTTAATAGTATTTGCTTTCTTATAACGTGGGTCCTCTTTATCCCATAGCCCACTTTCAAACCACCCTACTAGGTATATTCCATATTTATTTTTTTCTTCTTTCAAATATCGATTTACTAATTGAGTTTCAAGCGCCTGAGAAACATTGTTGTTCCAATTTCCTTTAACCTCTATAACAACTGTTATGTTGTCGTAATTGCCTCTTTCATTCTTTAATACAGCATCAACTTGAATATCTGTTCTTTCTCCGGGATAAGAGCCAAAACTTCTACGAATTTCAACTTCTCTATTTAAAATTATCCCTCTTCCTGTGAGATCATCTTCTAATCGTTGCTTAACATAGTCAGAAAATTCATTTTCTGTCCGTGGCTTAAATTTCTTATCCCCCAGGTCATTCCATAGTAAAAATACTTCTGGTGTGTTTCCATGAAGCTTTCTTTCAATTTTTTCAAGCGATGTACGAATAACTTCTAAAAGCTGTTCACCATTATAGATAAGTCTTCCTTCATCATTGCCGGTTAACAGTATAATATCTAATGCACTAGGTGGAACCCATAACTTTTGCCGTGCTACTTTTTGTGCCTGTATCAACCGTAGTTTCAACCACTTTTCTTTAGGTAACTCGTCAAATATTCGTAACATTTCATCCCGCGAATGATCGTTACCTCGGTTAATTAATATACTTAAGATATCATTTCTAAAATCAGCCACATGTTCCCTAGGTCCAACAAAATGAGCCATTTCTTCATCATCAAATTTAGGATCTTCTTCGTAGGGAAACTGCAAAACTAATTTGATATAGAGGTCGGCTAGAATTTTCTCATCTAGCTTATTAATTTTAATTTTAAAACTACCATTACCTGAAATCATTAACATCAATTTTTTAAACAAGTTATCGTTGTCCTCAATAAAACTCCAAGCTATTTTTAATCCACCTTCAAAGTGACTACAAAGCGCAGCTAAAGATATTAATGCATTCTTCTTTTCTATATCATCTGAAGAGCAGATATCTTTATCTATTACACTAATTACATGTTCTTCGACACCTGTTACTGAGTGGTGCAACAAATATTCGGTTAAGCTTTGCTTAGTCCTTAATTGCAGGTCATTTGACTCAAGCCAATCAAATAAAGCTTGACCTAAACGTTCATCCCAGCACTTCTCTAAATTCCTTAATATATAGAGATCTGAGTTTTGAGCATTTTCTTTAGATAGTATAACTAGTAAATCACTGATTATTGAATCGGGTACACGTTCATATGCCATACTCAATAGTTCAGTTCGTATGGTATCGTCTTCATCCGTCCACTTTAACAGAACAACTGGAGACCAGTTGTGCCATCGTTCAAAGGGTATCTGAATTAAAAACTGATAATCATACTCATACAACAGTCTCAATGCTATATAAGTTGCAAACGGGGAATTTTTAATAAGTCCTTCTTCGGGATTTGATTCCTCATCTAAAAGATAAATTTTAGAACATTGAACTATACTATCCCTGATTTCATCATTTATTAATTCCTTTAATGTATCTTTTCCGGTATCAAACCCTGCCTCTATACAGAGCAACCTCCATGCATCTACGTTTCCCGAATAAATTTCTTTTACTCTATTTTTTATTTTTTCATGTAAAGAGGCTGCTGAAACTTTACGCTCTCGTTCCTCTAATTTTTTCTTAATTTTAAGATTTCTATAGTATTCCTTCTTGGCTGCTCTTGCCTCATTAGAATCTAAGGAAATACTATTAAATAATCGGGAAAAATTTTCATTCAAAATGTTACTTTCTTGCATTGCATTATGTATTAATTGTACATGGCTGAGGTCATTTATTCTAAAATGTCTAATTATAATTTCAACCCACTTGTTTTGTAGCAACACATCTGTTTCATTGGTAATCTGGTCTACTAACCATGGGAAGTCCTCATCCGCAACAAAACGAGAGAAAGCAAGCATTCCTATTCGTTCATTATTAAGATCTAGAGACCCAACTAATTCTTTTATTAAATATCTTCTTATTTCTTTGTAGTATTTAATTCGCTCCAAATAGTGAAAATGATCAAAACGTCTTATTCTAATCTGTAATATTCTAATGTAGATTTTTAAAATATTAATGTCGTTAAGATAATCCAATGATTTGTTCATTACATGATGAAATAAAGGCTCTACATCGCTCTTTATCATATTATTTCTAAGATAAGGAACAATCCACTCAAGCGCATAAACAAGATCGGTATCATTCAGGCTATCAATAATCACATGACGTAAAAACATGCGATAATTCCCGACGTAATTTCTTCTTTTTGGTAATGTTAATAAGGTGAAAAGTTCCTTGGCGGACATCATATCGGGCCATAAAGACGACAAAGCAATTCCTTTTAATTCCTCATCAGGATCCTCACATACATCAATCTGTGTTAAGGGAATAAGCATTAATTTCTGTTCAGCATTACTCAAATGGTAATACGCATGTATGGCTTTAACTCTAATGTTATAGTCATCTTCTTTATCTAATACAACTTTCAATAAATCCTCAAGTAAATCAGTTTGTTCACATGCTCTTGCCATTCTTATGGAAACTCTTCTAGCTAAAAACCCCTTATTTTTATTACAAATATATGGTTCTAACTGACTTTTAAGATCTTTATGCTTTAATTTATAATAGTAGTTCGTAAAATCTGTATCAAAGTCAATAATCAGTTCGTCGTTATAGCTTTCTAGGAGACTATTAACTATAAGTTCTTTATCTTCATCGTTCATGCTAATAACATCACTTTTTAACAGAACCTCTGGGTCTCTTCCTAATACATAATTAAAAATTTCAGAGTTGTACGAGGCAAGCCATCCTGTAACTTCATGTAACTGTGGAACTATTTTTAATTGGGGATCATTAGAATGCTCGATTAAACAAATTATTTGCTCAAAAGAAAAATTGTTTTCTATTACAAATAAGGCTGCTAGAAATTCTGCATATGTTTGATGAGCCCAACCAAAGCGATTTAATCCACGAGAAGTGAATAACCCCGTAGCTAAAACTTCTAATATGTCTTCTTCCTTTAATACTAGCGTCGAGTCGATCCCTCTATTTAAACCGTGAGCTATTTCGCCAAGAGTAATATCTTCATCGGGAACATTTCCTAAATCAACATCAGTCCAAACAGCAAATTTATTAGTAAATACAGTAAGGGCAGCAATTCTAGTTGAAATATTTAGTCTTTCTCTAACTGATAAGTTAGTGTGTTTTTTATGTTTACTATTTAGTTCCTCACAAAGTATAGCGCAACCGTCTAGATATATATCTTTCTGAGTTAATGGCAATGAACCTCTGTATCTAGTATACGTATTTATCAAAAATTGAAGGGTAACTGGCTTTATAGCAAAAGATACAACACCTTTTTTAATAATATCTTCAATAAACTGACTGGCATTGATCCCATTAGTTAAAGCAGCCTCATAAACGTCTTTTTTCTGGAGAGGCGCAAGTTCAAAGGCTTCATATGAATCCTTACCCCATAGCTTTATCAATTCCTCTTCTAATTCTCTAGGCCAATTAGCAGTTCGACACGCAATACGTAATTTAATACGTTCTACATCGTATTTTTCAAATTCTTGCGACAAAAGAAAACTAATATGATCCATTCTAAGCAAACATTCATCCAAGCTATCCAAAAAAATATATATGTCACCGCTGTTGGATCTCTTCCAATCAAGAAATAACGGACTTTCAAATAAATCTTTAATCAACCTTTCATCTGAACTATATGATCTTAGATCTAAATAAATTGGCTTATTTACGTCCTTCATAGATTCAACAAACAGTTTTAATGAATTTGTTTTACCAATTCCAGGTTCACCCAATAATGCCAAGCATTCTTTTTGCGATATTTCTTCAGAGGATACGACATGACCTAATTTCATATATGCATGCGGATCTTCCAAGAAACCTTCGGAAGTAAGTCTTATAGTACCTTCTCTTGAGCACCAATAACGTTTCCATTCATATTGTGTTTTCACAAATACACCTCGCCTGATCCGTGTCTAAAAAACGGAAAATCATAGACTTCGTACTTTATTTCATTTAACATTCTAGGACTAATTAAATTTTCCTTTTATTTGTAATCAGACTCCCAACGTAAAAAATAAAAGCTGGGTTTTTTTGAAGTAAAAACTAAATTCGTGATACTGTAGGAACAAACGAAGTTATAAGCAACCTCTTTATAAGGGCCCCATAAAGCCGCGGGCGTAACAGTATATTAATAAAGAAAGGACTGTCCTAATCAGGGCAGCCCTTTTGCTCGTAAAGGAGAACCATATGACTTGGTACCGTATATTTCAGGAACCCGAAAATGATAATTACCAAGAAATTGATGAACCTGATTTTTCTATCTCAACCATACCATCTACTAATTCACCTGCATTGAATAGAATTAAAGATGATTTAATTCTACAGTGGATCATCTGCCCATTTCTTAAGAAGAAGGAAGGGTTGTGCTACCAGGTTCCGATTCATACACCGGAAATACAAACTTACATTTTAAATCATGTGGCAGGCCACTTTAATACCGTTCAAGGTATCTATGAAAATCAAAAACTTACGATGATCAGACTCAGCGAACTTAAATTGGCGACTCAAAATTATTTTCAAGACAAGAAAGAGAATATGCAGCTAAGCCCGATTGTTAATGACTTTTATATGAGGAAAGATCTCGGTTCGGAAACAAAGGGAGCAATCGACTGTGAGAATGTTGAAATAATGATTCGGGAATTTCGCAACCTTTGCAGATTGGAATTTAACGAGATGGATGATTCCTTATGGAAGTTCTTCAAAGAGACGCATCTCGATTATGAGGGAAACATAATTCTAGTTCCTCAAAACTGGCTTTTCAGCGACGAGCTTCTCACTTCCGAGACTTTAGCTTATTTTTCACGATTTGCACACCGAATGATTCTCACAATTAACAAAACAAGTAACCATGTACGAGCAGTTGAACTAAGGTAAAACACTCTCTTTAACGTATGAAGGTAAGAGTTGTTCCCTGACCCCTTCCACAATAATGCCCACTATTTTTAAGTCAGGCACAATTTGCTTGCTTAATATTCATGGCAAAAAGAAAAGCCGGAGCGCTCTGCTCCCGCTTTGTTTATTTCTAGTATTCTATCGGCGAAGCCCAACCGTCACGATCTCATGAGGCGCGACAGGTTCGATGGGAAAATAATACTAGAATAGAATTTTGCCATTGAACTAACGGCGAAAGTTGGTTCAACATGAATACTAGCAGGTCGCCGCATATTAGTAAGGAGGAGTGTGGAAAGTATGTTTCATGTAAAAGATATTTTATCCGATCAGTTATTAGCAAATGCTAATGACCCTAGTTGGTACCTACCATTTTCAGCTGCAGTCGAAAATTTGTCAGAGGAAGTAGCTTTTTGGAAACCTAGTGAAGATAGTAATAGTATCGCTGAAATTGTGCAGCATTTACTTTATTGGAATGAAACCTGGCAAACCAGGTACCAAAAATCTGATGTCAATACCGTGCCTTCCATAGGAAATAATAATAAAAGTTTTATAATTCCTAAGGACAAAAAATTCACTGATTTAAAAGATCAATTATTAGATGTGCTTTTAAAATGGCAAGATCTACTTACTGAAGAAAAAGTCGAAAGTGATGTAATCGGGTTTCCAGTGTGTGCCAAGTGGTGGGAGTTACTTGGAAATTTATCAACTCATAATGCATATCACATTGGTCAAATCTGTTATATTCGGAAGCTACAAAAGAGCTGGAATGTAGATGAAAAACAAGAAATCATTTGACGAGATGAATGATTCCTTATGGAAGTTCTTCAAAGAGACGCATCTCGATTTCGATGGTAACATTATTCTAGTTCCTCAAAACTGGCTTTTTAGCGACGAGCTTCTCACTTCCGAGACTTTAGCTTATTTTTCACGATTTGCACATCGAATAATCCTCACGATTAACAAAACAAATAACCATGTACGAGCAGTTGAACTAAGGTAGAATGATTCAAGCCATTTATAAACATGACGAATCGCCTGGTAGGTGCACCTCCGAGCCAGTAAGCAAGATAATGAACAACCGATGTAATTTGTACCACCTGTACACTTTCAGGAAAATTTCGCTTGCTTAACTATTCGTTGCAAAAAGTACAAGCCGGAGCAGAGCGCTCCGGCTTTAATCATTTTATTATTCTATCGGCGAAGCCCGATGATGGTCACGATCTCATGAGGCGCACCTGTTCTGTCAACCGATCGAGGATATTTTTAAGTGTACCCATGCCCAAGCCACATGAATACCCTATTCTATACTTCTGTGAAGGGAATGAGGAAACTCCATGTATTACGCCGGAAATAGGTTTCCATATCCATACTACGTTAACGCACCCGTGTATAACTATGCCAGACAGCCTGTGTACCGGGCTATTCCACATGAATTAGAGAATGCAGACCGATTGGGTCATCGGCAACCTTCGAACATGAACGGCAAAACCGAGTTGAAAGATTATGGAAGAACACCGTTTGTCGTGAATATTAGCGAGGCTGCAAAGCAAAACAATACTTATCGCACTGCCATATGGACAGGAGATCATTTACAAGTCACGGTAATGAGTATCAACCCCGGAGAAGACATCGGTTTAGAAGTTCATCCCACAACGGACCAATTCTTGCGTATTGAACAGGGTCAAGGTCTCGTTCAAATGGGTGATACCAAAGATCATTTAAATTTCCAAAAAAGAGTTTATGATGAATACGCGATCATGGTACCCGCCGGTAAATGGCACAATGTAACCAATACGGGCCATACACCGCTTAAGCTTTATTCTATTTATGCGCCGCCCGAGCATCCGTTCGGTACGATTCATAGAACGAAAGCGGACGCAATAGCTGCCGAATAAAAACCATATACCCGCAGACATCCTCCATTAAGGTAACAGGCTCCGTAACAGACCCTTCTTTGAGGACAAAAATAAAATCGGGCAGACTCCGGCCTTAACAGCCGCAGTCTGCCCGATTTGTTTGATTGATCTTCTAACGGCGAAGCCCGATTGTCACGATCTCATGAGGCGCGACAGACACGCGGATAGCGCCGTTCTCCGCAGAGATCTCCTCCCCTGCTTCCTCCATGATGCTGCTCTTGTAGAAGCCGCTGTGAGGAAGCGAGGTCCGCACAGGCAGCTCCGCCTGCTGCGGGCTCATGTTGAACCAGCGGAGCAGGATGTCTCCCGACTCCTCGTTCATTTTAAGCGAGGAGAAGGCCAGCTCCCGGCTCTCCCATTGGACAGGCGCGTAGACAGGCTTAACGGCGCCTGTATGCACGCCGGTCTGGCTGAGAGTCCATGGGATCTGGAACTGGTACGCCTGCGCATAAGCGCCGGAGGCGATGCCGTCTCCGCTGTGCGGGATCAGCATCAGGCGGACTATGTGTTCGCCCAGGCACTGTGCCTCCGGTGTCGGGAACAGTCCCCAGTCGCCGAGCTCTCCGACCGCACGGAGCAGCGTCACGGCGATGGTGTTGCGCCCGTCGCGCAGCACTTCGTACTCGCTCAGGCCGAGGTTGGCGACCGTCAGCCCGGCCTGAGCCTCGCTCACATCGACAAACGCCTGCTGATGCTGCGTGTTGCTCGGGTTTTCCCACTCAGCCGCAGGCTCGTTGTCCCGGCGGGCGATTTCGAAGACGGAGTCGGCCGCATGAGAGCTTGCCTGAAGGTCCGTCGGGAACAGCGCGCGGATACGGTGATCCTTCGCCTGATTGTTGAAGGAGACGGACAGCTCCACGCCCTTGCCTCCGCGGTCCAAGCTGACGACGGTGCGGATGACCATCGGCACGGTTTCGGCGGAACGCTGGGCTTTGCGGTGCGGGAAATAGACGATTTCCCGCTGCTCCCGGTCCAGCGTCTCGTCGGCGGACACGGGAATCTCCCACTCGTGGACGATTTCCACGGAAGCGCGGAAAGCCGTGTCTTCCAGCACGCGGACCTGTGCCGGAAGACCTTTCGTGGTCAACGCGGTTTCGCCTTCCGGCTGCTTGTACATGTACTCGTTGCCGATGTCTCCGGTGTTCTCGTACACGCCGAGGTCGCGGTACGTCCGTCCGTTTGCTTTGTCGGTCAGCGCAAACGATCCGTCCTGCGCGATCTCGACTTTGAGGCTCTCGTTCTCCAGCACGCGTTCGCCTGCGAACAAGGAAGCAGGCGCGGACGGCGCCTTATCGCTGCGCACCCACGCGTAGGTCTGGAGTCCGAGCGCCGGAACGTTGCGCGCTTCGAACGTCAGTTTCACCTTGCGGCACGAATACGGCTGGCGGAACTGGTCGTCCGGCAGGTCGTAGCCGAACAGGAGTCCAAGGTCCTCCACCGTGCACGGGATGACCTTGCCTTCCGCGTCGACGAGCACGCGGCCCGACAGGTCCACGTTCTTCATGCGGCTTGCCGTTTCTTCCAGGGAATAGCCTTCCCGGAAGTACAGACGCGCCGCATCAAGCTCGATGGAGACGGTGCCGGTGCGTTCCCAGCCTGTCGTGTTGAACACGACGACCGGAAGCGCATCCTCGCCGAATCCCGCGAACACGCTCGTGTCGACCGCTTCGGCGATGGCACGCTTGCTGTCGTCCACGATGGATTCCGCCACGTGGCGGCTCTTCTCGAACCGCGTCACCATTTCGCGGTGCACTTCGTCCACGCTGCAGCCGCAGATGCTGTCATGCGGGTGGTTCTGCATCAGCGTTTTCCAGGCATACGTAAACAGATGATGCGGGTACTGCTCTCCGAGCAGATGCGCGAAGGAAGCGAGCGGCTCGGCTACTTTTTCAAGCAGCGCCTGGCCTTCCTGGTTCATCTGCTTCAAATAGACGCGGGCCGACGCCGTGTTGACGAGCGTAGACCAGCCGTCCGTACGCTGGCTGCGCAGCTCGCCCTTGACGGAGGACAGCTCGCGCTCCACGCTGTCGCCCAGCGCCTCCAGATAAGCCGCGAAGTTCGAATGGACGAACTCCGTGTCCGGGTACAGCTTCCGCGCCGTTTCGATCGCTTCGGGCAGGTCGAGCTGGATCGGCTGATGGTCGCAGCCGTTCATGAACAACAGCTCGCCCGTGGACGCGTACTTCTCGGCGTCCGCAAGCTTGCGGGCCCAGTACGCCTTCGCTTCCTCTTCTCCCGCCGGCACTTCGTTGCCGTTGGAGTACCAGTTCGCGAACAGGACGCCAAGCACCTTGGAGCCGTCCGTTCCTTCCCAGATCAGCTCCGAGAACGACGATTCGTATCCGGAATCCGATACGGTGTTGTTAAAGCCGGTCGGCTTCACGCCGCGTCCGAAGAACGCGTTGCGGATGCCCGCCTGCTGCAAAATCTGGGGCGCCTGCCCGTAAATGCCGAACGTATCCGGGAAATAGCCGATTTTGGATACCGGGCCGTACCGTTTGGCATCTTGATGCCCGATTTGCATGTTCCGCACGTTCGCCTCGGGGCTGGTCAGAAAAGCATCCTGCAGAATGTACCAGGGGCCGATAAAAATACGTCCTTCGCGGATGTATTTCTCCAGGCGCTCTTTCTGCTCCGGGCGGACCTGCAAATAGTCTTCGAGAATGATGGTCTGGCCGTCGAGATAAAAGCTTTTGTACTCGGGTCCCGCATCCAATTTATCCAGCAGCGTATCGACCAGCTTGACTAGCCGGACGTGGTGCTTTTCGTAAGGCAGGTACCACTCGCGGTCCCAATGCGTATGGGAAATGATGTGCGCCGTTCTTTTTTTGCTCATGATCTTTCGCCTCCTGGCCTTTCTTTGTCGTGGTGCCGTTTGTTTGCAGATCTTCTATTGAAAAAAGGGCCGGAGAGCTCCGCATCCGAGCGGCGTGTTCTCCAGCATGAATTGTCGTTAGTTAAAAGGGTCTGCCTGACGGGTTAAGGATAACGCAGGTACGTGCAGACGTACCCGAACACGTACCCTTACGCTCCCTCGCGTTTTACTCGTTACCTACGCGAATTTGAACCTCATCCGGCCGGTAAACGGCGAGAAGCTTGCCTGCCGAATCGGCGGCGAACAAGACGGACCGCTCTTTCTCCAGCAGGAAGGAGTAGACCGCGCCGGTCTCCGTGTCCTTCACTTCTACAGGGGCATCCCAGGCGAATTCGGAAACGAATACGAAGAGCGAGCCTTCCTTGAAGCTGATTTTGCGGCCGTACACGCCCGGCAGATTACCCCCGCGGCGCCATTCCAGACCGCTCTCGCAGCCCGCCGCCTCAAGAGCATACCGGTAGAGTTCGGCGACGGCTTCGGTTCTCTCGTTAAGCTCGACAGGCAGCGGGCTCCAGATCAGGCGGCCCTTGCCGAGCGGGATATCCACAACAGCGTCGCCTTGCGGGCTGTCAGCTTTTTGTCCCGTTACACCACCGGTTCCGGTTCCCGCGCCGATGCCGCCTCCTTGTCCGGAGTCGTTCAGGCGGATTTCCTTGACGGTTTCCGCAATGCGTCTCTGCCCGAATGAAACCGGCTGAATGGAGCCGCCGATGCTCAGCATTTCTTCCCGGCGCACGTTGGCGAGCTTGCCGCCGCCAAGCACATCGTCCAGGCGGGGCGTCTCTCTCCAGTACGCGTCGATGCCCAGCGGACCTGTCGCAAGCAGAACGGCTCCCGTACGTTTTACAAACTCCACGAGCTCCGCCATCGCTTGATCGTCCACGTTATGGGCGCTCGGCAGCAGGATCAGCTTGACCGGACCCTGCTCCAGCGCATCCAGGTGATACTCCGAAGCCGCCCGGAAAGGCTGATTAAGCTGGTAAGCCAGCACACGCGTCAGCCGGGTAGTGGCATCGAACGCCAGCTTCCGGTTCGAAAAATCGTTCGAATACGGGAAAACGGCGACGATATCTTCCAGTTTCCGTTCCCGGAACAAATCGCGGATACCGGCCATAAACGTTCCGAAGTCATAGGAAACGTCCGCTTCCGGCTTCTCCGTGCCGTCTGCCCGGAGAGCCCCGATATGCGATTCGTTGGCATTATCCATATAAAAGTTCGTGTTCCAGATCCAGTGGACCGCCCCTGCGCCGCCTGTCGCGAACGCGTAAGCATACTTGCGCTCCAGAAGGTTCCGCAGCTCCGTCTCGGTCCGTTTCGCCCGGCCGTCCGGCGTTTCCACGTACATGATGCCGGTTTCCTGGACGAGATTCGGCTTATGCGCCGTTTTGGCGAAAATGCCGTCCCAGAGAAGCTGATCGTTCAGCCACCAGGAATGCACGGTCGTATAGTCGACGGCTTCTTCGTAGAAGAACGGCGACGGTCTCTGGGCTCCGAGCGCTTCGTCCTGCCCGACCGTCACGAGATGATCCGGGCACTGCTCTTTGATCGTCTCGTAGAGCTCATTGGCCCAGCGGTTGTGCATGTCCATGGAGAACAGGCAGTAGTCCAGCCAGCGGGTCCCTTTCTTGCCGCGGTGCATATCCTGCACATCGAAATTGATTTCCTCGGCTTCCGGTACGGCAGCCGCCGCAAAATCCGGAAGCTGCTCCGGAGACATGTTCCACCGCTCCTGAAGCGCTTCGATAGAGCCGTGCCGCTCGCGGAGCCACTGGATAAAGGCCGCTTTCTCAAAAGGATCGCGGCAGGAGCGCGGGCCGTCGGAGAAGATTTTTTCCGGCTCGAACATGGACGGCTCGTTGATCAGATCCCAATCCACGTTCTTCGTATTCCGGTGGCGCGAAACGATAGAGCGGATAAACCGCTTCTGCGCTTCCACGCTCTGCGGATCGAGGTAAGGATTGACCCCTTCCCACGTTTCCGGCGTGAAGGAGAAAAACGTAAACGTGACCTGCAAGCCGTGCTTCTTGGCCGTCATCAGGAACGCGTCGATCGCCCGAAGCACATCCTCCGACACATGGCCGTCCACCTGCATAATATTGCGGTAAGCGGTCCAGATGCCTGTGCGGATCCAATTGATGCCCGCGCGGGCCATCTGGGCCATATCGCGGTCCCATACCGCCGCGTTAGGCAGGAACAGGAACTTGCGGGCCACGTCGGAAGTCATGTAGGTCATGCCGACGACCGGCAGCGGTCTGCCGTCTTGGATGAAGTAGTCGCGGTCCCGGCCGATCGGCTGGCCTTCCGCCAGCATCTTGGCGTCCAGGCCCCAGAACCCTTGGCGCAGGATGCGGATCTCGCCGCGCGCCGATTCGGCCCGGCATTCCACCCGGTACAGTCCGCTTCGCATGTCGAGCGGGACCGGGATACGGACGAGGCCGAATTCGCCGGTTACCTCCTGCTGCAGCTCACACGTCCACCGATCGGAGGTGCTCTCGTGCTCCACGGTGATGGAGAACGTCCAGTCCTCCGTCCGTTTCGCACGACTGTCCGCGCAAGCGCGCGTCATCCGCTGGGTCTGCAGGGTAAGCTGCGGACGCTCGCCTGCTTCGTAGGAAGCGTAATTCGGCTTCAGCCACAGCTCGGTCACGCCTGCCGCGCAGAATTCCGTCCACTGCTTGAGCGCCGCGGCGCCGCCCTGCTCCCAGAACTGCGCGCGGAGCGGCTGGTTCACGAACAGCCAGCGCGAGCCTTCGAACTTGCCGCGCGAGTTTTCCCACAGCACGACGGGGGCCGACACTTCGCGGCCTTCCGCGGTAATCCCTTTGAGCAGCGGATAAATCTGCGTGCTCATCGGTCCGGCGGAGCCCATCTGGTGCGGGAGATCGCTTGTTTTGGTCACGTGCGGCACGAGATTCCACGTGTCCGTCACGCTGAACAGCGATTCTTGCCCCGCCAGCAGCGGTACCGTGTCCGAAGCGGACAGTTCCGCCGCGGAAGAAGCGTCCACGCGAAGCGCCTCGTGGATGTGCAGCTCCTGGTGGTAAGCCGTCTGCTCGGCTTCCACGTGCCATTCGCCGCCCTCGCGGCGCACCGGATGCTTGAACGGCGCGCCGCCGACGGAGATCAGGCTTCCGCCTCTCGACAGGAAGCCGAGAATGGCCGACCACGCCGCCTTCGGGAAATACGGCGCGTGCAGGTTCACGAAGCAGCCGCCGGCCGCTTCGTTCAGGGATTCGGCCAAGCCGTCTGCGCTGACGAAGTTACCGATACCCGCCAGGGTATCGGTCTGGAGCGCGGCGCCGGCAGCGTCCGTTAAGCCCGCGGCGGAGTCCGGCTGCCGAACCTCTTCCTTCATGACCGGCACGGTCTGCCGGCCTGTTTTCACGTTTGCTTGTTCTGCGGTGCTTATCGGAAACGACGGATCATAGAAAAGAACGACCGGCTGATTCACGCTCATAGCAGTCCGTCCTTAATCGCCCGGTAAACGAGCTGGGAGAACAGGCTGTTCGACCACGCGAACCAGGTTCTGGTGAACGTGTTCGGATCATCGGCATGGAAGCCCTCGTGCATAAAGCCCGTATCCGCGTCGGTCGCTTCCAGCATCGCGATCATCTCCAGCTTCTCCTCGGCCGTTGTGGCGGTCAGTCCCTGCATGGACAAGGCCATGTGCCAGATATAGCCCGGAGGGGTGTGCGGGCTTCCGATTCCTTTTGCCGCGGTCCCTTCGTAGTAGAACGGATTTTCTTTGCTGAGGGCGAAGCGTCTCGTGTTCTGGTAGATAGGATCGTCCGCATTCACATACCCGAGGTACGGAATGGACATGAGTCCCGGCGTACCCGCATCGTCCATCAGGCAGTAGTTACCGAAGCCGTCCGTCTCGTATGCGTAGATCGGCCCGAATTCAGGGTGGCGGTAAATGCCGTACAGTTGAATCCCGTGGTCGATATCGGCTTCAAGGTCTTTCAGCTCTTTCAGGAACTCCATATCGCGGAAAACCCATTCGGCGAATTCCTGCATATGGCGAAGCGCCACCACGGCGAACATATTGGCCGGAATGTTGTAATGAAAGTCGCAGGCGTCGTCGCTGGAACGGAAGCCGGACCAGACCATGCCCGTATAATTGACCGGCATCCCCAGGCCGCTGTTGCGGAGCGAATCGGTCGGAATCCCGTTGTCGCGCGTGAAGCGGTAAGGAGATTGTTCGAAGTGGCGCTGCTCGGTTTTGAACAGCTCGACGATTTTGCGCATCGCGCCTTTAAAGCCCGCATCGAAAATGTCCGTCCGTTCGGTTTCCTTCCAGTACGCGTAGGCCAGACGCATCGAGAAGCAGAGCGAATCGAGCTCGAATTTGCGCTCCCACACCCATGGGGACATGTCCGTAATGTCGGTGGTGTTCCAGTGCCAGTCGTTGGCGGATTCGTTGAACGCGTTCGCATACGGGTCGATATGGATGTAAGCGATATGGCGCTTGATCAGACCGCCGATAATACGCTGCAAATCCTTGTCTTCTTTGGCAAAAGGCACATATTGGATCACCTGCTCGACCGAATCTCGCAGCCAGGAGGCCGGGATGTCTCCGGTAATGACGAAGGTGGTGCCGTCATCCAGCAGTTTCGTCGTCGTTTCCAGCGTGTTCGGGAAACAGTTTTTGAACAGCTGAAGAAGCTTCGGGCGGTGCGCCAGCTTCACTTCGGCTTCCTTCAATACTTCCTGAATGGCCTGCGGGAGCTCCAGCTTAGGCATCGGAATTTTGGGCAGTCTGAATTGTTCCATGGCTTCGGTTCCTCCAATAATTTCCCAGTTTGTCTGCTAGTTTACTCGATTTATCACGTTTCTTATATGTGTAGGTTTTGACCCGGTATGTCGCTTCTGCTCTTAAGCTGCGAAAAGCGGCACCGGGCGGGCGTTCCGCTCTCCATGCAGGAGCGGCCCCGCAGGCTGCAGGGCCGTTATGCACTGCGCTCGGCCTATTCTTTTACGGCGCCGATCGTCAGGCCTTGAATGAAGTAACGCTGGAAGAACGGATACGCGAGAATGATCGGTCCGGTCGCCAGGACGACCATCGCCATCCGGGATGTATCCTGCGGCAGCGACTGCAGCACACCCATCCCGAGCGACGGGTTGTTCGTGTTCTGCAGCAGAAACTGCATGCTGTTCTCGATCCGCATCAGCATCGATTGGAGCGGAACCAGCTTCGGATCGTCGATGTACAGAAGCGCGTTGAACCAGTCGTTCCAGTAACCGAGCGTACTGAACAGGCCGATCGTCGCCATACCGGGCAGAGCCAGCGGCATGACGAGCTTGTAGAAGATCTGGAATTCGCCCGCGCCGTCGATTTTACCGGATTCGACAATCGCGTCCGGCACCGAGGTGCTGAAGAACGTCCGCATAATCATGATGTAGAAGGCGTTCCCCGCCAAGGGCAGAATGAGCGCCCAGAGCGAATCTTTCATGCCGAGCAGCTGGGTTACGACGATATACGTCGGTACCATACCGCCGTTGAACAGCATCGTGAAGAAAGCGAAAAATCCGAAGAAATTGCGGTATTTGAACGTTTTACGCGAAATGGCATAAGCGAACAGCGCCGTCATGATGACGGAGATAACGGTCCCGACAATTGTGACGAGAATCGTGACGCCGTACGAGCGGAGAAGCTGATCGCCCGCTTTGAACAAATAGCGGTAAGCCTCCAGGCTCCATTTTTCCGGGATAAGCTGATAGCCGTTGGCGGCCAGTGTCGTTTCATCCGTGAAGGAGATGATCGTAACGAACAGGAACGGAAAGACGCAGGCAAAAGCGAACAAGGCTGCAATCAAGTTAAAGACAACGTTCCAGACGGTTGGGAGCTGATGAAAATCGCGGCTTTTTTTTCTCGTTTGGGCTTGCACAACCAATTCCCCCTTTCACATGCTGATCTCTTAGAACAAGGCATTCTCTTTGTTGAATTTGCGTACGATGTAGTTCGAGGTAATGACGAGAATAAAGCCGACCAGGGACTGGTAAAGACCTGCGGCGGTACTCATGCCGATTTCACCGGTCGTTTTGAGGCCGCGGTATACATACGTGTCGATAACGTTCGTCACGGAGTAGAGCGTGCCCGAATCTCTCGGAACCTGATAGAAGAGACCGAAGTCGGCATAGAAAATGCGGCCGATCGCCAGCAGCGTCAGAATCGTCATCAGCGGCTTCAGCATCGGGATCGTAATGTGGATGATCTGCTGCCATTTGCTTGCGCCGTCGATCATGGCTGCTTCGTACAGGGATTTGTCGATCCCCATAATGGCGGCCAGGTAAACGACGCTGTTGTAGCCGACGGACTTCCACAGGAACACCAGGATGATGATCAGCGGCCAGTATGTCGGGTTGTTGTACCACTGGGTAGGATCTACGCCGAACATGGCGCCGACTTTATTCACGAGACCTTTGTCGAAGCTGAGGAAGCTGAATACGAAATAGCCGACGATGACCCAGGACAGAAAGTACGGGAGGAACATGCCGGTCTGATATATTTTGGCGAGCCGTTTATTGACGATTTCGGATAGAACGATAGCCAGCAGGACCGCAAGGACCAGGCCGACGATAATAAATACGGAGTTATACAGCAAAGTATTGCGCGTAATGATGTAAGCGTCGTTCGTACTGAACAGGAACTTGAAGTTTTGCAGGCCGACCCACTTGCTTTCGACTATGCTGGCCCAGAAGCCGTCCCGGCTGTACCGGTATTGTTTGAACGCAACGACCATACCTGCCATCGGCAGATAGGAGAAGAACAGGAACCAGATCGTGCCTGGCAGTACCATGAGAAGGAGTGCTTTGTTTTTGTTGATGTCTTTGAAGAAATTCGTAATCCTTGTCACACCCTATCACCCCTTTTGAGAAATAATTCGAAGCCGGTAACGCTTGTGAGCATAAAAAATCAGGCGAATGCGGGAAACATTCGCCTAATCCGATTCTGATTCTCTTACTTCTTGGAAGCTTTCCACTCGTCGATTTGACGCTGAGCTTCCGCCATAATTTTATCCAGGCCCGCAGCTTTCATTTTCTCGTTAGCTTGCGGCAGGTATTGATTCGGATCTACCGTACCGGTCATCAGTGAAGTCCAGAAAGCTTCCTTCACGTTCTGTACGGCGGCGATTTCAGTTGTCACTTTCGAAGTGTCGAAGTTAAAGCCGAGCAGCGGAGCCGGTTTGCCCGCATCGTTAAACTTCTTGAACTCGTCCCACTTGTTGGCAGGGTCTTCTTTGTTCAGGTACGTGATAATAACGCTGCCGAGCGAGAAGGTCGGCATGTCGTAGTTCTTCGCATCCGGAAGGTTTTCCATCACGTTGTCGCCGACTTTCTTGTAGTGCACGCCTTCGATACCGGAATCAACCATGTTGCGGAGCTTCGGATCGGTATTCAGCAGGTTCAGGAATTCCATCGCTTTCTCCGGATACTTGGAGTTGGCGGAGATCGCCTGCATGGAGCCCATTACGGACCAGTTGAAGATAGTGGACGGACCGGCCGGAGTCGATACAACCGGATAGCCGTAGCTTGCGGACCATTGGTTGTCGGCGAAAGGCTGGTTGGTCGCTTTGTCCGCGAACCATTTGCCCGTTGCTTGAACGTCGCTCAGCGAGTTCAGTGTAGCCGCTTCAGTCGGGATGTAGCCGGCTTTATAGTACTTGTTCATCGTTTGAAGCGCCTGTTTCATTTCAGGTGTATCAAAAACGTTAACGACTTTCAGATCCGTGCTGTCGAGCTTGACGGCCATCGGCATTTTTTCGATGACGTAGTCGTAAGGAACGTACAGACCGAAGTTTTTGTCCGCCGCCAGCGGGAATACGTTCGGTTCTTTTTCCTTGATCGTTTTGAGCAGCGGCTCCAGGCTTTCCAGCGTGTTCACGTTGGTGATATCCAGGTTGTACTTGTCGAGCAGCTGCTTGTTGAAGCGCCATACTTCCTGTGCCGGAAGCTCTTTGTTAGCCGGAATCCCGTAGTTGTGTCCGTCTACTTTGGAGCCTTCGAGGAACGCCGGGTCGAGAGCGTCTTTAATGCCTTTGCCTTGTTTATTCAAGAGGTCGTCGATCGCCAGGAATGCGCCTTTTCTTGCATTCTGGACATAATCGAATGCCCACGAAGAGGTGAACATGATATCGATCGGCTCACCGGAAGCGGCCATAACTTGCATCTTCTGCGAGTAGTCGCCGAAATCGATTTGTCTCATTTTGACGGTAACGCCGATTTTCTCTTTCGTGTACTTGCTGACTTCTTCCATGACGCGGTCCGTGTCTTTCTGCGGAGTCCCGATCGTGTACCAGATCAGTTCTACCGGCTTATCGGACGTTCCCTCGCCTTGTTTGCTGTCTTTGCCGCCGCAGGCGCTGAGCACCAGAGTAAACGTAAGCAGCATGGCAAGTACGACAGCCAGACTTTTCTTGCTTCTGTTCATGTGTGTATCCTCCCCTTTAATAAATCCGCCATCTCTGCACGAACAGGGCAGACGGCTTTTCTACGCGATCTTCTGCTCTATTCATTGTGCGGAACCGGGAAATGCCCTATGCATGGGGCTTTAGGCCGCTGTCCGCTTGCTTCGAGGACTATCTTTACTGTACGTGATGAAAGCAGTTTCAAATAGAAGAGAAATTAAAGTTATCGTGTCTAAAATAAAGAAAAGAGACCGCCCGCGGCCATCCGCTAGAGCAGTCCCTTGAAATCCGTAGGTGAGATTCCCACATATTTCTTAAATTGTTTGTAAAAGTAACCCGTTTCCCAGTAGCCCACATTCCGGGCGATTTCATGCACTTTCAGATGGGTCGTTTTCAGCTGTTCCTTCGCCTTCTCGATCCGGTATTTGTTGATGTATTCCGTAAAGGTTTCGCTTGTCTCCCTATGGAACAACTGGCCCAGATAGACGGGATGGATATTGTACAGCGCGCCCAGCGCTTTCAGCGAGAGCTCTTCCGCATACGATTCGTGGATGTAATTGAGCACCTGCTGGACAACCGGGCTCTTGATATCCCGGACCAGCGAATCGACCGTAAGCCCCGCCACGTCCTGGATGGCCTTGATCAGCTCGCGCAGGGTGCCCGCCTGCCGCACTTTCTCGAAACCTTCCTTGTACAGCTCGGTTTCCTCCACGTGCTTGATCTCTTTCAGCGCCATTTTGAAAAGAATAATGACTTCCATGGCGATATCCTGAATGTCCCCGGGGGTGACACCCTCCAGCGTCTGCATCTCCTCGAAATCCTCTTCGATGCGCAGGAGCAGCTTCTCCCGGTCTTTGGCCATGATCAGCTTCGTATATTCGCTCCAGTCAATCGGAAACTTAGCTTTTCCCGCATCTTTGCCCGAAGGCAGGTCGCTGTAGTCGATGAGGCCGTGCTCCGGGTAGAGCAGGAAATATTCCTGCGCCTTCTTCGCGTGCCGGTAGCCGAGCGGCGCCTGATCGGGGAGCGGCTGCACGCTTCCGATGGAAGTGCGGATGGGCTGGTACGTCGTGAGCCGGTCCAGCAGTTCTTCGATCGTGCCGATCATCTCGCGCTTGCCTTCTTCGGGATCGTCCATCACGAAAAGGATCACGAGGTCTCCGTCCACATCCCGGAACGGGATGATCGACTCGTTGTATTTCATCTGCCGCGAAATCAGCTCGAACACCTGGACGAAGTTCTCTTCGAGCCGCATAACCGCGGCGGCCATATACGGCTTGTCCATCTCGATGCCGAGCAGATCGGCCCGCTCCCTGTACTCGCCGGACGCAATCTGCCCCGTCAGCCAGCGGTGCATCATATTATCTTTCAAAATCTGTACGCCGTATTCGTTGAACAAGCGTTCGGATTTTGAAGCATTCAGCTTCTCCACCGTATTGTCCAGCGTCGCTTTCAGCTCGTCGAGATTAATCGGCTTCAGCAAATAATTTTCGATGCCGAGCCGGATGCATTCTTTCAAATACACAAAATCGTTAAACCCGCTGAGGACCACCACCTTCAGGTCGGGATGAAACTCCCGCGCCCCGCGGATCAGATCGAGCCCGTTCATAACCGGCATCGAAATGTCCGTGATCAGGAGATCCACCGGCGTTTTCTTCAACGCCTCCAGCGCCTCCCGGCCGTTCTCGGCCTGGCCCACAATTTCGAGCCCGAACGAGGACCAGTCTATGATATCGTAAAGCCCTTCGATAATGAACGGCTCGTCATCCACCAGAAATACTCTATACATGGGCCGCCTCCTGTCCCTCTGCGCCGGGATATCGGACGATTACCGTAGTGCCTTGTCCCGGCTCGCTGTGAAGTTCAATCCCGTACTCGCTCCCGTACTGCAGCTTCAGCCTTTCGTGAACGCTCCTCAGACCGAACGATTCGCCTTCCGTTTCCTCCCGGTCCAGCTTCTCCGTGATCTCGGCCAGCTTCTCTTCCGTCATGCCGTTGCCGTTATCCCGCACCCGGACCCGGACGAATCCGCCCTCTTCGCCGATCGTAATCGTCAGGCGGTTATCCTTGCGGTCGCTGCGGATTCCGTGAACGACGTAGTTCTCGATGATCGGCTGCAGGGACATTTTCAAAATCTGAACGTGCACCAAGTCCCGCTCCCACACGATTTCGTACGAAAAACGGTCCTTGTACCGGATACGGAAAAGCTCCAAATACATCCGGCACGCCTCGACTTCGTCCTTCATCGTATAAATCGTCTTCTGCTGCACGAAACTTTTGAATAGCACGGACAAGCTGTAAATCATCTCGCCGACATCGCTGGCCCCTTGGGACAGCGCCCTCATCCGGATCACCTCCAGCGTGTTATAGAGGAAGTGCGGATTGATCCGGGCCTGGAGCGCGGTCAGCTCGGTATGCTTCTGCTTGATCTCCGCCTTGTACACGCGGTCGATGTAGTTGTTCAGCTCGTCCAGCATATCGTTAAAGCTTTTGGAAATCTGCCCGAGCTCATCTTCGCGCGTATCGCGGATCCGGGCTTTCAGGTCCCCCCGCTTCACCCGCCGCGTGAACTGGATGATCCGGTTCGTCCGCTTTGCGAAGTTCATAATGAACAGCGACGGAATGAGGATCGCGAACAGAATAGCAATCGCGCTGACGAGCAGGATCGTATTGCGCAGGCCCCGGTAGGAAGCCGCAATCTCTTCCTTGGGGGCGGCCCCCATGACGATAAATCCGCCCCGGCTCTGCGTCAGTTTCGTCAAATACATGCCGTTTTGCAGCGTGCCCGTATCGTACAAACTGTTGATCCTGTCGGTGTAGGGGAACTTCTTCCCGTAGTATTGCCCGGAAGAATCAAACATCACATCCCCGTCGGGGGTCATGACGAAGATGGTCCCTTTCAAATCCGGCTTGTAGCTTTCGAGAGCCCGGACTATCCCGTCCGAATTGAAATAAAGAAGCAGCTGCCCGATATTTTTGAGCGAATATTTATCGTTAACCGGTACGCGGATGGAATACAGTCTGGGGTCCCACTGGTTCAGCGTCTTACGCATCCAGACGTTCGGCGGGGCAATCGTGCGGGTCTCCTGCGCCATAATGTCTGGAATGTAGGAACGCGAAGCGTTCGTGGAAATCAGCTTGCTCAGCCGGTTGGAATTGTACGTGTAGAGATACTGTTCCTCCGCGCTGTAGAGCATGAGATTCTGGATATCCGGGTCCGCGTCCAGCTTGTTCTGCAAATATTTCAGAACATCCGTCGAGAAATTCGTATCTTTATAGAACTGATCCAGCCGGTGCTCGGCATATTCCTGATAAGGATGCTGGAGAAAATACGACATGTTGGCCGACAGGGCGTCGTTCTGGTAAATGTCCGTGAGCAGCGACTGCACCCACTCGAATTTGCCGTTAACGTACGAGCTGACGCCTTCCATCGCCTTTTTCTGGTTGGCCAGCTCCCGCTGCACGATGGATTGGGACATGAAAGAAAACATCAAATACGAAAGCGTAATGATGGTCAGGATCGTGATCAGGGAAAACATCAGGATCATTTTCAGAAACAAGTTGTTTTTCAAATAGTTGCGGTAGATTCTCCTGACACCCATGCGGTCTGCCCTCCCTGAACGTTATCCGTCTCGATTATAGCATGCCGCCGCCTATACAACCTAACCGCCTTTGTCAGTTCCGTGGCGCGAAGCCCTATGCTTATATGGATAAAAAAAGAAAAAGACCACCTCGAAAGGCAGTCCTTTTGAATGTAGTTTCCGCCTCTTTCCAATAAGGAAGAAAGTTGATTGAGGCGGAATGATTAAGGCCGTTAACTTTTCTTGGCGGTCTGTGATGCTTGAATTACATGGATTTCGTCAGGGTGATGGATCTGTCCTGCTGGCCCCATTTAACGTCCCAGCCGAGCAGTTCCGTAATAAAGCGCAGCGGCAGAACGGTTCTGCCATCCGCATTGACGAATACTTTGGAACCGATGTTTTTCTTCATGCCGTTAAGCTCCATGAAGTCTTTGCCGATCCAGAACTGCATCTTGTCGCTCCCGGCCTTTACCCAGACGGACTGGGCTTCATTGTCCCAAGTCACTTCCGCGCCGATTCCTTCCGCCAGGTAACGCAGCGGGATGTAGCTCATGTCATTCCAGATGAACGGAGTCGTGTCCATCTTCGTTACAGTCCCGTTGATGTTCAGGTCATGGCTGCCGATTTGCATCCAGACCGTGGTCATGGACGGGTCCGCCTTCTCCTGGAACTTCTCGCCGTACTGCGTCACGATGGCACTCCCCAGAGCCTGGCCTACGCCGAACATCAGCTTGAAGCCTTCGCGGTCCGTTTTATAAGAAGCCTCGTAGTTGCCCGCCGCATATTCGTTCAGCACTTTCTGCACCTGACCTTCATGCTGGCGCAGCACATCCTGGGCGGCAGCGGCCGGAAGGTTGCCGGCGGTCGCCGTACCGAGGAAATTGGCAAACTCGGTCGTAAACCCGTAGATTCTCTTCTCCACGGCGGCTTTTGCGGCCTCGTCTTTGTTTTTGACGGCGGTCACATAGTCGCTTTGGGCGTTCACGTGGTTCGTGACCCAGATTTTCTCGAAGGCCATACCGCCTTCGGCGCCGTAGATCGAGCTGATCGCAGCTTTAAAATCGGCCGTATTTCCGCTTTCCGCCTTGATCAGCGCGTCGGAGTCCTTGCTGCCGTCGTACTGCTTCTGCATTTGCAGCGTAGACAGGGCCAGATGTTCGGCCGCGAGGTTGTTCAGGGCCGATCTTAAATCAGCCGCCGGCGTATCCGCCTTCGTGTTGTCGAACTTCTCCGGCATTTGCGTGGTGATAGCCGTGGACAACGCTTTGCTGATCGTGAACATTTCCTTGAAGCCTTCGCGGTACGCCGCGTACGCTCCCTGGTAATCGCCTGCGATATAGTCATCGAACGTTTCCTGAACCTGATCTTCGTGAAGACGGATCGCCTGCGCGGCAGCCTGCTTCGGAAGCTTGCCGGCGGTCGCTTTGTCCAGGAAGGCCGAGAATTCGTCCACGAAGCCCTGCACTTGTTGTTCCGCTTTCTTGCGGGCTTCCTGGTTGTTCATCTTGGTCGCTTTCACGAGATCGTCCGTGTACTTGTTGTGGGCCCGGAAAATCCGTTCGAACTCGGCCGCACCTTCTTTTCCGTAAAGGGAAGCAATCGCCGGCGTCATATCCAGCGCGTTCTGATCCAGCGCCTTGTACGCTTCGGCCGCATCTGCGGAGCCGTCGTACGCTTTCGTCATGGCGGTAACCGCCAGCGCGAAGTGTTCGGAGAGCAGGTGATCCAGGCTGGCCCTCAGATCGGCGGCCGGTGTGTTTACGGTAGGTTTCGGCGTGTTAACCACTGTAGCGGCGTTAGCTGCCACCGTTGGCATGAGGATGGACAAGCTCAGTGCCGGAAGAAGTAATTTTTTCATTTGCATGGACGTTCACTCCCTTGGTCTATGTGTTTTTCGCGTTTCCGTTTTTGGTTCTGCTTGTTCTTGTTTGGTCTTTACATAGGGTGTAACGCAAGGGAGTGAAGTTTGGATCACTGTTTTTTTAAAAAGTTTTTTGGGGAGACGGCCAAATTCTTTTTACTTTTATTGCCAATTGGAAAGTAAGAAGAGAATTGAACACTAGTAAATATTCCTCAAAATCTCTATATTGTCTGTTGCCAACATTGGAAACATCTCTTGCCCCAATAGAGATAATCGTACGGCTTGAACATTAAAAGTTAATGATGCTTCCCCTCTAAAATGTATTCGTCTCGATTTGCTTTCTCAATATTGCACCTAACATAGCAATCGTATATTGTTGTCTTCAGTGATATGGTTCATCAACTTAAACCATTAAACTGATTGTTGGAGGTATTACTGAATGAATAAACAGGACCAACTAAAAATAATCAAAGAAGATTTTATTAATTGTCAAAAAGTACTATTGGCAATTGGTGATGAAACACGTCAATCGATCTTGTTAGCTCTAATGGGGACGGATTGTCAAACAGGATTACGTGTGGGTGAAATCACTGAACAAACACATCTTTCTCGACCTGCTGTGTCCCATCATCTTAAGGTTTTACGGGAGGCCGGTGTTATTTTAATGCGCAAAGAAGGGACAAAAAACTTTTATTATATTAATGTACGTACAGAATTAGGTTTATTAAGAACGCTTGTGTTGGATATGGATAAGTTCATGCAGAACTTTTATTGAAAGGAAGGAATTTAAACAGACATTATTTGGAGGTATAGGCTATGAGAGCAATGGTTATTGATAGGTATGGAAAAGTTCCAATGCGTTTGGCAGAAATGCCCACACCTGAAATTGGTGAATATGAGGTACTCGCAGAAATTCATGCAGCTAGTATTAATCCTATTGATTTTAAGATACGCGATGGGAAAGTGAAATTGTTAGTTAAATATAAAATGCCTCTTATCTTAGGGAATGACTTTTCTGGTGTCGTTGCAAAGGTTGGCGCAAAAGTGACTCGTTTTAAAGTTGGTGACGAAATATATGCACGTCCACGTAAGAGTAAAATCGGTACTTTTGCTGAATATATCGCTATTCATGAAGATGACATCGCCTTAAAGCCTAAAAATTTGAGCTTTGAAGAAGCAGCATCGATCCCACTGGTTGGGTTAACCTCCTATCAAGCCCTAACAGACATTTTGCAATTACAAAAGGGACAAAAGGTTTTAATTCAAGCTGGGGCTGGTGGTGTCGGTACCTTTGCTATTCAACTAGCCAAATTAATGGGTGCCACTGTTGCAACGACTACGAGTGAAGCTGGTGCGAATTTAGTAAAATCTCTTGGTGCAGATGAAATTATAAATTACAAGACAGAAAAATTTGAAGAACTACTGAAAAACTATGATGCCGTATTTGATACACTTGGGGGCGAGATACTCGAAAAATCATTCAAAGTGATAAAAAGCGGAGGAAAAATTGTTTCCGTTTCGGGATTACCGAATGCTCGTTTTGGCAAAGAATATGGTTCCGGATTTTTTAAAACGTTGTTGTTTTCAGCAGCAAGTCATAAGCTTACTGCGCTTGAAAAACAGCATAATGTTCAATATACGTTTTTGTTTATGAAGCCAAGTGGAGAGCAATTACGTGTAATCGCAAACTTTATGGAGACTGGTAAAATCAAACCTATAATTGATAGAGTTTTTCCTTTTGAAGATGCTCAAAAAGCGATGGAATATGCAGAGTCTGGTAGGGCTAAAGGGAAAATAATATTAAAAATCAAATAGTTATGAAACGAAGCATAAAAATGTGCTGAATAGTGCTCCTTGAAAAAATCATTTAGTAGAACAAGAAAAACGACTGATGGCTTGACGCAGCAGCTTACGATTGATGGCGCAGCGGAACAGCGTTCGGCATTCGGCGGGCAGCCGCGGACGGAACAAGCATCGTCTGTGCGTAGCTTACGGCAAGAAGCGGCGGCGTATGCTTGAGCACGCCGATCCGCCGCCGCGCTCTCTATTTGCACTCGCGGGCTTCGTGCCCCTACGCAGCCCGGATGCACGTCTGCTCGTGCCCGTACGGAGCCTAGAGGCTCCGGTAGGTGCCGCCAGTACCGCGGAAGACGGACGGCGATACCGCCCGCCGAGCGCAAACAAAAAAGGGAAGGAGTCGGACTCCTTCCTTTTTGCCGCAGCCTTGCCCTGCCGCTGTGCGGCATCGCTCTTTTCCCGCCGTTAAATGAACAGATTCACCTTCGCCGGGGGAGTGAAGTTTAGATCACTGGTTTTTGAAATAAGTTTTTTGAATTGATTAGAATGGTTTTTGGATTTAACTTTAATTGCCATTTTTACAAGAAGTAAGCTATACTTTTTTGAACCTGACCATTTAAACCTAATGGAGGATACTGATGAATAGAAATAAATTAATCGCAATCCTATCGTTCTAGTTACGAGTAGCTTGTTCTATCCGTCATCAAGTCATGCTTATTATGGAAATGTCGATCTGAGGATTCTTACTGCTGAGCAGGGATATATGGTTGGAGGATCTTTCTCCGGCACAGACGGTATACCTGCATCATTAATTGCAGGTCTGCAATTATTTCATGATGGAGTTTATATGGGAGAGCATCAAGTCCAAACAATTGGTCAGAAAACGGCAGAAGATGAAATCGAACGAAAAAGACATCCTGCTCAAGGCGAATATTTCATGAAAACATGGCACAATTTTTATTATCGTGCTGGAGATGAGCGCTCAGAGTACCGCATTGGCAGTACAACTTGGAAATGATAAGTAACAGGAGGATAAAATGAATAAAAAAGTAATCATCGGAATTACCACCCTAGCTGCTGTGATCATATCTGGCACTGTTGTTTACGCCGCGAATACGACAACCGGATCGGTCTCCACCGATACGGCTCGTTCGTTTATCGAAAAATATCCGGCAGCGGTTGCCCCAGAGGCCTCTTCTAAACCCGTTCCTTATAAAGAATTTTCCGCCCCCAACGTGTATTCGAAATTAGAAAGCTCCTGGAACAGGGCCGTTCAGGCGCTTGATCAAAAGCCTTCTAAGGAAGCAAATCAAGACTCCAAACAGCCGGCCGCGTTCGCGCAAGATCAGTGGAATTTGATTGCGGGTCCCGATATTGAGGCTGAATTCGAAGGCAAGCTCAGCCGGAACGAAGCTTCCTCTTTCAATGAAGTTTTTATTACGGCGACTCGCGGGCTTAAACCCGGCGATCTCATGTATGCGCTGCTTCTGCACGACAACAAAGCGGAAGCTAAAGTCGTCTGGGAGCGGGCCAACGGGGATATTCATGTCTCGCATCTGCGGCAGTCCAAAGACCTCCACGGCAATGCCGTATGGTCGCTGCTCGGCAGCGAAGAGATCCCTTCCGGAGAGTGACGCCCGCCGCGCGCAAAAAAAGGGAAGGAGTCCGGCTCCTTCCCTTTTTGCCGCAGCCTTGCCCTGCGGCCGTGTTTCACACCGCGTGCAGTTCCCGGGCGCGCGATACGGCGGCACCGGGAGCTGCACGCGGCAACGGCGCCGGAGGGTCAGCCCGTCCAGCGGCTTCGCTCTTTTCCCCCGCCGTCAAATAAACAGATTCACCTTCGCCTGCGAGGCATCGCCCAGGTAAGCGGCTACGCCCGCGTACTCGATCCCGTCCAGCAGCTCTTCCTTCTGCAGGCCGAGCAGATCCATGGTCATCGTACAGGCGACGAGCTTAATGCCTTGCTCCTGCGCCAGCTCGATGAGATGCGGAAGCGTCAGCGCATTGTGTTTCTTCAGCACATGCTGAATCATTTTCGGGCCCATGCCCATATAGTTCATCTTGGACAGGCCCAGCTTCTTCGGCCCTCTCGGCATCATCCGGCCGAACATCTTTTCCAGCCAGCCTTTCTTGAGCTTGACCGGCTCATCTTTGCGCAGCGCATTCAGTCCCCAGAAGGTGAAAAAGATCGTCACCTCGTGATCGTAAGCCGCCGCGCCGTTCGCTATAATAAAAGCAGCGATAGCTTTATCCATTTCCCCGCTGAACAACACAATCGTCGTTCCTTCTTTTTGCTCCTCCATCATGCTACTCCTTTATACATATACACCTATAGGTATACAAATTGTGAAAATTTTAGCCGATCCGCAGCGGACCAGCTTTCTACAATAAAATTGGCAGCCATATTTTAAACGCCGTGGCGGCAATGAGCACAATCAATGCGTACCGCAGATACTTCACGTTAATCCGGGCCGAAATCCGGGAACCGAGCGGCGCTCCGAGCAGACTGCCGATAACCGTAAAAATAACCGGAAGCAGCGGGATATGCCCCGCCCCGATTTTCCCGATCACCCCGCCGACCGCCGAAATAAACACAATGGCCAGCGAAGAAGCGATCGTGGTGCGGGTAGGAATTCTCAGCAGGGTCAACATGATCGGGATAAGAATAAACGCCCCGCCCGCGCCGACGATCCCGGACACCAGACCCACTGCCAGCGCGGAAAGTACGGCAAGCGGCTTGTTGAAGGACAAACCGCTCCCTTCCTCCCGCCGCTTGCCCCTGACCGGGATCAGCATCAGCACCACCGCGATTACCGCCAGCACGCCGTAAATCACATTAATCGTGTCGCCCGGCATATATTTCGAAGCCAGTCCGCCGATCAGGCTGCCCGCAAGTACGCC
Organism: Paenibacillus sp. RC84; assembly: GCF_041260495.1. Lineage (NCBI taxonomy): Bacteria > Bacillati > Bacillota > Bacilli > Caryophanales > Paenibacillaceae > Paenibacillus > Paenibacillus sp. RC84. Next base: position 268,610 of record NZ_JBGBYL010000010.1, read on the forward strand.
GCCGCCCATATACAGGACAAGCCCTCTATGAACGAGGGAAAGTCCGTTTTTTCCGCGTCTTTGGAACAGGACACCGGACAAGGAGGCGAAGAACACCTGGAACATCGAGATCGCGGAAACTTCCTGGGCCGTAAAAGCGGCTTCCCCGAACAGGGGAGGGACAAAAAGCAGGAGCGGATAGTTAATAATGGCTCCCCCGATTCCCAGCAGGCCCGAGAAAAAAGATCCGGCCAACCCCAGCGCCAGCATGATGACCGCTAACAAAACATCCATAATATCCTCCTTGTCTCACCTGATGCGAATGACTGCACGACATTCCGGCGGCATAAATTAAAAGGAAGAAGCCCTATACTTGTGCCGCCGATCCGGCTATAATAAACTAATACCAAGTATTTAAGTTGGAAAAAGGGGTTTTAAAAATGATTCAACAACTCAAACGTTTATTCGTTTCGGTATGTCCACATTGCGGGCAGCCCCTCCAAAGCGATGAGGCTACCGCGCACCGCGTAGTTAAAGTCTGCCCCGGCGGTCACTACACCGAAGAAACCTACGGTCATCTGGGTGTCCGTGTTGTTTATACCGATAACTGATACGGGAGTTGCGGAAAAAGCCCGGAAAACCGAGCTTTCAGGCAACCTGTGCCCGACGCTCCCGTCTTATTGTTTTCTCACGTAGAATGTGTATACGCCGTTATCTTCCTCATGCTTGATCAGCTCGTGCCCGGTCTGCTTGACCCAAGCCTGAAAATCGTTCAGCGAGCCTTTGTCCGTGGACAGAACCTGCATAATGCCTCCGGATTCCAGCGAATCCAGTGCCTTCTTGGCTTTGACGATCGGCATCGGACAAGCCATCCCCTTCGTGTCTACCGTTACGTTCACTTCCATTTGTAGTCCTCCTCTATCGTTTATCCCGTTAAGGATTGCTCTTGTAAAATATCGTATTAGTGGTCGTGCACGGCACAGCGGTTCGGGCCGATCTCCATTTCGCGCTGCTCTTCTTCCGTCGGCGTTATTTTGCCCATGTTGGTTTGCCTGATTTCCTTGTACGCGTTGGGCTGCGGAGGCAGATTCTCCGATACGGTTTTCCGGAACTCGTCTTCGTCTCCTATATTCAGCCCCGGATTGCCCGCGAACAGATCGCCCAGTCTGGCGGACACTTTTCCGCCCTCCCCCAGCTCGGCAAACCGCCCGAAGTGCGCCGGCAGCACGATCAGCTCTTCGGACAGCTTCTTGTAGCGGTCGTATAAAGTGGTGCGCAGGTCCGCTACCCAGTCCTCCGCCTTTCCGGCCAGATCGGGACGCCCGATGGAAGCGACGAACAGGATGTCTCCCGTCAGCAGGTAGCGGTCATCCACCACAAACGACGTGCTTCCGATCGTGTGGCCCGGGGAATACAACGTCTGAATCGCGATACGGGTGGAGCCGACCGGGATATCCGCGCCTTCCTCCAGCTCCGAGTAGCCGAACACCACTTCTTCCGCGTCCTTAGGCGGCAGCCAGTAAGCCGCTCCCGTTTCTGCGGCCAGCTTGCGGCCTCCGGATATATGGTCGGCATGCAGGTGCGTATCCAGCACGTGCTTGATCACCGCCTGCTTCTCCCGGGCAAAATCGGCGAACACCTCGGTCATCCGCACCGCATCAATCACCGCGGCCTCCCCGCCCGAGATCACCATGTAGGAGAGGCAGCCTTTGCCGATCCGGACGAATTGGTAGACGGCTCCTCCGTCTTTCAGATCGCCCACTTTCACGGGCTCCAGGTGCTCGCTCCACGATTTCATCCCGCCGACCAGGTACGAAACATCGGAGAAACCGGCCTCCACAAGCTGCTCGCCCACGAATTTCGACGAGCCTTCTTTGGCGCATACGACCAGCACTTGACGGTCCGTCGGGATTTTATCCGTTACGGCTTCCACCCCGTCCAGCAGCTCGAAATAAGGCACGTTCAGCACATCGACCTGCTTGCCTTCGATTTTCCAATCGGCAAAGTCGCTTTCATTGCGTACATCCACTATAAAAAGGGGCTTATTGCCCAGAACCTTCTCCGCCAGCGCGGCAGCCGTCATTCCTTTAAGCCGCCCTTCCTCTTGATTTCTCGCATTCATCCGTACAGCCTCCCTACTCCTATAAATGATTCATGGTTTTAATGATCCAACCCGTAATCGTCTGCCCAGGCAGTTCTCTAGGCGTCGAATATGCCGCCGCTCGATGCGATAATCGCTACTTTTCTGCTCATGGTAAGTTCCTCCTAAGATGTTGGATTTAAGCTCGTTAAAATTTCAGGCGGTAAAAAGCTTCCCGCCGGCCGGGTGTCAAATGCCCGCCGACTTCTCCAGCGGCCCCGTCCAAGCGGACATGCCCGGAAGCACGTTGCGGATGTGCTTAAAACCTTGGCGCTCCAGCAGATGCGCGGCCATATCGCTGCGGCTGCCCGTCCGGCAGACGATATACAGCTCCTCGTGCGCATTCAGCTCGCCGATCCGCTGCTCCAGTTCTCCCAAGGGGATGGATACCGCACCCGGTATGTGCCCGAATGCATATTCCGCGGGCTCACGTACATCGAGAACGTTCGTTAGCGGCTTCTCCCGCAGGCACTGCTCCAGCTCATTGTTGGTTACGGCATGCGGAAATTTCCGCTCTTCTTTAACCTCGGAAGGATCGGACTTGCGGATAAAATGGTGCAGCACCTCCCCTTCTTCGGTGGAGCCCAGGTACTGGTGGCCCCTCGCTTTGGCCCAGCTCCGGATATCGGCCAAAGAACCTTGGTCCGTTGCCTGAACCTCCAGCACCTGGCCGGAAGCCATCTGCTCCAGAGCCTTCTTCGTGCGTACGATCGGCATCGGGCAGGCCAGCCCTTTGGCGTCGAGTATTTGATGAATTTGAATATTCATAACGTTGAGTACCTCCCTGATGTTATTCCGCGGCGGCATACCTCCGCCGTTTTGTCTCGCCGAGTTCAATCGGGACTTTTTATTGGCGGATCGCATTTCGTTTTATACTCATACCCGTATGGGTATATTGATACTATAGCCCCTTTAGGATTTTTCGTCAATCACAGTGCCCCTGGGTAAGTTTGTAAACGAATAAAAACCGCGTCTGCCCGCTGTAGAATGGTGGTAAGGGCCGCGGAGTTTGCAAAACATGAAAAATTCATTTCAAGTGCCGTGCTAGTACATCGCGCTCCTCAGTTATAAACGACAAAGAGCGTACCAGCCGACTGAACTAAAAAAGCCTCCCGATGAACCTTTCGGTCCAAGGGGAGGCTTATGCAAGGCATTCACAGCGATGCTAAACCAGCGGGCTTAGTCCGCTTTCGTGTGGAGCGGCTTCAACCCCGCTTCAATCTGCGGGCGCTTGGATTCCAGAAACGGCGGCAGTGCCAGCGATTCGCCCAGATGACGGATATCCTCGTCGGTGTCGAAGCCGGGCCCGTCCGTCGCAAGCTCGAACAGAATCCCGTTCGGTTCGCGGAAGTACAAGGACCGGAAATAAAACCGGTCCACGAAGCCGGAATTCGGGAACCGGACCTGCCGGACCCGGTTGATCCAGGCGCGCAGCTCTTCCTCGTTATCCACTCGGAAAGCGACATGGTGTACGCCGCCGCGGCCGAGCTGTTCACGGGAGAGATCGTTCCTCGGCTCGATATGAACCTCGGCCCCGCTGCCGCCTTCGCCGGTTTCGTACACGACGATATCCGGCTGTCCCGGCACGTCGGCCGCGTAGCGGCCTTTTTCGCGGAAGCCCAAAAGCTCCGTCAGCACAATCACCGTCGGTTCCGGGTCCTGTACCGTCAATTTGACGGGACCGAGTCCGAGGATACCGTATTCGGCGGGAACCGGGCTTCTGTCCCATGGCGTTCCGCCTTCAACTCCCGTGTTGTGTTGATCCGACACCAGGATCAGGCGCTGCCCTTCGAAATCGCGGAAAGCCAGCGTCGCGCGTCCCGCTCGGTCTTGAATCTCGTCGTGATCGACGCCGAATTCGGCGAACCGTTTTTTCCACCAGCTCAATGCTTCATCGCCGGCAACACGCAGGGACGCGGCCGAAATGCTGCTGACCCCCTCGCGGTTCCGCGCCGCCATCGGAATTTCGAAGAACGTCAATTCCGTTCCCGGACTGCCCTTCTCATCTCCGTAAAACAAGTGATACACGCTGATATCGTCCTGATTGACCGTCTTCTTCACCAGACGGAGTCCCAGAACCTTCGTGTAAAATTCGAAATTTTCCGGTGCTTGCGCCGTGATGGCCGATACGTGGTGGATGCCTTTAAGTTCCATGATAATGCCCTCCCCGGTTATGTTGTCAGGATTGTTTCTGGACTTTTTTCAGCAGCTCCAGAAGCTGCTTCTTCTCTTCCCGGTCCAAAGCGCCAAATTGGGAAGCCTGAAACTGTTCCTGCTGCGGAACGGCCTCGTCAAACAAAGCTTGTCCTTCCGCCGTCAGCGAAATATATTTGGTCTTCCATTCCTGCTCGCGTCTGATCCAGCCCAGTTCCTCCATTTTACTCAGCAGCTGCGTAATATTTCCCTTGGTGACCAGAAGCTTGTCCGCCAATTCCTGCTGAGTCAGCCGCTCGTGCGAACCGACCTGAGCCAACACATCGAACTGCGCGGCCGATAAGTTCCAGGCCTTCAAATGCTGGTTGGACTGTCGGATGCTCTTATTGTACACGCGAGACAGCCGGAACCAGATCAGCACCCCGAGCTTTTCTTCCTGCTTGGAGAGGAGCGGCTCCCTCTTATTCTCTTCCATCGGCTCACCCCGCTTTCATTGATAATTATGAGTTTATTACTAAACTGACATAATGTCAACGGCTCACTGCTATCCCGCGGGCAAACTAAAAACCGTTCCGGGCCGAAACGGTTTATCAGCATTTATGAGCGGTTGCGGGAAGAGAGCAGTTGCTTGTCTTCGCCGTTTTCCAATTCCCTATTTTCGGTTTCCCTTCGGAACATGGCCATCCCCGCGGTTCTCCTAGCCGCTTTTCTCGCCGCGCTTTTGCTTCTTGGATTCCTGCTGTTCCGGGTACGGCGAGGTAACTATCACCTTCACTTGATCATCTTGCCGGGTTTTAACGGTTGGATCAAGACTTGCCGCCATACGATGAATGGCATCGAAAATTTTTCTTCCTTTCTGCTCCTGTTACCCGGCGTCGGCTTCACAACCGCCGTTTTCCGGGCGAGGAAATAGGCTCGGATTGATATACGGGCTTCTTCTGCATGATTAGAAGCGGCGGCCTTTACCGGACAGCAGAATCAAAATAACTTCGCTACAAGACCCAACCCTCGCCTGCCCGCAAAATCACTTAAAGTTCACGTTGATCACAACGCTTTTTCTTTCCTCTTCGTCCTCGTATTCTTCCTGCTGATCGGCGATTTGCTCGACACGCGCGCGGTAAGCCTGGACATCGGTAGCCATCGCTTCCGCATCCCGCTTGATTCGGTCAAGCTGGACGGGAGGACTGCTCATCCGGCGGTCGATCATTTCTTTCCGGTCATGAATTTTGTATTTCAAATCGCCGAGATCGCGGGAGTGCAGCGCTTCTTCCAAACCTTCCGACAAAATAAACGACACCGTCTCCTGAAAATCCATCCAGCAGGCATGCACGCTCTCCCTCAGACCGTTCAGTTCCTTATTGGCCGCTTCATACACCTGAAGGCGGGCATGTTTCTTTTCGGCCAGCTCGTACTGCTCCATCAGAGCGATGAGTTTTTTGCCGCCCTCGTTAAAACGCCCTTCCGCCAGCAGATTTTCCACCTCGGGAAGCTTTTGAGTAATTTCGCGGAACAAGACCGTAAATTGATCGAATTCACCGCGCATAAACGACCAGACGGATTCCGCAAAATACGCTTTTACCCGCTTTAGCTCTTCCTTAAAGGCCGATTCGGGGTAATCCATCTCACGCATGCCGCTTTTCAGAAGCCGCAGTGTCTTGGTCAGGCTTTCCCTCAGCTCTGCCAGTTCTCCCGCCGCGATGACCGAATGTTTGATCAGGCCCGTCACGTCCGAGGAAATGCGCGCGGCTTCCCGGATTCGGCCTGCATTAAGCGCCTCCAGCATCGCGGCCGAGAGCGCCTCCGCACGATCCAGACTCGCAAAGGAAGTTAAATCCGAGGAGTCCAGCCCGTGCTCGCGTATGGAGCGGTTCACGTCATCCCGGGCGCTCTCTATCTGACCTTTGAATTTCTGCTGCCGGTTATGCAGCTCAGGCAGCTCCGCAAGCAGCCGTTCGATCTCGGCGAGCTGCTCGCGTTCCGGCGCAAGATGCTCTTGCACGTCAATAAAATCGCTCATCTGCTCCCGGTCGATGATTCCGATCCGCTTTTGCAGACTGAGCAGTTCCTCTTCCAGATCATCCACCCGGTAGGCGGCCGAACGGTCCTTTGCTCTGGCCAGAAGGGACCCGATTTTTGCCTGAAGCTCCGATACGACTTTGTCGTTCTGCTTCTCCAGCTCGCAGAGCCTGTCTATGCTCCCTTTCAGACTGCCGTATACCCCTTGATACTGCCTCAACAGCACCCGGCATTCTCCCATCGTTTCTTCCATCGTTTTGATATTGCGGATAAAAGAAATCTTGATGCCCGAGATCATGCCGGTCATCTCATCCAGAATGGAAGAAACATCTTTCATTTCGGCTTCTACGGGGCGGATGCGCTTATCGGCCGAAGGCCCTTTGTACAGATCGACCAGCAGCCCGAGGCGCTCGCTCTCCCGGTACAGATCCGTAGAATAAGCCTGCGCTTCCCGGAGCAGCTTTTCCTTCCTCTTCCACTGCCGGAAAACACGAAACGATTGATAGATAACGAAAAGGATACCCGCAAAAATCCCGAGTTCCTTAAGCCCTATGTGATTCACGTTCTCATCCTTTTCGGGTGCCGCCAGAATCATACCGTCCGCCAAGAAAGGCGCGGCCGAAGTCATCCCGCCCGCTCCCCTTATCGTGCCTGACTGTACGGTATAGCCGTGCACGGCCGAAGTCCGGGAGGACTCTGCCGCAGCTTCCGGGGTCATAAACGAGGTATAGGCCATTCCGGTCAAAAGGGAGAAAGCAAGCAGATTGCGTATCCATATATTTTTCATGATAACCTCCGCAAATGTTGGATGGACCCGCTGGTTTCAAAAAAATTGGACAGGCATAAGTAAACCGGTTCGTTTCCAGATCAGGGCCCGAATGTGAGAAAAAGGCTCATTTTGTCATCTCTCTTCATTAAACCATAGGTTACAAGCACAATTGCAGTAAAAAAATTCCATAATACGAAACCTTTTTATAAAAAAATCCTCCCCTAACCAACCCTGAATTTGGGGACATCAGACCCTTCTTTCAGCAACAAAAAAAGAGATCACCGCATACGCGCAGTGATCTCCTTTTCCCGTGCTTCGTCTTTACGAATTCAAAACGAACGGACCGTTAACCGGCCGATCTGGCCGCTCTCCTGTGCAAACCAGACGGCTCCGTCAGGCCCGACGACAAGCCCGTGCGGCTCCGCCTTCTCTCTGGGGATCGCATATTCCGACAGTTCACCGGCTGTATTGATCCTGCCGATCTTGTTGCCTCCCCATTCCGTAAACCACAAATCCCCCTGCGTGCCTGCGGTAATCGCATGAGGCTTTGCCCCCGGCTCCGGAAGAGGGTATTCGGTGATCCCGCCCGTTGTCGAGATCCGCCCGATCCGGTTGCCGTTAATCTCGGCGAACCATAAGGCGCCGTCCGGGCCTGCCGTGATACCCACCGGGCCTGCCTGTCCCCTCGGGAGCGGGTATCCCGTTATCTCTCCCGCAGAAGTAATGCGTCCGATCCGGTTGCCCTGATTTTCCGTGAACCACATCGACCCATCCGAACCTCGCGCGATAAAGGAAGGAAAAGCTCCCGGCAGAGGCAGCCCGTATTCCGTTATCGTCCCGTCCGCCGTGATCCGGCCGATTTTATTTCCCGTCATTTCCGTGAACCACACGGCTCCATCCGGTCCCTCGGCAAGGCCGAACGGCCCGGAATCCGCCGCGGGCAGCGAAAATTCCGTGATTTCTCCCGTTAAGCGGATCCGCCCGACTATACCAGCTTTATACCCGCTGAACCATAACGTGCCGTCCGCTGCCGATACGATCACGGAGAGACCGGCCTCTTTGGCGGTTACCGGATATTCCGTTATCGTCCCGTCCGGCGCAATGCGGCCGATCCGGTTGCCTTTCTGCTCGGTAAACCAGATGGCCCCGTCCTTGCCGGCCGTCAAACCGTACGGACCCGAATCCTTATCCGGCAGTGCAAATTCCTCAAACGTATAAGACATATGGGAACCTCCTATATAGACGTGATAGGCGCGGCTTTTGCATAGGGTGTTTAGGTACTTCTCCTCCACTATACCGTTCCCCCGGGGTTTAAGCTTCCGCTTTTCGCGGCACTGCGTTTGCCGGAGTTCTGCCGAACCGGTAGAAATAAATACCGGCCGCCGCGAGAACGAGGACAGCAAGCCCCAAGTAAATGTTGCTGTATACGGAAGCTCCCTGGTACAGATTGAAGGGATTCCACGTCACCGTCGCCCCGTTGTCCAGGAGCTTGCTGTAAATAGCCGACGAGGACGCGATTCCGATAAAATTCATCATGGCCATAAGCCCCATTCCCACGCCGACCTGGTCTCTCGCCAGAGACCGCGAAATGGTGTTGGACAGCGCAATCTGCATGAACGTCATGCCTACGTTGCCGAAGATGAGCAGAGCCGACACGAGCGCGGGAAGAGCACCGGACAAGGAGGACAGCAGAACAAAGCTGATAAACAGCAGAAAGGACGCAAGATACACGAGAAAGGAGTTGCCCTTCTCATCCGCCAGCCTGCCTCCTCTGAGACCCATCATTGCGGATGCGGCCGCTCCCGGCACCATCATAAAGCCGATCAGGCCCGGCTCTATATGGTTCACGTGAGACATGAGCTGGGGAATCAGGAACGACAGGGAAAAACCGATGCCCACGATCAGCAGAGAGACGATCAGGCCTGTTACGTAATGTTTGTTCATAAACAGCCGGGGCTGGATAAAAGGCTCCTCCGCCTTCATAATGCGGAGAATGAAAAGTCCAAGCAGCACGACTCCGCTGATTACGGTGATCCAGCCGCCGTTCGTAATGCTGAGCAGCAGCAGGCTGACGGTTCCCGCCAGAAAAGCGCCGCCCCACGCGTCGATTTTGCCCGCCGTCCCGCGCTTATCGTCCAGCAATTTGCGGTAGAAGGGCAGCGTCACCAGCGTGAGCAGAGACAGGCAGAACAGCCAGCGCCAGTCCGCTACGCTCATAATCAGGCCTGAGAGAACCGGTCCGAGCGCGTTGCCGAGCGCCATCCCGATAGCCGAGATGCCCAGGGCTCTGCCGCGAGTCTCCGGCGGAAAAAACCGGATCGGGATAATCATCGCGGCCGCAGGGATTACCGAGGAACCCACGGCCTGAAATCCCCTTGCCAGGATAACCATCCAGTAAGCGGTGGCCGACAGGCCGATGACGGAACCGAGCGCAAAAACGATCAGGCCGAACGTAATCAGCCGTTTCAACGGATATTTATCCGCGAGCTTGCCGTAAATGACCGACCCGATGGCGTAGACCAACATGTAGATGGAAGCCACCCAGCTGACCTGGGCCGAATTCAGATGAAATTCCGCGCTGATTTGCGGCAGCACGATGTTGAAAATCGAGGCGTTCATGACCGAAATGACCAGAGTGAACGCCAGAACCCGCATAATTTTATCGCCGGTTGTTTTCTGTACAGCGGTTGACACGGCTTTCGCCTCCTCAGTATGTAAATGATATCCGAATTACGGCGGTTAACCTCATTTATCATTAAAGCTTTGTATGTTTGTACTCACTAACAGATCGGGTGAAAAAACTAGGGAGTCAGCCCCCTGACGAACACCTTTACGCTTTCCCGGATAAAATCGTCGAGCGCAACATCGGCGAACGTCCCCTCTCCCCAACCTTCCCGGTTATTCATAAACGCGCCGTAATTCATCCACATGAACGAGACCGCCTGGAGATCGGGATTGGTCGAGACCATTTTTCCCCGCTCCGCCATCTTCACGAAATAGTCCGTCAAAAACTCTCTTAAATGGCGGGGATGCTTCTGCGTCTTTTCCCGAAAACCGGGCAGGCTTCCGGATTCTCTCAGGCTGATTTGGATCATTTTGCGGTTGCGGTTCATGATTTCGTGGTAGGTCCGGCTGATCAGGAGAAGATCGGTTTCCAGTTCCCATACCAGCTTTTCCGTAAAAAGTTTCTGCATCTCCCCGGCGTAATGAAACCGGTCGAAGGCGGATTCGAGCAAATTCTGTTTGCTTCCGAAGTGCCGGAACAGCGTCATTTCACTCAGTCCCGCAGTAGCGGCGATTTCTTTGGTGGTGACGCATTTATAGCCTCTATCCGCTATGAGATCGATAGCCGCCAGCAGCAGTTTGTCGGAGCTGCTTGAGGATGAGCTGCCGCTCATGCTTTCCCCTCCTTCCGTATCTGTATGTTTCTTCCCGTTAAGGAGAACAAATGATTCGTTATGTTTGTTAGTACTCACTATCATTTCGTTCATTCTATTCCCCTTTCCAATTGTTGTCAACCGCGAAATGAGAAACGTCCTTTCCATGTTTTCCAACGCGCGCAAAACCAAGAAGCATGTTGCGGCGCAGCGCGGGGGTCGAGCGAACCTGTGACCGTCCGCCCCGATACATTCGCGCAGCGCACAAAAAAACCGCCGCATCCCTTATGATGCGGCGGTTTCTTCGGCCTGCGGCCGGACGGGCTGATTTTATCAGCCGCAAAGCTGTATGGTTCGCGGCTTCGCCCAAGCTCTACTCCGTCACGATATCGTGAATGAGGACAGGAGATTCGGCATGGTCCGAGATACGGATGTTGTCGTAAATCATAGCGATCACATCGTCCACGTTTTCACGGTTGGCGTGGATCGTTACGAGCGATTCGCCCGCTTTAACATTCTCGCCGATCTTCTTGTTCAGCATAAGGCCGACGGCCAAGTCGATCTCCGATTCCTTCGTGGCGCGTCCCGCTCCGAGCAGCATAGCCGCCGTACCGATTTCATCGGCGACGATTTCGGCTACGACACCGTCCTCGCGTGCCGGCACTTCGATCAGGAACTTCGCTTTAGGCAGCTTCTCGGGATCGTCCACGACCGACGCGTCCCCGCCTTGGTTGGCGATGAACTCCTTGAACTTCTCCAGCGCCTTGCCGTTGCGGATTACTTCTTTGAGTTTCTCTTCGGCTTCTTCCAGGGAAGCAGCTTTGTTTGCCAAGAAGACCATTTGTCTTCCCAGGGCGAGGCAGAGATCTTCCAGATCCTTCGGTCCTTGGCCGCGAAGCGTATCGATAGCTTCCCGCACTTCCAGCGCGTTACCGATGGCGGCGCCGAGCGGCTGGCTCATATCGGAAATAACGGCCATCGTCTTGCGGCCTACGTTGTTTCCGATGCTGACCATGGCATGCGCCAGTTCTTTCGCGTCCTCGGGAGTTTTCATAAACGCGCCTGCGCCCGTTTTGACATCGAGTACGATAGCGTCCGAGCCTGCGGCGATTTTCTTGCTCATGATGGAACTGGCAATGAGCGCGATGGAATCTACGGTCGCCGTCACGTCGCGAAGAGCGTACAGCTTCTTGTCGGCAGGCGTCAAGTTGCCGGTCTGCCCGATCACGGCGATTTTGTGTTCGTTCACCAGGCTCACGAACTCGTCCTTGGAGATCTCCACGTGGAAGCCTTCGATAGCTTCCAGCTTGTCGATCGTACCGCCGGTGTGGCCCAGACCGCGTCCGGACATTTTCGCAACGGGAATATCCAAAGCCGCTACGAGCGGAGCCAGCACCAGGGTCGTCGTGTCGCCCACTCCGCCCGTGGAGTGCTTGTCTACCTTGACGCCTTCGATCGCGGACAAGTCAATCGTTTCGCCGGAGTTGACGATTGCCATCGTCAGATCGGCCCGCTCGCGCGCCGTCATGTCCTTGAAGTAGATCGCCATCGCCAGTGCGCTGACCTGATAGTCGGGAATATCCCCTTTCGTGTAACCTTCGATAATAAAGTTGATTTCTTCCGTCGTCAGTTCCTTGCCGTCACGCTTCTTCGCAATCAAATCGACCATTCTCATCGTCTTTTCTCCTCGCTTTACCAGTAAGTACTCTTAACTAATTCCTATTCACGGGGCACCAGATCTAAACCTGTGTCCCGTTTATCCGTCATCCGTCTGTCTTCATGTCTTCAGTATCGTCCTACAGCGAAATCGCCGTATCCAAAGCCACTTCCATCATCTCGTTGAAGGTCGTCTGCCGCTCTTCCGACGACGTTTCCTCGCCAGTCAGAAGGTGATCGCTCACGGTCAGAATCGTCAGAGCGTTCACGCCGAATTTGGCCGCCAGCGTGTAAAGGGCGGTCGTCTCCATCTCAACGCCGAGCACGCCGTAATCCATCAGCTTCTGCACGACCGTCTTGTCGTCACGGTAGAAGATGTCGGAGCTGAAAATGTTGCCGACATGAAGCTTAAGTCCCTTCTCCACACCGCGCTCGTAAGCGGCCTTAAGGAGCGGGAAGCTCGCGATCGGGGAGTAGTCGAAGCCGCCGAACACATGGCGGTTCGCGCTCGAATCCGTGCAGGACGCCTGGGCCAGGATCACATCGCGGACCCGGACATGCTCCTGCATGGCTCCGCACGTGCCGACGCGGAACAGGTTTTTGACGCCGTACTGGCTGACCAGCTCGTTAACGTAAATACTGATCGAAGGGATCCCCATGCCCGATCCCTGCACCGAAACCCGCTTGCCCTGATACGTGCCCGTGAAGCCCAGCATGCCGCGGACTTCGTTGTAGCAGATTACGTCGGACAAGTAAGTTTCCGCGATATACTTCGCTCTCAGCGGGTCGCCGGGCAGCAGGATCGTTTCGGCGATGTCGCCCGGTTTTGCACCAATATGAACGCTCATGAACGTATACCTCCGTTATAAATAAGGATAGAAGGAACGGTTTATCGTCCCGGTTTATTTCAAGTCCGCCAGGAAGCTTGTGCCGTGGGCGGGCAGCGTGACGCCGAAGTTGTCCGCTACGGTAGCGCCGATATCGGCGAACGTGCGGCGCAGCGGCAGCTCTTTGCCGCCATCCGCAAAACGCGGCGAGTAAACGAGCAGCGGCACGTATTCGCGCGTATGGTCCGTTCCGCGGTAGGTCGGATCGTTGCCGTGGTCGGCCGTGACGATCAGCAGATCCTCGTCCGTCAATTTGGCGAACACTTCCGGCAGGCGGGCGTCGTATTCCTCCAGCGCCTGTCCGTATCCTTGCGGATCACGCCGGTGGCCGAAGAGAGCGTCGAAATCGACGAGGTTCAAGAAGCTGAGTCCGGTGAAGGACTCGCCAAGCGTGTCCACCAGCTTGTCCATGCCGTCCATGTTGGAAACGGTCCGGACCGCTTTCGTAACGCCTTCGCCATCGTAGATGTCGGAGATTTTGCCGAGCGCGATCACGTCGAAGCCTTTGTCTTTCAGCTCGTTCATCGTAGTGCGCCCGAAAGGCTTCAAGGCGTAATCGTGACGGTTGGCCGTCCGTTTGAAGCTGCCGGCTTCGCCGACGAACGGGCGAGCGATGATGCGGCCCAGCATATACGGATCTTCCAGCGTAATTTCGCGGCAGAACTCGCAAATTTCGTAAAGCTCCTTCAGCGGCACCACGTCTTCGTGGGCGGCAATCTGCAGCACGGAGTCCGCGGACGTGTAAATGATAAGCGCTCCGGTTTTCACGTGCTCCTCACCGAGCTCGTCGATGATTTCGGTGCCGCTGGCCGGCTTGTTGCCGATCACCTTGCGGCCGGTTTTCTCTTCGATGCGCCCGATCAGCTCAGCCGGGAAGCCGTCCGGGAACACGCGGAAAGGCGTTTCGATGTTCAGGCCCATGATCTCCCAGTGCCCGGTCATCGTATCTTTCCCGTTCGACGCTTCCTGCATCTTCGTGTAGTAAGCCAGCGGCTTGTCCGCCGCAGGCACGCCTTCGATAGGACGGATGTTGGAGAGGCCCAGCTTAGCCATGTTCGGCATGTTGAGGCCGCCTCTCTCCCGTGCGATATGTCCGAGGGTATCGACATCGAAGTCGTCGAATTTAGCGGCGTCCGGCGCTTCGCCGATACCGACCGAGTCCAGTACAATCAGGTGAATCCGTTTAAACGTAGTCATGTTTCTCGCTTCCTTTCCTATTCAGCTTACAGGAACAGCCCCGCAATCGTAGCCGACAGGACGCTGACCAATGTAGCTCCATACAGTAATTTTAAACCAAAACGGGCCACAACGTTGCCCTGCTTTTCGTGAAGCCCTTTAACCGCACCGGCGATGATCCCGATGGAAGAGAAGTTCGCGAAGGAAACGAGGAACACCGATACGATTCCGACGGTCCGCGGAGACATAGTCGTATGTTTGGCAAGGTCGAGCATGGCGACGAACTCGTTGGATACCATCTTGGTTGCCATAATGCTTCCGGCTTCGACCGCTTCGGCCCAAGGCACGCCCATTACAAACGCGAACGGAGCGAAAATATACCCGAGCAAAGACTGGAACGAAATGCCGAAAATGCCGTTGAAAACACCGTTGATCAAGGCGATCAGGGCCACGAAACCGATCAGCATGGCCGCCACGATAATGGCGACTTTAAAACCGTCGAGAATATATTCTCCCAGCATTTCGAAGAAAGACTGCTTTTCTTCTTCCTGCACTTCAAGAATATCTTCTTCCTTCGTAACCACGTAAGGGTTAAGAATCGACGAGATAATAAATCCGCCGAACAGGTTCAGCACCAGCGCCGTTACGACAAACTTCGGCTCGATCATCTGCATGTAAGCTCCGACGATGGACATCGAAACCGTGGACATGGCCGAAGCGCAAAGCGTGTACAGGCGGTGTTTCGGCAGCAGGCCGATTTGCTTCTTCACCGAAATGAATACTTCCGATTGACCCAGTATAGCAGATGCCACGGCATTATAAGATTCAAGCTTACCCATGCCGTTGACCTTGCTGAGCACCAGACCGATGTATTTGACGATAAACGGCAAAATTTTAGTATACTGCAAAATCCCGATCAATGCGGAAATGAATACGATAGGAAGCAGCACGTTCAGGAAGAACGGAGACGTCTTGTCGTTCGCTATGCCGCCGAACACAAAATTGATCCCTTCGGACGCGTACGCGAGAAGCGATTCGAATACACTCGCGAAACCGCGGATCAGAAATTCGCCCACGCTTGTATTCAGAAGGGCGAAAGCCAGGACCACCTGCAGGGCGATCATGACGAACAGCGGACGGTACCGGATTTTGTGACGATTGTTGCTGGCGGCGTAAGTAAGCCCGAACACGACAAGCACGCCCAGAATAGCAACTAAATATTTCATGTTAGTGGTTCCCCCAATGGTTGCTCAGCATTAGCAGATTTGATTGCAGGTACAGCTCTCTGAACCTGAAAAACTATTAAGCGCTTACAATCAGTTTACAAAAAGAAGTTTCATATTGATTTTTACTTTTTTTCCATGTCATCGGCTTGAAAAGCTCCCGGGAGCAGCCGGTCGATCGTCCATTCTTCGGTATTGCCGTGAAGATTGGTCAAGTAAATCTTCGTATTCCGGTCGCTGAATTCGGCGATAACCTGTCTGCAGGCGCCGCATGGCGATACCGGTCCTTCCGTGTCCGCCACGATGGCGATAGCTTCGAGCTTGTGCCCGCCTTCGCCTTCCGAAACGGCTTTAAAAATAGCTGTTCGCTCCGCGCAGTTGGTTAAACCGTAGGATGCATTCTCAACGTTGCATCCCCGGTAAACCTTCCCGCCCGTGAGCACGGCCGCTCCGACCTGGAAGCCCGAATAAGGCACATAGGCCTGCTTGCGGGCTTCGATTGCTTCTTGAATCAGCTGGTCTTTCATGGATCCGTCCTCCTCAAAGGTCAGGGTTTAGTAGGAAGAAGTGGACTGGCCGCCTTCCATGATTTTAACGCCCGAGCTAGCTCCGATGCGGGTTGCCCCGGCTTCGATCATGCCGTTCATGTCCTCGAGGCTGCGTACGCCGCCCGATGCTTTGACGCCAACGTCGGGACCGACGGTTTTGCGCATCAGCGCTACATCCGCAGGTGTCGCTCCGCCGGTCGAGAACCCGGTGGACGTCTTCACGAAGTCCGCTCCCGCTTTAACCGCCAGCTCGCTTGCGCGCACTTTTTCTTCGTCCGAAAGAAGGCTTGTTTCGATGATGACTTTCACCAGTGCCTTGCCCGCGGCCGCGTCGACAACGGATTTAATGTCGCTTTCCACCAGCGTATCGTCCCCTGCTTTCAGGGCGCCGATGTTGATGACCATATCGATTTCCCCGGCACCGTTTGCGATCGCATCCTTCGTTTCAAACGCTTTCACGGCAGACGTCGTGGCGCCCAGAGGGAATCCGATGACGGTGCAAACTTTCACGGGCGATCCCGAGAGCTGTTCGGCCGCATAGGCAACCCAGGTCGGATTTACACAGACGGACGCGAATTCGTACTTTTTCGCCTCTTCCGTCAGCTTGGTGATTTCAGCCTTTGTCGCGTCTGCGCGAAGCAGCGTGTGATCGATCATTCCGGCTATGCTCATGTGTTTACACTCCTTGATTATGAGTTATCATGCCCTTTAAAAAGACAATGTGTTTAGGAATTTCATGCCTTCATGATAGCACACGTATGAACATATGTAAAACACATCATAAAATTATGTTCATGTCATTTTTGTGTCTTTAGGCTTCTTACGCTCTTTTTCCCGGGCATAAAAAAGAGCCCCTTACAGTCTTCTTCACCAAGAAGGCCGTAAACGACTCTAGTATGCTTCTTTTCGGTGCGTTTTACTAAGGATGCCTGAAATTTCAGGTCTGATCGTTCTTTATGTAAGTTTTGACTTCCGGAGCCTTGTAGGAAGCAAACTGTTCAAGCAGCTTGGCCGGGTCTTCGTTCACCAGCACCATCGAGCGGTACTTATCCTGCATAAACTGCTCCTGATTCATCCGGTCGAAGAGGGCGACGAGGGGATCGTAATAATGATTGAGATTGACAAGCCCGAACGGCTTCCGGTGAAGACCGAGCTGCCCCCATGTGTAAATTTCCACAAATTCCTCCAGCGTACCCGGTCCTCCCGGAAGAGCCATAAATCCGTCCGCAAGCTCCGCCATCTTCGCTTTACGCTCATGCATGGACTCGACGACGATCAGTTCGGTCAGGCCGTGATGGGAAATTTCCCGGTTCTCGAGCATTTTCGGGATAACCCCGATAACCTCGCCTCCGGCTTCCAGAACCGCATCGGCCACAGCTCCCATCAGTCCGACACTGGCGCCTCCGTATACGAGTGTGAGGCCCCGCTCCGCAAGCTCGCGTCCAAGCCTTGCGGCCCCTTCCCTGTAGACTTCAGATGCTCCGTTGCTTGATCCGCAGAAAACCGCTATGCGTTTCATTGTCTGATCTCCTCCATCCTTTTTGTACAAAATCTTCCTTCATTATAGTGGAAAGCGGGGCCGAGGAAAACCGGACGGCACAGCCGATCAAGGTCTATATCCTTCTTTTGCTTCCAGATTCTCGCACATTCAAGGTCTTAGCGAATTTTTGCTGTCCTATTTCACTCCTATTATCAAGCACCGGACGGAAGTTTATAATGTTAAGAGAAGGAGGTGCGGTTAACGGATGAACGAGGACGCTATTTTCAAATCCGTCTACGAGACGATTTTAAGCAGAGATACCCGTCACGACGGGCAGTATTATGTGGGCATTACGTCTACGGGCATTTTTTGCAGGCCATCCTGCCGGTCCCGGACTCCCAAGCCCGAAAATGTGAGGGTGTACGATAGCATCGAAGGAGCTCTGACAGCCGGGTTCCGCCCCTGTAAAAGGTGCAAGCCCGAGAATCCGAGTCCCCACGGACCCGATGCGGAGCTGGCGGAAACCGTACTCGGCCTGATCCGCACCCGCTATGGCGAAAATCTGACGCTGCACGGGCTTGCGTCCGAGCTGAACATGAGCCCTTATCATCTGCAGCGGACGTTCAAACGGACGACCGGGATCAGTCCCTCGCGCCAGCTTCTTCTTACCCGCATGGAGGAAGCGAAGCACAGGCTTGCACGGAGTGAACAGCCTATCGGCGAAATCGCCGCGGCAGTCGGGTTCCGCAGCGCTTCTCATTTCTCCGCCGTTTTTCATAAAACTGCCGGCTGTACGCCGAATGAATTTAGAGAACAGAATGCCCGAAACTCTTGAGTGAGTACCGAAGCCAAAGTAAAACCAATTCAATTCAATTCAAACCGAGACAAGCAGGAGGCAACTAAAAAATGAACACTCTTTCGGCGACAACCGAAATTTATTGGGCGGCCCTGGTGCATCCCCTTTTCCGGAACAAACCTTTATACGTAGCCGCGACAGACCGGGGATTATGCCGTATTACGTGGCCGACCGAGAGTCTGGACACTTTGGAAAGCTGGGCCGCCAGGCAGATTCCCGGAGCCGTGCTGATCGAAGACGAAGAACGAATGGCTGGCTATCTCCTTCAACTAAAAGAGTATCTCGAAGGGAACCGCCAACAATTCGACGTTCCGCTCGATATGCGGGGTACGGCTTTCCAGACTTCCGTCTGGAAGGCTCTTGCCGAAATTCCGTTCGGCGAAACACGCAGCTACTCCGACATTGCGGCCAGCGTGGGCAGTCCCGCAGCCGTAAGAGCGGTCGGTACGGCCAACGGCGCCAATCCCGTTCCCATCATCGTGCCCTGCCACCGCGTCATTGGCAAAAATGCGACGCTTACCGGTTTCAGAGGAGGCCTTCAGGTCAAAGAAGAGCTGCTCAGACTGGAGGGATTCCATGACTATACGGCAAAAGGACACGCCCGTTTTCAGTTTTGACGAACAGACGGGAATCGCGCAGATCGAAACTCCGGCGGCGTTCAGTTACCCGGAAACGCTTCTGTACCTGACGCGCTCTCCCCTTGAGTGCCTTCACAGCGTGGAGAACCGCCGCATTTACAAGCTCCTGGAAGCGGGAAAAGAACTGCTGCCGGTCGAAATCAGCGAGCCGGGTCCCGGTCGGCTCCAGCTCCGGTTTTTGCAGGGCCCGCCCGCAGATCCAAACGCCGTCCGGGAAGCGGTGGCCTACACGGCGGAATGGATGGACCTCGCCAGAGACATGACGCCCTTCTATGCGGCGGCACAGTCCGATCCGCTGCTCGGTCCGTTAGCTTCCGGGTATTACGGGCTCCGCATCATCGGCGTGCCGCATTTGTTCGAAGCCCTCTGCTGGGCGATCGCCGGGCAGCAGATTAATTTAACGTTCGCTTATACGCTCAAGCGCAGGCTTGTGGAGAACTACGGCAAAAAGCTGGTCTGGGAAGGCCGTACCTACTGGCTTTTCCCGAAACCGAGGGACCTGGCGGACGTGACCGTGGAAGAGCTGCGGCAGCTCCAATTCACCGGCAAGAAAGCCGAGTATATCCTCCATGTGGCGGGTCTGATGGACAGCGGCACGCTGTCGAAGGAGGCGCTTCTCGCCTCCGGTTCCTACGAGGCGGCCGAGCGCACCCTGCTAGCCATCCGCGGCATCGGTCCGTGGACCGCGCATTACGTGCTGATGCGCTGCCTGCGGAACCCGGCCGCTTTCCCGATCGGGGACGCGGGGCTTCACAACGCGCTGAAGCAGCTCCTGCACCGCACGCAAAAGCCGGCTCTCGAAGAGATCCGGCAGCTTTTCGCTCCCTGGCGGGGCTGGGAGGCTTATGCGGTGTTTTATTTGTGGAGAAGCCTCCTGCCGGAGGGTTCTCTTGCTATTCAAACACCAGATCTTCCAGACGAAGCAAGGTAACTTCATCCGGAAAATTGTCCAAAGTCGAGCAAACGGACAATTTGTAAGGCCCGTCAAGCTCATACTGCTTGAAAACATGGGTCGGCTGCGGCTCCAGCTCGAACACGCCGCTTTCCCTCCTGCGGATGGCAAAAGAGTCCAGCGGAATCGACAAGCCTTTGCCGACCGCTTTGATGTAGCTCTCCTTCAGCGTCCACAGATCGAAGAAATAATCCAGCCGCTCCTCCGGAGGGAGGCTGAAGAGGTCGGCTTTTTCCGCGGCAGAAAAAAAGCGTTCGGCAATATCCAGATCCACCTGCTGGATCTGCTCCACGTCAATGCCGACTTCCGTTTCGGAAACGGCCGCCGCGACCCAGCAGCCCGAATGCGTCACGTTGTAATGGACGCCGGTACGGGGCGCGGTCACATGCGGCTTGCCGTAGGCATTCGTCCCGAAGCGCAGCTCCGGGTTAGCGGCGGCCAGTTTCCGGCACAGGCACCATCTCGCGAGGGCATCCGCGGCAACCGCCCTCACGCGGTCCTCCATCCGGTGGAACCTTTGGGCCTTGGCCCGCTTCTCCTCCGACAGATGAACCATCAGCCGGTCCGCATGTTGTATAATCTCTTCTTCGTCGAAACGTATGTTTATCGCATAAATGTCCATCTCATATCCCCAATAATCGATGTTGTCGGCTTAACCGAGGCAGGCAGGGCCTGTTTTCAAGGGAACCTGCCCTTTCTTCCTTATTGTACCAAATGTAAGAGCTTGTGTGGGACAGACATTCCAACAAGCCGTTCCATCTTCTTATGCGGCCGCAAAAAAACGAAGCCAGTGCCAGTTCTGCCACTCCGCAACCATCCCGCCGACGCCAGGGCCGAGACGCTGGACTTCTTAGGCCGTTCCGGTCCGTGCCCGGAGGCTTCTTCGCATGCAAAAAAGCCTGACGATATCAAGTATCGTCAGGCTTTTTTTGGTTGCCGCTGCTGTCGACGCAGCGCTTCCCGGACAGAAGGGAGCCGGGTCCGTAAGCGTGAAGCGGCCGTACTCCGTGGTTGGCTACAAGTCATAGGAGGCCAACCCCCTAGCCGGGAGCTGAGCGTGATACGGATTTCTCTGTTTCGCGATGCCGGCTCCTCTGTTTAATGTACGAACACGGCAGAAGCCACGAAGTTCAGGACAAAGAGCGCGGCAATCGCGTACAGCAGAGGCGAGCATTTTCTCCACTGGCCGATGGCCGCCTTCGTCAGAGGATACGCGATGAAGCCGAAAGCGAGACCGTCCGCGATGCTGGACGTCAGCGGAATGCACACCACGATGAGAAACGCGGGCAAATATTCCGAGAAATCGTTGAACGGAATATCCTTCACGCTCATCATCATCAGCGCTCCGATAATCATGAGCACCGGCGCGACGGCGTTGCCGGGAATCAGCCCGATGACGGGCAGCGCCAGGGCGGAGAGCAGGAACAGGACCGCCGTTACGAGCGGAGGGATGCCTGTCCGGCCGCCTTCGGAAATGCCGGAGGTGCTTTCGGCCGAGGCGATGGTCGGACTGGTCCCGAAGAAGCCCGATACGATCGTGGACACCGCCACGACCCGGTAAGCCTTCGGGAACTTTTCCTTGTCCGGCAGCATGCCGCTGAGCAGACCCATGTTCTCGAACAGGACGATCATCGTCATGGAAAAGACCGCGATCCAGAACGGAATCTGCATGACGCTGAAATCGGCGGCTCCCAGGACTTGCCCGTAAGCCTTCAGATCGACCGCTTTATCGGCCGCATCTCCTGTACCTGCGAGTCCGAGCGTCAGCAAGCTCGTAAACCCGATTCCGATGAGCAGGCTTCCTTTAATGTTGCGGACAAACAGCATGAACGTAACTGCCAGTCCGATAAGCGTCGCCAGCGTGACCGGACTCGTAAAACTGCCGAGTGCCACGTAGTTGACGGAATCGGGCTGAATGATATGGCCTTTCTGAAGGCCGATAAACGTAAGCATGAGGCCGATTCCCGCGGTAATCCCGTGCTTCAGCGACGCGGGTACCGCCGATAAAATTTTGCCGCCGAACGATGACACGCTCGCAAGCAGGAAAATGACACCCGACACGACGACAACGGCAAGCGCCTGCTGCCAGGAAAGTCCCAGCGACTGGACGATCGTGTAGGTAAAGAACGCGTTCAGCCCCATGCCGGGGATGACAATAATGGGCGCATTCGCCCATAGGGCCATCATCAGACAGCCGATAACGGTCGCCGCAATGGTGGCAAGTACTCCCGCGCTCAGCGGCATTCCCGTATCCTGCAGGATAAGGGGATTGACGAGCATAATGTACGCACTCGTAAAGAACGAGGTGAGGCCTGCCATCAGCTCTCTTTTCCACGTCGTCCCGTGGGCTTCCACTTGAAAATACCGGTTAAGACCTCGAATCACTTCTATTCCTCCACTCTGCCCCATCAGTCAACCGCAGTCCGCGCAGCGGAGTTAGCGCAGCTCAGCCTGCAGACGGTTGGCTTCCGCCAAGATCTTTTCTTCGTCGATCGTCAGGCAGCTTCCGTCGCGCACAACGGCCGCTCCGCCGACATATACATCGCAGACGTCACGTCCGCACGCGGCGTAGAGCAGATGCGAAAACGCCTGTTCCAGCGGCTGAAGATGCGGCTTGTCGGACGGATCGATGGTGATAAAATCCGCCTTCTTCCCCGGCTCCAGCGATCCCGTATGGCCCATGCCGATAACGTCGGCTCCGACACGTGTAGCCAGCGCCAGCACCGTTTCGGCGGGAAGCTTGCTCGCGTCTTTGTAAATCCCTTTCTGCAGCAGGGCCGCTGTCCTCATCTCCTCGAACATATCGAGGTTGTTGTTGGACGCGGTGCTGTCCGTGGCGATGCCGACCTTGACTCCCGCTTCCAGAAGCGCGGCAACGTCCGCCACTCCCGATCCCAGCTTCAAGTTGCTGATGGGATTATGAGCCACCCGTACATCATATTGTTGAAGAATCGCTCTTTCTTCGTCATTAAGAACGACTCCGTGAGCCATCACAGTCGGCCGGTCGAACAGGCCCAGACGGCGAAGGTGCTCCACGGGACGCACGCCGTAGCGGCTCTCGATGTCGCGGATCTCCAGATCCGTCTCCGACACGTGGATGTGCACCATCAGGCCGTTCTCGGCCGCGATCCGCGCGCTTTCCTCCAGCGCCGCCGGCGTGCACGCATACGGGCTGTGGGGCGCAACCATCGTCGTCAGACGTCCGTCAGCGAACGTGCGGAACTGTTTCGCGAACCGCTCCGCGCCGGCGATGTTGTCCCGCTGCTGCCGCTCCGTGCCCAGGCTGAAAATCGTATGCGAGAATGCGCCGCGGATGCCCGTATCGGCAATTTCCTGCATGATGCCGTCCAGGTCGATGCCGTTCGGATTGAACATATCCGAGAAAGTAGTCGTACCCGACTTCAGCATCTCCAGAATGCCGAGCCGGGCGCTGACAGACGCGATCTCCGGCGTAAACTTGGCTTCCATCGGCCAGATCTTCGTCTCCAGCCACGGCTTCAGCAGCATATCGTCGCCGATTCCCCGCAGGATGGTCATCACGATATGGGAGTGGACATTGACGAGGCCGGGCATAACCCATTTGCCGCCCAGATCTACGACCCGGTCCGCCGCGGCCAGCCGCTGTTCGGAATGATCGCCGATGTAATCGATCGTGTCGCCGCCGACGGCCATCATTCCGCTTTTGTACTGCCGGCTGCTTTCATCCATCGTAAAAAAGTGACCGTTCACATAGGCTGTATTCAAAACCATCTCTCCAGACTTGTCTAAGTTGTAGAAAAAGGTAAGGCATGAAACCCGCTGTCAGGGGCTAGTATTTGTGAAACCGGAATACATTACACCTATTATAGGTTTGACATGAACATATGTAAATATTAATTTGAAATTTATTTTATGTCTGTCTATTTTATTTTTATGCCGGCCTTCTTGCAAAACGTTCCGCTCCCTTTTCCGGGCGCAAAAAAGAACCCTGGACGGCAATATCCAGGATTCCTTGAAGGTACCGGTCGGGACGGCCGGACTGCCGCTACAGGTCGCTGCGGCCGATGATGCCTTTGATCAGCGCCACGAAGTTAGCGCGCACCATCTCGGTCGTCTCCATGACTTCCGCATGGGAAAGCGGCTGCTCCAGGATGCCCGCGGCCATGTTGGAAATGCAGGAGATGCCCAGCACTTCAAGCCCCGCATAGCTCGCGGCGATTGCCTCCGGCACGGTGGACATGCCTACCGCGTCTCCTCCGAGCGCCCGCACCATGCGGATTTCGGCCGGCGTTTCGTACGAAGGGCCCGTAAGGCCCGCGTATACGCCTTCTTTCAGGCTCATGTTCAGAGAGCCGGCGGTTTCGCGCGCCGCTTCGCGCAGTCTTTTCGAGTAAGCCTCCGACATATCGGGAAAGCGCGGACCGAGCTGCGCGTCGTTGGGACCGATCAGCGGATTGGACGCCATCAGGTTGATGTGATCGGAGATCAGCATCAGATCCCCCGGCTCCAGGCTTACGTCGACCCCGCCCGCGGCATTGGTCAGGAGAAGCGTCTTCACGCCGAGCTGCCTCATGACGAAAACGGGAAAGACGACCTTATTCATGGCGTATCCTTCGTAATAGTGAAAGCGTCCCTGCATGGCGACAACCGGCTTGCCTTGCAGCATTCCGCATACGAGCCGGCCGGCATGTCCCTCAACCGTCGATACCGGGAAGCCGGGAATCTCGTGATAAGGAATAACGACCGAATTCTCGATTTCATCGGCGAGAACGCCGAGGCCAGAACCGAGAATAAGGCCGACCTGCGGCGTAAACGATAACTTGTCCTTAATATAGGCAGCCGCCTGCAATACGTGGTTAGTCTGTGTCATCTCGTGAAGTCCCCCTGGTTTGGTGCGGTACAAGACAGCCCGGCCGGGGCGCGCCGCGTATCCTGCCGGCCCGCCGTCAGGCTGTTGCCGTCTGCCCGCCGTCATGTTTGGCGATGAGCGCTTTGGCCGTCATCTGGTCGGTGATGAGCGTATTCGCATAGCCGCCGCGGAGCGCGCCATAAATGGCGTTTACCTTTCTCATTCCGCCGGCTACGAGAATCGCCTGTTCTTTCTCCTTTAAATCCTCCAGCTCGATGCCGATGGTGCGGTCGTTCAGGCTGGTATGGCAGATCTGCCCTTTATCGTCGAAATATCGCGAGCATATGTCGCCCACGGCTCTGCTCTGAATAATCTCCAAATCTTCCTCGGTCATGTAATTGGACTGGATCAGCACCGATTCGGCATCCGGCAGCCCGACCGTAAAGATCGCGATATTGGCAAGCTTTCCGAGATCCAGCACGCGGCGGATATGCCGGTCGGACTGAATCGCCTGCTTAACCAGACTGTGATCGACGATAGCCGGGAGATAGAGGAAATACGGCGTAACGTGAAACGCCCGGCTGAACAGATAGATGATTTCAGACGGAGAGATCGTAATGTCCGCATGGCTCACGCCTCCGTTCAGCTGCACGACGCGGGAATCCGTCAGCCCCTTCTGCTGAAGGTTCGCCGCAACCTGATACATCGTGGTTCCCCACGAAGCCCCGATAATATCTTTGTCTTTTACCGTGGTCATCAAGTACTGCGCGGCCGCTTCGCCGATAAATTTCTTGACGATTTCGTCGTCATAAGTCGGTACGAAAGCGACCACCGCTTTTTTCAAATGAAACTTCTCCCGTAAAGTAACCGCAAGAGCCTCGCAATCTTCCGAGGGGTCCGCGATGTGAATCTTCACGATTCCCTCTGTCTTGGCCTGCTGCAGCAGACGCGACACGGTCGGACGGGATAAGCCGAGCATTTGCGCAATCTGGTTCTGATTATAGTCCAGCTGGTAGTATAATTTGGCTACCTCGATAATCTTTCTGAGCTTTTCATCTTCCATTGGAGCTTTTCCCTGCCTCGCATTATGAAATTATGTTCAATATAAAAGTGACATCATTTCATTCCCTGAGTATAAAACATCCTTTTATGAAAATCAATCCAATCCAGGCCGGAAATGAATGAAGATGAGCGTGAATTCAATAAGCACTTCTCTTCATTATACCATTTTTGAGAGCGTTTACGGCGGCGTCCGTGCACAAATTGACAAACTATGTTCGCTATACCTCTATTGTTGCCCCCAAAGGCTCATGTTACAATGGGTCTACTTTTGTTAAGGGGGAATTCTTTTGTTCAAAGGCAAATTTGTTTCGGCTTTATCTGTAAGCGCAATCATATCTTCTATTCTGGCCACGTCGATTTACGCCCAAACGGCACCACAACTCAGCCATACCGACTGGATGCAAAAGAAAGCGATCATCGAAGGCTACGAAGGCGGCGGCCTGGCGCTGGACCGCAGTGTTTCGACAGCGGAGCTCGCTACGATTCTCGCCCGTTCCAAGGGAGCTTCTCTGACGACGGACGCTTCGATTTCCCACTGGGCTTCGGCTTCCCTGTCCTGGGCCAAAAAGCAGGGACTGCTGAGCGAAGCGGAAGTAAAAACGCCGGACGCCGTACTCAGCGCCGCAGCCGTTACCGAAATCGCCAAGAAAGCCGGGTACGACATCAAACTGACGGCCGGTGCCGACTCCGTATCCCGGAAAGATTTTCTGCAGGCCCTCGGCCAAGCCATCACCTTACATATTACGATCGGACATACCAACGACGTTCACGGACATATCGAAGAAAACAAATCGCTGAAAGAGTTCGGCTACGCTAAAATCGCAACGCTCGTGAAAGAAATGCGGGCGGAAAACCCTAATTTCATGCTGATGGATGCGGGCGACACTTTCCAGGGAACCGTCTTCGCCAATCTGTTCAAGGGCGAGTCCATCGTGCCGCTTCTGAACTACCTCGATTACGACGCGCAGGCGGCGGGCAACCATGAATTCGACTTCGGCTACGAGCAGCTGCTCAAGCTCAAAGGCATGGTCGATCACCCGATCATTTCTTCCAACGTGTTCAAAAAAGAAGACGGCACGGAGCTGCTCCAGCCGGTGCATTATACCGAAATCGGCGGCAAGAAATTCGCCATCCTCGGCTTTACGACCGCGGATACACCGATCGTGACTCATCCGGACAACGTGAAGGCGCTGGAGTTCAAGGACCCGATCGAAGTAGCGAAGCAGCTTGTGCCCGAGCTGAAAAAGAAAGTCGATCACGTCATCGTCGTCTGCCACAACGGCATCGAAGTCGACCGCGAAATGGCGAAGACGGTTCCCGGCATCGACCTGATCATCGGCGGCCACTCCCACACCCAGCTGACGAATCCGGAGCTCGTAAACGGCACGTACATCGTACAGGACTGGGAATACGGCAAGTCGATGGGCCGCGCGGACTTGTATTATTACAATAAGGAGCTTGTCGGCTTCACCGGCGGCCTGATCGAGTATGACGAGAAAGTAGAGCCCGATGCCGAGATGGCGAAGCTGGTTAAAGATATCGTCGGCCGTGTAGACGGACAGCTTGATGTGAAAATCGCCAAAACCGACGTTCAGCTTGACGGGGAACGCACCCTCGTACGCGCGAAGGAAACCAATCTCGGCAACCTGATCGCCGATGCCATGCTCGCCAAAACGAAGACGATCGGCGGACAGGAATCCGATGTTGCGCTTATTAACGGCGGCGGTATCCGGACCCAGGTGAAAGCCGGAGACATCACGAAGAAAAATCTGTACGACGTGCTCCCGTTCCCGAACACTCTGGTCGTCCTGGAGCTTACAGGCAGCGAGCTGAGAGCGGCACTCGAAAACGGAGTCGGCAAAGTGGAGAGCGGCGAAGGGCGCTTCCCGCAAATCGGCGGCATGACGTTCACTTACAACCGCAGCAAGCCTGCCGGCGAAAGAGTGGTGGAGCTGAAAGTGAAAGGCGAGCCGGTTGATCCGGACAAGACCTACAAGCTGGCTACGAATGACTTCATCGCGGCCGGCGGTGACGGCTATGCCATGATGAAGGATAAGAAAGTGTTCGACTCCGGCTTCACGCTTTACGATGTCGTGGAAGAAGCCTTGATCAAGCAGGGAACCGTTAATCCGAAGGTCGAAGGACGTATCGTCGAAGTAAAATAAGAGCGGCACGCTGCCCCACCGGTTAGCGGCTTGCTCAAAAAAAAAGAAAGGCCCGCAGAATTTCCCTTCTGCGGGCCTTTCTTTTTTACCGGTCAGATCCCTTTCGTATCCCTCAGTTCGATAATCGTTCCTTCGGGCGCCGTCAGCTTACACAGCTTCCCGTTCTCTACCGTATAAATTTCCCGGCCGTTTTTAAGCCTGAACTCCGCTCCGGAATCCTTCAAACGGCGGACCTCTTCTTCAAGATCCTCGGCCCATAGACAAAAATGAACGATTCCCCGCGAACTCGTATTCACCGGCTGAAGCTCTTCACCGGCCTTGCCGGTTTGCAGCTCGATATAAAACTCGCCGAGCCGCAACCAGGAATTATAAGTCCGTGTATGAAAATCAGGCGTTTCCTGCACAACCTCGAAGCCGAGCGCATCCCGGTAAAATGCGAGCGATTGTTCATAACAGTTCGTCTGAATGCAAATATGGTGGATAACTTTTGCGGACATGACGCGATTCTCCTTTGCGGCCTGCTTATGAAATGTGTGGATGTGTACAGGCTGTGCACAAACCCGATAGTAATCCATCTTTAGGATCGCCGCAATGTTTTATCCCGGTAAACGGAACAAGCTGCCGTCTGTAACCTGCAGGCGGCAGCTTGTTTTGCACCATCTTCTAAACCTTTACCGCCTCGGCCCCATAAACTTTCACATCCAGCGGAGCGGCCAGAAATTCGCTGGCTTTGCCGGTGAAAGCCTTGAAAGGAGCGCTGGAATTGTGGCTGGCCACAGCCTGCTGATCTTTCCAGACCTCCACCATCGTGTAGGCATGCTCCTTCTCCGCATGTTTGTACAGATCATACGAAACGTTGCCGCTCTCGCCTCTCGAAGCTTCCACGAGCGGAAGAATCTCTTTCAGAAACGCCTCGTCTTTGCCCGGCTGCAGCCGCATGGCCGCGTGAATAATAATCATGACAGGGTATCCTCCTCTTAGGTTAGACAGCCTCTCCCCTCAGGGGGCTCTCTTGTATGTTTTCCAAACGTTAGCCCTCTTAATTACTTCAACAATAAAATATTCATCTATAAATAATATAAAAGAAAAAAGGTCGAAAAGCAAAAAAAGCCCCGGCCCGGGCCGAAACTTTTTCAACTTTTACCGGCAAAACTTAACCCAATCCCTTTCCGTCTTTTCCCGACAAGAAATCCTGAACCCGGCGTCCTAACGCTTCCCGTTCTTTATAAGTGTTGTACAAACGTCCGTCTACAACCGCAGCGTTTCCGAAGAAAAAACGCTCGTAAACCGCCTGCCTGCCGCCGAACGCACTGACGCCAAGCTCCCATGCAAGCCGGGATAATTTCACGTTTTCTTCGGCGCTCAGGTCAATCCCTTTCATGTAAAGGTTCAGCTGCCCGCCGATCTCGGTGCCGAAATCCGCTTCGTCCGGAATCATGATCAGCCCGCTGGCTCCGATCAACTGGATGATTTCCACAAACCGCGGATACACTTTCGGAAAATAGGAGTTGGCCGCAAGAAGCGGCTTCGGGTCGGGCAGCATACTTCCCCATTTATCCCGGGACGCCCCTTTTTCCGCCGCAACCTGGAGCGCCTTGAGCGTCTCCAAAGCCACGATAACTTCCGTTACTTTCTCGGTTACATGGCTGTGGCTGTCGAGGCCTCCTGCTTCGACCATTCTTTCGAGAGTGCCCAGAATGAATTCCGTTTTGGCGATGTTTTTGCACATGATCTGCATACCGGCGTGGATATGGAACCGGCTTTCGTCCACAAGCTGCCAGGCCATCCTTTCATCCCCGCATATAAACACACGGTCCCACGGCACGAGCGCGTCTTCGAAAAGGACCAGCGTATCCATTTCCTCGTACCGGGAGCTTAGGGGGTAGTTGTAAGCCGATTCGCCCCCGACGAAGCTCTCTCTGCATACGAAGCTCACGCCGGCCAGATTGCTCGGCACCGCAAAAGCGAATGCGTGCGGACTGTCCTCGCTGCCTCCATACGGAAAAGGGGCCGGAAAAACGAGGATTTCATCCGACGTCGCCCCTTGCGTATCCAGCAAGAACGCGCCCCGGACCACGATCCCGTCTTTATTCTTCTCGACCACCCGGGCGGCGGCGTGTTCCTCGAAGGTCCGCAGAAATGTGGACATTCTCGCCGCTTTCGGCTGAATGAACACGTGTGAGAGCGTCACGTCGTTTTCCCGGCAGTATTCGTAATACCGCCTCAAGTTATCCCCGTATTCGGGATTTTCCTTCTCGATCAGACCCGCCGCTGCGCCGAAAGCCATTATCGCCGTGTTCATATAATCGGGAGCACGCCCCAGGAAACCGTGATGGACCGATGCCCACGCCTGCATCATCTGCCTGCGCAGCGCAAGATCCTTCTTCGTCTTCGGCTGCAGGAAGGACAATCCGACCGGGTCCCCTGTCGAAGGGGAAGCATACGTCATTTTCGCTTGCCATTCCTCCGCATGCTGCATATCATACATGGAAGCTTGAGTCGCCATCAGTCCCTTGAAAGCTTGATGCTCCGAAATCAATCCCCGCACCCGTTCACCCGCAATCCAGACGCCGGGAAGATGCCGGTTAATCCGTTCTATATACTCGCTGCCGTTTTTAACGGGCATTAGAATCGCCTCCTCGCTCTAGGGTTACATTATTCGGGCGAAGGCGGGTTGGTATGAGCGGACACCTAACGGGCGGGTAATCGGAGCGATTTTCCATCCTGAGACGAGCCTGGGGGACAAGCCTTACCTTATTCCTCTAGACAAAAAAAGGCTCCCGGTTCCTCACGGAACCGAAAGCCTTTCCGGATACGGCTTCAAAGAAGTCCGGCCTCCGCCGCCTTTTCCACAGCTTCTTCCCGGTTGCGCACGCCAAGCTTGGCGTACACCGTGGACGCATAGTTCCGGACCGTTCCGTCCGACAAGTACAGCTTGGAAGCGATGGACTTGTAGCGGAGCCCTTTGGACAGCATCCGCAAAATCTCGATTTCGCGCGGAGTCAGCTCATAGCTCTCTCCGGCAGGGGCCGCCGTCTCCGGCAGTCCGGCCGTTTCCGCCGGCTCGGATGTACCGGAGACGCCATTGCGCCCCGAAGCTTTGGCCGCTTCCCCCAGCTCGCCGAACAGCTTCGTCGAGAGATCCTGCGCGATCATCGTGCCGCCCTGATGCACGAGACGGATTGTCTCGGCCAGCTCCTTCGGCTCGATCGATTTGAGCAGATAGCCGTCCGCGCCGCTGCGCAGCACTTCCAGCGCTTTGTCCGGCGCCTGGAAAGTCGTCAGGATGACGACCCGGACATGCGGCCACTTCTGCTTGATCGTCCGTGTGGCCGCAGTGCCGTCCATGTTCGGCATATCCAGATCCATCAGCACCAGATGGGGCTCCAGCTCCGCACAAAGCTCCACCGCCTGCTCGCCGTCTCCGGCAAGCCCCGCAACGGTCATATCCTTCTGTCCCTGCAGAAGAGTCCGGAGGCTTTCGCGGATGAATGCCTGATCGTCGGCAATCAGCAGGCGGATCACTTCGCCTCCCGGCTCCGCCTGGCGCGGCAGGGTGCACGTCACGGTCGTTCCCACGCCCTTCTCCGAATAGACGGAGACCTGCCCCTGCAGGCTTGCGGCCCGCTCCTTCATCGCCTTCAGGCCGAAGCCCTCCGATAGAGACTCGCTGCCCTCGCCGTTATCCCGCACTTCCAGCCGGGTCTGCCGGGGCTCGAACTGCAGCGCCGCCTGAATCTCCGTTGCCCTGCCGTGCCGCACCGCATTCGTGAGCGCTTCCTGCAAGCAGCGGTAGAAGGTCATCTTTGCCTGCTGAGGCAGGGCAGTTTCCTCCCCGAGCACCCGCAGGCTTACGGTCACCCCCGCACTGGCCTCGAATTCGCGCGCCAACTGCTCAAGCGCCTGCCGGAGCGAAGACAGCTTCTGCGAAGCGCCCATCTCGTGCAGAAACTCCCGCACGTCGCCCATGCTTTTGCGCGTCACCGCCAGAAGGGCCTCCAGCTTGTTCTCGCCTTCCTCAGTCGCGATATCCGGTCGCAGCGTTTCAAGTCCCATAAGGAGCGAAGTGTACGAATGCCCCATCGTATCGTGCAGATCCTTCGCGAGCCGGTTCCGCTCTTCAAGCTGGGTGACCCGCTCCACTTGGGACATGTACTGCTCCAGAACGCTGTTCTGGCTGCGGATAATTTCATTTTGCCGGTAATTCACCACCAACAGATGGAACGCGTACCCGATCGCATAAGCCAGCCCGATTTGAGACATCATTTCCCAAACCGGCTTCGCTTGTTCGGATAATTCAACCATCACGAGGGGCACCACCAGAACGGCGGCCGGTCCCGACCAACGGTATGTTTTGTCCGCACTGTTGGCTGCGATCAGGGCGGCGGGCACGAGAAAGGTCAAATAGGCCTCGGGAAATAACGAAGTTAAATAGATGCTGACTCCTCCGGACAAAATCAGCTCGAGAACGACATACGCCGTCGAATTCACCTGCAGCAAAATCCATGGAACCGAGAAAGCGGAGATTTGCCAGCACAGAACCAGCCACAGGGGAAGGTTTAAGTCATTTTGAAGCTGCACGGTCGTGATCATGGTGGAAATAAAAATCAATACACGGATGATAAAGAGCGCCCATTCGTACCAGATCCACTGCTTGACCGCATCGAACATGTCCATCACCTCTCTGTCTGGCCACCCGGCTTGCCGCCCGGCTGTTCTTGTCCTTACTATGCCACGGCAAGCCTCGGCTGTCTATGCGTGAAGCCGTTTGAACATATGCCGGATATAGCGTCCGATCAGCAGCGCCGTGCTCCGGCCCAGTTTTGCCCCCGCAAAAGCGAGCAGAACGCCCCCGGCCATCACGAAGAGGGATTTTACGAAGGTGTCCACCGGAATCCCCGCAAAGTAAAGGTCCATGTACGGAACCGCAAGCGGAACCAGAATGAAGATGACGGGCGCAATATAGCAAAGCACGGCTAAAAGAAGGGCAAGCAGACCCAGCGGGAATTTCAGCATCAGCCAGCCTATGATTGTCCAGTTCCGGCGGTCCGCAAGCTCTTCTTTCGCCTGCTGCCATACGGAGCCTTCACTTTTTTGCGGCCGTTCGTAAGGCTCAATGGAAAGATCCGTGTAGATTTTGGTTTGAATTCTTTCATATCGGGCAAACGTGCGCGTACTGCGCATGACATAGGTGATCATCGGCAGCCCGACCAGGGTAAAAGCCATGCTCAGGCTGAATACCAGGCTGACCAGGTAGAAGCAAAAGTAAAACACTCCTGTAACGAAAGTAAGCAGCAAAAAGTAAAACGTCTGCAAACTTTGCATCATCTCTTTTTTCATGGAATCTCGGTCCTTTCTTGTTCGTTCTCGTGATTTCGTTTGTGCCCGGTATCTCCTCCGGCTGCTTGTATCCTAACCCCCCTGCTGTCAGCTGCGCCAGTGAGCAAATGTCATATGACATTCCCGGCACAACAAATGACGGACCCTGACGGATGCTCACTGGCCGCTGTGACGGGAAGTCTGGGATGCTGGGGACATCAAGGAAAGGAGGCGCCGTTTTTCAATGGCACTCCTTGCCTGAACACAAACACACAGCGGTCACACAAAGAACGATACGAAAAAGGAGAATGAACCATGAAAAAAACCGTACGCCACGCAAGTCTTGCCCTGCTCGTCCTGTCTTCATCTGTCTTTACGGCCTGTACGCCCGCCGCCAAGCCGCACGAGGCTGCGCAGCCCGGTCAAGGTTCCGCCCAAGGACCTGTCGACGCGAAGGAAGTAGAGGCGTTTGCCGATCCCGTTTTTGCCGAGAAAATGAAAAAATACAACGTCAACGGCTCCAGCTTCGTGGTCGTTAAAGACGGCAAGGTCGTGCTGAGTAAGGGGTACGGCTATGCGGACAAGGAAAAGAACATTCCGGTCGACAAAGACACGGTATTCCAGATCGGCTCCGTCACCAAAACGTTTACCGCTCTGGCCGCCCTGCAGCTTGTGGACGAGGGGAAAATGGAGCTGAGGGGCGACATCGAGCCTTACCTGGATGGCTTGAAGGTGCCCAACAAAACAGGCACGCCGCTCACGTTATTCGATCTTCTCACCTACACGAGCGGTGTGGATTATCCGGACATTACGACTTATGTAGGACCCGAATTCGTCGATCGGGATATCCCCACGAAACCGTTCCTGGCCGAGCACATGCCGACGGTCGTGCGGAAGCCGGGCGAAGCCTACACTTACGATAACTTCGGTTTTCTGCTGGCCGGATATGCCGTTCAGAACGTGAGCGGGCTGCGTTATGACAAGTACATGCAGGAAAAGGTGTTCAAGCCGCTCGGCATGAATTCCACAAGCGTCCGTTTTACGCCGGAGCTGCTGTCGGCCGTCTCTTCCTCACCGCACGAGGCTCCCGGTGCGCGGTACTTGGTGTCACATAACAGTGCTCATTCGCTTTTTTCTCGTCGCTGGAGATGTCTGACGCCCTCTCTCTTAAATGTCCGTCGTCCTGCCTTCTGCCGTCTACCGACATCCTTCGATTTTCAGGCTCCTCCGTACATTTTCTTTGTCTGTCGCTACTTTTATCATATAACTGCTCTCCTCCGTAATCACCGGACGCGAGATGGAATTTGCTCTCCTTCTCCGGCAGGAATTAGCTTCCAAAAAAGAAAGACCTCCACTTCCGTTTTAAGCGGAAATGGAGGTCTTTTGCGACAAATGAAGTTGGTTTATCCCAAAACAAACGGCTTTCGGCCTTATCCTTTACAGCCTCTCAGCAGCACTGACAGTACAGTACAGTACCGGACAGGAAACAGCCTATCCGTGCAAACTAGCGGGTTACTTTCACCACAATTTTCTCGCTGATGGCAACGCCCGAGGCATTTACAAGCTCGGCACGGTACTCATACGTTCCCGGAGCCCTCCCCGTAAGGCTGGTTACTGCGCTCTGAGCGCCCGGAGTCGCTTCTTCCAACGCTTTCGTTTCGATCAACTGACCGTTTTCAAACAGCCGGTATTCGGAAGCGTTGGTGCCCCACCACATGTTCATCGTCACCTTGTAGGTGCCGTCGCCGTCCCAGTTGTCCTGGGAAAGAACCGGCTTGCCCGGTGCGGCATCCGTCACGTTCACGACAAGCGGCGAACTTACGGTCGTTCCGTAAGCGTTGATCAGCTCGGCCGTGTACGTATACGTTCCGTTCGCTTTGCCTTTGATATCCGTTTTGACCGTCTGGGCCACCGGTGAGGCGTCCTTCAGCGTCTGCGTGCCGATCAGCACGCCGTTCTCGTACAGCTTGTACACGGAGCCGTTGGCTCCCCACCACATGTTCATCGTCACGGTAAAACTGCCGCCTTTGAGGCCGTCATAGCCATTGTTCGAGGACAGCACCGGCTTGCCCGGAACGCCCGTTGCCAGAGGCTTGGCGGACGTAACGGTAACCGCGCCCGACACGACGGTGACGCCGTCCAACGTTACGGAAGCCGTCAGATCCGCAGTTCCTTCGCCGACGGCCGTAAGCCTTCCCTGCGCGTTTACCGTAACCGCCGCTTCATTGCTGCTGCGGTAAACGACTTCCGCCACGGATAAATCGGCTGCGGTGCCGTTGCTCCATGTGCCGCTCACACGGAGATCGGTCGTTTCACCGGGCTTCAGAACGGTTTTACCGGATGTGAGCTCTACCTTGCTAAGCGTCAGGCTCGCTTTTACGTTGAAGCTGAGCGTATCCTCCGCCGTATTGCCGGCAAGATCCGTCACGCGGTACTGGATGTTATGCGGACCGACAGCCAGCTCGCCCGCTTTCAACGTCTCTCCGTCGGCAATTTCCTTCCCGTCCAGAAGCAGCTTCCGGTCCGCAATTCCCGATCCCGCATCCGTACTCAACAGACGGAAGGTTAAGGAGTCTTTATCCGTCACATCGGAGACAGCTTGTCCGTTCAGCGTCAGGGACGCGGCCGGGGCCGTTTTGTCCAGCTTGATGTTAAGGGTTTGGGCTTCCTCTTTGTTGCCTGCAGCATCCGTGGAATAGTAGCGGACGATGTTCGTTCCTTCGGTTTCGACGGTGAACGGCTCCGAATAGCCTTTCGCCTCTCCGCCGTTGATATCGTACTGCGTCAGAACGGCAGCCCCTTCGTTATCGCGGGCCGTTAAGGTAACGGTAACGTTCTTGTTAAACCAGCCCTCCGCGTTGGCCGTTTCCGAAAGAGTCGCAGCCGTTACCGGAGCCGTCGTATCCGCCTGTGCCTTGAAATCGGACAGTCCTCTCGGCTTCAGCTGGAACGCGCCTTTGAAAATCGCCGCCGCACCGCGGATGTCAACGGTTTGTCCTTCTTTATAAGGGAAAGAAGCCAGCGTAAGCCCCGTGCGCGCGTCTACGCGAATGTGGTTCACCACGTTTCCTTTGACCGCGTCAAACTCGAAAGAACCTTCCGGCACCGCGCTTTTGACAGCGCCGATTGTCACTCCGCTCAGCTCGATGAGCTGTCCCTGGTTGCCGGCCGTTACGGCATCGGCCTTCACAGGCGCAGGAACGGCCGAAGCGCCCGTTTTGGCGACTTCGACCGGATCGGTTAATTCCAGTTCCGAATTGTAGACGGCCGTAGAGGCCGTCACCTTCACTACATCCCCGGCGTGAAATCCGCCGAGGTTCTGGTACACATAAATACCGCCGGTTGCGTCCTGCAGGTAGAAGGACTGGCCGCCGAAGATGCCCGGCTCTGTCGTAACGACGCCTTCCAGCGTCACCAGAGCTCCTTCGCCTTTGCTGCGCGCTTCGGCAACGGTAATCTTGGCCGGAATCGGCCCCTGCTCTTCCGGCAGCGGCTCGGCCGGCACGTTCGCGATCGACACGGCTTCCGTCTTCAGGTTGGTTCCGTTCTGGCGGAGCCTGAGGTTAGCCGCGCCGGTCGTGCCCGGCTTAATGCGGACGGTAAGATCCTTGTAAGCATGGCCCTTGCTGTCGGATGTGAGGCTGAAAGCCGCGCTGTATCCGTAAGAGGCCGGCCATGTGCCGTCCGCATTCCGGACCTGCGCCACCTGCGTGCCTCCCGTGGCCAGATACACGCCTGCGCTGAAGCCCGAAACGGTCGTATTCGCAGGCAGATTGTCAATCACGACGCGGATCTGGAAGTCCGCCGCGTTCGGCAAAGTCGCCTGGCGGACGAAGCTGTACGCCGGGTTGGAAGGCACCGTCGTACCGCCGCCGCTGCCGTAGGAGCCGGCCTTGAACGTGCCGCGGTCATACCACTTGTAGCCCGCGTTCGGCGCCGCCCAAGGCTCGGGCTGAGGCTCGGTCGAAGCCGCCGGGGCCTCGAAAGGCAGCAGAGCCGTCGGCTGGTCGAGCTGGAGTCCGCTTACCTGGGATAGGCTCGTATAGCTTTCTTTCTTCGCCAGCCAGTTGATCGTGTTGACGAGCAGCACGCCGTCATTCGCCTCTTTAAAGCCGTCGTAGGTCGTCTTCTTCGCGCCCGTATCCTCGCGCAGATACTTCGGCGTGGCATCCTCGACCGGGGAGGAATCGCCGATGAAGGCCGCTTTCCCCGCGCCTTTCTTGGCAACGGCCACGTACGGTCCTTCCGCCACTCCGCCGCCGTTGTAGACGCCTTGATCGACCGCGTTGGGCCATGCCGCTTTCGTCTGCGGCAGATACACGATGCCCTTCGCCTTGGCCGGATCAAGGATAGCCAGCGTGGAGCCGGCGTGCATCGCCACCGAGGATACGCCCTTCGTGATGCCGAAGGCCTGTTCCGGAGCTACAATGTTGTTCGCGGTGATATCTCCGAGCGCATTGTAGCGGAAACGCACGCCGAACTGGGAGCCGAGCCAGTCGGAGCTGACCACGTCCTGCATAGCCGCCGAGCCCGCTTCGTCCGCGCTCATGCCTTTCGCCGGATTGTCCCAGGCGCCGCGGCGGTAGCCGTTGAATACTTCCGAACCGTCCCAGCGGTTCTTGTTGCGGTCCGCGTTGTAGTGGTCGCCGATGAAGAAGATGCTTCCTCCGCCTTCCACATAAGCCGCCATGGCCGCCTGCTCGCTTGCCTTGTATGGAATATTCGCTTCCGCGACTACAAAAACATCGTATCCGCTTAAGTCGGCCAGCGTGATCGGAGTCGTTTTGCGGAGTTCTTTCACATAGTAGCCGTTACTCGCCAGCGCATTGCCGAAATCCGAGAACCCGCCGTCGATGACCCAGTCCGCGGCTCCCGCCGTTTGAGCGTGGGTGTTGTCGAAAAGCACCTTTTTGCCGGCGTTCTCATTGACGACTTTCGCTTCAATATAGGGAGCCGGATCGGCCGGCCCTTCCGCCTTCACCTGCCAACCATCGGTCAATACTTGCACGGAAAGCGCCGCGGATAGGGCGAGTGAAGTCTTGAAAACCTTAGCCTTCCACCCTGCGAATCTCTTCTTCATGAATTTCCTCCTTTATACTGGAAGCTAGTTGAACTTTCGACCTCATTCTACCATGGATAAGTCAGGAGAAGTGGTATTTTTTTGTAAAGATAAACCGCTTTCTTTGCGCTTCCTTTCAAGAAGCGATATAGACTTTTACAGCCTTACAGCCCCCTGCTCCTCCATAGAAAAACGGCCGTCAGCTTCGGGCTGGCGGCCGTTCAAAGAAACCATCGGGCGGTTGGTTCCCTCCCGTTTCTGCTTGCGGTACGGCGGGAAGAAGTTAGGCGGGCCCTCCGGCTTTAACGGTCCCTGCCGCTCCTCCCGTGCCGGGTGTGTAGGTGGAAGTGCCGGTGCCGAAGAAATAGTTGTTCATGCTGTTGCTGTCCCAATTGTTGTTCCCGTCGTTAAAAGCCGCTTCCAATTGAGTCGCCGCGCCGATATTGACCGTGATTTTGGCGTAGCCGCTAATTTCGGAATCGGCCATTTTTACGCCCGGTACGGCTGTCCAGGTCCCTCCTGCGGGACGGTAATGGATGTACGGGCTTGAGTAACCTTTCTTGTAGTACACGGTTACGGTATTGTTCGTGCCCCCGGAACCCGTTCCCGCATGGCTGATGACGTATTTCTTGAAGTTCGCCATCTCGCCGGTGACGGAACCGTCCGCATTCACGACGTTAGCGAGACGCAGAAGGGTAAAGCCGCTGAATCCGAAGCGGGTCAGCTTTTCCTCGATTTTCTGGAACGCGGCCGTTCCCGAAGCCGGAAGCGCATTTTCCCCGTTGAGGCGGACGCCTTTGGCGTTTGCAATACCTGCCACGGTATCGACAAGTGTGGAAGGCATGGAGTAATTCGGCGCGCTTCCGCTGTCGGACATTTCCAGACAGGTGAACGTCAGATCCAGGTTGCTGTCCTTGAACTTCTGCAGCAGACGGTTGTAATCATAATAACCGGCAGCCTGCTCCGCGCTGTGCGGCATGGACGGATTCGTCATCTGCCAGTGGACGCCGGATACTTTGGCTCCGATCGGCACGCCGAACACGGAATCGAAATTTTTGTGCGCGGCACTGCCGATTACGCCCAGATGATTTTCCAGCACGCTTTGGTACCAGGACAGAAAATCTTTGCCGTAAGCGGTCTTGTAGCCTCCGTTCGTGTAGAAGCCGTCTCCGTCATTAGGAGGACTGACCTGATCGACCGAAGTCAGGCTCAGGCCCCATGCGCTGTTGATTCCGCTGAGCGATCCGTATTTGGCCGTCATGGCCGTGCGAAACGCCTGCTTCGCGGTATCCGTGTAAGCCTGGAACTTGCCCCGGGACGGGTAGCTCCATCCGGCAGCCGGATAATAAGAAGGAAATCTCAATTCCCCGGACGGGCCTCCGCTTAAATAAATCTTCGGAATAATATCCTTGTAGGAAGCGAAATTAGCCGCAAAAGAAGCGTAAAGCTCACTGTACTGAGTACCTAGTCCACTCCAGAAAGGCGACACGGCTTCGTTGTTCACATAACCGGTTTCGCTTTTGAACTGCATCTGGTCCGCCGTCCCTTTAGCCCACAGCCAGTTCGGCAGCGGAATGTTGCAGTCGTCCCCCACATTGCCGCCGCATTTATGCGTGGACAGGATCGGGACCCACTTTAGCCCCGCTTCCCGCACGGCACCCGCGTACGTCTTGTAATAGCTCCAGTCGAATTGGTTATCTCCGGCGCTTTCCACCATCCCCCACCAGACATCGGTCGTGACGGCGTATACTCCGTTGCTTTTTAGCGTGCGAAGCTGGTTCTTGAAGGCATTCCAGTCCGTCACCTTCGTCAGCGGTCCCATC
This sequence comes from Paenibacillus sp. RC84, assembly GCF_041260495.1. NCBI lineage: Bacteria > Bacillati > Bacillota > Bacilli > Caryophanales > Paenibacillaceae > Paenibacillus > Paenibacillus sp. RC84. The sequence continues at coordinate 308,717 of NZ_JBGBYL010000010.1, forward strand.
ACCGATGCCTGAAAATCACCGGCAACGGCAGCACCGGCCCTGGCCGGTCCCCAGCCCAAAACCGTCGTCAGTACCAGAATGAAACCCAGCAGCTGCAGGGCCGCTTTTTTCATGCTTTTTTTCGTCCAACTCATCCCATACACCCTTCCTTTATCAAACATTTTATCGAGAGTACAAGAGTCCCCGCGCCGCAGCCGGCCGCCCTTTTTCTCTCATTCCCTTGAATCCTTCGTCTTATGTAGTCCGGTTAAGCTGCGGCTTTTCGTATGCGCTGCCTAACAAAAGGCACGGTCAGGATGTGTCATTTCCCTCCTTAATATGAAATCGCTTACAAATTGTATTATAAAGAATGGACAAGCTGCAAAACGACCCCAAAGATTGTCAAAAGGGTGGACTATCTTGTTTGATATGAACTCCCCGGGCAAAACAAAGACGGAAAAGGTTCCCCTCTCCCGCCTGCCGGTGATTGTTCAACAGATTCCCGATCCGCGGCTGCTATAAACTCTTTTAAAAATTAAGTAAAATACCAAGCCCCATTCATAAAACCTTTACACAACAACGATCTCCCTCTGACAAATAATAGGTATGGTAAGAAATGTAAATAAAAATCGATGACCGAGGAGGCTCTATGTTACGAAAAACGTTCCTCTCCGCAGCCCTGTCGTTATCGCTTCTGGCGGCCGCCGTGATTCCTTCCGCCGTTGGCGCAAAGCCAGGGAAAGAGAAGCCGCTTCTCGCTTTTCCCGTTATCAGCGATATTCACATCCAGTCATGGGACCCGCAATCGCATCAAAAGTTCAAAGCGGCCCTGAGCGATCTCCATACGCTGGACCCGGACACAGACGCGCTTGTCATCAACGGCGATCTCACGAACGGCATGCCGGCAGACTACGCTAAGCTGAGCGAGCTGATGGAGCAGAACCCGCATCCGGGCAAAGTGTTTTACACGATGGGCAACCATGAATACTACAAAGCCTGGATCGACCGGAACGGCTCCTGGAATGCGGACGCTTTTCCGAACGGCGAGACGGAGCAAGCGTCTATTGGACGGTTTCTTCAACTCTCCGGCAAGAAAAAAGTTTACGGCGATCAGGTCGTGAACGGCTTCCGCTTCATTTTCCTGGGCTCGGAACAGTACCGTCAGTCGGATCCGAGCAACTTGGAGGATGCCTGGCTTTCGGGGGAGCAGCTTGAATTCCTCAAAGCTTCCCTGCGGAAAGGAGCTGCGAGCGGCAAGCCCGTCTTCGTCTTCCTGCATCAGCCGCTTCCCGACACCGTATCCGGTACGATTTTCTGCTGCGTCAATAACCGGGCCATCGTTCAGCATGAGGAATTACGAAAAATTCTCTCGACCTATCCCCAGGTGATCTTCTTCTCGGGCCACACCCATTGGGAGCTCAAACTGCCGGGCACCCTCGTCCAAGACAAGTTTACGATGGTGAATTCGTCCTCCGTCATCCAGCCCTGGACCGACAACGGAAACGGCGGCGAAATGCTTACGGGTCCGGACGAAAGCGAAGGCCTGTATGTCGAAGTATACAAAGACAAAGTCAGCATCAAAGGACGCGACTTTTACCGGCAGCGCTGGATTCCGGAAGCCCAGTTTACCCTTCCCCGGAGCGTAGAAGATTAAAAGACAAAGCCGCGGATCTCCTGCCCGCGGCTTTGTTCCGGTTGTGCATCCTGTCGTCACGGCCGGGCTTTCTCATTTCCCATCTTCCGAAAGTGTAACGCACACGGAGCAGCCGAAGCACCCGAAGTCCCCAGCCAAACCTGAAAAGCCTTCTGGAATGGTATACTGGTTAGGACATTTCCAGCGCTTCAAGCGTACCGCAAAGGAGAACGGACATTTTGCAGCTGCTTTTTGAAGAAACCGGCCCCGGCCATGTGATCCGGGTTTACGACACGAACGAACTATACGGCGAGAAAGGCCGCTTTCGCGTGCTCCAATTCGCAAATGATGCCATACAAGGAGCGCTTGATCTGAACAATCCCGGGCGCATCCTGTTCGAATATCCCAGAGCGATCGTCCATCTCATGGAGATGAACCGGCCCGCTTTCGAAAACGTGTTTATGATCGGTCACGGAATCGGGACTCTGGCGGGGCACTATCCGCAGAAACGGTTCACCATAGCGGAACACGATCCTAAAGTCGTGGAACTCAGCAGAACCTATTTCGGCTGCGACCAGGAAAATATCATCCTCGGCGACGGACGTGAGATTCTGGATCGGGAACCGCCGGAGGCGTACGATTACTTGATCCTGGATGCCTTTACCGAGAAAGGAACCCCCCGGCACCTCGTCTCCCGCCAATTCTTCGAGCTCAGCCGCAGCAAGCTGAACCCGGACGGTGCCATCCTCATGAATCTGTTCGGCAAAAGCATGCACGACAACCATATCAGCGCCATTTACACAACCCTTGGCGAGGTTTTTTCTCATAGGAAGGCTTTTTATCTGCCTTCGGAAGGCACCCGGGATACGTTGAACATCCTTCTGGCAGGCGGCAGCAGCCCCCTAACGTACCAAGCCCGCCACATGGCCGGCTTTGTTGAATTTGAACCGGAACAAGGTTATCTGATTACGGACCGTTTGTAACTACATTGTGACCTTTCCATGCGCATTTTGGTTTATGATGAGAGTAACAAGCCAGACAGAGCGTTTTAAACCGGCCCAGCCGGGTAAAGAATCTGTAAGGCATCCTAATCATTTTCCGCAAAGGGGTTACACACACATGAAAAAGATGGTCTTTTTCACTACTCTGATGGTATCTATGCTGGCTTTCGTCACTTCCGCCAATGCAGTCGATTCCGAATATACGCCCGTTCCCCGCAGCGAGGACACCGTAACCGTTATGATTTCTTCCCTTGAAAATAAAAACGGCTCTCTCTATCTGCAAGGAGACCAAATCGAGTGGTACGAAGGTGCAGAAGCCGATCAAAAATTCCTTGAGCATGAAACGGACATCGGCGATATGACACACGCCCCCGACGGCTACTATATCGTTAACGATCAAGAGAAGCTCGAAAGCTTCGAAATCGATCCGAACGCCCAGGTCCTCATGCAGCTTTACGATCATGACGGCACTTACGAAGGCGTAGACGTCAAGTGGAACGAAGAAGTACCGCTCACCAAGTTCCTAGCCATTTATCCTAACAATAACCTGCTCGATGTGAGCACATTTCCGTTCCATTTAACGATCAAAGACCATAAGGTCGTGAAAATCGTTCAGCAGTACATTCCGTAACGGATGCACGATAGAAATGCGCGAGCGTCTCGTTGCAAAAAAGGACCCGATTTTGATCGGGTCCTTTTTGTATGGAATTGTACAAACGCACCAAATCTCATACCTTTATGTCCCCCCCCCCCCCCGTTTTGCCTAGATGTTCTTCCGCCCACTTCGAATTTTCCTACATACCGTAAAAACAAAAAACCTGCAACCCAAGATACAGGTAGCAGGTTGTTCATTTGGCAAGGCTTATACTCAAGTTAAGAGCTGCACAACCATTGATTGTGTCAGGAGTAAACAAACTTTGGAACTAATTTTGTTGATTTCATTGGGCTTGCCCCGGCACTTGATAGACAAGTAAAACGATGTGTCCGCACAGCCAATGTTTTCTTTTCCGATTTCATCACAGTTGGAGCATTGCTAACTTAGTCAAAAAGTAGGTGGAGTAGAAACCGCTATTAACATCGTTTCGCCATCCCAGATATTCTTATAACTATGGGGGATTCTGGCATCATAATAGATGCTGTCCCCTTCTTCGAGCGTATAACGTTCATTGCCAAGCACAAACTCCAAACGCCCGGAGTGAACAAATAGAAACTCCTCGCCATCGCTATGGCCGACGCTGATGTCGCCGTAAGCTGCTCCTTGTTCCAGTACTCCCCATATCGGTCCCATTTTGTTGCTGCTTCCTTGGCTAAGAGCGTACCAGGTAATACGGGAACCCTCGGAATGCACCAAAGGTTTACGCTCGTTTTTTCTAACGACAATGCTTCGCTTCTCCTCGCCGAACAAATTCGTAAAATTCACGTTTAATGCGTTCGCTATGCGCTTCAGAACACTGATGGACGGATTCGCCTTATCGCGTTCAATTTCACTGAGAAAAGACAAGGATACAGAGGCTGCTTCGGCTACCTTCTTGAGCGTTAATTTCTGTTTTTTTCGCGTGCCTCGAATTGTTTCACCGATCGAATTCATGTGCCAGCCTCCTAAATTTCGAAATCATTTCGCTGACAGCGAAATTTATAATTTTATAATAGGTGTAAACCTGAGCAATATCAAGCCCTTTTACTAGGACGGAATTACGGTGTAAAAACGTTGATTTGTCTGTTTTAGTGGACTACTATTTTATTAAGGTTGACGGACGAATTTCCCCGGATATTACACATCGTTCATTCTCAACAGAATAATTTTCATTTACAGCGAAATTTTTAAGGAAACGAAATACGAATCACCTGATTGCAACGGAAAGCCTTTCCTTGTTATTCGGATTCATAAAAACGTGTCAGAAGGACGAAAGGGGCATAAAGAATGTCTACCAAAATTCCCAAGGTCTATCAAGTAGGTGATGTTACCGTTACACGTGTTACGGAGATGATGCTTGACGGTATTCCACCAGAAGTGTATTTTCCGGGATCGTGGGACCCCATGTTCCTGGAGGAGAATCGGAACTCTCTTCCGGCTGGCCTGATCGATGGCAATTCTCAGCTTATCGTTAGCATTGGAACATGGGTGGTGAAAACCCCGAAGCATACGATCCTTATCGATACGGCTACAGGAAATGATAAAAACTTGCCTTTAAATCCGGATCTCGCCGATCTCCAGCTCCCTTATCTCGAGCGGCTGAAGGAGGCGGGGGTTACGCCGGAGGAATTGGACTACGTGCTGCTGACGCATCTGCACGTGGACCATGTCGGTTGGAATACGAAGCTCGTTGACGGAAAATGGGTACCGACTTTCCCAAATGCCAAATACGTATTTCCCCTTGCAGAGCAACAATATTACTCCAGCGAGGCCAGCCACAACAAAGCAAACGAAGTAAACTTTAACGTTTACGAAGAAAGCGTATTGCCTGTTGTTGAAGCCGGCTTAACGCAAACCATCGGCCCTGAGGGCGGGGAATTTCTTGATATTTTCAAATTCATTCCGACACCCGGCCACAGCATCGGCCAAATGTCCATCGGTCTTAAATCTGGCGGAGAAGAAGCTTTATTTGGCGCCGATGTGATGCACCATCCGTTACAGGTCTATAATCCGCAATGGAATTCCATGTACTGCGAATTTACCGATCAAGCCCGTATTTCACGGCTCCAGGTGCTGGAATTCATAGCGGATCGCCCGGTCATTTATTTCAGTACGCACTTCCCCGAAAGCGCGGCGGGGTACGTGACTCGCAGCGGGGACGGATACAAGTGGGACTTTATTTAATACGACCTGACAACAAACACAATACGAAAGGCGCTGAACTTATGACAACCCATGATTTTCTTAATGATATAAATATCGTGACTGAAGACCTGCGTATCCCGAGTGATACGCCCGGAATCGAGCTTTATGTACGAAATAAACGTCCAGCTCCCATGAATACCTTCTCTAACGAAAAAACGATCGTAATGGTTCATGGCGCTACCTATCCATTTGGCAGTCTGTACGATGTGAAGCTGGACGGCTTCACTTTTCTGGACTACCTTGCAAGCCATGGCTATGACGTGTACGCCGTGGACGTTCGCGGCTACGGCGGCTCGACAAGACCTCCTGAGATGGAGCAGCCTGCCGACCTTAATCCGCCGCTTGTCCGCACGGAAACAGGGGTCCGAGATTTTGGCGCAGCCGTGGACTATGTTCTGAAACGCCGGAATTTAATGAAGGTCAACGTACTGGGGATGTCTTGGGGAGGAACGGTTGCGGGAGCTTATACCAGTCAAAACAATGATAAAGTAAACAAGCTTACGCTTGTTGCTCCGCAATGGCTGAGTTCCAATCCGGTTCCTATCGATACCGGAGGTCCGCTTGGTTCGTATCGCCTTGTTGCTGTCGGCAGCACGAAGGAACGCTGGCTAAGCGCCGCACCGGAACATAAACGCGGCGATTTGATTCCGGATGGCTGGTTTGAACAATGGGTCAAAGCCACACTTGCTTCCGACCCAGGGAGCCTAACCAATCATCCTGAGCATATTCGGGCGAACAACGGCCCTATCCTGGATATCCGCGAATACTGGACGGCTGGCAAAGCTTTCTATGATCCTAAGGAAATTACCGTTCCCGTCCTTCTTGTCCATGCCGAGTGGGATATCGATGTCCCTCTTGAATTGGCCCAGAACTTCTTCACTACCCTGACAGGAGCAGCATATCGCCGCTGGGTTGAAATCGGTGAAGGGACGCACATGGTATTGCTGGAGAAAAATAGACTTCAGGCTTTTCAAGCCATCCGCGGTTTCTTGGATGAAGCGTACGAACCGGTGAAATAAATGCTGCTGCAAGAGCGGACTTTAACATTATATGACTTGCTTGCCTAATTAGAGGCCCGCGGCATTGTCGCCTTGGGCCATGAAGTGTACAGCCAATATTTCAGTGATCATCACCCTGCCAGAACAACCGTAGAAGTGTCTTTCAGGAAAACGCGGATTTAAGACGGTAAGGCAATTCCAATACTAAAAAGCCCAACTTCTCCATAAATTAATAGAGAAATTGGGCTTTTTCACTCCTTCATTATAATATAAATTTCATATCTTTAATGTACACTTCACAACTTATATTGTTTAGTTTCTCTGAAATGACAGCTTGAGATCTTTTAAACGCTGCTAAGACTTTTGTTAAGCTAGCACCCTAATAATTTCCATAATTTTTCTATGGTTCAAAAACACGCAAAAGAACTCAGCTAAGTTAGCTGAGTTCTTTTTTGCTGCAATAGTTATCCAATCCATAACTTGACAACTCACCCCAATAAGAAATTAAACATAGCATCTTATCCCAGCGTATACCACCTTTGGGCTGATTTCCAATCGCGACAAATGATTTTAAAATCGTCCGCGTAGCGCACCAGGTAGCCTTCTTTCAGGCTGGACCGTATCTTCGCAACCCTCTCGCCGGTTCTCGATTTGAAAGGTTTCGTCAACGGAAAGTGCTCCCATTGACCATCCACCCAGTGATCAAGGTCATTCAGTACAATGTTGGAGAGCAGTGTTGACAGCAAGCCTCCTTGAGGTACACCCTTTGAAGGTATTCCTTCCCCCTCGATCTCAGCTTTTAGCATTTTAGAGATGCACGCTAGAACCTTTCTATCTTGAATGCCCAAGTTCCAAAGCTGCTTCACGAGCAAGGTATGGTTAACGTTGTCGAAGAATCCCAATATGTCGATGTCTACTATAAAATGCATTGATGCCTGATTGATGAGAAATTGCACTCTTGCCATGGCATGATGTGTCGATCAAAGGGGTCTGAAGCCATAACTATGGTTGTAAAATTGGGCTTCAGCTATGGGCTCAAGGACTTGCTTGAAGCACTGTTGAATGATGCGATCTAGAATACAAGGGATGCCAAGAGGTCTCATTTTGCCGTTATCTTTTTCAATAAGCTTCCGTCTGACTTTTTTAGGGCGGTAGTTTTTCAGCCTGTTTTGGATTTCACTAACTAATTCATTTTCGGAGCATTGTTCGATGTCTTTGATGGTTAACCCATCGGTTCCTGGTGGTCTTTGATCCTTTGTTGGACTTCATCGTGCGATAAGCTAGCAATATGTTTTCTCTGGATGTAATGGTCCCATAGAGAGGAGAGAAGATTTCTTTGTTTGCTGCTCTTTCGTACAAATCCGTAAAAGATTCCGTCATGCCGTAATATTCCCAATTTCGTAGAGCTTGCACTGTGGCATCCCTCCTAATGAAGCGATGTCCCCACGTTCCTACCTGATCGGTGCAATTCACGTATGGAAAATGATCGTTCTATTCAATTAGACTTGGGCTGTTCCTCCACCTCGATTACAGAGGCTTCATCAGTCGTGACCCTACCCTCACAAGAATAAATCCATTTCGGCTAGTGCCTTATTGCAACCGTTTTGGGTAACAGCCCTTACTGCAACGTCCCTTGCTTTCCAAGTCCCCTACATCCTATCTATGCGTTCTGGACTTAGGTGCTTCCTCTAAGCCTGTGAGACCAATGCCACCATTGTTCGGCATAGCGTATTTCATAGAAGAAAGTTTTACTCTACGCCACTCACCCCATCGTGTCCGATGGTACATACGTTTCCGCTTGCTCTAACTTTAGACCTGTACATTCGGAAGTTCGTCAGTTCGCTTCTGTGCGAGCATTCTCACCATATCCAGTTTTTCAGCCGCGCGACATATCCTTTGGCATACCTTTTTCAAAAAAATTGGCTCCAGCCTTCGTTCTGTCGAATCTACCTGTACTTCACACCCCATGACCTGTTAGTCATGACGCGCGCAGGAGTATTGGCGGGATGGTTTCGGGATACATGGTTCCGTCATTCCCATCCTCGGTTGTAAAGTTAAGATTACACTCCGTAATCTCCTGCTTTTCACACTGATTGGTGCTCATAGAAGAACTTGTCATACTTCCTCGTTAGTTCAATCTCAACCTACAGTTGGTATAGACTGATCGAACTCAACCTCTAAAATATACTCTGTAGATGGATTATCGTACAATGAATTTAACCTTATGCCTATGGATGACTGCTCCTAGCAGTATTGTCATAGATGTGAGATGTTCAGCAATAGGGGAGCAGCCGGAGCGGATTCCGAGGATTGAGCGTCTCCTCCGAGCTCCAGCACCGCTACGATCCGCTCCTGCGGCCGAATCCCAAACGGCTTGCACCATTCCCGGTCATAAATCCATTCCGGAACCGTGCGCCGCACGTGCCAAGGCTTGGATTTGGCTAACAATTGAAAATTTTGGATCAAACAGCATACCGCCGCGTAATCCTCCTCCTGCTTGTGGGGATCCGCTTCTTCCTTCGCCACGATCAGGAGAGATGCCGGCGACGCATCCCCATACGAAACTCGGAGCTTGCCGGCCGCTTCGCCGCCCGTCACATAGATAAAGCGCCACGGTTCCCTTAGTCCATCGTTCGGCGCCCAGACGGCGTCATTCAGCATTTCGAGAATGCTTTGCGCGGGAATTCGGACGTTATCCAACTGCGGCCCATCTGGCTCCCCGCCTCCACCGATTGTGGTCCATTTCTGCTTCGCCGGCGTTCTTCTCCGGGATCTCGGCGCTTTATCGAAATATCCCGCATGCAAAATCCCTGCAAGCCTTTCACCTTCCCGCAAACCGATTTCCGCAAGAAACGACTCGCTTTGAAGCATTGGGTCCGTGTCCCACAGCATGCCCAACCCGCGCTCCCAGCCCAGCAGTTGAAAATTTTGCATGACACTGCAAACTGCTGCGTAATTTTCGTCGCTCTGCCGCCGATTGGCGGCGGATTCTGCAATGAAGATCAGGTGAGCGGGAATATCCGTTATTCGTTTTGTGAGAAAATCGATCATTTTGACAGGAATGAGCTTCCCGAGTTTGCTTTCCTTCATCTTAGCTATCATGCTCTCAACCAGCCTTTGACGCGACTCCGACGTGCCGGCGTAAATACAACGCCAGCGCGGCGTACCCTCGGCCTCGTACAGGCTTGCCGCTCCGTTCAGCAAGTATACGAGCAGTTCCGGCGCTACCGGTGTTGCGTTGAATCTCCGGATGGTTCTACGTTCTCTAATCGTTTGGGAAAAATCCAACATAATCCCTCCTCGCGAATATAGTTTATGAGTAAACAAAAATAATAAAAAAATTTAGCTTATCTCTCGCCAATATACCGGGTCATGCCTTGAAAAAACTTCAAAATCGTCTGATGCTCACTATCGGAGTAACTGTCCAAAAACCGGATAAAGCTCTGCTCCTCCGCTTCATGCAAAGCCCGATGCATTTCGAACAACTGCTTCCCTAGGGGCGTTAGCCGAAAATACACCTCTTTGCGGTTATCGTTGAGCTGGGTCCGATTAATGAAGCCAAGTGCAAGCAGCTTCTTGTTGATCTTTGTAATACTCGCCTTCGACAAACTTAATTTATCCACAATCGCGGAATGATTGATCGGTTCGTGATTGCCGATGCAATCGAGGACATGGATGGTCGATAAACTTCCAGGGACGCCTTTCAGCTGATGAAGCTGCACCAACTCTTTGATTTCTTTAAGTTCCAGCTCCAGCCGCTGTTCTTGCAAATGGAATAAATGAAGCAATTGCTTATAAATTAACGCCTTGATACTTTCAGGATAATCCATGTTCCGGTTCACACTCCATATTGTTTACATTGAAACTAAAATATCACAGTTTGCAGGATTCAGCAAGTGCCGCATTCCAGCACAGAGATTTAAAAAGCATTATATTATCCCCTAGACATGTAAAATCTCCCCTCACAGTAGCAGGTTATATTATTTCACCTGTTTACCGTAAGGGGAGCAGATCATGGTTGGCTGCTCGCATTTCTTTATGGGCTATCGTTCCTCGTTAGCGCAACGCGTTTCGGTAAAGTAAACAAGAGTTATCTATTAGCGTGTACTGTTCGTCTGGTAAGTTGTCCTTTAAAGAACGGTCTATTAAGATAGGAGCTCAGACAAGTCTGAGCTCCTTTGTTGCTTAGTTAAGAAGTTACAATCAATATTATTCAGTTGCATACTTCTTTTATCAGTTACAATGTTAATTTTTCAGTTACATACTAAATTTAACACATTCAATTGCTGTCTACACGCTTCCGCCTTACTCCACCGTCACACTCTTCGCTAGGTTACGCGGTTTATCCACGTCGTTCCCGCGTGCCAGCGACGCATAGTACGAAAGCAGCTGAAGCGGAATCACGGTCAGAGCCGGGGACAGCACATCCAGCGTCCGCGGGATGCTGAACGTCTGGTCCACCGATTTTGCGAACTCGGCGTCTCCCTCGTAAGCAATTCCCAGCACTTTGCCGCCGCGCGCCGTGACTTCCTTGACGTTGCTCACCGTCTTCTCCTGAAGGTCGGATTGCAATCCCAAAGCAATCACCGGCACATCATCCTCGATCAGCGCGAGGGTTCCGTGCTTCAGTTCGCCCGCCGGATAAGCTTCGGAGTGAATGTACGAGATCTCCTTCAGCTTAAGCGAGCCTTCCAGCGCAACGGCATAGTCGATCCCGCGGCCGATGAAGAACAAATGCTCCTTCGGAGCAATCTGCTCCGCATAAGCTTGGATCTCTTCGCCGCGCGCCAGAATGCTTTCCACCTGCTCCGGCAGGCTCTGCATAGCCGCCAAAGTGTGGCGGATTTCCGCCGGCTCCACGGTTTCCAGCGTCTGCGCGAGGAACAGGCCGAGCAGATAGAACGCCATCAACTGTGTCGTGTAAGCCTTCGTCGAAGCCACGGCAATCTCCGGCCCCGCCCACGTCACGATCACGTCGTCCGCTTCCCGGGATACGGAGCTGCCGACTACGTTGGTGATCGCCAGCACGCGCGCTCCGTTTCTTTTCGCCTCGCGCAGCGCGGCCAGCGTATCCGCCGTTTCACCGGATTGGCTCACGACAATGACCAGCGTTTTCGGAGTGATGATCGGCGACCGGTAACGGTACTCCGAAGCCACATCCGTTTCAACCGGGATGCGCGCCAGCTTTTCGATGACGCTTTTACCGACAAGCCCGGCATGATACGCGGTTCCGCAGGCTATGATCTGGATATTCCGAATATTCCGAATTTGATCGGCCGTCATCGAAATTTCATCCAGAATCACACGGTCGCCCGCTTCGGAAATACGGCTGCCGATCGTATCGCGGTAAGCTTTCGGCTGATCATAAATTTCCTTCATCATGAAGTGATCGAAGCCCGCTTTTTCAGCCGTTACCAGATCCCAGTCCACGCGGAACATTTCCCGAGAAATAAAATTCCCCTCGATTGTCATCAATTCGACACCGTCCCGCGTAAGCAGCGCCATTTCGCCATCGTTCAGGATATACACGTTGCGCGTATATTCCAGAATCGCCGGAATGTCCGAGCCGATAAAGTTCTCTCCTTCGCCTACCCCGATGATCAATGGACTCGCCAAACGTACAGCCACCAGCCGGTCCGGCTCATACTCCGTCAGCACGCCGAGAGCAAAAGCGCCCCGCATCTGTTTAACCGCCTGCTGAACTGCTTTGACGATATCTCCCTCATACAGGTCGGCAATCAAATGGGAGATCACTTCCGTATCCGTCTCCGAAACGAACGTGTGCCCTTTAGCGATCAGCTCATCTTTCAGCGTCATGTAATTTTCAATAATCCCGTTGTGAACAACCGAGAATTTCATCGAATTGTCCGTGTGCGGGTGTGAATTCTCATCCGATGGCTTGCCGTGAGTCGCCCAGCGCGTATGACCGATTCCTACCGTTCCGTTCAAAGGCGCATCGCTAAGCTGCGATTCCAGCACAGCCAGACGGCCTTTCGACTTCTTGATTTGAAGCCCGCCCTCCGTGTAAACGGCCACGCCTGCCGAGTCATACCCGCGGTACTCCAGCTTTTTCAATCCCTCGATCAACACTTCCTGAGAATCACGTTTACCGATATATCCAACGATTCCACACATACAAAAATACCCCCATTATTTGAGCTCCATGACCCGCTCCGCATCCCGCGGATAACGTTCATAGGCTATTTGTCAAAGATCGGCGGAACACTGAACGGAGCCACACTCCAGAATTCAAACTCCTACCGTCTGCCCTGCTTATATATTTGCGATTCCTTATCTCGTCTAAAAAGAATGATTTCAAAACCGGAACACCAAAACCACCTCAGCTGTTCTTCCACCTTGATGTCCGGTTAGGTTAACTAGCGCATTGATGTACGGTTAGATTAACTAGCGAAGTCATTTGATACATTTCGTATCAAGACCTGTCTTTTACAAGTGTCTACATAACACCCATATTCCTCCTAAATGCCCTGAAATCTTCTAACAGGCGCACTTAAAAAAGGCTTCCGAGCTCGCGTTTTTCAAACAATGCGGCTCACTCGTATAAGCCGGAACGAGTATAAAAGGACGCCTGACACGCAACGATTCAAGCTGCCCAAGCAGCGTCTTCGCCGCGAAAAACAGAACTGAAGAAACAGACCCCTATATCCGAGGTCACCCGTCCAACAGCGCCGCAATACAGCCCCTATGCTGCACAGATCCTTAAACCAACGTCACCGCTCGGCAAAGATCTTTTCTGCCTGTCTAAAAACGACTGCTCCGTTCGTCCGCCTAAGCGGTTTCCGTACGACCCGTCTGCAGCCTCAACCAGAGCCATCGCTGCTTCTAAAATCCAAGCATGCGGCCCTGATTCCTTGCTATGAATCATTCGGCTGGATTCTTGTGTGCCCGGTCACCCGGACAGTTTGCTCTCCAGCTTGTCGGTAGGAATGAACTACCGGAAGGTCCCCGCCGAAAAATTCGAACACCTTCACCTCGTCAACTTGCCGGCTCCACGTTATCTTGGCCATACCGGGTCGATTAACCCGCATGTACAATTCAGACGCTTCCCGCGCAAGTTCTGGCGCTTGTTGTTGCTGAAACACTATCCACCTTTCTCTGCATGAGTAAAAAAACATATACCCATCATATTCATTTTAGCCCCGCTTTGCAACTCTCACGATACAAAATGAGATACAAGCCCCATAATAGGCGGTTAAATCTTGTGTAAATTCGCGGTATGAGCCTCCCTTCGGCTAGGTACGACTGCATGGCGGCAGGCTCGTTTCTTCTTTTATACGTGTGGTTGCCCCCCGTCATGCGACGCCTCGCCGCGCTCCGGGAGCTAGCGGCTAGCGGTGCCTCTGATTTTCAACAAACGCTGTTTCCCGCACCGGGGTTCAACTCCACAGGACTTTCTACTCTTCTAAAAACCATCACGAGCCCGCCCATTAGCTCAGGCCTTCTGCGCATCTATATCCGCTTCCTTGAACTCACTCCTCTTATCTCCCCTCCCACAACCCTCTACTCCATTTTACTCCCCCTCTCCTATACCGCTCATCCCTCTGTCCCTCCCACCCGCATGCAAAAAAAGCCGCTCCTCTCTTAAGAGAAAAGCGGCCTGCACAAACCGATCAACACAGCAGTCTATAACCTTATAGATCAGGCAAAATCAAGCCCGCAAAACGCGCCCGGAATTAACCGAGCTCCCGCTTCACGACCTCCACGATGTCATTGACGTAGCCTTCCACCGTATCCTTGTCCGGCCCTTCCGCCATGACGCGGATAAGAGACTCCGTCCCGGACGGACGCACCAGCACACGGCCGTTGTCGCCCAGTTGGCTTTCTACGGCACTGATTGCGCCGGCAATGGCTGCATTGTCCTGCAGCTTGCTTTTATCCGCTACACGCACGTTGACGAGCACCTGCGGGAACTTCCGCATTATCCGCTTCACTTCGCTAAGCGGACGACCTCCCGCCACGAGGGTGTCAGCGAGCTGCAAACCTGTAAGAATACCGTCTCCGGTCGTATTGTAATCGAGGAAAATGACATGGCCGGACTGTTCGCCGCCCAGGTTGTAGCCGCCCTTACGCATCTCTTCCATCACGTAACGGTCTCCTACGGCCGTCTGCGTCGCTTTCAGGCCATGGCCCTCGATTCCCTTAAAGAAGCCGATATTAGCCATCACGGTCGTTACAATCGTGCTGTGATTGAGCTTGCCCGCACGGTTCATCGCATCGCCGCAGATGCTCAAGATGAAGTCGCCGTCGACTTCATCCCCGTTCTCGTCAATCGCGATGAGCCGGTCCGCGTCCCCGTCGAACGCAAGACCGAGGTTGGCGCCGTGCTCCACGACGGCTTTCTGCAGATTCTCCGGATGAGTCGAACCGCAGCCTTCATTGATGTTGCGCCCGTTTGGCTCCGCTCCCAGCGTAATCACTTCCGCTCCCAGCTCGCGGAAAATCTTAGGCGCCAGCTCGTAAGCGGCCCCGTTCGCGCAGTCCATCACAATCTTCATGCCGCCGAACGAATGCTGCACGGTCGACTTGACGAAGTCGGCGTACAGGAACTTCGCCTTCGGATCATCCGACACGGAACCGATCTCGCCGCCCACCGGCCGCGGCAGCTCGTCGTCGTCCGCGTCGAGGAGGCGCTCGATTTCGAGCTCCGTCTCATCGAGCAGCTTAAACCCGTCTCCGCCGAAAAATTTGATCCCGTTGTCTTCCACGGGATTATGCGAGGCGGAGATCATCACGCCGGCGTCGGCGCCAAGCACGCGCGTCAAATACGCGACGGCAGGCGTAGATACGACGCCTAGGCGGATCACGTTCGCTCCGATCGACAGGAGACCTGCGACCAGCGCCGCTTCCAGCATAGGACCCGAAATACGCGTGTCCTGGCCGATGACTACCTTCGGATGCTGAGCCTGACGTGTCAGCACATAGCCTCCACAGCGTCCGATTTCAAAAGCCAGCTCCGGTGTCAGCTCCTTATTGGCTACTCCGCGAACTCCATCCGTTCCAAAATATTTCCCCATCGTTCTCTTCCCCTCTTCTCATAAACGGCACGTGAATGCCAGATCGGCTTCTTTATAAATCCTGGTAACTTGTCATGATTTTAACATATCCCTTATAACTTACGAAGGAAAATTCCCGTTTAGGGGGTTACGGCTCCTTTTTAGGGACCGTTTCTCCCACGGCATCCGGTTTCTGGGTTGGAGTTGGAGTCGGAATCGGTGTAGGACTCGGATTTTTCGACTCGGTTTGCGTCTGAGCCGCCGAAATGACGACCTTGGCCTTCGTGACCTGTGTCCCGCCATCTTTGATGTACGGCGGCAGATTGAGGGTAATCGGCAATTCGTGCGTCCCTGGAGGCAAATTGCTCACATCCACGATAGCCTGGATGTCTTCCGGTTTAACGGCCTCCATTTGAGGCGCCGCTCCTTCCAGGGTCAGCGTAATGCTGCCGTTAGAAGGATCCGTGAACTTCACTTCCGTTCCCTCCGCCTGTCCCACTATTTTCAGGGGGATTCCCGGATATTCCTTTTTGATGGAAGAGACGATTTCGACGGTTACCTGCACCTTCGTCGGCTCAATCTGAGTCACCCCTTTTTGCAAAGGAATGTCCAGCGTAAATTCTTTCGTTTCCTTGAGCCCGTCGATCTTAAGCGTAACTCCCGAATAGAAGTCCATGCCGTCCAGCACGTTTTGCGGCCCGTAGACCATGATCTTGTCCGGATTCTGCTTGATCGAACCGATGCTGTAACCGGGAGGCAGACTGCCGGTCAGCTGGATCTGCAGAGGCACCGTTTTAAACGGACTCGTGACGGGAACATCCACGTCCACTACGGCCGGCCTTATATCGTAAGGCAGCTCGCGGCCTTCTTTGTTATAGACCTTCAGCTTCACCTGCTTGGTTACCGCCGAATCGGCTTTATCTACCGAGATTTCCCCTTGAACCGTCGCCACCTCGTCCGCTTTGCTCGCCGGAACGGATACATGCACCTTGCTCGGTTTGGCGATAGGGTCGCCGGATTTATACCCGGGCTGCGGAGTTCCCTTTACATTGATCTTCACAGGGACTTCCTTCATCTCCTGCTCCTCGACGACCACTTTGACGTTCCGCGGCACGATGTCCACCTGCAAAGATGACGGGAAGCCGACCGCTTCCAACGGAAGGACATACTCGCCTTTACCGCCGGCCTTGGTCAAATCCAGCACGACTTTGTACTCACTCGTGCTCACCCGCTTCAACGCGGAATCTTTCCCTTTCAAAATCACCTGTACCCGGCTGGGCTCAATCGAAGATATATAATATTTATCCGAATCGTATTTCGGCGTAATTTGCACATTGCTGATCGGCAGCTCTTTAATTCCCCCCGTAGTCGAATTGGTCACGGTAGTGCCTTCCATCCGGACAACCGCCCACAGAAGAATTCCGATAATGACCGCGATCACCCGGACGACATTTGTATTTCTCAGCCATCTATCCACGTTTGCGTCCCTCCCACCATTTCTTGAAAGGGTTTTGACGGTCTTTGGCCTTAGGCTTCAATTCATCAAAAAGCTTCGAAATCAAAGATTCTTCCTTGATATCCCGAACGACCTGCCCGTTCAGCGACAGTGAGATTTGTCCCGTCTCCTCGGACACGATCAAGCAAACGGCATCCGAAACCTCGCTCATTCCGATAGCCGCCCTGTGCCGGGTCCCAAGCTCTTTACTGATAAAAGGATTCTCCGAGAGGGGCAAATAACAACCCGCCGCCATCAGCTGGTTGTTCCGGATAATAACCGCACCGTCGTGCAGAGGCGTGTTCGGGATAAAAATATTAATAAGCAGCTCGGAACTGATCCGTCCGCCTATGGCTATTCCCGACTCGATGTAATCAGTCAGGCCCGTTTCCTTTTCAAAGACGATCAAAGCCCCGATTTTACGCCGGGACAAGTAATTCATCGCTTTAATCACTTCGCCGATCCGTATGTTGACGTCCTGGTCCACGTCCATCGAGCTGCGTGAGAAAAGCCGGCCGCGACCCAATTGTTCCAGGGCTCTTCTAAGCTCCGGCTGAAAAATAATAATAATGGCGATCAGACCCACCGTAAACATCTGGTTCATGATCCACTGCAGCGTATTCAGGTTGAAAGCAACACTGAGCGCCCAAGCGACCAGTACGACGATGATCCCTTTCATGAGCTGTACGGCTCTTGTCCCGCGCAGTAGCATAATTAATTTATAAACCACATAGCTTACAATCGAGATATCTATAATATCTGTGATGGAAATATCTGCGAATAATTCCACTGGAGTTCCCCCAAATCAACGCGTAAAAATCCGGATTTTTTTCTTATCTTTATCTGTCTATTCCTTGATAATACCACAATCCGAACAATTCTTCTATTCTACCCATTTCCCGGTTTCCAAAGAAAAAAGCCCTCCGGGGTACCCCTCGAGGACTTTAGCTGTATGAGATATGCATGCTGTTTTGTTTAAGCAGGTCAATGCATGAGATCGTTCAGTTTAAACCAGATCCAGCTTAAAGCTTCGTCAATGCGTATTTTATCCCCGGATATGTGAGCAGTCGATGCCAAATTCATGTTTCCGTCGATAACCACCAGGTTTCCTTCCACATTGGCGTCGTCTTCTACAACCAGTTGGCCGTTCTCGACCACCAGATTGCCTTTTACCGTCTCTCCTCTGGGCACGATCACTTTATCGCCTTGGATGATTACCCGTTCCAGGTCTGCACCCCGTACCATTAACTCGGTGTTGTTATTCCACAGGGTCATAAAGCTGCCCGCCATCGTTAACAGAAAAACAGCCGCTACCGAAACCGCAGGATGTCTGCGGATCCACTGCGTCCACGGCTTCCGCTTCTTAACGGGAGGGAGACTGCCCATAATACGGTTCGTGAGATCACTTGACACGGTAGGTGCAGGGATGGAACGAACGAGCGCATCCGTCGTTTCCATCTGCCGGAACAGCGAGTTGCATTCCGGACATGACAAAAGGTGCTGCTTTAGCTCCAGCGCCTGGGCCCCCTGCAAGTCCCCATCCAAATATTCGTGCATCAAAGGGAGGGCCTGTTTGCAATTCATCGAAGCCACTCCTTTCTCGTTCTTGGCCGATAGTGTAATACCATACGTATGGCAGGAGAAGATGTTTCAAAAAAATCGGACTTACAGAGAAAAATTTGCGTCCGTGTCTAATTTCTTTCGTAAATACTCCCGGCCGCGGTGAACACGTGTCTTGACGGTCGTAACGGGCATGCCGAGTACATCCCCGATTTCCTGAAGCGACATATCGTGGAGATAGCGCAGGATCACGACGGATTTGTATTTTTCAGGCAAGGTTTGAATGGCTCTGCGAATTACCTGCTGTGTTTCCGAGAGAACAATCTGGTCCTCGGGCAGCTCATCTTTGCTCGCAAGCATGGCGTAAAAATCGTTTCCTTCACTGTCCGGCATTTCGGCGTCGAGGGAATAGGTCGGTTTGCGTTTGCGCAGCCGGTCTATGCATAAGTTGGTTCCGATACGGAAGATCCAGGTAGAAAACTTCTGGTTCTCGTCGTAACGGTCTAAGTTGTTGTATACGCGCAGGAAAGTATCCTGCACAGCATCTTCGGCTTCCTGCTTGTTACCGAGCATTCTGTAGGCCAGGTGAAATATTTTATCTTTATACAAATTCACCAGTTCCTCAAAAGCACCACGATCTCCATTCCTTGCAAGCTTGGCTAATCGTGTTTCTACTAAATTCAAGATAACTCCTCCAACCCTAGGAAGTACGGGGCTTCTTTTCACTTATGTTCGGTAAAACACACAAAGTCGAGCCGCCCGGAAGGACGGCTTGACTCTTTGTTTCAGTGCCTATGCGATGTTGTCCGTTATCAGCCTGTATTGCGGAGTCCGGCTGCAATGCCGTTGATCGTAAGAAGAACTTCACGCAGCAGGAAGCTATCGTCTTCGTTATTCTCGCGTGCCCCGCGCAGTTCTTTGAGCAAATCCACTTGCAGGTAGCTCAGCGGATCGACGTACGGATTGCGAAGCCGGATCGATTCTTGAATAACCGGCACGTTGTCGAGAATCTCCTGCTGCCCGGTAATATCCAGAATCAGTTTGGAAGTCAGGTCGTATTCCGCGCTGATCAGCTCGTAAATGCGCTTTGCGATGCTGTCTTCCTTAAGCAGGCTGCCATACTCTTTGGCGATGAGAAGGTCCGCTTTGGCTAGTGCCATCTGCAAACCGTCGATCATGGATTTAAAGAACGGCCAGTTCTCATACATGTTCTTAAGAACCGACATATTTTCGGCCTTATTCTGATAAAAGTCCTGAAGCGCCGTACCCGCAGCGTACCATGCCGGCAGCAGATAACGGCTCTGCGTCCAGGCGAATACCCACGGAATCGCGCGCAGATCTTCAAAGCGGTCGCTGTTGTTCCGCTTGGAAGGACGCGAACCGATATTCAGCTCTCCGACCTCCGGAAGAGGCGTCGACTGCTTGAAGAAAGTCATGAAATCCGGATCGCGGAAAATAAGGTCCTGATACTTATTCTGCGCTTTTTCCGAAATTCCTTTCATAATGCTTTCCCATTCGGTTTCAAGCGGGTGTTTTTGCGGGTTGCGTGCCAGCACCGCTCCTTTAATCAAAGCAAACGTTGCCTGCTCAAGGCTGCGGTACGCGATACCTTGAAGCGAATAGCGGGATGAAAGCACCTCGCCCTGCTCCGTAATCTTGATACCGCCGCCGATCGTATCCACAGGTTGGGCCAGAATACTCCGGTTCAGCGGCATTCCGCCGCGTCCGAGCGAACCGCCCCGTCCATGGAAGAACTTCAGCTTCACGCCGTTTCTGTTTCCGGTATCCGTCAAGGCACGCAGCGCGACGCGCAGCTCCCAGTTAGCGGTAATAACGCCGCCGTCTTTGTTGCTGTCGGAATAACCCAGCATGATTTCGTGCATAGGCGCCGCAGAATTCAAGCTTGCACGGTAAGCCGGAATTTTAAAAAGAGTATCCATAATTTCCGGAGCCGCATGCAGATCGTCGATCGTTTCAAAAAGCGGCACCGACTGAATGTTGCTCACAACCGTACCGTCGGCTTCCTTACGATAAAGTCCTACTTCTTTGGCAAAAACCATAACCTCCAGCATGTCGCTCGCGCCCTGAGTCATACTAATCAGATAGCTGTTCAAGCAGTAGCGTCCGAACTCATGCTGGGCCTTATAAATATTTCTATATACATCCAGACATTCCTGAGTAGACTCGGAGTATTTCATGTATGGGGATGTAATCGGACGCGGCTCATCGAGAAGCTTGCTCAACAGCTCAATCTTCTCATTTTCCTGGAGTGTGCTGTAATCCTCCACGATACCGATCCGGTTTAGGATTTCCGTCATGGCCAGCTCATGTTCGCGGCTATGTTGACGAATGTCGAGGGTAGCCAGATGAAACCCGAATAATTCTACCTGACGAATCAGCTTCTTAATATACCGGTCCGCCGCATAATCGGCGAAATGGCTCCGCAAGCTTCTTTCGATCACATAGAGATCCGCAATCATTTCGTCCGGCGAGGTATACTTCTGGAAACTCGCTACTTGGGAGTTCCCCGCGTTTCTGACTTTCTCGATCATGTAGGCAAGCTTCGTGCGGTACGGCTCGTCGTCATTGCTCCAGAAATCATTGTGGGGACCAAAAACTTCATGATCGGCCTCAATAGATTTCTGCAGCTCATCACTGATCTCAGCAAGATTCTTGCTGAAGCTTAAGTGATACATGACATCCACGAGAATTGTTTCATACTTCTTTAAAGCAAGGCCGCGGTGCAGCTCCAGCGTCTCCCACGTGACATGAGAGGTAACCGAAGGGTTGCCGTCACGGTCTCCGCCGATCCAGGAACCGAATTTAAGGAAACTAGGTACGTGCCAAGTCTCATTCGGGTAGTATTTATCCAAACAACGTTCCAATTCTTGATAAACCTCAGGAAGAACATCGAATAAGGTTTCATCAAAATAATAAAGGCCATTCTGAACTTCGTCGATAACAGTCGGTTTCCGGTTGCGTAGTTCATCGGTTTGCCAAAGCGTCATAACCTCAGCCAGAAGCTTTTCTCTAAGCTGCTCTCTCTCCCGGTAGGTTAGCGTCGGATTGTCGAGGTACATCACGTCCTGGGAAATACGCTGGTGAATATCCAGAACCGCACGGCGTGTAGCTTCTGTAGGATGGGCAGTCATAACGAGTTCAAGCGAGATCGTCTGCAAAATTTCCTGAACCTCACGATAGGAGATCTGATTCTGCTTCAACTGCTGAACGATGCTTTCGATTGAGCCAGGCTGAACCGTTTCTCCCGAGGAACGCTCATAATCGCGTTTTCTGCGAATACGGTGGGTTTGCTCGGCAATATTAACGAGTTGAAAGTAAATCGCAAAAGCACGAATAACCTGGTGACGAATTTCAGGCTGCAGCCCGTCAATCGTCGCTTTAAACTCCGCATAGATGGCTGGGTCATATTGAGCCCGAAGGGATTTACTCAGTTCGCGGATCTTCTCTACGACTGCCAGAAGCTCATTGCCTCCCTGATGGACCAGTACTTCCCCAAGTATATGCCCAAGAAACCGCACATCTCTGCGAAGCAAGTTGTTAGTAGAATTTTTCTGAACGATTGTTTCGTTATCCGACATGTCCTCGCCTCTTCTCTCTACTGATAATCACACCAAATTTCATCTGATTTCATACTCATTTCAGAATATTTTACCACATTCACGCGTTGCATTATAGCTATTTTTGACGAAACATGCCTGAGAATTACAGGAAAGCCGAGTAAGATTTAACTCAAGCCCGGTTCCGGATAAATAAAAAAAAGATCTCTATGAGATCTTTGTTGGTTATGTATGGAGCGGGTGATGGGAATCGAACCCACGCTACCAGCTTGGAAGGCTGGAGTTCTACCATTGAACTACACCCGCATACATATGGTCGGGACGACACGATTTGAACATGCGACCCCCTGGTCCCAAACCAGGTGCTCTACCAAGCTGAGCTACGTCCCGAAATATGAATGGCGTGCCCTGAGAGATTCGAACTCCCGGCCTTTTGATTCGTAGTCAAACGCTCTATCCAGCTGAGCTAAGGGCACATATGAAATTATGGAGCGGAAGACGGGAATCGAACCCGCGACCCTCGCCTTGGCAAGGCGATGCTCTACCGCTGAGCCACTTCCGCATAAAACTGATGCGCGTGGAGGGACTTGAACCCCCACGTCAAAGACGCTAGATCCTAAGTCTAGTGCGTCTGCCAATTCCGCCACACGCGCAAGTTGGAAAAATGGTGAGCCATGAAGGACTCGAACCTTCGACACCCTGATTAAAAGTCAGGTGCTCTACCAACTGAGCTAATGGCTCGTACTAAAAATGGCTGGGGGTATAGGATTTGAACCTATGCATGACGGAGTCAAAGTCCGTTGCCTTACCGCTTGGCTAACCCCCAATAAAACATGGTGCCGTCGAGAGGACTTGAACCCCCAACCTACTGATTACAAGTCAGTTGCTCTACCAATTGAGCTACAACGGCATGATGGTGGACGCTGACGGGATCGAACCGCCGACCCTCTGCTTGTAAGGCAGATGCTCTCCCAGCTGAGCTAAGCGTCCGCCCAGTAATGACCCGTAGGGGATTCGAACCCCTGTTACCTCCGTGAAAGGGAGGTGTCTTAACCCCTTGACCAACGGGCCTTAATAAGCTTCCAACCGGATTCGAACCGGTGACCTCTTCCTTACCATGGAAGCACTCTACCTACTGAGCTATGGAAGCGTGGCTCCCCGAACAGGACTCGAACCTGTGACAACTCGATTAACAGTCGAGTGCTCTACCAACTGAGCTATCAGGGAATATCGCTTGGCAACGTCCTACTCTCCCAGGACCCTTCGGTCCAAGTACCATCGGCGCTGGAAGGCTTAACGGTCGTGTTCGGGATGGGTACGCGTGGTT